>CALVSY010000030.1 GCA_944359725.1 uncultured Bacilli bacterium | reverse complement strand
TCTCCTATTCAGTTTGAATTCCAGTATTTTAATAATATCCCCCTTCTTCCTTTGTCTAATATCTTGACTTAACTCCCGCGAATTTTTGCTGTGCAAAATAAAAAAAAGCGTTACTATTGTAACACTTTCATATTATCTAAATTAATAGTTTTGTGCTCTTTTTTCAAAGTAGCTTTGTGGGTGAGAACATACTGGGCATACTTTTGGAGCTTCTTTTCCTACGTGTACATATCCACAGTTACGACAAATCCAAACTGTTTCTTCACCCTTTTTAAATACTAAATCATCATTTACATTACCTAGTAACGTCATGTATCTTTCTTCATGATTCTTTTCTATTTTAGCAACTTCTTCAAAAAGATATGCTATTTTGTCAAAGCCTTCTTCTTTTGCAGTTTCAGCAAAACCTTTATACATGTCAGTCCATTCATAGTTTTCGCCTTCAGCTGCTGCTTTTAAGTTCTCAGAAGTAGTTCCAATATCACCACCGTTAAGTAGTTTAAACCACATCTTAGCATGTTCTTTTTCATTATTTGCAGTCTCTTCAAAGATTGCTGCAATTTGCTCATATCCCTCTTTTTTAGCCTTGCTAGCAAAATAAGTGTATTTGTTTCTTGCTTGGCTTTCTCCTGCGAATGCAGTCATTAAGTTTTGTTCTGTTTTTGATCCTTTTAATTCCATACTTATCTTTCCTTTCTACAATTATTACATATTCCTTTTATATTAAAATTACTATTCGTAATTTTAAAACCAGTTTGTTTTTCTATTTGCATAGTATCTTTATCATCTATTGTGTAATTAATATCCATTACTTTTCCACATATAGTACAATAAACATGATTATGATTACAAATGGTTTTATCAAATCTATCATTACCATCTTTTATAGATATTCTTTTTATTTCATTTAAACTTACAAGATCATTTAAATTTCTATAAACGGTTCCTAAACTTATTTTTGGTATTACTTTTTTTACTCTTTCATACACCTTTTTGGCAGTTGGATGATCATTTGATGCGATAACAACATTTAAAACTTCTTGTCTTTGTTTTGAATATCTCATATTATCTCCTAAATAGTAATGATTACTATTTAAGTATAATAAATATTTTACTTATTGTCAACTCAATTTATTCTTTTTTTCTATTCTATAATTTACGTATTCTCTTAAAAGTGAATACAACACAGATGATATAGGAACGCTTATTATAATTCCTATAAATCCAAACATACTACCACCGATTAAAGCTGCAACTAGTGCCCAAAGAGCTGGCAATCCAACTGATTTACCAACGATTTTAGGATATGTAAAGTTTTCATCTATTTGCTGTAAAACAAAGAATATTACTACGTACCAAAGTGACATGATAGGATTTGTTACCGCAATTAATAAAACACCAACTACTAACGCTATAAAAGCTCCTATATAAGGAATTAAAGCTGTTACCGCAAATAAAACTGATATCATAAGTGCATATGGTATTTTTAAAATACTCATTACTATGAATAAAAGTGTTGCAATTAAACAAGCATCTAAACACTGTCCCGTTATAAAATTAGTAAAAGTAGTATTACTTAATTTTACTATTTTAACTATGCTTTTAGTTACCTTATCACTTAAAAACGCTTGAAGTAATTTTTTTACCTGCCTTACTAAATTTTCTTTATCAAGTAATATATAAATTGATAAAATAAAACCTATAAAGAACATAACAACCCTGGATATCATACCACTTATAAACCCGATTACAACCGATACAATGTTTCCTGCTTGAGATACCGAAGTATTTATTATGTTTTCTACGTTTATTTCCTTTATATAACCAGCTAAACTTGGATATAAACCTTTTAACTTATCTAATAAATCATTTACCCAATCAAAATCCTTCGGAATAGAATTACTAATTGCTACTACGGCCTGAACAAGTTCTGGTATTATCAAAAATAAAATAAGTCCTAGTATTCCAAATATTAATATTAATGAAATTATTAATGATATTATTCTAATTAGTTTTTTATGCTTTCGCTTTTCTATTTTAAAAATCTTTCTTTCTATTTGTTTCATCGGAACGTTTATTATAAACGCTATTGCAAGACCTACGATTAAAGGCATTATAAGCTTAATTACAAGATTTATAAAATCAATAAATAACTTATAATTAAACACCACCCATAACACTATTCCTGCAAAAACAATTATTTCCATGATTTGTCTTTTAGTTTTTTTAGTCATAATCTACCTCTTTCTAATCATATTATAGCATATTTTTCTTTTTTAATATAATCGCAATAATAATTGATAAAACAAATGAAAAAGCTATAATTAATATAAAACTGAAAGGCGATGTTCCAATCTCTCCTAGTGGTACGTTCATTCCTATAAATGATGCTACCATAGTTGGGATTGAAAACACGATTGTTATACCCGCTAAAAACTTCATTATAACATTTAAGTTGTTAGAGATAATAGTTGCATAAGTATCAGTCATGCTAGTTAATATTTCTCTATAAATATTAGCCATTTCTATTGCCTGTTTATTTTCAATCATCGCGTCTTCTAATAAATCAGTATCTTCTTCATACATTGTTAAAACGTTTCCTTTAGCCAATTTTTCAAGCACCACATCATTAGCCTTTAAAGACGTAGAAAAATATACAAGAGTTTTCTCAACATTTAAAAGTTCAATTAACTTTTTACTGTTAGTTGATTTATGAAGCATTTTTTCTTTTTCATTTATGTATTCATTAATAGCCTTTAACTCTTTTTGATATGCGCTTGCGGTTTTTAAAAGTATTTGAATTACAAACTTGGTTCTTTTCTTTACATCAAATTCTCTTACCTTGTTATTTTTAAAATCATCAAATAACATTTGCTCTTTAGGCGATATGGTTATAAAATATCCATCGTTATTTATTATTATACCTAAAGGATCCGTATTATATTTATGTTTGTAATTTGTATCAGATACATACGGAGTATCCACTACTATTAAAGTTGCATTATCACCAAATTCTATACGAGGTAATTCCTCATCATCCAAAAGTTTAGTTAATAAATCAAGGTCAGTATTAGTTTTACTAGAAATTTCTTTTATCTCTTCAATACTAGGATTAATAAGATCTATCCAGCATTCTTTTTGCAATATTTTTAATTCTTTTAACTTTTTATTTACATCTGTTGTATAAATATTAATCATAACCATCACTTCCTTTATTATTTTCTTACAAGGTTTAAATCCATTTCACTTATTATATTTTCCTCAGTATCATAAATTAACGTATCATCTGTTATAGAATTTAATAAAGCACCTATATCAGTACCATCAACAAATTTCCCTTTATAAATATATTTAATGTCAAAATTCTTTTTATTTTCTAATACTCTTTTTTGATTTAAATAATATATAAAATTATGTATTGTTTTTATTTGATTAAACTGATAATGATTTATTTTATCCGGAAGCCATATAAAAGAAGAAACTCTAGATGCTAGTTGAAATAAAACATTACCCATACGGCATGATTGTTCATGCCAAGTTATTCTATCTTCATTGGAAGAAATATGATTAGGAATATTAAATCCATTAAATGATGGATACATTACTTTATATGCTTTTTCCAAAACATTGCAAGGCGAATCTATTGAATAAAGACTTACGGTTTGATTTAAAGTTATAATTATTAATCCACCATCACGGTTATTTACAAAGAAATCTTCTAAATCAAAACGTTTATTTTCTTCTATTATTTCAGCTAATATTTCATTTTCATCTGTTAAATGTTCTATTTTTTTCATAAAATTGTCTCCTTTATAATTCATATTTATATACTTTTCCATTTAAAGGATGAAAATCAAGCAAATTAGTATCATCGTTATAACCTACAATGTTATAATGTAATGCCCTTAATACCGCATGATGTGATACTATTAAAATGGTTTCATCTTTATACTCATCTTTAATTTTATCCAAAAATTTCTTTGTCCTTGTAAAAATATCTCTTACCGTTTCAACACCATTATAGTTTAAGTTTGTTTTTAAATTCCAAAAGTCATACTTTTGATATAATTGATAAGCCTTGCCTTCAAAATTACCCATGTTTCTTTCAATTAATAAATCATCAAGAATAATTTTACATTTATTATCAGTAATTATTTGAGCCGTTTGTAAAGTCCTTTTTAAAGGTGATGATATACATATATCAAGATAAATACCTTTTAGTTTTTCCTTAGCCTCAAAAGCCTGCCTTACTCCTTCTTCATTTAACGGAATGTTGCTTGTTCCTTGCATTATTCTTTTTTTATTATAATCAGTTTGTCCATGTCTTACCATGTATATAATCATACTTACCATCACCTTTAGTATTTTCTTATTTATATTATAACTCAGTATATCTTTTTTTTTCAAAAAAAACAAGAATAATAATGTAAAACTGGTGTATTAAGAATTAAAACTAATTATTATATGTTTTTAACTTTACAGATATTTTTTAATTTCAGAACAAAAGTAAAATTAAAAATTTTGCGCATTGGTCGTCACCGATCAAGCATTCCTGCTTCATAGACTAAGTATTCTTACTTCTCAG
>CALVSY010000029.1 GCA_944359725.1 uncultured Bacilli bacterium | reverse complement strand
CCGGCAGAATCATAGGTGGACCTTACCTAGGTAAAGAAGGCTTTGACAAATGTTATTTTGAAGAAGGAGCTACTAAAGTTGATCCTAAAGTTGCATCTTTATATTATGCTGCCGATCGTAAATATAATATTGGTAAAATAAATTTTTTATTAGAACAAGGATATAATGTTATTTTAGATAGATATATCTATTCCAATATGGCTCATCAAGGTGGAAAGATTATCGACCAAGAGGAGAGAAAAGATATGTACAATTGGCTAGATAAATTAGAATTTGATTTAATGGAACTACCAAAACCAGATCTCACAATTTTCCTTCATATGCCTACTAAAGTTGCCGAAGAACTAAAAAGACATCGGAGGGAAAAAGCAGATGGCCATGAAAAGGATGGAAAACATCTAGAACAAGCCGAAATATCATATTGTTAATGATACTATAAGAATGTACAAAAATGGGAAAATAACAATGTACAAAATTGTACATAAAAAATACCCCATTTAGTACATTCTTTTGTTATACTCTAATCATAGATTGGAGGTGACAAATGAAAAATTTGAAAGGAGAGTTGTTATGTTTGAACGTGCAAGGCATAAAACCTAATTATTCTCAATTAGGCAGAATCTATGGTATGGATAGAAGAACTGTAAAAAAATATCATTTAAATATTCAAAATAAGAAGACAAAATCAAAAAGAATTTCAAGACTTGAAAAATACAATGATATTATAAAAGAAAAACTAAATTTACCTGGAAGTAATAAAAAAGCTGTTTATATGTATATAAAAATGAATTTAGATAATGATATAGGCTCTTATTCTAATTTTAGAAAATACACGCAAAAACATCAAGATTACTTTCTAGAAAAGGACTCACAAATTCATTTACGGTTTGAAACTGAAATGGGAAAGCAATTACAATTTGATTGGAAAGGTCCTATTAAAATGAAGTCTAGAAACAATGAAACTTTTAACTTTTATGTTTTTTCATCTACCTTGAGTGCATCTAGATTTCATGTGTTTGTTTATAGTAAATTTATGACATTAGAATCAGTAGAAAGATGTCTTATAGAAACTTTTAATTATATTAATGGTGTTCCTAAAGAATGTCTTACTGATAATATGTCGAGTATAGTCAATTATTCTCAAAATCAATTTGTTCCCGAATTTAAAACTTTTTGTAAAGATATGAATACACTTCCCAAAAGATGTAAGGTTAACAGTCCAGAAACTAAAGGAAAAGATGAATCTTGTAATAGGTTTATGAAATGGCTTATTCCTTATAATGGTGAATTTGAAGATGAAAAAGAATTAATTTATATTATTAAAAAACTTAACGAACAAATTAATTTGGAAATCAATCAAACAACAGGAATGACTCCTGTAAGCTTATTTCGTAAAGAAAAAGAATACTTAAACCCATTACCTAAACAAACAATAATTGATCAATATTTAGATACTATGTTACCAGCTAAAGTATCTAATGGTTTGCTTATTTATTACAAAGGTTCACAGTATTCTGTTCCCAAAAAGTATATTAATCAAACAGTTAAATTAAAAGAGATTGATAATAAACTTTATATATATTATAACAAAAATCTTATTGCTTCGCATAATATTTCATCAAATAAAATTAATTATGATGAAAATCATTATACAGAAGCTTTAAAAGAAACATTGCCATATAAAACTGAAAATGATATTGAAACTATGGCTCAAAAAAATTTAGAGTTATTAGGAAAACTAACAAAAGAAAAAGAAGAATAACAATTAAAAAATTAGAAAGGAAATTAAAAAATGAGCAATTATAATAAATTATTAAACAATTTAGAAAAACTTAAATTAAACAAATTTAAAGAACAATTAGATTCATATATTAACTTAATAAACGATAAAAAAATAGATATAGTAGAATCCTTATATAAACTTACAGAAGAAGAATTAAAATACAAAGAGGAAAAGGCAATTCATGGGTGTGTGAGAGTGGCCAATTTTCCATATATTAAAACATTTGATGACTATGATTTTTCATTTCAGCCGTCAGTTAATAAAGAAAAAATACTAGAGCTTAAAAATTTGAGATTTATTGAAAATAAAGAAAATATTATATTTGTTGGTAGTCCAGGTGTGGGTAAAACCCACCTTGCCACTGCCATTGGTATTGAAGCAGCTAAAAATAGACAGATAACATATTTTATTAACTGTAATGATTTAATTAATAACTTAAAAAAGGCTTATAATGAAAACAGATTAGAAGAAAGAATAAAATTTTATAACAAATATAAATTATTAATAATTGATGAAGTTGGGTTTTTACCAATTGATAAACTAGAAGCTAATATATTGTTTCAATTAATCAACAAACGATACGAAAAAAAATCAACTATTATTACTTCTAATATTGCTTTTAACAAATGGGCAGAAATGTTTGGCGATCCGATATTAGCTAATGCGATTCTTGATAGATTACTATATCACTGTCATGTTTTTAACATTAATGGTAAATCATATCGTACCAAAGATATTTTAGAAATGAATGAAGACAAGTAAGGAGCAACAGTTAAAATAAGTGAGCATTTTCATTCCCATTTTTGTACATACTTAAATTCCCATTTTTGTACATTGAAGTATTGACATTTACATCATATCTAGAACTTGCTAAAAAATATAATTTTGTAACCATTGAATGTGCCGAAAATGGCAAACCGAAAGATATTGAAGCAATAAATCAAATAGTTTATAACAAAGTTAAACCATATATGAATAAAAGAGGATAACAAGCAAGAGTTTGTTTTTCTGTTGCACTTTATATGACCTACTTTTAATTGTAAAGCTATATAGATATATAAAAAATACAAAAAATCAGCAAAAAAAGTTGCCATATGTTTAAAAATGTTTTATAATTAAATAAACAACAAATAAAAAATTCATAATAAAGAAATTATCTAGTTGGTAGAATAGTAATATTCGAGGGTTGGGCAAGGGGAATATAATTTCTTTGTGAGTATTCTACTCACTTTTTACTCCTAGGTCGCTTTAAAGCGGCCATTTTTGTGTGCCATGCATGGCATACGGCTAGGTAGTGTGAGAGGACACAATAATTAAAAGTTAATTATTTTTCTCTACTTGATTGTATAAAACAAATACTAAAAAATAAAATATATTATGAAGATAATTGCTCATAGAGGTAATGATGGAGTTCATAAAGAAAATAGCCTAGAAGCCATTATAAGTAGTTTAAATGATAAATATACTGACGGTGTTGAATTTGATATAAGATTAACTAAAGATAATAAACTAATCATTAATCACGATCCATTTTATAATGGAAATTATATAAGACATACAAATGCAGTTAAACTACAAAAATTAGGTTTAAACACATTAGAGGAAATCCTAAATAATGTCCACAATAATAAAATAATCATGATAGAAATTAAAGTGGATGACAAAGATATTAAAATTATGTCTAAGAAGTTAATTGGTATAATAAAAAGATATAATTTAAATTATTATATCTGTAGTTTTAACTATAAATTTATAAAACACTTTAAATCAAAATATAAAATAAAAAGCGGTCTAATTATTAGTGTAAAAATAAATAATAAGTATTTAAATAATAATTTTGACTTTAACTCTATTAATTATTCATACCGTAAATCCATTCCAACAAAAGAAACTTTTAGATGGACGATTAATACTCGTCAAGAATTAGATAAAATAGATAAATATGAAAACATTATAACTGATAAACCAAAACAAATATATAAATTTATTAAAGAGCAGGAACAATTTTAACTTTTTCACTCAATATTATAGCTTTATCATCAATTTTCTTAATAATTTTAACTATTTTGTTGGTTTGTTTTCTAGCACCAGTAATCATTAAAATTATTTTTCCATCATTCCCACTTTTAATCTTTGAAATTTGAAATTTCTCTTTTTCTAAAATTCTTATAAGTTCATTTGCTTTATCGTTTTTTATTTCCACCATAAAAGCATTTGTTCCAAGTGCCATTTTCTCTTCTAAGACACTACCTAAATATGAACCAAATAAAGCTCCAAACGCAAAAGCTATTGCTTTAAAAATATCTTTTTGCAGTCCCATTAAAACGGTTCCAGTTAATATAATCCATATTAATGTTACGACAAACTGTAAAATAGCCCCCAATTTTTTCTTCCCATTACTAACGATAATTAATCTTAAAGTTGCTAAAGCATCTTCGATTATTTTAAATACAAATATAGCTATATATATTAAAATGTTCATAAGAACCACCTAAAAATAGTTTACCTAAAAATAAAAAAAACATACTAATTTGCACTCAAACAAAAAATAATATATAATGTTTACGGTGATTTCATGGAAATTGATTTAAGTTTTTTAAATACAAAGCCTAAAATTATCATCGATACTAAAGTAGCTTTTCCAAGGGAAGACTTAGAAAAAGCTGGGATACTAAGCATGGATGAAATCGAAGTTAAAGGTGAAATAACTTCCAACTTAGATGAATATTTTTTGACGTTAAATCTCAAAGGCAAAATGGTTTTACCTTGTAACCTTACTTTAGAACCAGTAGATTACCAATTTGCTTTAGAAGTCAAAGAAAATTTAAATGAAATAACGGAAAACTTCAAAAAAAACCAAAAAACTATTGATATTTTACCAATAATATGGGAAAATATATTAATGGAAATTCCCATGAAAGTCGTCAGCCCTAAGGCTAAAAATATGAAAACCAAAGGCGACGGTTGGGAACTTATAACTGATAGCGAACCAAAGGCAAATAATAGCCTCGCTAAGTTAAAAGATTTATTATAGGAGGTGTTATCATGGCCGTACCAGCAAGAAAAGTTAGTAAAACTAGTGGAAGAATGCGT
>CALVSY010000028.1 GCA_944359725.1 uncultured Bacilli bacterium | reverse complement strand
TTCGCATACTACCACATATTAAATTCCTTTGCAAATCGCAAAAACAGGTATTTTTGCATTATTTTTCATACTAAAAAACGATTTTATTCTTAGAACAAAATCGCTTTTTTGCATCCTTTACACCCTCCAAAATATGCCATACTCACAAATTTTATTTTTTTTAAATTTTTTCACTCATTATTTTTTCAATAGCATAAGAAACTCCATCCTCTTCACACGATTTAGTTATAAAATCAGCCTTGTTTTTTAAATCACGCATCGCGTTTTCTACCGCTACGTTTAGTCCTTTATCAAAAAACATGGATAAATCATTTAAATCATCACCAATTCTTACACTATCTTCTAAATCAATGTTAAAATACTTAAGTAAGTCTAATACCGCTTTGCCTTTATTTACGTTTTCATTTGTTATATCTATCCATATATTACCATTTGGAACATAAGAATCATCATATAACGACCTACATCTATTTATAATCTTTATGTCTTTTATTTTATTTACTTCTTCAATTACTTTTTTTATTACCTCTTTATCTTTATTAGATATTGTTATTTGACAAATTATATTATTATCATAAAAATCTTTAGTAATATCTTCAATTAACGTCTCATTTTCATATAACATTTTATTTACATAAGTATTATTATTTGTTCCTATTATAAATCTTGATGCGTATTTCTTAGCGATATCAAACACTTTTTTTACTACTTTAAACGGAATCTTTTCCATAGAAATTATTTTATTATTTTCATAGTCATAAATAACAGCACCGTTATTGCATATTACATACTTACTTGCACCAGTTTTTATAGAAATATCTTTAGTATATAAAATAGTTCTTCCACTTACTAATACGAATAAATTTCCTTTACTTACGTATTTTTTTATATACTTGATATTTCTATTTGATATAACACCTTCCTTTGCAAGTGTTCTATCAATATCCGAAAATATTATTTTTTTCATAACTACTCCTTTTTAAATAAACCAATTACTCTTCTTTTTTATTAACATAGAAAGTAAATTACTTAATAGCTTAAATAGCCTAGTTGAAATATACATTAAAGGAAGAAGAATTAAAAGTGCGTTAGGACTTAACCAAACAAGTGAGAATATGCTCCTTCCAATAGGCGTTAAAATCATTAAAAGAAGAACGATAGTTATTAATGCTAAAAGTGATTTTCTAAGCAAGTTAAGTGGCTTACTAATTCTATATATAAGTAAAATAGCAGTATAAGCAGTTATTATTACCGCAATTGTTGAAGTCTCATCATGAGGCAAATTAATTAAACTTGCAACAAACACTAAAAGTAAAATGTTAACAACCGTTGTTATACCACTTGGTATTGCTTTACTAATAACGTTTATAAAAAACTTTCCCTTAACTCTTGCATGATTAGGTTCTAATGCTAAAATAAATGCCGGTATTCCAATTGTTAAACTATTAATTAAAGTCATTTGTATTGGTATAAAAGGATAAGTATAATTAATAAATAAAAATAATACCGCAAGGAGTGATGCATATATCGTTTTAGATAAGAACAGTGTTGCTGATCTTTCTACGTTATTAATCGTTCTTCTTCCTTCTTTTACAACCTCTGGCATCGCGTCGAAATTAGAATCTAAAAGCACTAATTCAGAAACGTTTCTTGCAGCATCAGCACCATCATTTATCGCAATACCACAATCAGATTCTTTTAATGCTAAAACATCGTTTACCCCATCTCCTGTCATCGCAACAACATGTCCGTTATTTTTAAGTGCTTTAATAAGCATTCTTTTTTGATCGGGTTTAACACGAGCAAAAACATTATTTTCTTCTACCACTTTATTTATATCAGTATCATTTGTTATTTCTCTTGCATCAAAACATCCAGTAACTTCTATTCCTACTTCTTCTGCAATGGATCTTACGGTTGATACACTATCTCCTGATATTACTTTTATATTAACATCGTTATCTATAAAATACGATATTGTATTTATAGCATCTGGCCTTATTTTATCATGAATTAAAACAAGTGCTAACACATCTTTAAACTTAGGCAATTTATTATCTTTAATAACATCAGTTTTAACAAGTACTAAAACCCTATGGCAACTTGATAATTCATCTATTTTACGCTCGTATTTTTTCAAGTCTTCTTCTAATACAAATTCAGGCGCTCCCATGATAAAAGAACAGTCTTTTAAAATTACCCCTGAGTACTTCCTTTCTGATGAAAAATTAATGTTTTTTACCGCTTTTACACTTGAGTTATTACCATACTTTTCATTTATTGCATTAAAGGTTGGGTTTTTATCATTTAAGTTGGTAGAAATAATTTCCATAGCGTTATCTATATCACTCATTTTATGATTATTAAGTGGAATAACATCTACCACTTCCATTTTACCTTCTGTTATTGTTCCTGTTTTATCCAAACACAAAGTATCAACCCGAGCTAATGTCTCAAGCGAATATAAATCCTGAACTAAAACGTTATGTTTTGATAATCTTAAAACACTTATTGCTAAAACCGTTGAAACAAGAAGTATCAAGCCTTCTGGTATCATTGCAATAAGGGCCGCAACGACGCTTGTTACCGCATTTGTAGTAGTGTTACCATCTATGGAAAACTGCCTTAGTAAAAGCAAAATACCAATTGGAACAAGTGCAATTGATACATATTTTACAATTTTATTTAAAGAACGCATTATCTCAGAGTTAACCTCTTTTTTCATTTCCTTAGCATCATGAGAAATAACCGATGTATAATTATCAAGCCCTACGTGAATTACTCTTGCTTTTACGTTTCCACTTACGATGAAACTTCCGGATAAAAGCATATCCCCCTCTTTTTTAAATATGGTTTTAGACTCTCCAGTTATAAAAGATTCATTAACCTCACAATAACCTTCTACTATTTTTGAATCTGCAACTACTTGGTTTCCTAATTCATATATTATTAAATCATCTAATACGATATCATTAATATGTATTTCATTTAAAGCACCATCACGAATTACCTTTGCTTTAGAAGATGATATAACAGATAGTTTATCTACTATTTTTTTTGCCCTTATTTCCTGAATAGTACTAATTAAGGTATTACAAATAACAACCCCTAAAAATAAAAGGTTTTTATATGATCCAACAGCAACTATTGCAATACCTAAAACAATGTTTATAAAATTAAATAAAGTGCATGTGTTTTCAATTAGAATTTGCTTGATACTTTTACTTGGAGTTGTTGTATCATAGTTTACTTTTCCAGCATTAATTCTTTGTTTTACTTCATCTTTAGTTAAACCAGTTTTCCTATCCAATATCATCACTTGCTTTCTATAGTATATATTTATTATACCATTTTTTACCAAAATTAAATATTAAAAATAATAATATATAAGTTAACCACATTATTTTCTTATTTTAATAAAATATTAAATAAAGGATAATGCTTTTTAACATTATCCTTTATTTACGTACTTTTCATACAAATCAAAGTCACTTGTTTTTAAATTAGTTTTATTTAAATCCTCAAACAATTTCTTTTGTTTTCTATCTAACTTAGTTGGAGTAATAACTTTAAATACCACGTATAAATCACCTGTTTTACGTCTTGCAGGACTCTTTAGTCCTTTGCCTTTTACGCGCTGTTTATCTCCTGTTTGTGTGCCAGATGGAACTGATAAGATAATGTTTCCATCAAGCGTTGGTACTTCTTTTTTGCATCCTAATGCTGCTTCTGCAAAAGTAATTGGTAAAGTAACATATAAATCCTCACTGTTTCTGGTAAATAATGGATGATCTTTTACTTTTATTTCAATGTATACATCTCCATTTGGTCCACCGTTTTCTCCTGCAGGACCTTTACCCGCTACCCTTAAATGGTCTCCTGTATCAACGCCTGCTGGTACGTTAACAACGATTTTTTTCTTAACGCGCTTCTTACCTGTTCCTTTACATGATGAACATTTATTAGTGTAAGTCTCACCCGTGCCACCGCATGTTGGACATACCCTTTGAGATACAAAAGCACCTAATATACTTCTTTGCTCTTGTCTTACGTAACCCGTGCCATTACATGTAGGGCATGTTTTAGCACCTGTGCCTCCGAGTCCGCCGCAAACATCACATGTATCATCGATATTTAACTCAACCGTTGTTGAAGTACCTCTTGCAGCTTCCTCAAATGACATTTCAAATAAAACGTTTATGTCTGGACCCTTTGTTTTTGTCCTTCTAGAAGAAGTTCTTCCGCCACCTCCAGAGAAGAATGACGAACCAGAAAATCCAAATCCTTGGCCAAATATATCTCTTAATATATCTGACGGATCAAAATCCTCAAATCCAGAGAAGCCACCGGCTCCTCCAAAGCCTCCATTTTGATCAAAGGCAGCATGACCAAACTGATCATACCTGCTTCTTTTATCTTTGTCAGATAATACCGCGTAAGCTTCTTGAGCTTCTTTAAACTTCTCTGCAGCATCAGGTTCTTTAGATACATCTGGATGGTATTTTTTAGCTAATTTTCTAAAAGCACTTTTTATTTCAGCTTCACTTGCGTCTTTTGAAACGCCAAGCACCTCATAATAATCTTTTTTATTCATGCTTTTTTACCTCCTAACTATTATATATTACCATAAATTTATCTAGAAGTTCATCAAAATAATGTATTGCCTGTTCTATAACATTAGTATCATTAAGATCAAAACCTATGGTTTTTAACTCATCAAGCGGATTCATTCGCCCACCGAGTTTAAGAAAATTTAAATATTTATTTAAAAACTCTTTATCACCTTTTAATATTCTATTAGAAACGTAACATGCCCCGCATGCTCCAATAGAATATTTATAATAATAAAAAGGATTATAAAAATGCGGTATCCTGCACCAATTATATTTTAAATAAGAAGAATCATTAACGAAAGATCCATTATGCTTATTAACTAACTTACCATAAATATCATTAAAATCTTCCTCACTTAAATCATCACCGTTAAAAGCTTTTTCATGAACTATTTTTTCAAATACTGAACCTAATGATAAAGTACCAAAAAAGTTATCTGCAAAAACCTCTATAATATTATTTAAGGCACATAATTTAAGATCTTTATCATCAGTATTATTAACAACATAATTAGATAAAAGCATTTCGTTAGTAAGTGATGCTACTTCCGCAACCAAAAGAGTGTGTTCTGATAAATGAGGTGGGTTGTTTTTCATAGAATAATAAGAATGCATCGCGTGACCAAGTTCATGAGCAATAGATGATACTGAGTTAAAATCATCATTATAATTTCCAAACACGATAATATCTTTATATGAATTATTTTGATAATAACCAGATCTTTTACCCTTGTTAGGATAAAAATCTATATTTCTGTTATCAAAAAAACTCCTTAACTGATTAACATATTCATTTCCATAAACACTAAGTGCTTTACAAATTAATTCTTTTGCATCTTCTGGTTTATACACCTTATTATAATCTTTAACTAATGGTACCGATAAATCATAAGGCTCCAGAGTATCTAACTTTAAAACTTCTTTTCTAATCTTAAAATATTTATGTAAAACACTTAGATTATCATCTGATACCTTAAGTAAATTATCGTAAATCTCTTTAGTCATACCATCAGGAAATAAATACATCTTTATCGTAGAATCATATTTTTTAGCCTTAGCAATCATGGCACATGCTTTAATGTATGCTCCATAATCAGTGGATATTAAATTAGAGAATTTTTTATATGCTTTTCCTTTAGCCTCAAAAGCTTCTTTTCTTACTTTCCTATTATTAGACATTATGTATTTAGAATAATTTCCATTAGTAAGTTTAACCTTTACGCCATTTTCATCTTTTATATATCCTAAATCAACTAGCGTATTATTTATAATGCTAAAATTATTTTCAAAATGCTGTGACAAATCAGATAAGTTAGCCACCAATTTTTCTTCAGGCTCACTTAAAACATATGGTTGAAAGCGATATATTTCCTCTAAATCAAATGAGTATTCTTTTAAATCATCATTTTCATTAATATATTTTTTTATTACATCATAATCAGTTTTTAATAACTCTGGAGTAGTAAAAGATGAGGCTTCATTATATTTAGATAATAAATTTAAAACTTTATTATATTTTTTTTGTGACTTTATATTAGATACGTCCTCATCGTTTAAAGCATTTGCATAAACATATAAATTAGTAAAAATAATATCTATTTCTTCTTCTAACTTTAAGTAATCACATAAAGTTTTTGCATCTTTTGTAATAATTCCTTTATAACTTTTTATTCGGTCAATTAACTCTAGTAATTTATCACAATCCAAATTAAAGTCATCATCCGTTTTATACATCCTGGTTAAATCCCATTTATATTTATCATCTACTTCGCTTCTTAACTTTTCTTCTTTAACCATGTAATCTCCTTTTACAAACATAAAGTTCTAGATTAACTAGAACTTTTATGCCGTTTATTTTTTCTCTTCGAATTCTGCGTCTACTACTTCTTCATCATCTTTTTTATTATCACTTGATGATGCGTTATTAGCTTCACTTTGTGCTTTTTTATTAGCTTCTTCGTATACTTTAGCTCCTAGTTGCATTGCTTTATCCTTTAATTTTTCGGTTGCCGCTTTAATTGCATCTAAATCGTCTTTTACAAGTTCATCTTGTAAGTCTTTAACAAGTTTTTCTGCTTCTTCCTTTTCTTTACTATCTACTTTATCACCTAAGTCTTTAATAGCTTTTTCAGTAGTAAAGATCATTTGATCAGCTTCGTTTTTAGCATCTGCTAAAGCCTTTTTCTTATCGTCTTCAGCTTTGTTTTCCTCAGCTTCCTTACGCATCTTTTCGATTTCTTCATCAGTTAAGTTAGTTGATGCAGTAATCGTAATAGCTTGTTCTTTACCAGTACCTAAGTCTTTTGCTTTAACGTTTACAATTCCATTTGCGTCAATGTCAAAAGTAACTTCAATTTGAGGTACTCCTCTTGGTGCTGGAGGTATGTTAGTTAATTGGAATCTTCCTAAAGTCTTATTATCAGATGCCATTGGTCTTTCACCTTGAAGTACGTGTATGTCAACGGCTGGTTGGTTATCTGCAGCGGTTGAGAATACTTGTGATTTAGAAGTTGGTATCGTTGTATTTCTTGGAATTAAAATAGTCATAACATTACCCATTGTCTCTATTCCTAGTGAAAGTGGTGTTACATCAAGAAGTACGATATCATTTACATCACCTGATAATACTCCGCCTTGAATAGCAGCTCCCATTGCAACAACCTCATCTGGGTTAACACCTTTAGAAGGTTCTTTACCAAGTTCTTTCTTGATTAACTCTTGCACTTTTGGAATACGAGTTGATCCACCGACTAACAATACCTTATCAATGTCACTAGCCTTAAGGTTAGCATCTTTAAGAGCCTTTCTAACTGGTTCTAGAGTAGATTCAGTTAAATCATCTGTTAATTGTTCAAATTTAGCTCTTGTTAAGGTTGTCTCAAAGTTAATAACGCCATCTTTACCTTGTGCTAAGAATGGTAATGAAATTTGAGTTGTTGTCATACCAGACAAATCTTTCTTAGCCTTCTCAGCAGCATCTTGTAATCTTTGCATAGCCATCTTATCAGAAGATAAGTCAACATCATGCTCTTTTTTAATTTCATCAACTAAGAAATCAACTATTCTAGCGTCATAATCATCTCCACCTAAGTGGTTATTACCGCTTGTTGATTTAACTTCAAATACACCATCACCTAACTCAAGGATAGATACATCAAACGTTCCACCACCTAAGTCGTATACAAGTATTGTTTGAGATTGTTCTTGCTTATCAAGACCATATGCAAGTGATGCAGCGGTAGGTTCGTTTATGATACGTTCAACCTCTAAGCCAGCAATCTTACCAGCATTTTTGGTAGCTTGTCTTTGAGCATCATTAAAGTATGCTGGAACAGTAATAACTGCTTTGGTAACTTTTTCTCCTAAATAACTTTCAGCAGTTTCCTTTAAATCACTTAAGATCATTGCAGAAACTTCTTCTGGAGTATATTCCTTACCATTTGCTTTTACTTTCTTATCAGTACCCATTAATCTTTTAATAGATCTTATGGTATCTGGGTTAATAACCATTTGTCTTTTAGCAGCACCACCGACAATTGTTTTACCATCTTTAAACGCAACAACTGATGGTGTTGTTCTTTCACCTTCCTTATTAGCGATAACCTTAGCTTCGCCACCTTCTAGTACAGCAACACATGAATTTGTTGTACCTAAGTCTATACCTATTATTTTACTCATATAAAATCATCCTTTCTTATTTTTATTTATTTACTTCAACCATCGCTGGTCTTATTACTTTATCTTTTAAAGTATATCCTTTTTGGTATACTTGTAAAACTACGTCTTTTTCTTTTTCATCATTAGTCTTTGTTGTAACAGCCTGGTGATACATTGGATCAAACGGTTTATCAAATGCCTCAATTTCTTTTACACCGTATTTTTCAAGCACTCCCTTAAGTGAGTTATAAACCATTATGATACCATCTTTAAACTTTGCTAAATCACTATTTTCACTTACGTTAAGTGCTATTGCTCTTTCAAAGTTATCTAGAATTGGTAATATATCAATGATTAAATCTTCATTGGCAAACTTAAGTAGTCTTTCTACTTCCTCATCTTTTCTTTTCCTATAGTTTACTAAGTCTGCTTGAGCCCTTAAAAATTTTTGTTCTTGCTCATTTATTTTTTTATTTAATTCCATTACTTCTTCTTTTGTTATTTCTATTTTTTCTTCTTCATTATCAGTTCTAGTTTCTTGTTCATCTACTTTTTTTTCTTCGTTTTGTTCTTCTTTTACTTCTTCTTTATTTTTTTTCAAATTCTCATCTTCTTTCATATTACCATTACCTTTCTATATGCTTTTTGATGTAATCTAAAAGTGATACAACTTTTTCATAATCCATTCTTTTTGGTCCCATAATTGCAACGGTCCCTTCTAGATCACCTATTTTGTACTTTGTTTTAATAATTGACATATCATCATCAAAGTTATTTTCATGCCCAATGTATACGTTTATGTCATTATCATCAGCCTCTATTTTCCTTACCATATCCGCATCATCAAACTTATTTAATATTTCTTTTACCTTTTTAACATTATCAAATTCTTGATAATCTAACAGTTTTGTTTTACCTGACATATACATATGGTTTTTAAAGGAAAACTCATTAAACGCATTATAAAACGCTTGATATAAAGCTTCATGTGATTTAACATAATTTCCAATTATTGGTTTAATTTCAAACTCTAGCTTACTTGATACCTCATCAAGCGGTGTTCCAACAAGAAGTTTATTAATTAACTCAACTACTTTTTTAACTTCATTAGGTGATACACCCTCGCCAATGTTTAACTCCTTATGTTCAACGTGACCTTTATCCGTTATTACAATTGCGATAACGTTTTTACTATCCATCGGAACAACCTCTACTTTTTTTAGTTTGTTCTCGGCACTTGTCGAACCCAAAACAACAGAAGTTAAATTTGTTATATCAGATATTATTTCCATGCTTTTAGTTATAACATCCGATAAAACGAGCTGCTTATTGTTAAATATCCTTTGAAGTCTTAAAACGTCTTCACCAGTCATCTTTTTAGGTTCCATTAGATTATCAACGTAATATCTATAACCATCTTCACTAGGCACCCTACCAGATGACGTGTGCGTCTTTTCCAAATATCCTTTTTCTTCAAGATAAGCCATTTCGTTTCTTATCGTTGCGGACGAACACTTTAATTTATCACATAACCCTTGCGATCCTACTGGATTAGCCGTTTTAATATATTCTTCTACAATCATCTTAAGAAGTTTATTTTGTCTTTCACTAAGCAAATCGATCACCTTCTTTTCTTGTAGTCTGATACCATTATAATATGCAATTTTAGCAATGTCAATACCTGAGTGCTAATTATTTTTAAAAATTAAAAAGCTATCAAAAGATAACTTTTTAAACAATATGATTTTAATTAGAATAACTGTTATATTCGTTTAAATATGAACTTACTATATTTACTATGTCACTTGGATAAGTAAGACCCTTGTATTCACTGTTTTGTTTAGTTGTGGTCTTTGATATATACGTTCTAAAGTAATAGTTAAAGATATCTGCCCAGAACTCTCCTGAGCTAGCAAATTTATCAGTTCTTAAATTCTTATTACCACTGTTATTATACTTATTATATAATGAAACTAATTCTGATCTGCTTGAGAACATATTTTTTCCAGATAATTTTGTAAAACGATAGTCAACTGCATGACCTAATTCGTGTCCCCAAACATCATTTGATTTATAACCACAATCGATATCAATTACATTGGTTAACCCATTAGCATGAGTAAGACCTACACTTCCCTCCCCTGTTACATCATCATAAGTTGAAGATGTCATTGCATATACTGCACGTGTTGCATTTCTTATATTATCAGGTGTTTCTTTTACATCATTTTTAAGGGTAGTTGAAAACTT
>CALVSY010000027.1 GCA_944359725.1 uncultured Bacilli bacterium | reverse complement strand
TTGACCGGGGGGGGGTATATGATATTATAAACATGTAGAATATGCTAAAAAAGAGGGTTATCCACATGAGGTTAAGATTAAGAAAAGTAAAAGATAAGAAAATAAAAAAGAATAAGTTTAACGAAATGATGTTCATGCTAGTTACGATATTCGTACTTTCATTTAGTGTTGGATATGCTGCATTAAATAGAGAAATAAAGATAAGTGGAGAGGCTAAGTTTAGACCTCAAGAAGATATAAGGATAACTAATGTAGAGCTATCAGAAATAGTAAATAACGCTTTAGAAAATTATGAAAGTGATTATTCTAAAAACACGATAAAACTAGGAGTAGACTTAAAAGAATTAACTTCTACAATAACCTATAAAGTAGAAATAACAAACCTAGGAAATGTAGCAATGTGGATAGATTCAATAGAGCAACCTATAAATAATAACACCAACATGGAATACGTAATAGAAGGAATAGGTTTAAGAGAATTAATTAATCCAGGAGATATAAAAGAGTTTACTGTAACAATAAAGTATAAAGATGACGTAAGCTTACCATCTAACACCAACTTAGATACCACAATAAAATTTAACTTTGTAAAACCTGAATCTGTTTTAGCAGGAGGAAATGATGGTGAAGGAACAAGTACATTTTATAATGGAACGATAACAAAAGAGAGTGTAGAAGAAATAACATTTTTACCAACACTAGAGGTAGGAGAAGATGCGATAGGATATTGGGATGCATCATATAACAAAGATGGATCAGTAATAGCATGGTATAAAGACTCTGATAACAATGATTTATACGAGTTATACATAGGAGGAATAGGAGAAGTAGAAGCTCCAGTTAGTTCTAGTAGTTTATTTAGAAACTTTACTAAATTAACATCTATTAATTTTAATAACTATTTTAATACATCAAATACAACTAATATGTATGCGATGTTTTATGGAGACAATTTGTTAACAGAGCTAGATTTATCTTTGTTTGATACATCGAATGTAACAAATATGAGAGGAATGTTTTATAATTGTTCAGGATTAAAAACAATCAATATGTCTACATTTAATACAAAAAATGTAACAACTATGTATGCTATGTTTTGGTCATGTTCATCACTAGAAAAGCTAGATTTATCAAATTTTAACACCAAAAATGTTACAGATATTGGAAACAGTCAATGGTCATCAATATTTTATAATTGTTCTTCTTTAACAAGCCTTGATTTATCGAGTTTTGACACATCAAATCTAACTAGTATGCAGTATATGTTTTATGGTTGTTCATCTTTGACTGATTTGGATGTATCATCATTCGATACATCAAAGGTAACTTCTATGAATAGTATGTTTAGTGGGTGTTCTTCATTAACAGAACTAGATGTATCATCTTTTGATACATCCAATGTAACAAGTATGGGTAGTATGTTTTACGGTTGCTCTAAACTGGTAAGTATCAATTTAAGTAATTTTAATACTCAAAGCGTAACGAATATGTCATCTATGTTTTCAAATTGCTCTGGTTTAACAAATTTAGATATATCATCATTTGATACATCAAAAGTGACAAATATGGCAGCTATGTTTAAAGGCTGTTCTAATATCGTAAATCTTGAAGTTTCACATTTCAAAACAGGAAATGTAACGAATATGTCATCTATGTTTGCAAGTTGTAGAAAACTGCAGGCACTAGATATAAGCGGATGGGATGTTTCAAAAGTAAGTACATTTGGAAGAATATATGGTGGAATGTTTTATCAGTGTGATAGTATAATTAAACTAGATATAGGATCATGGGATATTTCTAGTGCAACATCATTAGAAGCAATGTTTGCAAATTGTACAAAGTTAGAATCACTCGACTTGAATAATTGGGACACATCAAAAGTAACAAATTTAGTAGAAACTTTTTCTAATTGTAAGAATTTAAAGACTTTAAATGTTAGTAATTGGGACGTTTCTTCTGTAACTAGTGTTACTAATGGAAGTAGTGGTCAAGGTACGTTCTTTGGGTGCGCTTCACTAACAGAACTGGATTTATCGGGTTGGAGATTATCTAAGGTAACCAGTATGTATCAAATGTTTAGAGGAATGTCATCTTTAAAGAAACTTGATTTATCTTCGTTTGATATGACTAACGTAACAAACGTTAATAGATTAATTGCGTTTTCACAAAATATTGAAGAATTAAATTTATCAAGTTTTTCGGTAAGTCAAGTAGAAAGTGTACTAAGTGAAGATTTTATTAATAAAAGTATGACTGTTTATGTAAAGGATGAAGAGTGTAAAGAAGCCGCTTTAAATAAAGTTAGTACTTTAAATGTTATTGTTGCATAAAAGCAAGGGAAGCTAGTAATGCTTCCTTTTAATAATTTTTAATTTTCCTTTATTTTATAACGTGTTATAATATTTATAAGAAGGTGATATAATGGATAAAATACTTATTGTTGATGATGAAAATGATATAGCAGAGTTAATATCTGACATATTAGAAGATGAAGGGTATGAAACGGATATTGCAAATGATGGTAATACTGCTATATTAAAAGTAAAAGAAGAGGATTTTGATCTTATATTGTTAGATGTTATGATGCCTGATATAAATGGTACGGAAGTATGTGCAACGATAAGAAATTTAACAAGTAGTCCAATTATTTTTGTTACTGCTAAAACAAATTTAACTTCTAAGTTAGTTGGTTTTGAAGTAGGAGCGGACGATTATATTACTAAGCCTTTTATAAATGAGGAGTTAGTAGCCCGTGTTAAGGCTCATTTAAGAAGGGATAAAAGAATTTTAGGAAATAAAAAAGGAAACACGATTGAAATAGGTGAGATAAAGCTTAATAAGGAAAGTTTTGAAGTATTTAAAAACGGAGAAGCGGTTATGCTTTCTACTAAGGAGTTTGAACTTTTAAGATACTTAATGGAAAACGCTGGAATTGTTTTATCTAAAGATCAGATATATCAAAGCGTATGGAAAAATAATTATGGCGACATAGGGACTGTTGCGGTTAACATAAAAAGTTTAAGAAATAAACTTGATAAAGATGAAAAATACATTAAAACCATTTGGGGTATGGGATATAAATTTGTTAAGGTGCAAGAATGAAAAGGTGGTCTAGTAAAACTATAACTTTACTTATTGTTATTATTTTGCTCGCGGTTAACTCTGGTTTTTTATTTTCGTATTATAATTTTTATTTGTCTGATAAAATAACTAGTAGTATGGTATCTGCTAAGGATAAGAATCATGAAAGTATTTCAATAATAGTCAAAAGCATCGAGGGTAAAAGTTTTGATGAGGCACTTGATTTAATAAAAATGTACGTTGATAATAATGGTGGCTATATAATCTTAAAAGATGTAAATGGTAAAACGGTTTATACTAATAATAAAGATGTTTCTAAACTTTTTTCATCAACAACAACGATTGAAATTGAGCAAAAAGAATATGAACTTACTTATTCAAACGTACTAGTAACGCCTGGTAATAACTTGGTAAGAAACTTTGTGTTTTATGAAATAATAATTGTTTCTTGCGTTATAATAGTACTATTTTTCATAAGTTCAAAACAGCTTATTGATCCAATAGATACGATTACTAAAGATATAAACGCGTATAAGTTTGGTAAAAGGCCATTTAAAAGAAAGATGCCTAAAAACATGCAACAAATACAAAACGCGTTTGTTGATATGGTTGATAGTCTAGAGCTTGAAAAGGAAAATCAAAATCAGATTATAGCTTCTATTTCTCATGATATAAAAACTCCTTTAACATCGGTAATTGGTTATGCAGACAGACTTAAAAACAGTAACCTAAGTGATGAAAAAAAGCAAAAATACATAGATAAAATATATAATAAGGCCTTAACGATGAAAGGAATATTAGAAGAGTTTGATGATTATCAAAGTTGTAATATAAAAGAGACTTTAAAATTAGAAAAGGTAACTATTAAAAGTATTTTAGAGTATGTAAAAAAAGACTTTGAAGATGAGCTTTTAGATAAAAACATTAAATTAAGTATAAAAACTAATTGTAATGAGAAGTTTATAAACGTAGATCAAGTTAAATTAAAAAGGGTATTTAGTAACGTTATTACAAATAGTGTTACGCATTTTAATGGAAAAGCTGGAGTTATAAACATTGATGTTACATCACGTGCTAACTTAATTAGGTTTGAAATTGCTGATAATGGTGGTGGCATAGCTGATGAAAAGGACTTAAAAAGAATCTTTGAGCCATTATATACCAGTGATCCATCAAGAAAAATATCAGGTCTTGGACTTTCTATATGTAAGCAGATAATAAGTTCTTTAGACGGAAGAATTTATGCTAAAAATAATAGTATCGGTGGATTGTCTATAATATTTGTTTTACCAAAAGCTTAAGGCTTAATAAATTTTAATAATTTTGACATTAAAATTTAATATTTGGTAGATATAATTAAATTGTAGTTAGAATTAGTGGTACTTCTAACTGCTACTTATACACTCAAAAACACTACTTACTCCTTTATACCACTAAAAAAGAGCTTACTTTGTAGGCTCTTTTAATTTATTTTTTAAATCTTTAGTTAAGCTTAAGCAACGCTCTTTTTGATCTTTAACAAAATTATAATAAGTGTTTGTTTTATTAGAAATACCAGTTGCTATCATAATTATGTTTTTCGTAAGTTTCTTTTCTTCTTCGTTAAAAAATTCATAGTTATTAATAAAATACCTAAGTAAAATTTCTAGATTATTAAGTTTTGCTGATGCTGCTGCTTTTTGCTTTAATAAACTTACTAATTCATAGTATTGTACATAAAAATTTAAACTTATTTCATCATCTTTATACATAAAATCACCTCATTTATGTATTATAAATTAATTAAACGAAAAACTCAATCACAACATTTTACTTTTTAATTCTTCGATGCCACCTTTTTCTAATCTTGATACTTGGGCTTGTGATATTCCTATTTCTTCTGCTATTTCCATTTGTGTTTTACCAATTAAAAACCTTTCGGTTATTATTCTTCGTTCTTTTTCTTTTAATTCATTAATGGCGTTTTTAAGCGATATAAAAGCATCCCAACTAGTTGCTTTTTCTTTTTTAGATTCTATTTGATCTTCTAAGTATATGGTGTCTCCACCGTCATTATAAATAGGCTCAAACATACTTACTGGATCTTTCATTGCATCAAGAGCGATAATAACATCTATTTCATCAACTCCAAGTTTTTTAGAAACCGCTTCGTTTGATAATTCTTTTCCATGACTAATAAAATATTCTTCTTTTGCTTTTAATATTTTATATGCTAAATCTTTAATACTTCTTGATATTCTAAGGTTACTGTTATCTCTTAGGTAACGTCTTATTTCTCCTAGTATCAATGGAACGGCATAAGTTGAAAACTTAACGCCATGTGATAAATCAAAGTTATCAATTGCTTTCATTAGTCCAACGCATCCTATTTGAAATAGATCATCCATGTTATCGCATCTGTTTTGATATCTTTTTAGAATTGATAAAACAAGTTTTAAGTTGCCATATGCAAGTTCATCGCGAGCTTTTTCGTCGCCATTTTTGTATTTTTTAAATAACTCGTTTTTTTCTTCATCTGTTAAAACTTTTATTTTACTCGTGTTTATTCCCGTTATTTCTACTTTATGTTTTGATATAATAATCACGCCTTTCTTATCTTGTTTTGATAAGAAAGTTGTTTTTTTATACACTTTATTTACATATAATTTATGGGTGATTATATGCGACTTTCCGATTTACAAGATAAAGACGTTGTTGATATAGAAAGTGGAGATAAAATAGGAAGCGTTATAGATGCTGAAATAAAAGGCGAAACCGGGCTTATTACCAAGTTAATCGTTTATGAAAAAAGAGGATTTTTAGATGCCTTTAAAATGAAAGATGAACAAGAAATTTCATGGGATAAAATTAAAAAAATAGGATCTGATGTTATTTTAGTAGAAAGAAAATAGCTTGGGTATGATATACTATATTTAAGTAGGGGCTTTGTTTGCGTTTTTATTATGGTTTTTAAGTACTGTTTTTTGCTATTATAGCATTTAGTAAGAATATTAATTACATAGGTAAAACGGTTAATGGCGATATTGATTTTAATGATTTGTTTTAAAAGGAGATAAAATAATGAAAGATAAAAGATTTTTACTTAAAATAGCTAGTATATTAGAGGTAATATACGTACTTGTTATGGCCTGTTATTACTTATTTTTTAATAAGTTTAGTGATGAGGTATTAGCATATCTTTTCATGCTTATAATTGGACTTTTCTTTGCTTTTATTTTGTTTAAGGAATCTAAAAGAAGTATAGATGAGTTAAAGCAAAATAAAGCAAAAGTTGTAATAAGCAGTATCTGGCTTTTTTTTGAGCCGATAATACCAGGCGTTTTAGGATTTATCTTTTTATCTACTTTATCTGATAAAAAGAAAACTAATTTACCAGATATTAAAGAGGATAAAAAAGGTGTGCTAACTTATGTAAAGGCAATTATTTTAATAGCGGCTTTTATCATAATCATGTTTGTTTTACCAAACTTTTCGTTCTTTAGTAAAATTCCAACGTACTTAATATACGTATTTATCTTCCTTCTTGTTTTAATATTAAACTTTAAAGAATTAAAAAAAGATTTTATAATATTTGTTAAAAACTTTAAAACCTATTTACCATTTATTATTAAAAGATACTTAATCATGCTTGGTGTTATGGTAATTGTTGCCGTTCCAATCCTTTATTTAAATAATGGAGTAACTTCATCTAACCAAACACTTATTAATGATATGTTTGTTAAAATTCCTTTTTTTACGTTTTTGCTATCCGTTATTTATGCACCAATCATTGAAGAAAGTATCTTTAGATTATCAATTAAAAAATTTTTTAATAATAAAATAGTGTATGTATTAGTAAGTGGATTTTTATTTGGAACTTTACACATGATTGATAAGTTTACTTCATTTTATGATTTATTATACATTTTTCAGTATTCCGCTCTTGGTATTTGCCTTGCTACTGCATACTATGATTCTAAAAACATATTCGTTTCAATGTCCATGCATTTTATTCAAAACTTTTTAGCGGCCGTACTGGTATTACTTGTATATTAAGGGTGTGATTTAATGAAAAGAAAAATAGTTTTAGTTACGCTTTTTACGACTGTTTTTGACCAAATAATAAAGTATGTTTTTTCAACGTTTATAAATGGCTTTACGGTCGTTCCAGGCTTTTTATCTTTTATATACGTTAAAAATACTGGTATTGCCTTTAGCATGCTTTCAAATCAAAGGTGGATAATAATTATCGTATCAATTATTCTCTTAGTAGCTTTATGCATATTTTTAAAAAAAGATTATTTATCTTTGAAAAAAGATGATATGTTAACTGATGTTACTTATGGACTTTTATTTGGAGGAATTTTAGGAAACCTAATCGATAGGATATTTCGTGGATACGTGGTTGATTATGTATCATTAAACATATTTGGTTATAATTTTCCAATTTTTAATTTAGCGGACGTACTTATTACGATAGGTGTCATATTACTATTTATAATAACCATTAGAAATGACAAGAAAAAAACATCTTAATATGTTTTTTTTCTTTATTATGATATAATATTAAAAGTTGTAGGTGAAATATTATGAAATACAAAATAGAAGATGAAAGTGATTTAATTAGAATAGATAAATATTTAATAGATAAACTTGATGTATCAAGAAGTAACGCACAAGATATGATAAAACAAAAACTAATATTGGTAAATAACAAGGAAATAAAGAAAAATTACGTCTTAAAGATAAATGATGAGATAGAGGTTTTAGGGAACTTAAAAAAAGAAACTAGCGTATTACCTGAAAAGATGGATTTAGATATTATCTATGAAGATGATGATGTAATAGTTATTAATAAACCATCTGGCGTTGTTGTTCATCCCGCAAACGGACATTATACTAACACGCTTGTTAACGGACTTTTAGCGCACACTAATAGTTTAAGTGGTGTAAATGGAAGTGTAAGACCAGGCATAGTACACAGAATTGATAAAGATACTTCAGGACTTTTGGTTGTTGCTAAAAATGATAAAGCGCATGAGGCTTTAGCAAAACAGCTAAAGGATAAGACTTTATCAAGAGTTTATATAGCTTTGGTTTACGGAGTGATAAATCATGATACCGGAGAGATTGATGCTCCAATATCAAGGGATGATAATGATAGAAAAAAAATGGCTATAAAAGAAGAGGGAAAAGATGCCATAACGCATTTTAGGGTATTAGAAAGATATAAAAACGCATCTTTAATAGAGTGTAAGTTAGAAACCGGAAGAACTCATCAGATCCGGGTTCACATGAAATACATTAATCATCCAATCGTAAATGATCCGGTTTATTCTGGAAGAAAATTAATAGACAAAGATTTTGGTCAAATGCTTCATGCAAAGGAAATATCATTTATTCATCCAAGAACGAATAAAAAAATGACTTTTTCTTGTGATGTTCCAGAAAGATTTAAAGAAATTGTAGATATATTTAAAAACGAATAGGAGGATAATAATGAACAAAGAAAAACAAGATTTATTAGTAATGAAGTTTTTACATTACTTTATCACCGAGAAAAATTATAATCCTGTTATCGTCCATGGTATTCAAAATGAAATATGGCTTGAAAACATGGATAGTGATATTAGAATAGTAAGAATTGTATTAGGATATATTCATAACGAAGAACAATTAAAATTTGATGATTTTAAGGTAAAAAGATTAGTAAGTCAAATAAAATTAAAAACCTTTACTTTTAAAATGAAGGTTTTAACGTTTTACTTAGATCTTAATTCTGATATAAAATTAGAGGATACTAAAAATCATTTTAAGGTTATGGTGAATAAAGAAAAAGACCTTGATAAAAACGAAAACGTTAAACGCTATTTTCCAGATATGAAACAAAAGCTTAAGTTTACCGAAGAAGGAAACCTTTTATATCAAAGAATCAATAATGATATTTTAAGAAAAAACTTAGATAGCTCTGAGAAAATAAATGATTTATTTAGTGAAAAAAGACCTATTGTAACGTATGCATTAACAGTTATCATGGTAATTATTTTTGCATTAATGTACGTTTTAGGTAATGGCTCACTTGATACAAATACCTTATTTAATTTCGGTGGCCTAATAAAAGATGGATCACCACTTAGGTTAATTACTAGTATTTTTCTTCATATTGGAATACTTCACTTAGTAATGAACATGTGGGCACTTGTTTTGTTAGGAAGGCAAACAGAGAATTTTTATGGTCACGTAAAAACTTTTATAATCTTTATGTTTAGTGGTATCGTTGGTAATTTACTTTCCGTTATACTAATGGATGAAAGAACGATATCAGCAGGTGCATCAGGTGCTATATTTGGACTTATGGGAGCGATTTTATATTTTGCAATAAATCAAAGAACATATATGGGACAAGCTTTAAAAAGAGATATCCTGCCAGTTATAATAGTTAATTTATTATTTGGATTTTTACTAACTGGTGTTAATATGTATGCACATATCGGAGGATTAATCGGTGGTATACTTATTTCAACGGCACTTGGTATTAAGTATAGGTCATCTAAATTTGAAAAGATAAATGGTATGATAGCATCAATTATATTGGTGGTAGTACTAACTTATTTAGCATATTTTATATAAAGGAAAAGGAAAGTTATGATAATATTTAGAATAATAAGCATTACGTCAATAGTTATTGGTTTTATAATTGCTATAATTAATAGTATAATTGCTAAGAAAAATAATAATAAACCAAGAAGAAAAAAAGTTGGACATCATTTTTGTATTTTGATTCCCGCAAGGGATGAGTCAAAGGTAATTGAAGGATTACTTAAAAGTATAAAGATGCAAAGTTTTAAAGTAAACATGGAAGATGTATACGTAATAGTTGAAAGTGAAAATGATAAAACGGTTGAAATAGCAAAAAGTTATAAAGCAAGTGTTGTTATTAGAAAGCATCTTGAACTGCAAAGGAAAGGCTATGCATTAGATGAAGCGGTAAAAGAAATACTAGCTAAGAAAAAGCATTATGATGCATACTTTATCTTTGATGCTGACAACATCCTTGATAAAGATTTTATCAAAAACATGATTCCAACGTTTGATAATGGGTATGATATTGCAGCAGGATACAGAAACTGTAAAAACGGAAATAAAAGCGTTGTTGCGGCAGCATCAGCTTTAACTTTTTCCTTGGTAAACACGGTTTTTAATAAAAAGAAAAACAAAGAAACAAGAAACATAACTTTTTCAGGAACTGGTTTTTATATTAGAGGTTATTTAATAGAAAACTGGAAAGGTTATCCATTTCATTCTCTAACAGAAGACTATGAACTAAGTAGTTATGCTACTTTAAATAATTTAACGACATATTATAATACGACTTCCGTTTTCTATGATGAGCAGCCAACTAAATTTAAAAACACCATAAATCAAAGGGTAAGATGGATAAGAGGTTATTTTGACGTAAGAGCTATGTATTTTAAAAAGATGGTTAAAGCAATTGATAAAAATGATAAAAACAACGGTTCTAAAATAGATGAATCAGTTGGAATATTGCCATATATATTTATGGTTTTAGGTTTAGTTGTATGGTTCTTAGCATTAGTTTTCTTTATTGTATATAATTTGTTTTTAAATAAAGAAGTATTAAGAACGCATGTTTTAGAGCTTGCTATATATTTTGTCTTATTATATTTAGCTTTATTTGTTATGACTTTGGTTATCGTTATTATGGAAGGAAATAAAATAGATTTAAGCTTAAAAATGAAGATAAAAGTATTATTTTATAACCCAATTTTCATGATAAGTTACGTTCCGTGCGCTATTAAAGCTTTAACAAGTAAAGAAGTTAAATGGACTAGAGTTGAGCATGGTAATTAAAAAAAATTAAAAAAAATAAAATTTGTGAGTTTGGCATATTTTGGAGGGTGTAAAGGATGCAAAAAA
>CALVSY010000026.1 GCA_944359725.1 uncultured Bacilli bacterium | reverse complement strand
ATGACTACAAACAAGGTTTACCTTTGTTTGTTATCCACATTATAAATCGGTATCATTTTAACTAATGTTTAACATATTTCTTTATTATTATCTATGATGTACTTATAATCATCCTTAAAGTTATTTATTAATTTGAATCCTTTTGGTAAATCATTTTCTTTTTTTACGTTTCTAAGTGTTGCTATAACATTTTCCAAAACATCTATTTCTTCCTCATCTTTTTTAAATACCAAGTTTTTATCATACTTAGGATAGTTTGACAAAATAATGTTTTCACATTCCTTTATAGGAAGTTTATCATATATTTCATCAGTTACGTATGGCATAAATGGATGAAGCATCTTTAAAATACTAGTAAGTACGATTATTAAAGTAGACTTAGTAGATATGTTATCAATACTTACCTTACTATATTCTATATATGTATCACAAAAATTATCCCAAATAAATTTATAAAGTACTGCACCTACTACGTTAAAATCATACTTATCCATGTTTTTTATAACTTCTTTAATCGTTTTATTTAACTTTGTTAAAATCCATTTATCACTAGTAGTTAAAGATGACAAATCATAATCTTTTAAATCTTCGGTATTCATTAAAACAAAGCGAGATGCGTTCCAAATCTTATTAATAAAGTTCCATGTAGCTTTTACTTTATCCTCATCATACCTTAAGTCTTGGCCAGGAGCTGAGTTAGTCGTTAAAAACCATCTTAAAGAATCCGCTCCATACTCATCAATAACGTCCATTGGATCTACTCCATTACCAAGTGATTTAGACATCTTGCGTCCCTGTTTATCTCTTATAAGTCCATGAATTAAACAATCTTTAAATGGTCTTTTACCAGTTAGTTTTAAAGACTGAAAAGCCATTCTACATACCCAGAAAAAGATAATATCATATCCTGTTACCAAAACATCATTTGGAAAATACCTTTTTAGATCATCGGTATTATCTGGCCAACCTAAGGTTGAAAACGGCCATAAAGCAGATGAGAACCAAGTATCTAAAACGTCTTCATCTTGTCTCCAACCGGAACCTTCTGGAGCGTTCATTCCAACGAATACTTCATCACCTTTATACCAAGCTGGAATTCTATGACCCCACCATAATTGTCTTGAAATACACCAATCATGGCAATCACTCATCCAATTATTTAAGATTTTTTCAAATCTTTTTGGTACAAAATTAATTTTGTTATCCTTATCTTTTTGATTTTCCAAAACCTTTTTAGAAAGTTCATCCATATTTACAAACCATTGCTTTGAAAGATAAGGTTCAATCATAACGCCCGTTCTTTCAGAGTGACCTACACTATGCATCATTTTCTCTATTTTAATTAAAAGATCAGCCTCTTTTAAATCAGATACAAGTTTTCGTCTGCATTCAAACCTATCCATGCCTTCATAAATACCAGCGTTTTCATTCATGGTAGCATCTTCATTCATAACAACTACGAAAGGTAAATTATGACGTTTTCCTACTTCAAAGTCATTGGGATCATGCGCAGGAGTTATCTTAACAACACCAGTGCCAAAAGAAGGATCAGCATGCTCATCACCAACAATTGGAATTAGCTTATTTACAACCGGTAAAATAACGTTTTTTCCTATTAATTTGTTATATCTTTCATCTTTAGGATTAACCGCAACAGCAGTATCTCCAAATAACGTTTCAGGACGTGTTGTTGCAACTTCTAGGTAATCTTTTGTACCTTCTATAAAATACTTAATGTGGTAAAACGCACCTTCAACGTCCTTATAGATAACCTCTTCATTTGAAAGGGCTGTTTTTTGAACTGGATCCCAGTTTATAATACGCTCTCCACGGTATATAATGCCTTCGTTGTAATAATCAACAAAAACCTTTCTAACTGCTTTATTAAGTCCTTCATCAAGCGTAAATCTTTCTCTTGAATAATCAAGTGCAAGTCCTAGTTTACCCCATTGCTCTCTTATTGTTTTAGCATACTCATCCTTCCACTCCCAGGCCTTCTCTAAAAAGCCATCACGACCTAAATCACGTTTATTTATTCCCTTTTCTTTTAATCTATCTACTACCTTAACTTCCGTTGCAATAGCAGCATGATCCATACCAGGAAGCCATAAAGCATCATATCCAAACATCTTTTTATAGCGAATAATTATGTCCTGTAAGGTCGTGTCCCAAGCATGACCTAGGTGAAGCTTGCCTGTTACATTAGGAGGTGGAATAACTATTGAAAAAGCCTCCTTAGTTAAATCACCAGCTTTAAAATAATTATTTTTTACCCATCTATCATATTTTCCATTTTCAACTTCTTTATGGTCGTATTTTTTTTCTAACATTTATATCTTCCTTTCTTTTTTCTATTTTATATCCATATTCTAATAAATCATCAATTGATTTAAAACCAGAAGTAATATTATATATTTTTTTATTTTTATCAACCTTACATAACTCTAAATCCAAGTCCTCATAATGTCCGTAATAAAAATCAAAAAGTTCTCTTAATACATCCACTTGGTTATCATTTATCATCATGCCTCCGAAAAATCCGGTAAAATCATTAACATTAAATAAAACAATGTAATTTAACGCTGCTAAATCATTATAGCCTTCTGTTACGTTTTTTATGTTTTTAGAATAAGCATACTTTTTAGCAATATCCGTATGCACCACTTTATTAGGTAAAGTAAAAACTGTTATATCGTCCAAACACTTATCATCAGGCGCGATTATAAACTCTTTAGATGCCATAAAAATACCTCCTATTAAAAAATCTCATCCAGATTGAAGGATGAGATTATTGCCCACGGTACCACCTTAATTTATACATAATTTATGTATACACTTTAAACCAGTAACGAGGTTAACCGTAATTACCTATTATTATTTCAGTAACTAAGCTCATAAGCTACCTTCAGCTAAGCATCTATATAAGTTTACATCAGCCACTTACTTTCTTTAATAGATAACTTGCTTACTCCTCTTAATCAAAGCTTTTAAAACTTTTATAAGTGTTAGTATATCAAAAATATTATTATTAATCAAGAAAATCATTCATAAATATTAGATAGATTTAAATTTTTATACAAACCATTAATTGTATCAACTATTATTAGAAATTTAGGAGTATCATCAAAATCAGCGCTACTTATATTATTATTGTCATACACCTGAGTTCCAACTAAATATGTTAATGCATATTTAGATATATCGTATCCATCCTGTTTTATATTATCTGCAGATTGAAGAGTAGCAGCAGCAGCCAATGCAATTAAAAACTTTTGAGCAGTTGATGCATCTGGATCTAAAACATACCAGTAATTAATCATATCTTGACTCTCGATTGAATCAGTTGATGTTTCACTTCCATTTCTTATTAAATAAAAATAATCAATTATATTGTATGAAATATCTTTATAACCATCTGGAGAATTATAATTAAGTTTTATTATATAAGATTTAAATGAAGAAGATTCAGTCGATGAATCAGAAGTAGAAAAACTAATACCTTTAGCTTCCAAATATTGTGAAATATCACTTGTTAAATATTTGTTTATATCATCGTATTTTACTTCAATATTTATATTCCCATTATAACTGTTTTCGTAAACATTATCTAAAATAGATATATCATTATTATCTATTGCGTTTTGTAAATTTTCACTAATAAAATTTCTAATGTCTGATCCCTCATCAAGCATACCGTTATCAATTATGTCATCCGCTGCACTTTGTAATTCATTTATAATTTTTTGAGAAGTATTATCCAAAGAAAGAGAAACTATATTACTTTTATTATTGATATAAGAAAGTCTTTGAACATTATTTGAAGACTGTTTATATGCAATCGGTTGATTTCCAGTAGTCCAAGTGTTTTTGTTGTTACAGCTTTCATACTTACTTCCACTCCAACAAGCTGCTAATATATTTCTATTCACACTACCTTCAATTTCACCATATTCAGCATTTTCAACCTTTTGAAGAGTGCTTTTTGGATCACCTATATTACCAGAAGAAGTATCATAATTATAAAAGTCCCTCGGCCAATACATAGTACCATACCTACTATTTATTTTTACTAAAACCGTTGTACCAAACCAAGTCCCATAATCCAATCCACTAGTATCGGCTAATTTTACTTGCTGTACATTTAATTCGGTTCCGTTTATCAAGTCCTCGTTTGCGTTACTTATTAAACTACTTGATGTAGAAAACATGGCTAAGGCTGCTCCTAAAAACATTAAAAACGCAATTAATAAAGTATATAAAATCGTAGTAACAGCAAAGCCTTTATTATTAAGTTTCATAAAACACACTCCTATTCTTTATATATAATAACATTTTTTTTATAAAAAAACCATATTTTTGTAAAAATATGGTTAGCAAATTATGCGTTTGTACATATAATATGGTAAAGGTGATGGTTATGCGTTTTAATAACTTGTTTACTAAAGGAATAACAAAGTTTGTTATTTTAGTCATTGCTTTTTGTTTTATAACGTTTTATCAGGGCATCATAACTTTAATATTATGTTCAAGGTTTCAAGTATTCTTATTATTTATTGACCTCATTATCCTGTTCTTTGGTGTTTTTTGCCTCATTTTCCATAAATAATTTATCAGTTGTAACTAAATAGTTACATAATTTAGAAACCTCTATAGTCGATTTCATCTCGTTTTTCGAAAAACTTACTTTATCAGGTATAAACAAAATTATAAACATAAGTTTTCTTTCTTCTTCAAGAAGTGGAAATATCTTTTTATATTCTTTATATAGTTCGTTAAAATCATATTTATCATACATTTTTTTATAAAGGTTAATAAAATCATATATTGGAATGTCTCTTTTAGCATTATCAAAGCTTATTAAAACGTTATCATGTCCTCTTATAACGTGCGTAGGATCTAAGTTGTTATGAAGCAAAACGACTCTTTTTTTCGTTTTATTTTGCATTATCAAGTACCAATCTTCTAATTCATGACGACAAAATCCTAAACAAGAAAATATCATAGAGCAATTTCTCGCTAACATATAACCAGAAGGAGAGTAATATACATCCTCTTCTATTAAGCTTATAAAATCATCATAATACTTATATGTATCATCTATTTTTTTTGATAAGTTTTCATATATTTCCTTTACTTCATCTAATGAAATGTCTTTATAATAAACCGTCTTATTATGTAAAAGAGCGTCTAATTTAATTAAGTCGCTCATTTTTTGTTCACTAGGAGTTTTTATGTCCTCCTTAAATTCATATACATAAGTATCTTCAGTACAATACTCTAAATTGGGTAGGTAGTTAAACCCCCTAGAATTTAAATAATTATATATCTGCAAAATATTATTTTTATTTGTTTTTACAACGTGTTTTTTATTTTCTTTATCAGTAAATATAAGTGCGTTTTTATAGAACTCATAACGTCTTGCTTCCTCGCTTACTTTTCTTACGGCATCATTAATCTGTCTGTTCATTTGATAGAGGAACTATTATCTTGCTTCCAAGCACAATGTTATCAAGCGAGTTATATTTTTCTAGTTCTTCTTTAACAACGTTATATTTTTCTTCTATGTCTTTTATTGTTTCATTTTCTCTTATTATATGTACTTTATATGTTACGTAATCTTCTTTTTCCGTTTTAAAAGCATCATATAAATCATTAACTAAATCTTTTCTTTCTTCTTTTTTATCATCTTCGTTAATCTTTTCATTTACATCTTCATCTTTCTTAACATCTTCACTTACATCTTTCATCTCTAAAGACGTATCCTTATTATCCATCATTATATCACCATCCTCAATTTCTCTAGTTAAGTTTTCATCATGATCATCTAAATCACTATTCACATAAAAAATTTCATCTTCTTTTATATCATCATCTTTAGATTCTTCTTTAGAATTTTCATTTTCATTAATTTCCACCTTTGGTTCTTCTTTTTCTTTGTAAACTAAGTTATCTACTAGAACATCAATATGAATTCTTAAATACTCATCATTTATTATTTCATAGTAAAAATCATCGATGTCTATTTTTACTTTGCTAGAATCATATTTATCATCTAAGGTTATGTCAAATGGAATTTCTTTTTCAAAATCTCGTTCATTTATGCTTACTTCACTCATTTTGTATTTACCACTAACGGTAAAATCCCCAACAACGGAATCATCGTTTTCTAGTTTTAAATTATGTTCTAACGCAATACCAGTTACTTCTGATATTTTAGAGTCCAAACTAAGGTCTTTTACAAAAGGTATTATTCTTTTCATATCCTATCTCCTTCATTAAATGATATGAAAAAAAAAATAAGAAAATGTTAACTTTTCTTACTTTTCTTAAATATTTCATTATATATTTCACTATAATTATCAACCATTATTACGTTAATGTCATTTAGTATTTCTTTTGGTATATCATTTATATCGTGTTCGTTTTGTTTTGGGATAATTATTGTTTTTATGCCTGCTTTATATGCTCCTATTGCTTTTTCTTTTAGTCCACCAATAGGCAAAACCTTACCAGTTAAAGTAATTTCACCAGTCATCGCATAAGTGCTATCAACAACCTTATTAGTTAAATTACTTATTATAGCAGTTGTAAGTGCCGTTCCTGCCGATGGACCATCTTTTGGAATGGCAGCATCCGTTGCGTTTATGTGAATGCATACATCATCTAACTTAGCTAAATCTATTTTTAACTCTTTTGCATGAGATTTTATATAACCAAGTGCTATTTCAGCGCTTTCTTTCATTACCTTACCAAAATTACCAGTTATCTTAACGCTATCTTTAGATGGATAAGTAACTACCTCTATTGGAAGAATATCTCCACCAAATGAAGTATAAGCAAGGCCATTTACAACCCCTTTTACATCAGTTGATAAGATGCTTGTATCTTCATATTTTATCTTGCCTAAAAACTCCTCTAATTTTTTATCAGTTACCTTAACGTTTAAGGAATCTTTTTTATCTTCAATCATCTTTTTAACGTATTTTCTAATTACTTTGTTAATTACTCTTTCAAGTTCACGAACACCAGCTTCTTTAGTGTAATTTCTAATTATTTTTAAAATGATATCATCCGAAAACTTAATGGCGTTATCATCTAATTTATATTCCTTTAAAGCAAGCGGAATTAAATGTTCTTTAGCGATAAATAACTTTTCATATTCAGTATAACTAGATAAATTAATTATTTCTAATCTATCTTTTAATTCTGCTGGTATTTGATCTATGTAATTTGCTGTTAAAATAAACATTATCTTAGATAAATCATATGGTTCTTCAACGTAATTATCATAAAACTTATCATTTTGTTCTGGATCTAAAACCTCAAGTAAACTACTTGCAGGGTCCCCTTTTATATCCTTGGTCATTTTATCTACTTCATCAATTAAGAAAACCGGATTATTAGAACCACATTTTTTAAGTGCGTTAATTATTCTACCTGGATTTGCTCCCATGTAAGTTCTTCTGTGACCAATTATTTCAGCTGGATCATTAACACCACCGACTGATATTTTAATAAACTTTCTTTTCATCGCGTTCGCAATTGATTTTGCAAGTGATGTTTTACCAACACCAGGAGGACCAACAAAACAGATAATCGGAGCTTTACCTGATGCACTTCTTTTTTTAACAGCTAAATACTCTACTATTCTTTCTTTTATATCTAAAAGGCCGTAATGAGAAGAGTCAAGTACGTCTTTTACTTCTTTTAAGTCTTCATTATCTTTTGTATACGTATTCCAAGGAAGTTTAACAAGTACGTCAATGTAATTTCTTATTATTCCAACCTCGGGTGAAGCACTTGGAGTTGATTCGTATTTTTTTAACTCTCTTTTTAACTTTTTAATAATGTTTTTTGGAGCTTTTAACTTGTCTATTTTATCTCTTAATTCTTCTACTTCTTCATCTTTTGATGAAATATCTCCTAATTCTTCTTTTATTAATTTTATTTTTTCTCTTAAGATGTATTCAGTTTGACTTTTATCCATCTCTTTTTTTAATTTGTTATCTAGTTTTTTTTCTATTTCAAACACATCTAATTCTCTTTGGATATCCTCTAATAACATCATAACCCGTGTATAAGGATTTATGGTATTTAAAATATCATATCTTCTTTCAAAAGAAATTGGCATGTAATTTGCAACAACGTCCGCTAGGCGGCTTACCGTTTTGATATCATCTATTACACCTAAAATGCTATTTGATGCATAAGGAACGTTATTAATATAGTTTTCAAGTTCGGTTTTTAATTTTCTTACTAAAGCTTCTTCATCTGATGCTTCAATGGCATACTTAGTTGGATCTGATACATCTGCTAAAAAAACGCCAGATGCTTCATTATAAGGAAAATATCCGTCTATTACCGTTCTTTTTTCACCTTCTATCGTAACGCGCGTGCATCCGTTAGGTAAAATGGTTTTCTTAGTTATTTTTCCTATCACTCCTAATTTGGGTAATTTTGATATTTCAATTTTTTCTTCTAAGTAATTTTTTGGAGATACTAAAAGTACTGCCCCATCATAATTATTACTTGCAATATCAATAATTTTAGTATCTAACTCATCAATTAAATCTATTTTAAGTTCAGCATAAGGAAGAACTATAATTCCTCTTAAAAGTATAACTGGTAATTCATTTTTGTTCATAAAACTTCTCCCCTCACACAAACATAAATTTTATCTTTTATTATAAAAACATGGTAATTAAAAGTCAAGAATATTAATAAAATTATACTTGGAAATTTATGAAAAAAAATTGGCTTTTTTAAAAACCAATTTTATACGTTTTACCAGCATTATTTTTTAAATCTTTATCCTCATAATCATGTTTTTCTAAAAACTCTTTATGATCATCAATTAATAAATAAGTAATTGGTAAATTAGATTTAAAGCTATTTTCCTTATTATAAATTGGCGTTTTTTGAATATATAAATAATTATTTAAGTTATAATTATCATCATTTCCCTTAGTTATCTTGGTTTTACAAGATGTATCTGGCAATAAATCTTGTGTTTGAATTAGTTTATCTATATAAAAAACATCTGTTAAAACTTCTGCTTCTTCTTTATGAGGTACAAACAAACTTTTGATGTATTTTAATTTTGATTCGTTTACTTTAAAATATGACGATGCGTCATGATAAATATTTTTTTTACGTTCTAGATTGATGTTATAATTAAAGGCTTCATCCAAACCAGTCTCGTCATATAAATTATTTGCATTAATAACTAACTTGTTGTAAGTAATCTCACAATTGCTTTCTACATTTAAAATTAGTGATAAATCACATATCATATCCAAATCAGTTCTTTTTTTATAAGCTTCATCATATTTTTTATCAAATATAACTTTATACTCTTTTTTATCCTTTGTATATAAAACAATTATGTTACCATCTTTATCAAAGCTTCTAAAAATAAACTTTTTAAAAAACTCATCTAATAACACTTTAATGTTTACGTTAGACATACTTTTACTATCTTCTAAACCAAGTATATTGTACCAATCATTTTTCATAATAAACCTCTTTTGCATTATATGATAACACTCTTTAGTTTTATAATCAAGAAAAAAGCACTTTGTTTTAAGTGCTTGTTACTTTTTTAATATATCTAATACTTTTTGTACTTTTATATCATACTTAAGCATTTCTAATCCACCGAATGCTTTAATGTATTCATCTTTATCCATGCCATGCTTTTTAGATTTTTCTTCGGCGTCTTTTTCTGCTTCCTCATCGGTTGCATCTATTTTTTCTAAATTAATTATTTCATCAATTGCAAATCTTAATTTAACGCGTTTTTCTGCTTCTTCATGCATTTGGTCTTTTAGTGCATCTTCGTTTGAGTTAGTAAACTTATAGAATTGTTCTAAAGTAAGTCCTTGCATCTTTAGTCTTTCTTCATAGTCCTTTACCATTCTGTCTATTTCTTCATGAACAAGTTCATGTGGAATATCAACTTTTGTTTCTTTTAATAAAGCATCAAATAACTCATCAACGTATTTGTTTTCTGCTTCGTATTCTTTTTGATCAGTCATCGCTTTTTTAATTGTTTTTTCTAAATCTTCTTTAGTTTTAACATCATCTAATCCTAAATCCTTAAAGAATTCTTCATCAAGTTCTGGATATACTTTAGTTTTAACTTCATGAACCTTAACTTTAAAAGTAACTTTTTTACCTTTTAAATCCTCAGCATGATAGTCTTTTGGGAAAGTTAAATCAATGTCTTTTTCATCTCCGCTTTTAAGACCTATTAATGCATCTTCAAAGCCTGGTATAAATGAGTTGCTACCAATTTCAAGTGAGTAGTTCTCTGCTTTTCCCCCTTCAAATGCTTTACCATCCATAAATCCTTCAAAATCAATTATAGCGGTATCACCATTTTCAATAGCACCTTCTTTAACTTGTAAATCAGCATATTGTTTTTTTAAGTTTTCAATTTCGTTATCAACGTCTTTTTTAGTTACTTTAACAGTATCTTTTTTAACACCTAAGTTAGTATATTTATTTATTTTAACTTCTGGTTTAGTCGTAAACGTAAACTTATATATAACACCATCATTATCAGCTTTTTCTATTTCAACGGTAGGCTGAACAATTGGCATATCATTAAACTTTTTTAATGCTTCTTGATATGCTTCGTTCATAGAATCATCAACTGCTGCAACAACAAGTGATGCCTTACCATACTTTTTCTCATAAATATTACGAGGTGCCCTGCCTGGTCTAAAGCCATCTATTTTTACTTTCTTAACTTCTTTTTTAAAAGCATCATCTAATTTTTTAGCCCATTCATCACCTTTTATTTCTATTTTAATTTCATGAATGTTTTTAGCTTTTTTTTCTTTAGTTTCTTTTTTTTCTGCCATAAATATCAATTCCTCCTAAAACAATTAGTATTATAACTTATTTATTTTTCTTAATCAAGTACATTAATTATAAAGTATTAAAAAATAGCTACCAAGCTAGCTATTTAATGTTTTTGTATTATCTTTTTCTTTTTCTTTGTCATCTTTATCTACGTACTTATATAATATTTCTAGCTTATTTTTCTTTTTTCCTTGATAATCTGCAGAAGCATAAGTTGATGCAAATGCAATAATTGAAGAAAATATAAATCCTACCAATGCTCCTATTTGAGAGTCATTACTTTCACAGGTAAGTATTGAATATAGCATGGAAATATCAACACCATAACACAAGCAAAAAACACATAAAAAAATATTATTTGAATCGCTAACATTTTTTAATTCTTTTACAAATTCTTCTTTACTCATGTTTTTTACTTTATTTTCATATATTCTTAGTCTTATTTTTTCTTTTTCTTTCCTTTTCATATTATCCCCCCTCGTTTTGTTTAAATACTCCATATTCTATCATATTCTTTTGCTTTGTCAATACCTTATCAAATAATAAAAGATAGCCTTAAGCTACCTTTAATATCTTTATATCAAAACTACCGTTTGGAGAGTCTACTTGAACTTCGTCTCCTTCTTTTTTGCCCATAACGGCAAGTGCAATTGGAGATTCGTTAGAAATCTTATTTTCAAATGGATCCGCTTCATTAGTACCAACGATTGTATATTCTTCTTCCTCATCGTCTTCTAAGTATTTAATTGTTACAACAGAACCAACGCATACTTTACCATCGTTATTATTTTCAATTATTGTAGCATGTTCTAAAGTATACTCAATTTCTTTTATCCTAGCTTCTAGTTTTCCTTGACGTTCACGAGCTGATGAGTACTCTGCATTTTCTGATAAATCACCCAATGCTCTTGCCTCTTTAATAGCGTTAATAACATCTGGTCTTTCCACTTTCTTTAAATGGTCTAACTCTTCTTCTAATTTCAAAAAACCCTCACTAGTTAAATAAATTTCTTTTTCATTATTTTTCATAGCTATCACCTCTATAAATTAAACATGGCTATCATATTACTACATTTTTTTAGATTTGTCAATCTAAAAAGTTGACACGCATCAAATCATTTTTGCTAACCTTTTTTAAACAGTTAATTCTTATGATTTCTCTTGGATGTCTTGCAGCATCAAGTGCGTTTCCATCAATATCTTTTATTTCTTTTATGATGAAAGAATAATCATCTTTATTTGGACCAAAAATAGTTACTTTATCACCTGGTTTAAAGTAATTTCTTTGTTCTATTAAAGCTTCTTTATTTACATCATCATAACCTAATACTATGCCTAAGAAATCCTGATTAGAATCCTCTTGTCTTTTTCCAGAATAATACTGCTCATTTTCACCTGGTTTTTTATTAAAAAACTGAGGAGCAACATCACGGTTAGCACATCTATATAATATTTTCTTTGCTCTTATAATATACTCTTTATCATCAATGTTGTTACTATAAATATCAATTAATTTACGATAAACCGATATGGTTGTTGCAACGTAGTATACCGAGCGCATTCTACCCTCTAATTTAAATGACGAAACCCCGATATCAATCATGTCTTTTATATAATCTACCAAAGATAAATCTTTAGGTGCGATCGAAAAGTTTTTATCTTTTGATATTTTATTTTTGTTTTCATCAAGCAAATCAAAATTAAACCTGCAAACTTGACAACATCCTCCACGATTCGCATCTCTTTGTGTAAAGTAATTGGAAAGTACGCATCTGCCCGATATGTTAGTGCACATAGCACCATGGATAAAACACTCTACTTCCATACCAGTATCTTCTATTATGTTTTTAATATCTTCTTTTGATGCCTCACGGGCTAGAACCACTCTTGTTACACCTTTACTTTTATAATATAAAGCCGCATCTTTATTTAAAACCGATGCCTGAGTACTCAAATGCATTTCTAAGTTCAATTTATTTTCATTTACTATATCAATAACTAATGGATCACTAAAGATTATTGCATCTACTTTTATATCACTTAGTTTTTTTAAATATTCTTTAAGTTCATTTACATCGTCATTATGAAAAACTATGTTAACCGTAACGTAAAGTTTAGCACCATGTTCATGAGCGTATTTTACGCCTTCTTTCATTTCTTCAATGGTAAAGTTCTTTGCATTTGCACGTAAAGAATAATTTACACCACCGATGTAAACCGCATTTGCACCATAATCTATTGCCCATTTAAGTTTTTCAAGACTTCCTGCTGGCGCTAAAAGCTCTACTTTCTTTTTATTTTTCATCTTTCTTCACCTTGTATATCGTTTTTTTGTTAATAAAACCAGAGTTAGAATTATATAACTTATCTATTTCATCACTTTTATTAATATCTTTATTTAAAAATGCGTTTAAAACAAGCTCTATATCATCAATTAAATAACCATCAATTATAAAATAATCCACGTTTAAACTTGAAGTATATTTTAATAAATTAATTGGATTAGCACCAAGAATATGACATCCAAAATCATCTTCTATAACATGATAATATAAGTTATCAATACCTTCATTTATCATGTAATACTTACTATTAGTTTTATTTAACTTAAAGTGCCTAAAATAATTAGAAACTAAACGTCTATTAGAAGTTGATAAGTGAGGATAGCCAAAAACTTCCTTAAATAATATAGCCTTAGTATTTTTTCTTATTTCATTTATTTCATCTAAGGTAATATCATTAGTTAAAATAACTCCCTTACAACCATTATTATAATAATGATTAATCGTATAGTAACTATTGTTTAAATGCATTTGATCAAGTATTACATCAGTTTTTAAATTATAGGTTAATGATGCTATATCTCCTACTATAATTCCAGATAAATTTAAGTCATCAACGCTTTTTAACGCTCTTTTATATTCTTCTATCTCGTCATTAAATATAATTCTATTAAAAGATACAAATATCTTTTTATTTTTTAATTTTTCTTTTATTTTTTTTATTTCACTTATGTTATATGTTTTTCCAAAAAGATAAGAAAACTTATCTATACCCAAAACATACCCGGCACCTGGGTATGTTAAATCTTCATCTTTATTTACCTTTATTAAAATCTCTTTCATTTTTTACGCCTTCTTCTTGATATAGCTATCCCATCCCCGATTTCAAAAAACCTTGTTTTAAAGTCTTTGTTATCGTTTAAAAAATTAATATATTTTTCTAGTTTAGTTATTAATTGTCTTAGGTTTTTTGACATTTTTGTCTTATCAGAATAAGTTAAGCCATGAAAATTTATATTATCAGTTACAATAAAACCTTTTGGTTTTAAATTCTTAGAGAATTTATTAAAAAATTTAATATACTGACTCTTAGCTGCATCAATAAATATTAAATCAAAATCCTCTTCAATATCAAAATCTAACGCATCTGCAAAAATAAGCGTTATCCTAGAGTCTAATTTTAATTTTTTTATGTTTTTTACCGCTTCTATGTATCTATCTTTATCTTTTTCAATTGTAGTTACGGTAACATCTTCACTTGATAAAGCCATTTTAATAGCAGAGTATCCTATTGCGCTTCCTATTTCTAAAATGTTTTTTACTTTGTTTAGTTTTATAAACTCGCATAAAAATTCTATTCCTTCTTTTTCCATTATTGGAATACCTTTTTGGTCAGCGTATTTCTCTATTTTTCTAATTAAAAATTCTTGATCCATAACTATCACCTAACTAACTAAAATACAAGTATAATTATAATAAAAAAAATGATAAAAATCAATTTATTATCATTTTTTAATACTTATTTAATACTTTTATTTTACGCTTTCCGCATCAGATGTTAACGATGATAATATTCCTTCTATCATCTTCCATTCTTCATCTGTTTCAATTGGAAGAAGTACTGGATTTTCCTCATTAGGATTAAAGATTGAAGCATATACTTTAGTATTACCTTCATCGTCCGTTGTATTATCAGTGTATGCAATATAGTTTTTCTTTGTTTTCTCATCCTCATATGTAAATAAAATCTCACATTTTACTTCTTCACCATTGTCATTTACAATAGTAAAAGTATTATCTTGTTTTACCTCGTTTTTATTATCCATTTTTTATTCCCTTTCTTATATCTAAATAATTTTGCAAAATTATTGTTGCCGCGACCATATCTACACTTTTTTTTCTTTTACGTCTTGACAGGTCAGCACTAATTAAAACTTTATTAGCACTAACAGAAGATAATCTTTCATCTTGTTCATATATAGGAATGCTAAAATTATCTTCTAATATCTTTATAAAGTTCTTTGTTCTTAAAACAGCATCACCATAAGTATTATTCATGTTTTTAGGAAGACCAATAACTATTTGTTTTACATTATAATATTCAATTATTTTTTTTAACTCTTCAAGTGCTTCTTCAGGTTTGTTTTCTTCAAACCTTAAAGTAGTTATTCCACTTGCAATCGTCATTGTCTCATCACTTACTGAAACACCTAAAGTTTTACTGCCTAAATCAAGACCTAATATTCTCATTAATTTAAGTATTCCTTTATTAAAATTTCAAGAATCTTACTTCTGTCAATTTTAAGTATTTTATTTCTTGCTTCTTTATGATTTGAAATATATCCAGGATCACCACTCATTAAGTATCCAACAAGTTGATTTACTGGATTATATCCTCTTTCTTTTAAAGCATCACATACTTCTTTAATTGTTTCTTTAACTAATGCTTCATTAATGTTTTCAATATTAAACAAATATGTTGTAGATGACATATTATCACTCCTATCTTTTACAAGATACTTATATTTTACCATTAATCAAAATAAATATCAATATAACAATGAACTTATAAAAATTTATTAATTATGCGTTTATTTATTAAGTTTATCTATTTCACAGGTGGATAAACCTGTTACTTCACTAACCGTTTTTATATCCATGTTTTTATTTAACATATTAATTGCAACAGTTTTTAAACCTTCTTCAAGGCCTTCAGCATGGCCTTTGGTATGACCTTCTTTAAGGCCTTTTTCAATACCCTCTTTAAGTCCTTTTTCAAGACCTTTTTCCATGCCTTTTGCCATTCCTTTTTCAAGACCATCATTGTAACCATCTTTCATTGCATACGCTTTTATCTGGTCCCTTATAAACGCTTCTTGCTCCTCTTTTAAATAGATCCCTTG
>CALVSY010000025.1 GCA_944359725.1 uncultured Bacilli bacterium | reverse complement strand
ACTTTATCTCCAACTTTTAAATTCATGATTTTTCCTCCTTAAAAGGTCTATAACACTTCTTTTGCTAACGATACAATTTTCATGAAATCTTTATCACGTAATTCGCGTGCTACTGGACCTAAAACTCTTGTTCCAACTGGTGTCTTATCATCTTTAATAATAACACAAGCGTTATCATCAAACTTAATGTAAGAACCATCATCTCTACGCATTCCAAACTTGCTTCTAACGATAACCGCTTTTACGACTTTACCGCTTTGTATGTTACCATTTGGAGTTGCTTTTTTTACTGTTCCAACTACGATGTCGCCAATGTTTCCAGTTTTGTGTCTACTTCCGCCTAGAACTCTTATAACCATTAGTTCACGAGCACCAGAATTATCAGCAACTTTTAACTTACTTTGTTGTTGAATCATAAACGTTTCCTCCTTCTTAATTGTAAAGTGCCTATAAAATTACGGCTTCTTCTACTATTTCCACCAAACTTAATCTCTTTGTTTTTGATAAAGGTCTTGTTTCAACAACCTTTACTATGTCTCCAACCTTAGCTTTGTTTTCCTCGTCATGTGCCCTATATTTCTTAGAATACTTAACACGTTTACCATACTTTGGATCCTTAATATAAGTTTCAACTAAAATTGTAATAGTCTTATCATTTTTTGCACTTACAACTTTTCCTATAATTTCGTGTCTTTTCTTTTCCATAAGTAAACCTCCTTAAGCTTCTTTTCTTTCTGCTAAAACGGTTTTCATTCTAGCAACGTCTTTTCTTAATTCATGTAGTCTTGAAGGTTTTTCTAAGTTCCCAGTTGCTTGCTGCATGCGCAAAGTGAAAATCTCGTCTTTTACTTCTTTTATTTTAGCTTCGATTTGTTCAGTGGTAAGCTCTCTTATTTCCTTAACCTTCATTTTTTTCACCACCATTTTCTTTTGTTACAAACTTACATTTTATTGGTAACTTATGCATAGCAAGTCTTAATGCTTCACGTGCAACTTCCTCAGATACGCCTGAAACTTCAAACATTATTTTTCCTTCTTTTACAACTGCAACCCAAGATTCTGGATTACCTTTACCTTTACCTTGACGAGTTTCCAAAGGTTTTTTAGTTAGTGCTAAATGTGGGAAAATATTAACGTATACCTTTCCACCACGTTTCATGTATCTTGTCATAGCAACACGAGCTGCCTCTATTTGACGAGCACTAATCCAAGCACCTTCCTTTGCCATTAATCCATATTCACCAAAATGTAATTCTGTGTTTCCTTTTGCTTTTCCTTCGTAATAAATTCTGTGAGGCTTACGATATTTAGTTCTTTTTGGCATTAACATCACGAGCACCTCCAGTTTTCTTCTTTGAAGGTAATATTTCACCTTTATAGATCCATACTTTTACACCGATTTTTCCATAAGTAGTATCAGCTTCTGCAGTTGCGTAATCAATGTCAGCTCTTAAAGTATGTAAAGGTGTTGTACCCTCATTATAACCTTCACTACGAGCAATCTCAGCTCCGTTTAAACGTCCAGAACATAAAGTTTTAATACCTTTAGCTCCAGCTTTCATAGTGTTTCTAATAGCTCTTTTTTGAGCCATACGATATGAACCTCTGTTTTCGATTTGACTTGCAATATTTTGAGCAACCAACTTAGCATCCAAATCTGGGTTCTTAACTTCCATAATAGAAATTTGTACGTCTTCACCAACTAATTTATTGATTTCTTTTTTTAGCTTTTCAATTTCTTCTCCACCATGGCCTATTACAACACCAGGTTTTGCAGTTTTTATCTTAACTTCTGTTTTCTTGTTTGTTCTTTCGATTGTAATAGAAGAAACAGCAGCGTTCTTTAACTTCTTTTCTAAGAAGTCACGGATCTTCATATCCTTTTGTAAAGCTTTTGCGAAATCCTTGCTTGGTGCATACCATTTAGCAGTCCAATCCTTGTTTATTCCAAGTCTTAAGCCTGCAGGATTAACTTTCTGACCCATTAGTTTTCCTCCTTACATTACCTTTCTGCAACAACCACTGTAACATGACTTGTACGGTGATCATTTCTTGCAATTCTTCCTCTTGAATCCGGTACTGATCTTTTAAGTACTGGACCATCATTTATATATGCTTCTTTAACATATAATTTAGTTTTATCAAGATTATGATTATTCTCAGCGTTTGCTACTGCTGATGTTAATACTTTCTTAATAACGCGAGACGCTTTAGTATTTAAATTGTTTAAAATTCCAAAAGCCTCATCTACGTTTTTTCCGTTTATTAACCTCATAACTAAACGAGATTTTAAAGCGGAAATACGAACTGTCTTCGCAATTGCTTTCGCTTCCATATTGTTATCTCCCTTCTAGTTATTACTTCTTATCTTTATTCTCGCCGTGTCCACCACATTTACGAGTAAGTGAGAACTCACCTAATTTATGACCAACCATATCTTCAGTTACATAAACAGGAATGAAATCCTTACCATTGTGAACCGCAAAAGTGTGACCAATAAAATCTGGAAATATTGTTGAACGGCGTGACCAAGTTTTAATTACTTCTTTTTTACCTTCTTCATTTAACTTTTGAACCTTTTTTAGTAATCTTTCAAATACGTAAGGTCCTTTTTTTATACTTCTTGCCATTTACGTTTCTTCCTTTCCATTATTTTTTACGGCTTACGATTAACTTAGTAGAAGCTTTTTTATTCTTACGTGTCTTCATACCAAGAGCAGGTTTACCCCAAGGTGTCATTGGTTGTTTACGTCCAACAGGAGCTCTTCCTTCACCACCACCATGTGGGTGATCATTAGGATTCATAACAGAACCACGAACCGTTGGGCGAATACCCATATGACGAGAACGTCCTGCTTTACCTAAATTTACTAGTGAGTAATCTTCGTTTCCAACTTCACCAATTGTAGCCATACAAGTTCCAAGTACTTTTCTTGTTTCACCACTTCTTAATCTTATTAATACATATTTTTCTTCACGTCCTAGTATTTGTGCACTTGATCCTGCACTACGAGCTAATTGTGCTCCCTTACCAGGTCTTAACTCTATGTTATGAATAACGGTACCAACTGGAATATTTGCAATTGGCATTGCGTTACCAACTTTTACATCAACGTTTTGTCCGCTTGCAATAACATCCCCAACTTTTAATCCTTTAGGAGCTATGATATATCTTTTTTCTCCATCTTTATAATTAATTAATGCAATGTTTGCACTTCTGTTTGGATCGTATTCAATAGCAGCAACTTTACCAGTAATATCAAATTTATTTCTCTTAAAATCAATTAAACGATATTTTCTTTTTTCGCCACCGCCGCGATGTCTTACTGTTTTGCGACCTTGATTATTTGTTCCGTCTGTCTTTTTCTTTGGAACTACTAAGCTTTTTTCAGGAGTTTTCTTAGTTATTTCACTATTAACCAAAGTACTCATTCCTCTTCTAGCATTAGTAGTTGGTTTGAACTTTTTAACTGGCATTATATTTCCTCCTTATTAGCTTAAATCTAATTTGCTACCCTCAGCTAAAGTTATAATTGCTTTTTTATATGCTTTAGTAGCACCTTCGTACCTTCCTATACGTTTTTTCTTTGGTCTTACGTTTATTGTGTTTACCTTATCAACCTTTACGTCAAAAGCCTTTTCAACGGCTTGTTTGATTTGAACCTTATTAGTGTTCTTATCAACTTTTAACACAACTTTTTTACCATCTGCGCTTATTTTTGCAGTTTTTTCAGTAACTATTGGTGCCTTAATTATATCTTTCATTACTTAAGCACCTCCTCAATGTATTTTACAGCGTCTTCAGTAACAATTAACTTTTCAGCCCATAAAACGTCATAAGTATTAACTTCGTTTGCTAAAACAAGTTTAACTTTTTTAATGTTTCTTGTCGATAAAATTAAGTTATCCGTTAATTCGGTTACAACCATTAAAGTGTTATCTAAAGATTTTAAATCTTCTAGTAACTTTAACATGTCTTTTGTTTTGTTAGTTTTTACATCAATTTTATCAAGTACGATAACATCATTTGACTTAGCTTTATATGATAATGCTGATTTTAAAGCTAAACGACGTTCTTTTCTGTTCATTTTCTTAGTATAGTTTCTGTTCTTACTTGGGCCAAATACTATACCACCGCCGGTAAATTGTGGTGCTCTAATAGATCCTTGACGAGCGTTACCGGTTCCTTTTTGTCTCCATGGCTTTCTTCCGCCTCCAGATACTTCACCACGGTTTTTAACAGAGTGAGTACCTTGTCTTTTATTAGCCATAAATAAATTTATATGTTCATATATAACTTGATCATTTGGTTTTACTCCCCAAACTTTATCATCTAATTTAATGTCTTTAATCTTTTCACCTTTTAAACTTAAAAGTGCTGTTTTTGGCATTTTAAATCCTCCTTTCATCACAAGTAATAATTTTTGTTTGTTTTTTTATATATAATTATTCACTTACTTCTTGTGATGCGTTTTCGTCATCATTTGCGTTATTTACATCAGCATCATTTTCTTTTGCTTCTAGAGCTTCATAAGATACTAACTCTTGTTTTGCCATTTTTACGTTTGGCTTTTTAATAGCTGATTTGATGATGACTAAAGACTTTTTAGGACCAGGAACATTACCTTTTATTAAGATTACGTTTTCATCAGGCATAACTGCTACAACCTCTAAATTTTGCATCGTAACTGCCTCATGTCCCATGTGTCCAGGTAATTTTTTACCTTTAAATACACGCATTGGTCTCATTGTACCAAGTGATCCAACACCTCTGTGGTATTGTGATCCATGTCCCATTGGACCTCTTGATTGATTGTAACGTTTAATAACGCCTTGGAATCCTTTACCTTTAGAAACTCCACTTACATCAACCATTTCGCCTTCTTCAAAAACTTCTACGGTAAGTTCTTGACCAAGACTGTATTTACTAACATCTACTCCGCGGATTTCTTTCATGAAGCGCTTAGGAGCAGTATTAGCTTTTGCTAAATGACCCTTTTGTGCTTTGTTACTTAGTTTTTCTCTTTTAGTATCAAAACCTAACTGAATAGCGTCGTATCCATCAGTTTCTACCGTCTTAATTTGAGTAACAACGTTAGGTTTTACCTCAACTACAGTAACTGGAATTAGTTTCCCTTCTTTAGTGAAAACCTGAGTCATTCCTAGCTTACGACCTAAGATTCCTTTTCTTTCCATATTTTCCTCCTGTTAAATTACTTGATTTCGATTTCAACACCACTAGGTAAATCAAGATGTTGTAAAGCATCAACAACTTCTTTACTAGGATCTTTAATATCGATTAATCTCTTATGCGTACGCATTTCGAATTGTTCACGTGAGTCTTTGTATTTATGTACAGCACGTAAAATAGTGTATTTTTGAATTTCCGTTGGAAGTGGTACCGGACCTGATACCTTTCCATTTAAACGTTTAACGGTTTCAACGATTTTACTTGCCGCCAAATCCAAAGAGCGATGTTCATATGCTTTTAATCTGATTCTAATTTTGTTTGACATACTAACTTATCCTCCCTTCGCCTATATCTGGTATAGACTAGCTCCGTCGCAAATTACCTGATTTCCCTTAAGTTATAAAAACAACTTAACCGGGTGTATCAGCAACCTCGCACATCTACGCATCTACACGCAGTACCAATTATATCAGAAGAATTCCTTTATTTCAAGGGGTTTTTGAAAGTTTTTTAAACTTTTTCTTCATATAAAATTTTATTAGTTTTGCATCTGTTTATGTATAAGTTTTAATAATTAAAAAAATACTAGTTTCCTAGTATTAATCTTTTCTTCTTCCAAATAAACTTAATAATTGTAAGAATATGTTGATAAAGTCTAAGTATAGATCTAAAGCACCATATATAGACGCTTTATTAAGTTCGTTTTGACTAGATGCATAATAATTGTATATTGCTTTCAAATTTTGCATATCCCATGCGGTTAGTCCTAAAAATACCACAACTGATACAACTGATATTATAACCCCAAAAGTAGAATTATAAACAAATAAGTTTATTAATGACATTATAAGGATTGCTATTAAAGCAAATAAAAGCACCTTCCCCATTGATGATAAATCATTTTTAGTCATGAAGCCATAAGCCGCAAGCAAACCAAACATTAATGCTGCTGATAAGAAAACCATTCCTATACTTCCTATTTCATAAACGATGAATATAGAAGAAAGGGTAAGTCCACTTAACGCCGCATAAAAAACGAATAATATTGCAGCCACAACCGGCGAGACTTTGCTTCTTAAAAAGCTAAATATAACCACAACCAAAAGTTCTGCTAAAATAATCCAAGTATAATTTCTAAGAACAAAATAAATCATGTTAACGCTTTCAGACGTATAATAAGCCACACCAAATGATATTAAAAGCCCAACAAACATCCATAAATAAACCTTAGTAAAAAACTTAGACATTCCATTTCCACTATCTATAACCATAATATTTCCTCCTGTTTATATTATATCATCTAATTATTAAAAATTTATTAAAATATGAAAAAAAAGCATATTAGTTGCTTCTTTGCTTTTCACCTTTAAATTCTAGTCTTAATTTATCAGATACCGTAACGATAAACTCGCTATTTGTTGGTTTTGCTCTATCATAATCCACGCTATGACCAAATATCTCTTCCATAAGATCAATATCACCTCTGTTCCAGCTTACTTCTATCGCATGACGAATTGCCCTTTCAACGCGTGATACCGTCGTATCAAACTTTTTCGCTATCTCTGGATAAAGTTCTTTAGTTATCGCACCTACTATATCAGGCTTTTCATACATTAAAATAACACCTTCCCTAATATATTGATAACCTTTTATGTGAGATGGCACACCAAGTCCATGTAATAACTTGGTTACTGATATTTCTAAATTATTATGATATAAATTAAGTTTTGATTCAGTATCCGGTTTAAAATTTACCGCATCAAGTATTTTATTTTCTAAATCAAGCATGTCAAACGGCTTTAAAATAAAATGCTTTGGATTATACTTTGAAACTCTTGCTATTGTTTCATCCGCATTAAAACTCGTTCCTATAATAACCGGCTTATTTACACCCTTTTTCTTCATTTGTTCAAGTACGTATAAACCATCTTTCTTTGGCATAACAAGATCAAGTAGTAAAACATCAAACCCATTTATGTCTTCTTTCATTTTATCAACCGCATTAGTTCCATCATATACCGCTTTTACTATACTGATTTTCTCATGATCAGAAAAGTACTCTTTTAACATCGCTACTAAACTTTCGTTATCATCTACAACCATTACCCTTATTTGTTTTTGTTCATTTTCTTTTTTCATATTATTTCCTCCCTTAATTGCTAAACCAATTATATTACTTAATTTTAGATAAATTTAGCATATCTTGTCGAATAAAAAAAGAATGTATTACTACACCCTTAAAATTATATAAATTATGCTACGTTATCTAAATCATTTATAGAACTTTTAAAATGAGAGTCCCTTTTTACTTTTGATGGCCCTTTTTCTAATCCAGCTTCAGTAAAAGTATCATCTTGATTATTTTGTAATGCAAGTTTTTCATTATCTAGGTCTTTTAAAGCATTATTTATACTTTTATCAACATTAGATTCTAACATATTTGAATTATTCCTCCAAATATCTTTTGGAGTTTGAATAATGTTTTTACTTTCTTTGTTTAAGTACTCATCAAAGACTTTATCTATTTCCATACTTACTAAATCATCATTAGCTTTTTGTTTTTCACTATTCACAATACTCAATAATTCACTTCGTTTTATAACAGGTGATGATATTTTTCTTATGCTCAAAGTTATTCTTATGTCTAAAAGAGCATCAATAATTCGATTTATTTCTTCGATTCTTCTTTTATGATCAGGTTTAAACTCATAAAGCTTTACCGCTTCGTTTTTTCCAGCTTCATTCAAATATGATCACCCCACTTACTTTACAATTTTAGAATAACACAAATATAACACAAAAGAAAAGGATAAAATGTCAATTTTTATCCTTGTTTACATTATTTTATACACTTTACTATCGTTTTCAACTCATTTATGTTAACTGATGATAAACCAAGTAAGTACCCATCTATTTGGCTTGATAAAATATCTTTAATATTAGACGAAGTAATACTTCCACCATAGATTAATTTATAATTTGTTATGTTTTTTTCGTTTAACAGCTTTTTTATATATTTAAAAGCATCTTCTATCTCTTCTTTTAAAACCGGTTTTTCTCCTCCTATTGCGTAGGCTGGTTCATATGCAATAATTACATCATCACCACTTGATACACCATCTAAGGCTTTATACAATTGTTTTTTTAATACCTCACTTGTTCTTCTTAGGTCTTTATCTGTTTTTGTCTCACCAATACATAAAATAGGTATCATCATGTTTCTTAAGGCTGCTTTTACCTTTAGGTTGATAACTTCATCAGGATCATAACATCTTCTTTCATAATGACCAATAATAACATATCTTACGTTTTTAAAAGATAAATCATACGCTGATACCTCGCCAGTATAAGCCCCTTTATCCTCATAAAAACAATTTTGTGCCCCTAAGTTATAATTTTTAAAAACATCTAAATTTAAATAACTTGGACAGACTATTAAATCAACTTTCGAAAAATTAACATCATCCATTTCTTTTTTTAACGCTACGGCCTCATCATAAGTTAAAAACATTTTTTGGTTACATACTAATATTTTTTTCATTTCTTATCACCACTTTTTTCAAATGCATTTCTAATATCATGAAACGTCTTTTTAAATACGTTAGTATCCTTATTTAATACTTTATTATATATACTAGCAACTTGCGAAGCATAATTAACAGGACTATACTTATCCGCTGTTTTTCTAGCTTCCTTTTGGATTTGCCTTCTTTTATCCTTATTCTTATACATTTCGTATATTAAATTAACGTACGTTTTATCATCAGTAAATAATAAGCCATCTTTTTTATCAGTAATTACGTTCTTAAAGGAATCATCGTCTATCGCAACCACAACCTTAGATGCTCCCATCGCTTCAATAACCGTTAAACCTTGAGTTTCAGTTGTTGATGCCGTTGTAAAAACATCTGATAAAGCATAATACTTAGGAACGTCTTCCCACATTACTCTTCCAGTAAAAATAATGTTTTTACTTAAGTTCTTTTTCTGTGATAGATCCATTAAATCCTTCATATCCGGTCCATCACCTACGATTACCATCTTAGCTTTTGGTATCTTTTTTAAAACGTGTTCAAAATTATTAATTAAAAAATCAATGCTTTTTTCTTTAGCTATTCTTCCTACGTACAAAACAATAAAATCATTATAACTTAATCCTAAGTCATGTCTTAATTTAACTAAATCTGATTTATTTATGTTTTCCTTATGAAACCTTGAGGTATCAATACCGGTTGGAATAACGTGAACATCTCTTTTAACCTTGTACTTTTCCTTAAATAAACTTTTAGCTTTCTTGGTTGGAACAATAAGTTCATCAATCGTTTTATCACATAAGAACAAAGTTAAATACTCAACTAATTTTTTAGAAGCAGATGAAAAATATCCTTTTGTTATGTAATAAATATATTCTTCATACATCGTGTGATAAGTATGAACAAGTGGAATGTTAAATTGCTTAGAAATAAGTCTTGCAAACGTTCCTATACTAAACTCGGTATGCGTATGAATAACATCTAAGTGCCAACGCTTTATTACCTTTAAAGCTTTTAATGGATATATCCCTGACTGCCTAAAGTCCATTATTCCAATTGGTATGCTTGGTATTTTAAACACCCCATCTTCTTCTTTATACGAAAAAGACTCATTATTAACAGTTACCACATAAACTTTATGACCCAAAGCCTCAAGGCCCTGTTTAAGCATTAAAACACTTGTTGATACTCCATTTATAAATGGTGGATAAGTATCAGTAAATAACCCTATTCTCATTTTTTTTAGCACCTCTTTCAAACATTAAAATAATAAAACCAATTATCATAGGTAAAACATAAGTTATAAAACGCCATAAAAGCATTGCACCAGAAAGTAATGCACCTTCAGCAAACACCCCGAAGAACTTTAAGAAACTATACTCAATACCACCGGTTGCACCTGGTATTGGAATGAAATTACTAATTAACATAACAAATGATACAGATACAAACGATTCTATAATATCAACATCATTATATCCTAACGATCTAAAGATAACAAAAGGAATTATGTATGTTAATACAAGATACACGATGTTTAATGCTATACACTTAAATATTATCGTCTTTGATTTTCTAAGTTCTAAACCCGTTTCATAAAAATGTTTTAGCCCATCGTCTATTTTATTTTCATCTTTTAAAACCTTTTTTACTATTTTAAATCTAAAGAAAAAATGAATGATCCCATGTGCTATTTTATAGCCAAGCTTTTTAGTTAGTGAAAATAAAAGAAGAAATATTAAAACTGTTAAATTTATTATAAATCCTAAAAATATAAGACCATTTAAATATACGTTACTTGTTAAAACATTTATTTTAAAACTAAGTAAAATCGCTACTATTCCTACTATTATAAGTGCTATTTGATACGATAAAAAATCTTTTATCATCGCGTTAGTAGCATCTGATATCCTAACTTTTTCTTTTCTTAATAAATAAACTTGAAATGGTTGCCCGCCGGATTGAAAAGGCGTAATACCATTTAAAAACTGACCAATTAAAGTTAATTCATACGCTTTTTTTAAAGTGTAATCATAATTATATTCACATATAAACTTTTTTAGTGATAATGATTTAAACACAAAAGATATTAAAAGTATTATAAGTGTAAATATGAAAATTAATATATTAACGTTTCTTAATTCCCAAATTACCCCTGAAAAATCATCTTTTAATGTAAAATAAAGCACTAACGCCATGGCGATAAATAAAACTATTAAACTTATCTTACCTTTTTTCATAACTACTCCTACTTATTTTCTATCGCATCTATTCCAGGCAATACCTTACCTTCTATGTATTCTAGTGATGCGCCGCCGCCGGTTGATATGTGCAAAAAAGAATCCTTATAACCAAACCTAATTGCCGCTGATGCTGAATCTCCACCACCGACGATAACAGAAGCACCAGAATTTTTCAAAATATCTAATAAACTTTTTGTTCCGTATTCAAAGTTTTTAAACTCAGATACCCCTACTGGTCCGTTTAAAAACACCGTTTTACTTTTATTAATGTATTTTTTAAATAACTCAATTGTCTTAGGACCAATATCCAAAATCATTTCATCATTAAAAACGTTTTTTAAATCATAGTATTTAACTTCTAAATTATCCGCATACTCATTTGATGCATAACCATCAACTGGTAATACTATCTTGTTTTTATATTTACTCATTAAATTTTTAGCATGTTCTATGCTTTCACTATCATAAATAGATGACTTTAAATCATAGCCAATCGCCGTTAAAAAAGTATTAGCAATACCTCCTCCTAATAAAAGATAATCACACTTTTTAATTAACTTATCAATTACTTTTATTTTATCATTCATCTTAGCACCACCCATTATAACAACGTATGGCCTTTTTGGATCATTTAAAGTAGCACCTAACATTTTTATTTCTTTTTCAATTAAAAATCCAATACCACTTGGTAAGTATTTAGCAATACCAACAATTGATGCACAAGACCTATGACAAGATCCAAAAGCATCGTTTATAAAAATATCACCTAAAGATGCCCAATACTTTGAAAGTTCTATATCACAGTTACTTTCTTTCTTTAAAGGATAATCTTCATAACGGGTGTTTTCAAGTAAAATAACATCCTTATCATTCATTTTATTAATGCTTTCTTCAAGCACACTTCCACGTGTTTCATTAACAAACAAAACTTTTCTATCAAGTAACTCGCTTAATCTTTTAGCAACTGGTAAAAGAGTGTTTTTCTTTTTATCTTCTTCACTTTTTATCCTACCTAAGTGCGATAAAAGTATTACTTTTGCATTACTTGAAATAGCATAGTTAATGGTTTTTAAACTAGCTTTAATCCTTGTATCATCATCAATTACACCATCTTTTAAAGGTACGTTAAAATCACACCTTATTATTACCTTTTTACCATTTAAATCAAAGTCAGTTATCATTTTTTTCATAAATACATATCCTCCTATTTAATTATAACATCAAAATATAAAAATAGATAAAAAAAGATAGGATATAAACTCCTATCTTACAACCACGCTTACGTATGCTTTTCTTCCGTCCGCTCCCGATGCCGTAATCGTTGCAACACCAGATTTTTTAGCAGTTATAACACCATTTGAAACCGTTGCAACAGAAGCATTTGAACTGCTCCATGAAACTGATTTATTAGTTGCGTTAGTTGGATTAAACATAACACTTATTGTTTTTGTAGCTCCAACACTTAACGTAACCGTATTAGGCGTTAGACTAATTCCTTGAAGTGCAACATAAGTACTATTTACTTTGATAGTTCTTGTTTTAGTTGCAGTATTACCATATGAATCAGTTACCGTATACCTAATTGTGTAAGTGCCCGCAACTGACGTATTAACACTACCAGATATTTTAACACTTCCAGTTAAATCCTTACCTCTTGCATCAGTAGCAGAATAGCCTGGATCAGAATATCTATCACCTTGATTTAACGTAATATAACTACTACCTTTTAACGTAATGGTCGGTGGTGTAGTTATTCTAGAAGTTGTTGTTGTAACACGTCTTTTAGTCGTTGTTTTACCAGAAGAACTACTAGAATTATTTTTTTTCGTAGTTGTTATTGTTGAAACAACGTTAACAACGCGAGTTGCCTCCGCGGTATTACCAGATGAATCACTTACTCTATATATAACAGTATAATAACCACTTTCTGAAGTATTAACATTATTTTCAGTAACTATTTGAGAAGTTATGTCACCATCAACGTTATCCATCGCAGTTGCACCCTCATCATTATAGGCACTTCCCTGATTAATAGAAACAGATTCATCACCAATAATAGTAATAACAGGCTCTTCGGTATCCTCTTCATCTTCGCTATCATCATTATTATCATTTGATTCATTATCATTACTAACATAACCAGACGTTGTATACATATCACCACATTTTATATAAGCATCATAAGACTCTGTATCAACCTTACTTGCTATTACGTATCCTTCACAAACCTTAGCAGCCTTAACCTGATCAGGATCAATAGAGCCACCGTTTTTTACTAATAATTCATCTAAGTCTATTCTCAATTCCTCGGAAGTAAGTTCAATTCCTTTTTGAGTTAAATAAATAGGTGTTTCCTCTTCCATTCTAGTTTCAAGTCTATTAAAGTCTTCAGTAGTATAATCTTCATCATTTTTAGAACGACTAACAAGTACAATAACCAAAACAATGATTGCTAGCAAAACAATAATACCAACAATTAACATCCATCTTTTAATTTGAAATCTTTTTGGTTCTTCTTCTGTATCATACTCACTAGAATAATTACTCTCATTTATATTTTCATTCATATGATTCACCACCTTTTATTTTCATAACATAATTATATCATGCTTTATAAAAAAAAACTAGCTTGATTTTAAAAGCTAGTTTAAATGTTAGTCTCTAACTGTTGGAGCTGGTCTTTCCAAAAACGTAGCATCCTGTCCAGATTTATATTTAGTATTTTTAGAAATTGATATACTTGTTATTTTATTATCAATTCCAGAAGACATTATTCCAAAAGCAAGATCTCCAATATAAGTAACACTATCTGGTATATATAGCTCTCCAGATAAGTTAAAACATTCAGCAAAAGCACAAAAACCTATTTCTTCTAATCCTTCTGGTAAATTTAACTCTCCTGTCAAATTAGTACAAAACGCGAATGCACACTCACCAATCTTCTTTAATGTTGATGGAAAACTTACACTTTTTATTATGTTAAACTTATCTCCAAACATATCTTCTTCACTAGTAATATTCTGATTTAAAGTATTTGCAATAGCCATTGGCGAAAAGCCTTTATTTGCAGTAAAATTATTAAATACTTCTTCATAACTTGCACCAGCTATCTCAGTTACTCCTTCTGGTATTACTAAGTGTCCTCCATCTGCTTTAACCTGTTCTATTCCATATTCTGTTAGTCCACTTATTACTGTTGGAGAGTCCCACACAAACATCTCTTTTTCATCTTCTCCTGGTGTGGTTGTTCCTGTGTTTTCTCCGTCAGACTGAGTAAATGTAAGTTCATATGATAAGCTTATTGTTTGCTTATCTTTTGGTAAGTCACTTGGATCTATCTCATCTTTATATCTTATTGTTATTGTTAAATGTTTTGTTTCTTCTTTGCTTAAAGTGTCTCCTATTGCAAGCTCTTTATCAGTATCGCTATATGCAACTTTAAACTCTAAGTATTTTTCTTGTTCTTCTGTTAGTGTTGGAACAACTATGTTTGATATTTCTGCATCTATACTTCCTTCGTTTACTAAATCTACGTTATATACTACTTTATCTTTTGGATTGTTTAATGTTACGTTTATTCCATCTATTCTTACTTTATCATCTTCATTTATACTTGGTTTTTCGTTTTCTATAGCTTCTCCACTTATTTGTGCTTCACTTAAATTATCAAAGTGAATGTTCCAAGTTGCAGCATCTACGTTTGCACTTCCATTTATCGTTAAGTTTTGTGATAATGCTGCAAAGGCAACCGTTAGTCCTATTACTGCTATTATTAACACTATCATTGTTATTTTCTTCGTTCTATCTTTTTCCACTTCTTACACCTTCTTATCTTTATCTATCTTAATTTTATATTATCATAATATTTACTTATTTACAATTTCTTTTATTAGTATGTGTAAATACACTTTTTATATTGATATTAATTTTATTTTTGGATATAATTAAATTGTAAGGAAGCAGCTTACTAGTTGTTTTCCAAAATATTTGTTTCTTGAAAAGCAGAGCTAGTATTTACTATGCTCTGCTTTTCTTAACTATTATATAACAATCAATATGACTACTATTATAAGTAATATGATGACTAATTTTGGAGTAAATTTAATTTCAAATCTAAACCTCATAAGCTGCAACCAAACGTTCTTATTCAAAAAGAAATGGAAAACATAGTTAGTAAATCACTACTTCCTCATACTTATAATTCGCCATAACTTTTAAAATTCCCCTATAATATTTTAAAAAGATGAAAAAATAATGCAAAATAAAAAGGAAACAATACTTTAATTTGTTTCCTTTTATACGTTTTATTTATTAGCAAAGTATTTTGCACATCTTACCATTTGAGCTGAGTAACTCATCTCGTTATCATACCATGCAACTACTTTAACTAGTTGCTTACCGTCTACTTCAACTATATTAGTTAAAAGTCCATCCACTAAAGCACCGCAGTGCATTCCTATTATATCGCTTGATACGATTGGGTCTTCTGTATACATAATTGTTTCGTTTTGATTATTTTTAAACATTTCGTTTATTTCTTCTTTTGTTACTTTCTTTTTTAACTCAAGTGTTAAATCGACTACTGATCCAGTAGTAACTGGAACGCGCATTGCAGTTCCGTCTAATTTTCCTTTAAGTTCTGGAATTACAAGGCCTATTGCACTTGCAGCACCAGTTGATGCGGGAACGATGTTTGCAGCGGCTGCTCTTCCTCTTCTTGATAAATAACCTTTTTTATGTGCAACATCAAGCGTTACTTGATCATTAGTATAAGCATGAACGGTTGTCATAAAACCTTTTTCTACGCCGTAATTTAAACATAATAACTTCATAACTGGTGCTAAGCAGTTAGTAGTGCAACTTGCGGCAGATATTATTTTTTCATCACCAGTTAAAGTTTCGTGATTTACGTTATAAACGATTGTTTTTAAATCTCCTTTTGCAGGCGCTGATATAATTACCTTTTTAGCACCAGCAGTTATATGAGCTTCTGCCTTTTCCTTGCTGGTAAATAAACCAGTACATTCAAATACAACGTCAATACCTAAATCTTTCCATGGAAGGCAAGATGGATCTTTTTCTTGTAATATTTTTATTTTTTTACCTTCTACAATTATGTTTTCATCATCGTTTGTTACTTCTTTTTGATACCTTCTGTGTGATGTGTCATACTTAAGTAAATATGCTAATTGTGCTGCGTCGGTTAAGTCGTTTATCGCAACAACGTCAAAAGAATCATCTTCCTCAATTAATCTAAATACTAATCTTCCTATTCTTCCAAAACCATTTATTGCAACTTTTATCTTCATATTAAGTTTCATTCCTTTCTCTACGTTCAAGGCACACATAGTAATTAAAATCTTGAACTAAATTTATTTTTCTATATAATAACAGTCATGAAGGAGTGTGTACTACAAAGCACGGTATGGTGAGTTGCAGACTTCCTGTAACTCTTGGGATTAAACCAGCATATTAAGCAGTGCAAATGTAGGTGTTTCAAGCACACATAAGTAGTCCTATCAAGGCTGTAGATTAATCATTGACTTTAGTTAATTCTTAGTGTTACCTACATAGACAACTCACTCCTTCTAAAATATTTTTTGAAAGGAAAAGTTTATATGGAAGTTATTTATCAAAAAGCATTTGGTGTTGATGTTCACAAATCTTTTATTGTCGCTGTTATTTGTGATTCAACTAACCAAATACCTAAATATCTTAAAAAACGTTTTTCCACCTTTAATAACGATTTAATTAAATTTAGAAATTGGTTACTTGATAACGACTGTCAAAATGTATGTATGGAATCTACCGGCAAGTATTACATTCCTGTATACAATTCATTAGAAAATTACATTTCTAATGTCGTCGTTGCCAATCCTAAATGGGTTAAATGTATCAAAGGTGAAAAAGACGATAACAAGGATGCAAAATGGATTGCAGACTTGTTTAAGTTAGGTATTGTTCGTTCTAGTTTTATCCCTGACAAAGACTTTAGAGTCTTAAGATAATTTACTAGATATCTTTACAAACTTACCTGTAATAAATCTTCTGAGAAAAACAGATTTACTAATGCTCTTACTACCGGTAATTGCAAACTTGATATGGTTTTCACTGATGTATTTGGTAAATCTAGTCAGTCCATTATCGAAACTATTTTAAATAATGACTCTTTCTCAGATGAAGATATTATAAGCTGTTTACGTAAAAATTGCAAATCTTCTCATGAAGACATTTTATCTTCTGTTACAGGTATTTCTTTTACTTTTGAACAAAAACTAAGAATTAAATTTGTCAAAGATCATATTGATTATTTAACTAATCAAATTAATCAGTTAAGAGATATTGTTGATACTTTAATTACTCCTTATGAAGATTATATTACTCTTCTTATGACTATTCCTGGCATTGATAGAAATTCTGCAATTTCTATTCTTTCTGAAATAGGTATTGATATGTCACAATTTTCTAATCACTATAAACTCACTTCTTGGGCTGGTCTTGCTCCTGGTTGTAATGAATCCGCTGGTAAAAAGAAATCTGTTAAAATTTCTCGTGCTGGTGTTTATCTTAAACCTTGCTTAGTTGAGGTTGCACATAATGCTGTTAAAGATAAAACTAACACTTACTATGGTAATAAGTTTAACAAGATTTCTAAACGCCGTGGTAAGAAACGCGCTTATATTGCCATTGCTAGAAAGATTTTAGTTGCTATCTATCATATCCTATCTACTGGAGAGGCTTGGAATCCTCGTGACTTAGCATCTAATGAAACTTCAGATAAAGATAGAATAAAATACACCAAAAACAACTTTAAACAATCTCTTAAACAATTACTTTCTTTTGGTCTTACATCTGATGAGTTACTACAAATAGTTAGTCAGAATGCCATAATTGAATAGTTGAATCTTTGACTTAACTTGGGGTAAGGGGAAGTCTGCCCTTTTTTGGTATTTTTCTTAAAATAAATTTAGTTTTATTTTTCAGATTAT
>CALVSY010000024.1 GCA_944359725.1 uncultured Bacilli bacterium | reverse complement strand
CCACCGCTTGTGCGGGTGCCCGTCAATTCCTTTGAGTTTCAGCCTTGCGACCGTACTACTCAGGCGGAGTACTTAATATGTTAACTTCAGCACTGAGAAACCCCAACACTTAGTACTCATCGTTTACGGCGTGGACTACTAGGGTATCTAATCCTATTTGCTCCCCACGCTTTCGTGCCTCAGCGTCAGTAATGGCCCAGTAAACCGCCTTCGCCACTGGTGTTCCTTCTAATATCTACGCATTCCACCGCTACACTAGAAATTCCGTTTACCTCTTCCATACTCAAGCCTGCCAGTCTATGAAACGAACCGGAGTTAAGCCCCGGGCTTTAATTTCATACTTAACAAGCCGCCTACGCACCCTTTACGCCCAATAAATCCGGATAACGCTTGCTCCCTACGTATTACCGCGGCTGCTGGCACGTAGTTAGCCGGAGCTTTCTGGCATGGTACCGTCACTCCAAACTCATTTCCTAGTTTGGCCGTTCTTCCCATACAACAGAGTTTTACAATCCAAAGGACCTTCATCACTCACGCGGCATTGCTCGTTCAGGGTTTCCCCCATTGACGAATATTCCTAACTGCTGTCTCCCGTAGGAGTTTGGGCCGTGTCTCAGTCCCAATGTGGCCGTCCAACCTCTCAGTCCGGCTACGCATCGTCGCCTTGGTAGGCTATTACCCCACCAACTAGCTAATACGCCGCAGGCCCATCTAAGAGCGACGCTTGAAAGCGCCTTTTAATACAGAAACGAAACTGTATATCATCCGGTATTAGCTACCGTTTCCAGTAGTTATCCCAGACTCAAAGGTAGGTCACCCACGTGTTACTCACCCGTCCGCCACTAGATGGAAAATCCAAATCAGAAATTGTGCAAGCACTCAAACTTCAATGGGCCATCTCGTACGACTTGCATGTCTTAGGCATGCCGCCAGCGTTCATCCTGAGCCAGGATCAAACTCTCAAAAATATATAAATAAATTTGTTTGTTCTTTTTCCTAGCTACTCAAACAATCTTGACGTTTTGCTCAGTTTTCAAAGATCATTTTCACCTTTGTTTTACAAAGGATTTTTACACTCTTTTTTGTCAAGTGCGTTATAAATATACCACATCCAAAAAAGCATGTCAACAACTTTTTTCATTTTTTTTAATTTTTTTTCATTTTTTTCTCAAAAAATGATTTTTTGCTGATTTTTTAGTGCTAAAATCATGTTTTTTCAAAATCATTTCTATTTAATATATGCACTAATTTAATTTTTATTACCTGTTAATAGCATATATTTATCATAATATTTTTTTACCATTTCTATGTCAAAGGGACCTTCTTTTTTTTCGTATAGTTTTATCAAGTTCTTTAACTCTTGCTTTACAATAATATCAATTTCTTTTGGGTAATTCATCTTCTTTTTATGGTACTCATACTCTGATTCATCTAATATTTTATAACTACCGTCCGGAAAGCCTCGCAAGTCCAAATCATAATCAATGTATTTTATTACCTTTCCTTCAATTATGGTAGGGCTTGCAATATTACAATAATAATATATTCCGTTTTTTTTAAATTGCGTTATAACGTTATACCATTTATTTTTATAATAATATATTATAGCTGGTTCTTTTGTGTACCATACTTTACCATCACAATTATTTACCTTAGCCTTTTTATTTGCAAAAACCAAAAAATCTTTATTAACATCAAGAAGCATGGCCTCATCCCAACTTCTATGAATACATCCATCATGCTTATAGCAATGAATTATATAATTGTCTCCTATTTTCATTTTTTTCATATCTCGTTCTCCTAAAATTATATTATACTTTTTTTAAAGAAAAAACAAGTAAATAAAAAAGCAGGATGCTCGTTGTGTTAAAACATCTTGCTTTTGCTTTTTATTTTTTATCATTTATTTGCGATAACATCTAATGCTTTTTCTAACTGATTATCGTTTTCTTCGGTAGGATTATTTATGTAATCACTAGATAATTGTACTTCTACAGTTGGAGTAACCCCAACATCGTTAATCCAATTTCCGTCTGGTGATAACCATTTTTGAATGGTGTATTTTATCATCGCACCACTTGATAAAGTTTTTGTAGTTTGAACCGTACCTTTTCCATAGGTTGACGTCCCAACAACATCAGCACCATACGCTTCTTTTAAACTTATGGCCAAAATTTCCGATGCTGAAGCACTTGACTCATTAACTAATACCGCAACCGGATAATTTCTAGACTCATTTGTTGTTGATGTATATTTATAAGTTGTTTTTCTATCAGCAATCTGATAAATTACCGTCCCTTTTGGCAAAAACATATCAAGCATATCCGTTACTGAATGTAAGTATCCTCCCGAGTTTCCTCTTACGTCAATTACTAATCCTTTAATATTTTCTTTTTCTAATTCTTCTATGTTTTCTCTAAATTGATCATAAGTATTATTAGCAAAATTATTTACTAATACGTAACCTATTTTTTTTCCGTCTTGGGTATATGTTTTTGATTCAACCGAATCTATTACAACAACTCTTTTTTCAACCTCAAAAGTCATTTCAGTGCCATCTCTAATTATTTTTATAGTTGCTGTTTTTCTATTTTCATCCTTAATTAAAGCAACTACCTCAGTCGTGGTCATGCCTTTAGTAGACTTTCCGTTTACCTCAGTTATTATATCATTAAACTTTAAGCCTGCTTCATACGCTGGAGAATCCTTAAATACAGAGAACACGATTATGTTGCCTTCTTGATCTAACGAAATTTCGGCACCAATTCCTTCGTAAGATCCATTCATAAGTTCGTTAAAATTCTCGGTTTCACTTTTATTAAAATAACTAGTATGTGGATCATCCAATGACTCAAGCATTCCGTTTATAGCACCATCTATAAGTGTACTTTTATCTACCGCTTTGTAATAAGAATCATTTATAAGTTCATAAACCTCTTCAAACTCAGATAAGTTTGAGCCTTTTTTAGAACCCGTAGATGATAAATCCCCATCATTTGTTGTAATATCATGATAAACTACAACGGTTAAAAATATTGAAACTATTGCTATTAAAACTGCAAATAAAATAAGTTCATAAACTTTAAAGTCGGTCTTTTTATTTAAAAAATCATTAACCTTATTTGTTTTTCTTACTTTTTTATTTGAATCCTCTTTATTAATCTGATCTTCTTCTTTAGTAAAATACGAATTATTTATCACGTTTTTTTGATTTTTCTTTTCTTCTTCAATATTCGTTTTCTTATTCACACCTTGTTTTTCTTCTGTTAATTTTTTATGTTGCTTTTGATTTTCTTTTTCTTTTGCGTTTGATTTTTTTACTTCATCGTTATTTTCATTATTTTCATTTTTATTTACATGTTTCATTTTAACCTCCGCATAATAAAAGTATAGCACAATTATAAGAAAAAAAGTAACAAAAGTTACTTTAGGGCATTAATGATTTGTTCATCGTCATTAACGTATGAGCTAACGGTTCCATTCGTTATTGTAATTAAAGCGTTATTTTTAACTTTTAACTCACTACTGTTAGTTGGGTTTGTATTATCTGAATCTGAATCAATCGTGCTATTAATCGCTTCATCTTTATTTACCTTGTATAATTTTACACTTTCATCTTTTGAGTCGTAAGTCGATATAGTTGTTTTTAACGCGTCTGATGATTCTTTTTCTGAGTATATTATAACCATGTAAGTATCATCGGTTTGGTTAAACACTCTTCCCGCAATAATGGCATTATCATAGCTAGTTAATGAGCTTACATCCTCACTTTGCGCTTCCTCGCTTGTTTCATTATCTTTAGAATCATCGCTTTTTTTACCTCCGATTTCTCCTGTTAAGAATACCGCGGTTGTAAAATAAACTATAACAAGTATTAATATAACAACAACCGTAATTAAAATTCCAGATTTTACTTCACTTTTCATTTTTTATCACCAATTTAATTTTAACATAAATTGGTAAGATTTAAAACTATTTATTAACTGGCATTACCGAAATTGATTTCGCAACGTTTACTAATTCTTCACTTGACATGTCACTAGATACCAAGTAATATTCAACGCCATCACTTACGAAATTCACAGAAGTCTCATCTATTATCGCAACCGAATCTCTAAATAGCTCTAGATCTCCGCTAGTTGGAATAACAGACATCTCATCTTCTTTTACCGCTGGTTCTTCAACTAACATAAATGGTGTTTCACCAGCAAAAGTAAGTATTATTCTAGAACCTTCATCTAAATCAACCGTTTTTTCAGTTTCAAGATATGTTCCTTCTGGTAAATACATTGGATAAACTGCTTCTTCTAATTCCTTTATTTCTTTTTCGGTGTCCTCATCGGTATTTTCTTCAGTAGTTACTGATGCTTGCATGTTTTGTTCTAATACAAAATAATCATCATCAAATTTAGCGTTCATATCAATATTATTAAATGAAACTTTTATTTGAGCGTTTTCATCAATATCATATACGGTAACTTTTTTAATATTTAAATTTTTATCCACAACAACTTCTTGATGAGTTAAACTTGCGTTGTTCTTATAATTTACCGTGCTTGAAAAAATGTAATTACTTCCCTTTTTGCTCATCGTTAAGTTTTTATCATTTTTCATATCCTCTAACACTGACTGGTAAAGATAACTTTGCGAGTTATTGTATGGCCATTTGCTTTGAAATTTAAAACTTTTATTAAGTGTTGGTGTTAAAACGTATACTCCGTCACTATTTTTTAAAATTATTTGTTCATGATTATTAGACTGATTTCTTAAAGAAACTCTAAAATTATCATCTTTTTCATAAGATACCGTAACATCATACTTATATGAATCCTCATTATTTATTAATTCCATTTCTGCTTCTAATTTATAACCATCAGTTTTTTCTATTTTATCGGACAATTTATACAGGACGGTTTTTTTAGTTTCCTTTCCACAACCAGTTAAGCAAGCAATGCAAAAAAGCACCACTAATGAACATAATATTTTTTTCACTTTTTCACCTCTTTTGTTTTCATTTAATTATATGGTTTAAAAATGGTAATATTCACGTATAAAATAATATTTTTTGATTATCCTATTAGTATAAAAGGAGGAAAATTATGAAAACATTACAAGTTATAGCTTTAACCGTTATGATCATTGGAGCTTTAAACTGGGGATTAATAGGTTTATTTAATTTTGATCTAGTTGCAACAATATTCGGCGGAATGGACGCATTAGGATCAAAAATAATATACATACTAGTTGGTATTTGTGGTCTTATCGGTATTAAAACATTAGTTGATCTAATATCTGATGATCATAAATAAAACAGTTTTCATAAAGAAAGCTGTTTTTTTATTAAAAAGTTTAGTTGTAATCATAATATTCTACTTTAGCCAAGGTAAGTCCGCACGCACTTGCCGTAACGCCTATTTTAGTTCTGTCTTTTTCATCAAGTGTCTTTTTAACTACATAAGGATCCTTTTTACCAGCACCTATTTCTATTAAAAGACCAACCATGTTTCTTATCTGGTATTTTAAAAAGCCATTACCAGTAAAAGTTATGGTTATAATATCACCATCTTGACTTACACTAGCATCATATATCGTTCTTACTTTATTTTCTCTTTTATCCTCACTAGAGGTAAAAGTAGTAAAATCATGAGTTCCTTTAAAATATTTTAACGCATCAGCGATTTTCCTTATATTTAAAGGCTTTCCATACTGATACACCTGGCTGCGAAGTAAGGGATTATACTCACCTGTATTTATCTTATATTCATAAGTTTTACTCTTAGTTAAGTATCTTGCATGAAAATCGTGTGAAACCTTCATTATTTTATTTACGTGAATGTCAGGCGGTAAATAAGTGTTTATCGCTTTTTTAAATTTTTCAAGAGGTATTTTTTTATCAAAGTCAAAATGAGCAGCTTGATTAAGTGCGTTAACCAAAGCATCCGTTCTACCCGCTGCCGTAATAACTACTTTTTTCCCGCCGTTTATCATGCTTAATACTTTTTCCACTTCTTCTTGAACGGTTCTTTTGTTAGGCTGCTTTTGAAAGCCACTAAACAAAGAACCATCATATGAAAACAAAATTAAATATCGCAAAATTAACACCATCCTAACCAAATTACTACATAAAGTAAAACAATTGGCACAACAACCAATAACTTATCAAATATCGTTACTTTATTTTCATGATAATTAGTTCTTCTCTTAGAAATTCCATAAAAACGCAACTTCATTATTTTAACCATTCTTCTTGAATTTTTATATGACAATGAAATGACCGGCACAATCATCTTCTTAAATGAATTTAAACTTCCCTTTTTATATGGAATACCACGATACGCCATTGATTTTCTTATTTCCTTTGACTCATCATATATTAACGAGATAAACTTTATGTCCATCGCTATTCTAAGTGATATTCTAGATACGGGAACCTTTATTTTCTTTAAACCATTAAAAGCGCATTCTAATCCCCAAGCAATCTCACTTAATGAAGTAGTTGATGTCATGATCAAAAATAATAAAACGATCAAAATAAGTTTAACGGAAATTAAAAACGCTAAAGAAACATTTAAACTTATCAAAAACGTTATTATAAACCCAGCTATATATACTGGCCATAACGTATAAACACCCTTTAAATAATTAACAAAACCTATTTTAGAATAATACATTATAATGCATAAGAAAAACAAAAAACAAAGTAATGACACATAATCTCTTATGATTATTAAAGATAATAAAGTAAGCAAAAACCAAATCATCTTCATCTTTGAATTCATAAGATGCATTTTAGAACTTACGGGTACGTATCTAAATAAATGATAATCATTATTCATTTTGAATCACCATGTTTTCTTTTATATCATTAATCGCTTTTACCAAATGATTAATATTTGGCTGATATCCTAAGTCTATACCCGTTTTATCATATATCATTTTTGATACCCTAACAATACTAGGAACTGGTGTGTTATTTTTATCTAAATAATCAACATCACTAAAAACACTAAGTTTATTTCCCTCTTTTACTATTTTACCATTATTTAAAACAACTACGTTATCAACTATTTCATATAGCATATCAACATCATGAGTAACTATAACGATTGTTTTAGAATACCTTGTTTTAAGTGTTTTTAAAAGACCCATTAATCTTTTCTTACTTTTATAATCAAGTCCAATGGTAGGCTCATCCATTATCAAAAGCTTTGGATTAGAAATTAAAACCGATGCGATTGCAACCCTTCTTTTTTCGCCACCGTCCAAGCTAAAAGGACTTCTTTTTAAATATGATTCATCTAATCCAACCATTTTAAGCACCTTAATTACCCTATTTTTAATGTTCTTATTTTTTTTATCAAAGACTTTTTGTGCAAAAGAAACCTCTTCGGCAACGGTGTTACAAAAAAACTGCTTTTCAGGAAACTGATAAACTAATCCAACATCATATCTAAACTTATTAAAATCAAAACCAGATTTATGAAGGTCATACTTTCCTATTACAACCTCACCATTCGTAGGTTTAGTAATCCCGTTCATAAGTTCAAGCATCGTTGACTTACCACTTCCAATCGGGCCAATAATACCATGAATCAAGTTACTATCCAAACAAACGCTTACATCTTCAAGTGCTTTTTTTTCATTTGGTTCATTTAAATTATATTTATAAGTTACATCTCTAAATATTACTTCCATAAAGAATCCACCAACCTTTCAAGGTCAATTTCAACGCGATCAATCAAATCATACACCCGAAGCTTTTGAGATAGCTCAACCGAAAAAGGCACCTCAAGACCTATTTTTCTCATAACCCGCTCTTCACTAAAAGCTTCTTTAAATGGTCCATCAACTACTATTACCCCTTTGTTTAATATGATTAATCGATTGCTATATACCGCCTCATCTAAATCATGAGTAAAAGATATTATGGTAACACCTTTTTTAGTGTTATACTCTTTTAATAACTTAAGAATCTCACTTCTTTCATTTATGTCAATCATTAAAAGAGCCTCATCCAAAATTAATATTCTTGGTTCAAGCATCAAAGCGCATGCTAAAGCAACCTTTTGTTTTTCTCCTCCTGATAAATCATAAGGATTTTCTTTCAAAAGGTTTTCAATACGCAATTTCTTAGATATTTCATCTATTTTCATCTTGATTGTTTTAGGAGCTACTGCTAAGTTCTCTAAAGAAAAAGCAAGCTCATCTTCAACCGTTTCACACGCAAAATAATTATCCGGAGTATCAAATACAAAACCAATTTCTTTTCTTATTTTAGGTACGTTCTTTTTATTAAGTGGTTTATCAAATATTTTTATATCAGAATATGATTTTTCAAGACCCGCAAGAATCTTAACAAGCGTTGTTTTGCCCGCTCCATTAGGTCCCGCAATAGTAGTCCAAGATCCCTTTTCTATACTTAAGTTAAAGCCATCATAGATAAAGTTATTCTTATACCTAAAAGTTAAGTTATTAATCTCAATAATATTCAATACTACCACTTCCTTAAATCATAAGGGTATATTATATAACAAAAAAGAAAAAAAAGCTACTCTTGATATATGAAGTAGCTTATAACTTCTAATCTATCGATGTATATTTAGGTATAGAATCTATAAAATTATCATAATTTTCATAATAATAATTTTCATCCGTTTGACCAGTAGCATACAAGTTAGGACATTTAATATAACCTTTAAACATTTCAGTGTTTGAATCCGTATCAATTACCAACCAAGCCTCACATTCACCACCACCGGCAGGATTTTCAATTAACTTACTTAAATAACCTTTTTCTTTTAAATCTTTAGCGCTTATTTTAATAGTGTCTTTAAAGTTAGGTTTTCCATTATTTTTTAAATAAACATCCGGCCCTATATCCGCAAGTGTTTTTTCCATGTTTTTTGCTTCCTCGATATTAGCCTTTTTTCTTTGACCCATTACCGCTGTTCCTGCTATTGTCATAATAACACCTAAAACAACTATTACCGCTAACAATTCAACTAAAGTAAATCCATTTTTTTTCATATTACCTCTCCTTTCTTCTTTGAATGTTATAATCTACTTTTAACAATAACTTAATTGGTGCTACCTTACATGCTAACCTTAACAATTTATTAGTAAAACCAGGTATTATAATTAACTTACCTTTAAGCATCTTACTTATTGCATACTTAGCAACATAACTACTTGATAAACCTTTAAATGCAAAACTAACGTTTGCAACCTTGTTAAAATTAGTGTCAACTGGCCCTGGACATAGACAAGATATCTTAACATTTGATTTTATCCGTCTTAATTCCTCATAAATAGCCATTGTAAGGCTATAAACAAAGGATTTGGTTGAATAATACGTACTCATCAAAGGACCTGGCAAGAAGGCTGCTGTTGAGGCTACATTAAGGATTATACCGCTATCTTTTTTTATCATTTGCTTCAAATATAATTTACTTAGTAATAAAACCGATTTAACGTTTAAATCAATCATGTTTAATTCTTTATCTAGGTTTGAATAAGTAAACTCTCCAAACACTCCAAAACCAGCATTATTAACTAAAACATCGATGTCCTTATACTTATTAAAAAGTTTTTTACACTCGTCCATTTTTGATAAATCCGCTTTATATATTTCTGCTTTTGCACCACATATATTAGCCACTTTTTTTAAGTCATTTTGATTTCTTGCTACCAAAATAACCTCATACCCCATATTACTTAAATTAATTGCAATATCTTTTCCCATACCACTTGATGCTCCAGTAATAAGCGCCCTCATTTATTATCACCTTAATTATTATACTACATAATAATTAAAAAAAACAACATCAATATAATTGATGTTGTAAATAAACTAGTTCATAGCTTTTTTAATTTTCATACCAAATACAACTGTTCCTGCTAAAGCAGCTAATGATAATACTATGTATAATGGTAAATTATCACTAGTACTTGGATTTTCTATAGCCTTTTGAGTGGTAGTTGCACTTGCAGTTGTAGTTGTAACAACAGGTTCTTCTACTTCCTCAGGTGCTTTAGTTACTTCTTCTTGACCATCAATTGAAACAGTTAAACCATCGTCTAATACTTTAGATGTAGCAACTGTTTTACCACTAGCATCTTGAACTAATAAATAGTTATCTTTTAAAACCACTTTATTTGCTGAGTCTTCTTTGTTTTCGATAACGAACTTATCATTAACAAAATCTGAAGCATCAACAACTATAGGTTCTGTTTGATTAGTAGCTGTCATAGTTCCGTCCATAACAAGTTGTGCAGTACCAGTAACTCTATCACCTTTACCAAACTCGATTCCCCATGCATTAGAGTTCATTGTTACGCTTTTGATAGTGATTTCACCACCATTAATTAACATAGCTCCCCATAGACAATCTGAAATAGTAACATTGTCTAAAACTACACTACCACCATTATATGCCTGAACACCATATTTAGCTGCACCTTTTAAATTAACGTTAGTTAATTCTAAAGTTTTATGTGCTGCTAAAATACTACCATTCTTGCCACTTAATGCCATGCCAGTACCATCTAATGTATAAGTGTTTCCTTCTTTTGAAGAAATTTTAACATCATTAAATACTTCAATTGGAGATGTTATTTTAATATCTTGTGTTAAAACAATGTCTCCACCTGCCGTAATTGCATCACGAAGTGTTTGTTCATCACTTGCTTCTGCGGCGTTAACACATAAGGTTGGTACTACGAATAAAGCTACTGCAAAAAGTGCTGATGCTAACCCAGATAATAATTTTTTCACTATACCCTTCCTTTCTTATAATATTTGGTATTAAATTTACTACTAACATACCAACTAAATAATATCATAGTTTAATTTATTTAGCAACAAAATGACACAAAAAAAAGCAAAGTTTACCACTTTGCTTTACATCTTAGTCAACTAGCTTTAAGATAACCATTAAAGCATCGTCACCTTGTCTTTCATTTAATTTAAGTATTCTAGTGTATCCACCATTTCTATTTTCATAACGTTTAGCTAAATCGTCAAATACTTTTTTAACTGCTTCATTATCGTTATGTAAGAAAGCAAGTGCGTTACGTCTAGCAACTAAGCTACCTTTTTTACCATAAGTAACCATTTTATCAAACAACTTACGTACTTCTTTAGCACGAGTTTCAGTAGTTTTTATGCTTTCATTTTTAATTAGGTCTTTTGTTAAATTAGCAAGCATAGCTCTTCTATGTTTGTTTGTACGTCCTAATTTTCTATAAGCCACTTTTATTCCTCCTTACTTTTTTTACTCTTCACTTCTAAATGAGAATCCCATTTCTTTTACTTTATCAATAACTTCTTTTAATGATTTTTTACCTAAGTTACGAATCTTCATCATTTCACTTTCAGATTTTTGAGTTAAATCTTGTAAAGTGTTGATGTTAGCTCTTTTTAAGCAGTTGTATGCTCTAACTGAAAATTCTAACTCATCAATAGACATTTCAAGTGCTTTTGTCTTAGAATCATCTACGTTTTGTTTCATAAGTCCAGTTTCATCAGCAATTTCATTTAACTTAGTTAAAATCTCAAAATGCTCAATTAATATTCTAGATGCAAGTGCAACTGCCTCTTCCGGCTTCATTGATCCGTTAGTCCATACTTCCATTGTTAACTTGTCATACGAATCATCTTGACCAACACGGGCATCTTCAACTTCATAATTAACTCTTTCAATTGGAGAGAAATTAGAGTCCATTGCAATTGTATTTAACTTAACATCACCTAATATTTTTTTGTTAGCCTCAGCTCTACTATATCCACGACCATTATGAACGGTCATTTCCATGTTTAGCTTACCACCTTTAACAAGCGTTGCGATCTCTTGCTCTGGATTAACTATCTCAACGTCTGCATCTTTTTCAATGTCAGCTGCTGTTACAACGCCTTCGCGGGCTACGTTTAATTTTAAAGTCTTAGGTTCGTTAGTATGATTTTTAACAACTACGTTTTTTAAATTTAATATTATTTGTGTTACATCCTCAATTACCCCATCAATGGTTTGGAATTCATGTAAAACACCATCAATGTGAACACTAGTTATAGCATCTCCTGGTAATGATGATAACATTACTCTTCTAAGTGCATTACCTAAAGTTGTACCAAAACCTCTTTCTAAAGGTTCAATTTCAAATTTTCCATAATTTTTACTTTCTTGGTATTCGTTTACTTTGAATATTGGTTTTTCGAATTTTATCACGTAAATTCACTCCCTTTTTCTAAAATTATCCACGTGGACGTTTTGGTGGACGACAACCATTATGTGGTACTGGTGTTACATCAGTAATTGAAAGAATTTCTAATCCTGCAGTTTGAAGTGATCTAATTGCAGTTTCTCTTCCTGATCCTAAACCTCTTACGAAAACATCTACTTTTCTCATACCAGAATCATAAGCTGCTTTTCCAGCTGCCTCAGCACTCATGCCAGCTGCAAATGGAGTTTTCTTCTTACTTCCTTTAAATCCTGAAGTACCACTTGATGCCCATGATACTACGTTACCATCTTTATCAGTGATAGTTACGATCGTATTGTTAAAAGTTGAATGTATATGAGCTTGTCCCTCAGGGATATTCTTTTTAACTTTACGTTTTCTTGATTTGTAAGCCATATTAATCCTCCTTTTTCCTACTTCTTCTTATTAGCTACGGTTTTACCTTTACCCTTACGAGTTCTTGCGTTACTTCTAGTAGATTGTCCTCTTACAGGTAATCCACGACGATGACGAATTCCTTGGTAAGAACCGATTTCCATTTTAGTTTTGATGTTCATTGAAACTTCTCTTCTTAAATCACCTTCAAGTAGGTAATTATCTAATTCTTTACGAATTCTAGAAATTTCTTCATCTGTTAAATCTTTTGCCTTGGTATCAAGATTAATGTTTAACTTAGTTAAGATTTTTCTTGATAACTTTCTTCCGATACCATGAATATAAGTTAAAGCAACTTCTATTCTTTTGTTTCCTGGTAGTTCAACGTTTTTAATACGTGCCATATACTTTCGCACCTCCTATTATCCTTGTCTTTGTTTGTGTTTTGGGTTTTCACAAATAACCATGATTTTCCCATTACGTTTAATTATTTTACACTTATCACAAATTTTCTTAACTGATGGTCTTACTTTCATATTTATTTCCTCCTATCATTTTCTATAGGTTATACGCCCACGTGTTAAATCATAAGGTGAGATTTCTAAAACCACTGTATCACCTGGTAAGATACGAATCTTATTCATTCGCATTTTACCAGAAACGCGGGCTTCTACAGTATGTTTATTTTCTAATTCTACTTTAAAGTCTCCACCTTTTAAAAGTTCTATAACTTTTCCTTCGACTTCAATAACATCATCTTTCTTAGCCACTTAATATCACTCTCCCGTTAATATTTCATAACCATCTTTAGTAACTAAAACCGTATGCTCAAAGTGAGCAGATGGTTTTCTGTCTAAAGTTGTTATTGTCCAGTCATTATCTTCTACTACGATATCGTCGGATCCCAAATTAAGCATTGGTTCAATGGCGATTACCATACCTTCTTTTAAGATTGGACCAGTGTTTTTCATTCCATAATTTGGAACGTCTGGTTCCTCATGTAAATGATTACCAACACCGTGACCGCATAGTTCTCTTACTATTCCTAAATTATGCTCGTTAGCGTACCGTTCAACAGCATAACTTATATCACCAATTCTAGCGCCAGGCTTAACCTGTTTTATACCTTCCCATAAAGCTTTTTCAGTATGCTCCATTAGGTGTTTTTTATCATCATCTATTTCTCCTACGGCGTAACTCCAAGCTGAATCACCATGGTAACCTTTATAGTCGGCACCTATATCTATAGATACGATATCACCTTTTTTTAGTTTTCGGTTTGAAGGTATTCCATGAACAACCTCTTCATTTATTGAAATGCAAGTTGCGTTTGGAAAACCCTCATAACCTTTAAAGGAAGGTTTTGCGCCTTTACTTATTATAAATTTTTCTGCCTCTGTGTCAATATCTAAAATATTTGCACCAGGCTTAATCATTGGTTTTATATGTTGGTGCGTTTGGTAAACTATGCTGCCTGCCGTGCGCATCAATTCTATTTCTCTTTTTGATTTAATACTAATCATTTATAATCGCCTTACTCTTCTATTACTTTTACAGCCTCATCAAAAGTATCATATTTACTTTCATAAGCCTTTATTTTTCTTAGCACACCTTTTTCGTTGTAGTAATCATAAAGTGGCATAGTTTTTTCAATGTATTCATCAAACCTTTTATTAAATGTTTCTTCACTGTCATCTGCTCTTTGAATTAGTTTTTCACCACAATCATCACAGATTCCTTCTTTTTTCGGTTTCATTTCATTTGAATATTTATTAAAAATCCTTCCGCATTTTGGACAAGTAATTCTTGAACAAGCTCTTTTAATTGCCATTTCTTTATCGATTTCAATATATATTACAACACCTAAATCCTTATTAAGTTCTTTTAATAATTCGTCATATTTTTCTGCTTGAACGATCGTTCTTGGAAAACCATCTAAAATGTATCCATTATCACAATCAGGCTTTACTATGCGATTTTTTATTAACTTTAAGATTAACTCATCAGGAACGTATTTTCCAGCCTTCATTAAGCCTTCAGCTTCTTTTCCTAAATCGGTTCCTTTTTTTACTTCTTCTCTTAATAAATCACCAGTTGATATATGACCATAGCCATATTTTTCTTGTAACATCTCAGATAAAGTTCCTTTACCGGCTGCCGGCGGAGCTAAAAATATTATGTTCTTCATTATCTTCTATAATTCCTTTCGTATTTCCTTGCTTTCATGGTACTTTCTATTTGATTATAAGTTTCAAGTGCAACACCAACTACGATTAATAGTCCAGTGCCACCGACCGTTACGGTAGTAGGTAAACTACTAAAGTTTGAAACCAATATAGGAAGTCCCGCAATTACAATTAGGAATAATGCTCCTAAAAAAGTTGTCCTAGATAATACTTTAACAATGTATTTTTTTGTTTCGTTACCAGGTCTTATTCCTGGAATATATCCACCTTGTTTGTTTAGGTTCTCACTTAATTCTTTAGGTCTTAAGCCAGATGCCATAAACGTATAAAGGTAAGTAAATAGTATTATTAATAATATATATAATATAAATCCTGTTACGGTATTATAATTTATGTAGCTGTTTACAAATAACGAGAATGAATCGTTTTTAATAAACGCTGCAATTAAAGATGGAATTGATATTAAACTTGATGCAAAGATAACTGGCATAACTCCAGCTGAGTTTAACTTAAATGGAATGTAGCTTTGTTTTGCACCATATGCAGTTAAAGTTTTATTTGAGTATTGAACTGGTAATCTTCTTTCTGATTTCTCAATAAATACAACACCAACTATTATAGCTATGTAAACAAGAATAAATAAGATAAACTTAGTTACTCCAAGAGCTATTTCTTGAGTTGTTTCTCCTACTACAAACGAACCAAACGCATCAACCATCATGCTAGGCGTACTAATTAAAATACCTGCCATAATGATGATTGAAACACCATTACCAACACCTTTACGAGTTATTTGATCACCTAACCATAATAAGAAACACGTTCCAGCGGTTAATATTAATGTTGTGGTTAAATACTCTAAAGATGTCGCACCCTCACCTAAGAATGAGAATGACATTACAAGACCTTGTAAGAACGCAAAAGCAATTCCTAAATATCTTGTTATTTTATTTAATTTAACCCGACCAGAATGACCTTCCTTAGCAAGGTTAGAAAAATATGGAATTATGTCCATTTGAAGTAATTGAACAATTATTGATGCACTAATGTATGGAGTAACACCAAGTGCAAATATTGAGAAATTTCTTAAAGATCCACCACTCATTACGTTTAACAATTCCAAAAAACCTAAATCAGATGTAATATCCTCAGTACCAGGAACACGAATACTCGTTCCTATTTTATATATAAATAATATTAATAAAGTAAATAATATTTTGTTTCTTACGTCTTTGTTTCTAGCTGAAAAGATTTGTTTAATGCCTTTAAACATTTTAGATCACCTCAGCTTTTCCACCTTTTTGTTCTATCTTTTCCTTAGCTGCCCCAGAAAAAGCATGAGCTCTTACAGTTAATTTCTTATCCAAAGAACCATTACCTAATACTTTAATACCAGATAATTGTTTTTTAATTATTCCCATTTCGAATAATAATTCTGGAGTTACTTCAGTACCTTCTTCAAATTTATTTAAATCAGATACGTTTATTGTTGCGTATGTTTTTTTGAACATTGCGTTAGAAAATCCACGTTTTGGAAGTCTTCTGTATAAAGGTAATTGTCCACCTTCAAAACCTATTCTAACTCCTCCACCGCTTCTTTTGTTTTGTCCGTTTTCACCTTTACCACTTGTTTTTCCAGTACCGCTACTAGAACCACGACCTAATCTTTTAACACTTTTTTTAGATCCTTCATTATACTTTAATTCATGTAATTTCATTATCCTAATATCTCCTCTTTAGATTTTCCTCTTAATTCAGCGATATGCTCTAATGATTTTTGAGATTTTAAAGCATCAATCGTTGCTCTTGCGGTATTTATTTGTGTGTTAGATCCAAGTGATTTTGAAATAATGTCCTTTACTCCAGCTAGTTCTAGAACTGCACGAACTGCACCACCGGCAATGATACCAGTACCAGCCTTAGCAGGTTTAATTAAAACCTTTGCTGCACCAGATGTTCCGATTGCATCATGAGAAACAGTTCTTCCCTCAACTAAATCAATTTTAATTATTCTGTTTGTGGCATCCCCGATTGCTTTTTTAATAGCATCTTGAACTTCGTTTGCCTTACCAGTTCCAAGGCCAACTTTACCTTTTCCATCTCCAACTGCAACACATGCTGCAAAACGAAGATGACGTCCACCTTTGGTAACTTTTGTAACACGATTAACAGAAATAACTGTTTCGTTATATTCTTTTTCACGTGGTTTACTATTTCTTCTTTCCATCGTTACCCTCCTTTAGAATTCTAATCCGTTTTCACGTGCAGCATCTGCTAATGCTTTAACACGTCCATGATATAAGTAGCCACCTCTATCGAATACTACTTTTGTAATTTTTGCTTTCTTTGCGTTTTTTGCGATTAAAGCTCCTACAAGCTTACTTGCTTCTATGTTACCACCGTTTTTGATATTTAACTCTTTATCCATAGATGATGCACTTGCAAGTGTAACACCTTTTTCATCATCAATGATTTGACAACTAATGTTCTTTAAAGATCTAAATACACATAATCTTGGTAACTCGCTAGTACCAATAACTCTTTTTCTTATTCTAGCATGTCTAGCTTTTCGAGCTTCATTACGTGATGTCTTTTTTATCATTGTAATAATCTCCTTTTCCTATTATTTAGAAGCTTTTTTACCTTCCTTACGACGAATATGCTCGCCTTTATAACGAATACCTTTTCCTTTATATGGTTCAGGTTTTCTTACGTCTCTTATTTCAGCTGCAAATTTTCCAACTTTTGCTTTATCAATACCTTTAACAGTAATTTCTGTTGCGCTAACAGCTTCAACGCTTAATCCTTCTGGTACTTCCATCTCTCTTTTATTTGAGTAACCAGCGCTTATTTCTAATATTTTTCCTTTTGGATTAAAACGATAACCAACACCATTTATCTCAAGTGCTTTTTCATAACCTTCAGTTACACCTTTTATCATGTTAGCGATTAAAGCATTGGTTGTTCCATGCATTTGCTTTGATTTTTTTGCTTCACTATTTCTAGTAACCTTAATTTCATTATTATCTAATGTAACATTAACGTTTACATCTAAATCCATTGATAATTCACCTTTAGGTCCCTTAACAGTGATGCTTCCATTATCTATAGTAACAGTAACGCCTTCTGGTACTGTTAATACTCTATTTCCAATACGGCTCATCTTCTATAGTCCCTCCTTTATGAATTACCATATGTATGCTAATACTTCTCCACCAAGGTTTTGCTTTTTAGCTTCTTTTCCTGTCATAATACCTTTTGGTGTAGATAGAATTGATATTCCAAGTCCATTTAAAACGGTAGGAATCTCTTCTTTCTTAGCATATACACGTAAACCTGGTTTTGAAATTCTCTTTAAACCAGAAATTACCCTTTCCTTGTTTTTTCCATATTTTAACGTAATGATTATGTTGTCTTGTACTTGTCCTTTTTCATTTTTATAATCAGTTATGTATCCTTCGTCTTTTAAAATTTTAACAATTTCCATTTTAACATTTGATGATGGAACCACAACTTCTTTATAATGCATTTGGTTTGCATTACGAATACGCGTAAGTAAATCTGCGATTGGATCTGTTACTATCATATGAATCCTCCCTCCTAGTTTCTTTACTACCAACTTGACTTTCTAACACCAGGAATTTCACCTTTATATGCTAGTTCTCTAAAGCAAATACGGCAGATACCAAATTTTTTCATTACTGAATGTGGACGACCGCATCTGCTGCAACGAGTATATTCTTGTACTTTATACTTTTTTGGTCTTCTTTGTTTTGCGACCATGCTTTTCTTTGCCATGTATTTCCTCCCTTGCTTACTTTCTAAAAGGTAATCCAAAACCTTTTAATAAGTCTAATGCTTCTTCGTTAGTTTCTGCTGACGTTACAAAAACTATGTCCATTCCACGTACTTTTACAACTTCATCATACACGATTTCTGGGAATATTGTTTGTTCTTTAATTCCTAATGTATAATTTCCTCTTCCATCAAAAGCCTTTGGAGAAATACCTCTAAAATCACGTACACGTGGCAACACGATTTTAATTAACTTCTCTAAGAAAGTATACATAACTTCACCACGAAGCGTAACTTTACATCCAATTGCTTGACCCTCTCTTAATTTAAAACCAGCAATTGATTTTTTAGCTTTTGTGATAACTGGTTGTTGACCTGTTATTTTATAAAGATCACTTACAGCAGCATCTAATAACTTACTGTTTAAAGATGCATCACCAACACCTATATTAACTACGATTTTTTCTAGCTTTGGTACAGCCATGACAGTAGTGTAATTATACTTTTTAATTAATTCTGGAACTATTTGTTCTTTATACTGTTTTTTTAAACTGTTCATAGTTACCCTCCTTTTAGTCTAAATTAGATCCTGACTTGCTAGATACTCTAACTTTTTTACCGTCTTTATCTATTTTTTTTGCTATTCTAGTAGGTTTTTTTGTTTTTGGGTCAATCATCATAACGTTTGATACGTGAATATAAGCTTCTCTATCAAAAATTCCTCCATTTTGATCTTGGCCGTTTGGCTTAACGTGTTTTTTTACCATGTTAACGCCTTCAACTAAAACCCTTTCACCTTTTTTTGCGATGATTTTTCCTTCTTTACCTTTGTCCTTACCAGTAATAACAACAACTTTATCTCCAACTTTTAAATTCATGATTTTTCCTCCTTAAAAGGTCTATAACACTTCTTTTGCTAACGATACAAT
>CALVSY010000023.1 GCA_944359725.1 uncultured Bacilli bacterium | reverse complement strand
TTTATAAGGGACCAGATAAAAGCGTATGCAATGAAAGATGGTTATAATGATGGCCTTGAAAAAGGCATGGAAAAAGGTCTTGAAAAAGGTATGGAAAAAGGACTTAAAGAAGGTATTGAAAAAGGACTTAAAGAAGGTCATACCAAAGGTCTTGAAGAAGGTGCTTTAAATAAACAACAAGAGATAGTAATTAACATGTTAAATAAAAATATGGATATAAAAACAATCAGTGATATAACAGGTTTATCCACCTGTGAAATAGAAAAATTACAAAGATAAAATATTTATTTAACAAGATAAATAACATCTTGTTTTTTTGTTTATAATTCTTTTAAAATTTATCTAATAATGATAAAATTAGTTTTAGAGGTGATTATCTTGAGATTGGCACATGATTGGAATGATTATGAAATACTTGATATGGCAGATGGAAGAAAACTAGAGCGTTGGGGAAAATACATTTTAGATAGACCAGATCCGCAAGTAATATGGAAAGAAAAAATGCATCCAGAGTTATGGAGATGTGCTCATGCTAAATATTATAGAAGTAATAAAGGTGGAGGGCATTGGGAAAATTTAAAAGAATTACCAAGTTCTTGGCAAGTTAAATATAAAGATCTAACTTTTAATATTAAACAAATGGGCTTTAAACATACTGGTTTATTTCCTGAACAAGCGGTTAACTGGGACTTTATGATAAATAAAATAAAAAATGCAAAAAGAAAAATAAAAGTTCTCAATTTATTTGCGTATACCGGTGGTGCAACAGTAGCATGCGCTTATGTAGGAGCAGACGTTGTTCACGTAGATTCATCAAAAGGTATGGTTTCTTGGGCAAAGGAAAACATTGCATCATCTAATTTAACTGATAGATACGTTAGGTTTATCGTAGATGATGTTGTAAAGTTTGTTAAAAGGGAAATAAGACGTGGCAATAAGTATGATGCAATTATAATGGATCCTCCATCATATGGAAGAGGTGCTAATGGTGAGGTATGGAACATAGAAGATAATTTATATGACTTAATAAAACTATGCGAAGAGGTTTTAAGTGATAACCCATTATTCTTTTTAATAAATTCTTACACAACAGGGATGTCACCAAAGGTACTTGAAAACATTTTAAGTTTAACGATAAACAAAAAATATAAAGGACGAATATCATCAGGTGAGGTGGGACTTCTAACCAAGGATAGCACACTTATTTTGCCATGTGGTATTTATGGATTATGGGAAGATGAATAAGTTAAACGTTTTATATGAAGATAACCAAATAATAGTTGTTGAAAAAAAACCTAATGTTTTATCGCAAAGTGATGTTACCGGAGATATTGATTTACTTAACATAGTAAAAGAATATGTAAAAGAAAAGTATAATAAGCCAGGAAACGTTTATATAGGTCTTGTTCATAGGCTGGATAGACCAGTTGGTGGAATAATGGTTTTTGCAAGAACTTCTAAAGCCGCGAAAAGATTAAATGAAGAAATTAAGAATCATAAGTTTAATAAAACTTATGTTGCGGTACTAGATGGTGTTTTAAAAGAGAATAAAGGTGAGTTAGTAAATTATTTATATAAAGATTCTAAAACGGGTAAAAGTAAAGTAGTAGATAAAAGTTTTGCCGGCTCGAAATTATCAAAACTTACTTATGAAGTAGTAGGATATTATAAAGATAAAACGGTAGTTAAAATAAACTTAATAACAGGGCGTCATCACCAAATAAGATTACAATTTAAAAATATAGGATATCCATTATATGGAGATCAGTTATATGGTAATAAGAATAATGAACAAATAAGACTTTATGCATATAAATTATCATTTAGCCATCCGGTTAGTAAGGAATTATTAGAGTTTAAATTATTACCAAAATGGAAGGAGATTGAAGATGAAACAATTATACATAGACTTTGACGGTGTTATTTTAGATACCATGACGAAATCATATGAGGAGTTAAATAAAAGAGGAATTGATTTAAAAGATCAAGAAAAAGTAATGGCTTTCTTTAGAGAACTAGATTGGAAAAAACTAATAGAAGAAACAAAGCCTATTAATGATAGCATAAACGAAATAAAAAAGATTTGTGCGTCTAAAAAATTTAATGTATATATTCTAACGCACATTAACTCAACTAATGAAATGGTAGAAAAAATAAAGTATTTACATAAAAACTTACCACAAGTAACAATCGTTTCTGTTCCAAAGGAAATACCAAAAACAGAAGTTGTTAACGCATCTGCTGCAATATTAATAGATGATTATTCTGGCAACATAAAAGAGTGGCAAAAAAAGCTTGGTATTGGAATTAAGTTTGTAAAAGAATTAGAAGGTAGTGACTATCCCGAAATAACTCACCTTTCTGAAGTTATAGATATGTTTAATCAGTAGAAAGAATATTTTCTTTCTTTTTTAATATATTTATAATGACTAAAATATTAAGGAGGAAAAATTCATGGAAACACTTAAAGTTTCATCAAAGTCAAATCCAAGTAGCGTAGCAGGAGCACTAGCTAACGTATTTAGAGAAAAAGGTACCGTTGAGATACAAGCAATAGGAGCAGGTGCCTTAAATCAAGCAATAAAAGCAATTGCAATAGCAAGAGGTTTTGTTGCACCATCTGGTAAAAATTTAGTATGCATTCCTGCCTTTACGGACATAGTAATAGAAGGGGAGGAAAGGACCGCAATTAAGTTAATAGTAGAAGCAAGATAAGCTTCTTTTTCTTTTTTTTATATTGGCGTACGCTCTAAAGTACGTTATAATTTTTATAGAAAGTGGTGATACTTATGAAAGAATATAAAATAACGGATGCAAGAGCAAATCTTTATGGTATAGTAAGTGATGTAAATGTAGCTTATAACCCGGTTAAAATAGTTAATACCAAGGGAGATAATGCAGTAATTCTATCTGAAAGAGACTGGAATAGTATACAGGAAACACTATATCTTTATAGTATACCTGGTTATGTAGAAAGCCTAGAAAAAGCATATGAAGAAACTGATTGGGAAACCGCTAAGACATATGATCCTAAGGATTGGCAGGAATAATGTATAATATAAAGTTTACAAAACTTGCACTAAAAGATAAAAAACTAATCGAAAGAAGTAAACTGCTTAAAATAGTTAATAATCTTTTGTGTAAAATAAAAGAAGATCCGTTTTGTTACCCACCTTCATATGAAAAACTTAATTTTAAATATAAAATGTATTCAAGATGTATTAATGCTCAGCACAGACTTGTATACATGGTAGATGAATCAAAAAAAGAAATATACGTAATTAGAATGTGGACGCATTATGGGAACATAAAATAATTGTCTACGTTCCTTTTTTGTGCTATAATTCTATTTAGTTTAAAAAGGAAGTTATTATGAGTATTTTTAAGAAAGAAAAAAACATATTTAAAAGAATATTTAAAAAGAAATCAAAACTAGAAAAGTTTTATTATAAAAATGAAGAATTTATAAAGTATTGTTTGGTATCACTTGTTTGTACGGGTATTTTATACTTGGTGTTTTTTATTGTGGATTTAATAACGGATGGTAATTATTTAGTTGCAAATCTTTTTTCATACGTTATTTCTTTTTCTGTTTTATACATATGGGATCAAAGTATATTTAAAGCAAGACCAATAACTAAAAGAAGAAAACTAGAGCAGCTTACTAATTTTATAATTGTAAGAATAATAGGTTTTCCACTTGATTCACTTGTTTTATCAGTATTAATTAATGACTTTAATATAGGAAACATGAAGGCAAAAATACTAGGTTCTCTAATTATGTTTATGTATAATTATGTTACTAATAAATTATTTGTGTTTAGAAAGAACAAATTAATATAAGACCAATTGGTCTTTTTTGTTTGACTGTTTTTTTAGCAGATGTTATGATAAAAGCATAAGTAGGTGATTCGTTTGAAAAGAAAACAAGAATATTTGGAAAACTTTGGCAAAAAATATTATTTATTTGGAGAATTTTACATTGATGGGAAAGTAGTTACTATACCAGTTTATTATGGTTCATTAAGATCTATTTTAAAATACACAACTTATAAAGACGTGGAAAAAAACTTAGGTATATATGATGAAGACGTTTTTAAAAAAGTTTTGAAAAAAAATTTATTAGCAAATAAAGATGCATATTTTGATTTTAACTTAGATAAAACAAGCTTTTTTATGGCACCTAATAAAGAAGGAAAAAACAAAACAAATATAAGATTTTGTGATTCTAGAGACGTACTTTTTTGTAACAGTGAGGACTTATACGCTTCAGTAAGAGACATGGTAATAAGTAGTAGCGAGTTAAAAAACGCACCGGAAGAAAAAATTAATTTTGCAGCGTTTATCTGTAAATTAATAGATGAAAATTATAAAGAAAAACTTCATCTTCCAAGAGAAAGTCATGATAAAACGACAAATTTAGACATTTTAAGAAAAATGGCCGGTGGGGTAAAAAATCATTTCAACTTAAAGAATGTATCATTTGAAGAGTTGGTTTTGTTTGATTCTGATATTTTAAAAACCGCATTTGAAATGATATGTAAAGATTTTATTAAAAAAGAAAAACTAATAAACATGATATACATACTAACAGGTAAAAAGCAAATTTTATCTGAGGACGCTATGGAAAAAAGGTCTTACTTTCTAACTAGAAAACTAAAAGATGATTTTGAATCAAGAAAGTTTATTGAAAATAAAATATTTGATGCCTTATCTAAACAAGGGCTTATAAAAGAAAGAAAAAAGGATTTTAAAGTGAAAAACAAGCTTTTAAGGTCCAAAGATGATTATGAATTAGAAGCATGTATTAAAGATCATGATGAGGAAGAAGTAATTGGTGATGATGAGTATTTTGATGACTTTTTAGGCCCAGAAAAGCCAAATGATCCAAGGTATAGGAGTATAAATTAATGCTGGATAATTTAAAAAGGTTTTTAGATTATATACTAAAACAAAAAAATTACTCATCTAACACGGTTAAGAATTATGAAATAGATATATTAGAATTTAAAGATTACTTAGATAAAGAAGGTATAAATTATTTAGATATAGATTATGATTTTATTAAGGGATATTTAATGGAACTTTATAACAGAAAGCTATCCAGAAATTCAGTTGCAAGAAAATTATCCTCGCTTAGGAGTTTTTATAAGTATTTGTTTAATAATGATTTTATTGATCAAAATCCTTTTAGATATGTTGCGACCCCTAAAAAGGAAAAAAGGTTGCCTAAGTATTTAGGGGTAGAAGATTTAGAAAACTTGTTTAACACGCCTGATTTAAGTGCTCCTTTAGGCCAAAGAGACAGACTAATACTTGAGGTTTTATATGCAAGTGGGCTAAGAGTATCTGAACTTGTAAACATAAAGTTAGATGATATTGATTATTCTAAAAATGAGTTGCGTGTATTAGGTAAGGGAAATAAAGAAAGAATTGCAGAGTTTGGTGATTACTGCTTAGAAATTATTGAGATGTTTATAAATGATGGTAGAAAAAAAATACTAGATAAACATAATAAGACTTGTGATTATTTAATAGTAAATGAACATGGAAATAAAATAACAACTAGGGGTATTGAAAAAATAATTGATAATATCGTTAAAAAAGCAGCATTAAAAAAGCATGTATCACCACACATGTTAAGGCATACTTTTGCAACTCATTTATTAAATGAAGGTTGTGACATACTAACTGTTCAAGAACTTTTAGGTCATGAATCATTAGAAACTACTCAAGTTTACACCCATGTATCAAACGAAAGATTAAGAGAAGTTTATTTAAAGTGTCACCCATTAAATAGAAAAAAGTAAAAATCATATGTAAAAACTTGGAAAAATCATGGTATTTACTGTTGTAAGTGCCTTTTTTTTTGTGATATAATAAACTTGTGTTTGAAATTAGAAGGAGGAATATAAATGACAAAATGGGTTTACCTTTTTAAAGAAGGAAACGCTGATATGAGAAACCTACTCGGTGGAAAAGGTGCTAACTTAGCTGAAATGACTAATTTAGGACTTCCAATTCCACAAGGTTTTACTATCACAACTGAAGCTTGTACAGATTACTATACGCAAGGTAAAACAATTTCAAAAGAAATTGAAGACCAAATCTATAAAGCTTTAGCATGGTTAGAAGAAAAACAAGGAAAAAAATTTGGAGACAACGCAGATCCACTTTTAGTTTCAGTAAGATCTGGTGCTAGAGCATCTATGCCTGGTATGATGGATACAATCCTTAATCTAGGTTTAAATGATGAAGCTGTTGAAGGTTTTGCTAAGAAAACTGGAAATCCAAGATTTGCATACGACTCATACAGAAGATTTATTCAAATGTATTCAGACGTTGTTATGGAAGTTCCAAAATCATTCTTTGAAAAGATCATTGATGAAGTAAAAGAAGAAAAAGGTGTTCATTATGATACTGAACTTGACGTTGATGATTTAAAAGAATTAGTAAAAAGATTCAAGAAAGTATATAGTGAAAACATGGATGGAGCTGAGTTCCCACAAGATCCTAAAGAACAATTAATGGGAGCTGTTAAGGCCGTATTTAGATCATGGGATAATCCAAGAGCTATCGTATACAGAAGAATGAATGATATTCCAGGTGATTGGGGTACCGCTGTAAACGTTCAAGCAATGGTATTTGGTAACATGGGTGATACATCAGGTACTGGTGTTGCATTTACTCGTAATCCAGCAACTGGTGAAAAAGGTATTTTTGGTGAATACTTAATTAACGCTCAAGGTGAGGACGTTGTTGCTGGTGTTCGTACTCCACAACCAATTTCTAAACTAGCTGAGGATTTACCAGAATGCTATAAAGAATTCATGGAAATAGCAGACAAGTTAGAAAAACATTACCGTGATATGCAAGATATGGAATTTACTATTCAAGAAGGTAAGTTATATTTCTTACAAACTCGTAATGGTAAACGTACTGCACAAGCTGCAATAAACATTGCATGTGACTTAGTTGATGAGGGTATGATTACTCCAGAAGAAGCAGTATTAAGAATTGAAGCTAAAAGCTTAGATCAATTATTACACCCAACTTTTGATGCTGATGCGTTAAAAGAAGGCAAAGTAATAGGAAGTGCTCTTCCAGCATCACCAGGAGCTGCTGCAGGTAAGGTAGTGTTCTCTGCAGAAGATGCAAAAGCACAAGGTATCGGTGGAAAAGGTGAAAGAGTAATTCTTGTTAGATTAGAGACTACTCCTGAGGATATCGAAGGAATGGTAGCTAGCCAAGGTATTTTAACCGTTCGCGGTGGTATGACGAGCCATGCTGCAGTTGTTGCTCGTGGTATGGGTACTTGCTGCGTATCTGGTTGTGGTGATATCAAAATAGATGAGGAAGCTAAAACGTTTACTTTAGGTGGAGAAACGTTTAAAGAAGGAGATTACATTTCACTTGATGGATCAACTGGTAAAATCTATAAAGGAGATATTAAAACGGTTGAAGCATCAGTTAGTGGTAACTTCGGAAGAATTATGGCTTGGGCAGATAGCTTTAGAAAATTAAAGGTTAGAACTAATGCTGATAACCCAAGAGATACTAAAAACGCTGTTAACTTAGGAGCTGAAGGTATTGGTCTTTGCCGTACTGAGCACATGTTCTTTGATGAGGAAAGAATTCCTAAGATTAGAAAGATGATTTTATCTGAAACAGTTGAAGAAAGAGAAAAAGCTTTAAATGAATTAATACCATATCAAAAAGGTGACTTTAAAGCTATGTATGAAGAGTTAAAAGGTCTTCCTATGACGGTTCGTTATTTAGACCCACCACTTCATGAATTCTTACCAACTGATGAAGAAGATATAAAAGCACTTGCAAAAGATATGGGTGTTACAACTGAACACTTAAAAGCAAAATGTGCTGAACTTCATGAGTTTAACCCAATGATGGGACACAGAGGATGCCGTCTTGCTGTTACTTATCCAGAAATAGCTAGAATGCAAACAAGAGCATTAATGGAAGCAGCAATTGAAGTAAAAGAAGAAAAAGGTTACGATATTACTCCTGAAATTATGATCCCACTTGTTGGTGAAGTAAAAGAGTTAAAATTCGTAAAAGATATAGTTGTTGAAACTGCAGAACAAGTTAAGAAAGAAAAGGATTCTGACATGGAATATCATATTGGTACCATGATTGAAATTCCTCGTGCCGCATTAACTGCTGATAAAATTGCCGAGGAAGCTGAATTCTTCTCATTTGGTACTAACGATTTAACACAAATGACGTTTGGATTCTCAAGAGATGATGCAGGTAAGTTCTTAGATTCTTACTATCAAAACAAGATTTATGAATCTGATCCATTTGCTAAGTTAGACCAAGAAGGTGTTGGACAATTAGTTAAGATGGCTGCTGAAAAGGGTCGTGCAACTCGTTCTGATATCAAACTTGGAATTTGTGGTGAACATGGTGGAGATCCTTCTTCTATAGAATTCTGCAATAGTATAGGATTAAACTACGTTTCTTGCTCACCATTTAGAGTACCTATTGCAAGACTTGCAGCTGCACAAGCAGAATTAAAACAAAAGAATAATAAATAATAAAGGAGCATAAAAATGCTCTTTTTTGTTTTCCACAGTTTTCGAAAAATCTTGACCGGGGGGGGGTATATGATATTATAAACATGTAGAATATGCTAAAAAAGAGGGTTATCCACATGAGGTTAAGAAAAGTAAAAGATAAGAAAATAAAAAAGAATAAGTTTAACGAAATGATGTTTATGCTAGTTACGATATTCGTACTTTCATTTAGTGTTGGATATGCTGCATTAAATAGAGAAATAAAGATAAGTGGAGAGGCTAAGTTTAGACCTCAAGAAGATATAAGGATAACCGATATTTCTTTAAGTGAAATAGTAAATAACGGTTTAGAAAACTATGAATCAGATTACTCTAAAAACACAATAAAACTAGGAGTAGACTTAAAAGAATTAACTTCTACAATAACCTATAAAGTAGAAATAACAAACCTAGGGAACGTAGCTATGTGGATAGATAGTATAGAACAACCTATAAATAATAATACCAACATGGAATACATAATAGAAGGAATAGGAATAAGAGAACTAATAAATCCAGGAGATGTAAAGGAATTTACCGTAACAATAAAGTATAAAGATGGAATATCACTTCCTTCTAATACAAACTTAGATACCACAATAAAATTTAACTTTGTAAAACCAAGATCAATCTTAGCAAGAGGAAATAGTAATGCTGCAACTTCAACATTTTATAATGGAACAATAACAAAAGAAAGTGTAGAAGAAATAACATTTATGCCTACATTAGAAGTAAGAGAAGATGCAATAGGATATTGGGATGCATCATATAACAAAGATGGATCAGTAATAGCATGGTATAAAGACACTGATAACAATGATTTATATGAGTTATACATTGGAGGAATAGGAGAAGTAGAGGCACCATCTAATTCTGCAAATCAATTTCATAACTTTACTAAATTAACAACAATTAACTTTAATGATTATTTTAATACAAGTAATGTAACTAATATGCAATATATGTTTAATATCTGTACAAAACTTACAAAGTTAGATTTAAGCAGTTTTGATACGTCAAAAGTAACACAAATGAGTCATATGTTTAGAGACTGTTATAATTTAGTTAGTTTGGATTTATCTAGTTTTGATACTAGTAAAGTAACGTATATGTCATGGGCCTTCCAGGCTTGTGAGTCATTAATAGAATTAAACTTATCTAATTTTGATACTTCACAAGTAACACATATGAACAATATGTTTAGGGGCTGTTCATCTTTAACAGAACTTGATTTATCATCATTTGATACAAAAAACGTAATCAATATGGGAGAGATGTTTACTAATTGTTCTAAACTAACGGAACTTGATGTATCTAATTTTGATACATCAAGAGTTATAAATATGCAAAATATGTTTTATGGTTGTTCATCATTATTAGAATTAAATGTAAGCAATTTTAATACTTCAAGCGTAACAAATATGTATTGTATGTTTTATGGATGTTCTAAATTAATAAATTTATACTTGTTATCATTTAATACTTCAAGCGTAACAAACATGTCATATATGTTTTATAGTTGTTCATCTTTGACAGAATTGGAGTTATTATCATTTGATACATCAAAGGTAACTTCTATGAATAGTATGTTTAGTGGGTGTTCATCTTTGACTGATTTGGATGTATCATCATTCGATACATCAAAGGTAACTTCTATGAATAGTATGTTTAGTGGGTGTTCATCATTAATAGAATTAGATGTAACTAATTTTGATACATCAAATGTAACATTGATGAATGGTATGTTTTGGGGTTGTTCTTCACTAACAGAATTAGATTTATCAAATTTTAATACGGAAAAAGTGACTAACATGAGTAGTATGTTTTTTAGCTGCTCATCATTAACGAGAATAGATGTATCAAACTTTAACACGTCAAATGTAACAACTATGGCTGGTAATGGTTATGGTATGTTTTGGGGCTGTTCATCTTTAACAGAACTTGATTTATCATCATTTGATACATCAAACGTTACCGATATGAGAAATTTGTTTAGAATGTGTTCTTCACTAAAAGAATTAGACATAAGAAATTTTGATTTTACAAATGCTAATACTGAAGGAATTTTTTATGCTACTCCAACTAACATAACTATATACGTAAAAGATGAAGCAGCAAAAGAAGTAATATTAAATAACAAATCTGATGCTAACGTAATTATTCCGGAAAGTTTATAAGATATTTAAAAATATGTTAGATTTTAAAAAGCTAAGGTTTTTATTATCTTAGTTTTTTAATGTAAAGCAGTTAATGATAATGCGATTTTAAATAGTAGAATAAGTTTTATGGCTTTCTTTTTTGAATTGTTAATGTTAAAATTAAATTGATGAGGATAAATAAAAATTCGAGATGATGATTTTATGAAAAAAATAATTGTTTTATTTGTTGCTGTTTTAATGTTTTTAACGGGTTGTAATAATGACTACTGGCTTGGTGAAATACCGTTTAAGGAAGATCAAGAGTATGAGCCTACTGTTTATTATACTTATCGTTTTACGGGTGAGTCAGAGCACTTTTATTTTCAAACTGGTAAAGTATATTATAATAATGATTATCGTTCTTTAATAATAAGTAATTTTAAAGTAAAAGAAAACATAAGTGATGATTCTTCATATGATCTTTCTTTATATTTTAATGATGATGTTTTATATAGTTCTGCTTCTAGTAATAGGAATTTAAGTAAGTCTGGTTTTGAAAACATAGTTATAACAGATAATGGTTATGTATATACGGATGATAATGGAAATATAATAGGAGAAGCAGATAGCTTTATTAAAACAACAAAAGACACTTTTAAAGACAGTATTAAATTGATGGTAAATTACTGCGTCAAGGATAAGTGTGAAGAAGAAATATTTAAAATTAATTATTTAGATTAAATAATTTAAATGAGGCAAAATTATGTATGTTGATAAAAAAGATTATTTATTAGCTAAACTATGGAAGATAAGAAAAAAAGAAGAATTGTTTGGTAATAATTTTCATCCATTTGTTACAAATATTATCATTTTATTAGGATATAATTTGCATCAAGAAAACATGAGAAAGTATAACTTAGATGATAAGCAGGTGAAAAGTCATAAGAAAAGAGTAAAAGAAGCTTTGACATACGATATATATGAAAGAGGTTATGATGGTATTAGGATATCGCAAATGCTTTGGGCAAGTTATTTTATTAATTTAAAAATTATTGAAGTTGGATGTTTACAATATGAATTAGTAAACATTGATCCTATAACTAAGAAAAATGATAAATGTATTAAAATACATATTCCTAAAAATACTAAATTAGATATTAAAAGTGTTAAAGAGTCTTTAGTTAAATCTAAAGATGAAATTTTGAAATATTTTAAGTTAGATAGACCAAAATATTATTGTGAGTCATGGCTTTTAAGCAAAGAGGTTTTGGACCTGTTAAATGATGGTTCAAACATATTAAAATTTAGTAAGTTATTTGATATTGCAAGTGGTAATAATTGCATAAATGATATTTTAAACTTTGTTTATGGCAAATTAAAGTGTGATGATTATAATACTTTACATGAAGATACATACTTGCAAAGAAAAATAAAAAAAGAATTGATAAAAGGTGTTATAATTAAAATAGGAATAGGAAAGTTAAAGGAGGAAAAATCATGGATTTAAATGGAAAAATAGCAGTAGTAACCGGTGGTGCCATGGGTAATGGACTTGGTATTGTAAAGGTGTTTTTAAAGTATGGAGCAAAAGTTATAATACTTGATTATTCTGATGAATTAGAAAAAACCGTATCTAATTTAAGAAATGAAGGTTATGAGGTATTAGGTTATAAAGTTGATATTAGTAATAATGATGAGGTAGTAAGTGCTGTAAAAGATATAGAAACTAAATATGATCATGTTGATGCACTAATTAATAATGCTGGCATATGCATATTAGGTGGTTTTGATGAGATGTCATATGAGTTAAGGGATAAGCATTTTGATATAAACATTAAAGGAACTTGGAACGTTACACACGCATTTTTACCATTACTTAAAAAAGCTAATAAAGCATCTATCGTCAATTTATCTAGTGTAACTGGTGTTTCGGTGGCGGATAAAGGTGAGGTTGCTTACGCAACAACCAAAGCAGCTGTTTTAGGTTTTACGAAAGCGCTTGCAATGGAGCTTGTAAATGATAACATTAGAGTTAATGCAATTCTTCCGGGATATGTTATGACTCCAATGGTAGATGCTATGGCAAAACAAAGTAATCCAAGTGATCCACAAAGTGTAATAGACGGTATTGCAGGTGCAATTCCAATGAAAAGACTTGGTACTCCAGAAGAATTAGGGGAACTTGCAGCCTTTTTAGCAAGCAACGGGTCAAGTTACATAACGGGACAAGGAATTGTAATAGATGGGGCATCAACATTACCTGAGACACTTACCATGGGAGTTTAAATAGATGCGTGATGCATACAAAATAGAAAATACTATAGAAAAATTATTAAATGGTAAGCCAACTTACTTCTTAGATAATAGTGAATTTAAAAAAGTTATATCTAAAATAAAAAACAAAAATTATAATATTTATGAATTATATAAAGATCAAGAAAAAGTGATTTTATATACTAAAGAGGAGCCTAAGGTATCACTTTTTAAAATAGCATCGCATGACAAACTAAAGCATCAAGATATATTAGGTGCCATATTATCACTTAATATTTCACCATCTTTTTTAGGAGATATAATAATAGATAATGATAATTATTATTTTTATGTACTAAGTGATTTAGATGAGTTTTTAAAACAAAATTTAAAAATGGTTGGACGTGAAAGTGTTACTTTAGAAAAAATTGATTTAGGTTATTTAAAGAATTATAAAAGAAAATATGAAGAATATAAAATCATTGTAACAAGCCTTAGAATTGATAACGTAATATCAAAAATAATAGGTTTAAATAGAAGTAAGATAATTGATAAAATAAAAAATAAAGAGGTAATATTGAACTATGAAATATTAACAAAATCTTCTTATAATCTAAGAGAAAATGATGTATTTAGCATAAGAAGGGTTGGAAAATATAAATTTATAAAAATAGATAATATTACCAAGAAAAATAACTTGGTTATTAAATATTTGAAATATGTTTAGTTAAGAGGTTAAATATGGAAAAAGAAAGAAATGTAAAAAGATTATCTATCATTGCACTTGTAATATCAGTAATTTGTTTAACGATTGCTTTTGCACTTGTAAGTTCAAGACTTACTATAAATGGTTCTGGCAACATAAAACCAGCTTCATGGAATATTCATTTTGATAATTTAACATCTAATTTAACTGGTGATGCGAAAATAATTAAAATGCCAAAGATAAATGAGGATAAAAACTATATTGGTGATTTTGAAGTTGCTTTAACAAAACCGGGTGATTCCGTTAAGTTCTGCTATGATGTGGTAAACGCAGGAACGATTGACGCTACACTTCAAACAAAGATCATTAATGGGTTTGATACTAATGAAGTAGATGATTTGAATGAAGTTTATAAAACTATTTACGTAGAATCAGATTGGAATGGTGATGGTGCTATAAGTGATGATGAAATAAAAAAATCTAGCACTAACGTGCCGGTAAAGGTGGATTTTCCAAATACTTTAAATGCAAATGAAGTAAAAAACGCGTGCATGACAATTAGTTTTGAGAAAGATGAACTTCCAATAGGTAACGTAAGTTTAAAAATGAACGCTCAAGGTATATACGTCCAAAAATAAATCTTAATAATTTTTAATAATAATTCTGTTGACATATAAATAATATGTTGGTAGAATTATTTTTGTTAGTTACCTTACAAAAGAGATGATAGGATGAATAAAGAAAGAAAAATAGCTTTTGAAATAAAACTTTTAGATAATTTAATTAGTAGAAAGATAATTGAAAATAAAAAGGAAAATAAAAAATTATCACATGTTCAGGTAAGCATTTTAAAGTATTTAATTGAAAATAAAGAAAAGACTGTTTATCAAAATGATTTAGAAACGTTTTTATCGGTTAGAAGATCTACTATCTCAGGTATTTTAAAAACGATGGAAAAACAAAATCTAATTAAGAGGATTGATTCTTTAAAAGATGCTAGAAAAAAGGAAATAATACTAACTGATTATAGTTATAAAAAATCTAAATTAATGAAAAAAAAGGTAACTGAATTTGAAACTCTTCTAACGAAAAGCATATCATATGAAGAGCTTGATGTTTTCTTTAAAGTTGTGGATAAAATAAAAGAAAACTTAAAATAAGGAAAGGAATGATAACATGTTAAAACTTTTAAAGGACTTTAATAAAAAAGATTGGCTAATAGTATTTGTTTCTTTATTATTAATCGTTTTTCAAGTATGGCTTGATTTAAAGCTGCCTGATTACATGTCTAATATAACTGTTTTGGTACAAACTAAAGGTAGTCAAATGAGTGAGATATTAACCGAAGGTGGCTACATGATTTTATGTGCGGCTGGTTCTCTTGTGGCAGCAATGATGGTTTGCTATTTAACCTCTTTTATTTCTGCTACGTTTTCTGGAAAGTTAAGAAAACAATTATTTGAGAAAGTTCAAAACTTTGGTATGGAAGAAATTAAGAAGTTTTCAACTAGTAGTTTAATAACGAGAACAACCAATGATATTACAAATATTCAAATGTTTATTGCAATGGGATTACAAATGCTTATCAAAGCACCTATTACAGCAGTATGGGCGATATTTAAGATCTTAGATAAAAGTTGGCAGTGGAGTGCGATTACTGGAGCTGCTGTTTTAGTTCTTATTATGATGATTGTTATCTTAATGCTTACGGTAATGCCAAAATTCAAGAGAGTACAAAAATTAATTGATAAAATAAATGGACTTACTCGTGAGAATTTAACTGGTATAAGAGTAGTAAGAGCATTTAATGCAGAAGATTATCAAGAAGAGAAGTTTTATGCAAAAAATAAAGAACTTACTAAAACACAAATGTTTAATCAAAGAATGATGTCTTTGATGTCGCCGGTTATGTACTTAATAATGAATTTACTTACTTTGTCAATATATTTCATTGGAGCATATTTAATAGATGCTGCGGCACTTACTGATAAGATAACTATTTTTGGTAACATGGTTGTATTTTCTAGTTACGCAATGCAAGTTATTATGTCATTTTTAATGCTTGCAATGATATTTATAATGTATCCAAGAGCAAACGTATCGGCTCAAAGGGTTATAGAAGTATTAGATACTAAAGAATCTATTAAGGATGGAGCTTTTGAAAAGCCAACTAAGAAAACTGGAGAAATAGAATTTAAAAACGTATCGTTTAAGTATCCTGATGCTGATGAGTATGTTTTGGAAAACATATCGTTTAAGGCGAAAAAAGGAGATACCATCGCGATAATTGGATCTACTGGATCAGGTAAGTCAACGATCGTTAATCTTTTGATGCGTTTTTATGACGTAACTGATGGTGAGATATTAATAGATGGCGTTAACATAAAAGATTATGAATTAGATTATTTACATAATAAATTAGGATATGTTCCACAAAAGGCAGTTATGTTTTCTGGTACGGTAAATTATAACGTATCTTATGGTGATAATGGAAAAGAAAAATCTGATAAGTTAATAAAAGAAGCTACCCGTGTTGCTCAAGCAAAAGAATTTGTAGAAAAGATGCCTAATACGTATGAAAGCAATATAGCTCAAGGTGGTACTAATATTTCCGGTGGTCAAAAGCAAAGATTATCAATTGCAAGAGCAATAGCAAAAGAACCTGAAATATACGTATTTGATGATTCATTCTCAGCACTTGATTATAAAACGGATTACGTACTTAGAAAAGAACTAAAAAAGTACACTAAGGATGCAACAAGTGTAATTGTTGCACAAAGAATTGGTACCATAATAAACGCTGATAAAATAATTGTTTTAGATAGCGGTAAAGCAGTTGGGATAGGTACTCATAAAGAGTTATTAAAAAATTGTGATATATATAAAGAAATAGCATATTCACAATTATCAAAGGAGGAACTTGAAAATGAATAACACAAAAACAAGACCTCAAAGAATGGGACACGGACCTAATAGAGGTTCAGCGGAAAAACCAAAAGATTTAAAAAAAGCTGTAAAAAGCATGATTAGGTATTTAGATAAATATTTGCCAATTATAATTGTTGCACTTATTTTAGCGGCTTTATCATCAGTATTATCAATTATTGGTCCTAATCATTTAAGTGATTTAACAGATGTTATAACTGATGGCATTTTAACTGGTATTAATTTTGATAAGGTTAAATCAATTGCAGCTTTCTTACTTACAATATATTTATTTAGTGCGGCATTTAACTATATTCAAAACTTTATAATGGTTACGGTATCTAATAATTTTGCTAAGGATTTAAGAGATAAAATATCTGTTAAGATAAATAAATTACCGCTTAAGTATTTTGATACTCATAGTTATGGTGATGTTTTATCACGTGTTACTAATGATGTTGATATGATAAACCAATCAATGCACCAATCACTTGGTACCTTAGTTGCTGCCATAGCTCTTTTAATTGGTTCGGTAATAATGATGTTTGTAACGAACTGGATACTTGCTATAACGGCAATAGTAGCATCATTAATTGGATTTTCATTTATGTTCTTAATACTTGGTAAATCACAGAAATACTTTGATCAAAGACAAGTAGAATTAGGTAATTTAAATGGACATATTGAGGAGATTTATTCATCTCATAACGTTGTTAAAGCATACAATGGTAATAAAGATGCAAGTGATACTTTTGATAAGTTAAATAAAAACTTGTTTACTTGCGATAGAAAAAGTCAATTCTTATCAGGGCTTATGCAACCGATAATGAATTTTATTGGTAACTTTGGTTATGTTTGCGTATGTGTTGTTGGCGCAATACTTACAACTAAAGGCGTTATTTCATTTGGTGTTATAGTTGCGTTTATAATTTATGTTAGATTGTTTACATCTCCTTTATCACAAATTGCACAAGGTATGACTTCTTTACAATCTACCGCTGCTGCATCAGAACGTGTTTTTGAATTTCTTGAAGAAGAAGAAATGGAAGATGAATCAAAACTAATGAACAAGTTAGACCCATCAAAAGTAAAAGGGACTATTGAATTTAAACATGTTAAATTTGGTTATAATCCTGATAAAATAATTATTAAAGATTTTAATTGTAAGGTAAAGCCAGGTGAAAAAATAGCGATTGTTGGTCCAACGGGTGCAGGTAAAACAACGATGGTAAACTTACTTATGAAGTTTTATAACATTTCCGATGGTGATATTAAAATTGATGGTGTATCTGTTAAAAACTTAACTCGTGAAAACATTCATGGTTTATTTATCATGGTGCTTCAAGATACTTGGTTATTTAATGGTACAATAAGAGATAATATTAAGTATAATAAAGAAAATGTATCAGATGAAGAAATAATGAAAGCTTTAAAAACCGTTGGTGTTGATCATTTTGTAAAATCACTTCCAGGAGTTTTAAATTATGAAATAACTGATAATGAATCAGTATCAGCTGGGCAAAAACAGCTTTTAACAATTGCTCGTGGTATGATAAAAGATGCACCATTCTTAATTTTGGATGAGGCAACATCTTCTGTTGATACAAGAACAGAGGAACTAGTTCAAAAAGCAATGGATAAACTAACTGAAGGACGTACTTCATTTATAATAGCACACCGCTTATCAACTATTAAGAACGCGGATTTAATTCTTGTTATGAATGAAGGTAACATAATTGAACAAGGAAATCATGAAGAGTTAATGAAGCAAAATGGATTTTATGCAGAACTTTATAATTCACAGTTTAGAAAGTAGCTTAAATGCTACTTTTTTCTATGAAAATAAACTTCTTTGAGTTATAATAAAAATAAGGATTGTGATAATATGAAAAAGATAGAACTTCACGTACATTTAGATGGTAGTGTAAGACCAAGTACTATAGCTGAAATTTTAAACTTAGATTTAAATTATGTTAAAAAAAACATGTCAGTAGATAGTAATAACGAGGATTTGTCATGTTATTTAACAAAGTTTGATTTGCCAGCTAAAGCAATGCAAACAAAGGATAATTTAAAAAGAATAGCAAAAGAACTTGCACTTGATTTAAAAAATGATGATGTTATTTATGCTGAAGTACGCTTTGCTCCTCAAAAACATACTTTAAATGGTTTGAGTTTAGACGATGTTATTTTATCTGTTTTAGAAGGCCTAAAAAGTGTATCAGGTATTAAAACAAACGTTATTTTATGCATGATGCGAGGAGATAGTTTTGATAAAAATAAAGAAGTAATAGATGTTTGTAAAAAATATTTAGGTGATGGCGTTGTAGCACTTGATTTAGCAGGTGATGAAAAACACTTTAAAACGAAAGATTATAAAACGTTATTTGATATTGCAAAAGAAAAAGAAGTGCCATTTACCATACATGCAGGTGAAGCAGATAATTATCAAAGTGTTAAAGATGCGATTAGTTTTGGTGCTAAAAGAATAGGCCATGGTATAAACATAATAGAAAATGATGATGTAATAAAAGAGGTAGTTAAAAATAAAATAACACTAGAAGTTTGCCCAACAAGTAACGTTCAGACAAAAGCGGTTAAAAGTTATGCTGATCATCCGATTAAGAAATTGTATGAAAAAGGCGTTTTAATAACCATAAACACCGATAATAATACAGTATCAAACATAACCTTATCTAAGGAATACGAATTATTAGAAAAGTATTTTAACTTTACTAAGAAAGATTTTTATACGTTTAATAAAAACGCCGTTAATGCTAGTTTTATAAGTAATGAAGAAAAAGAAGAACTTCTTAAAAAACTAAAGAAAGATTTTGAAAAAAATTAAAAAAAATGAAATTTGTGAGTTTGGCATATTTTGGAGGGTGTAAAGGATGCAAAAAAGCGATTTTGTTCTAAAAATAAAATCGTTTTTTTGTATGAAAAATGGTGCAAAAATACCTGTT
>CALVSY010000022.1 GCA_944359725.1 uncultured Bacilli bacterium | reverse complement strand
CAAAGAGATATTATACAATATATATCGGAATCTTTTTTATTAATGATAAGGTATCTTTTTAAAAAAGGATTAACATTATGCAATATGGATATTGACAAATTAAAAAGAATATGTTAATATAAAGGACATTCAAAAGGGGGAGATTTGAATGAATAAACAAGATTTTGAAAAAGATTATGATAATTATACAAGAGATCTAGATTCTGAGGATATCAAAACTCCAGTAAGCGAAAGTCGTCAAACTTTTCGTAAGAAAAAGAAGATTATTTTAGCTGCTGCATCTATAGTTCTTGCAGGTGCTGTTGCTGCTTCAATATTTGGTTTAAAAGGATGTAGTAAGGATGGGATGGTTGATACTCCTTCCGAAAGTACATCAATTGATGATGGCGAGGATTTATCAGAGTACGAATATGTTTTAGTTGAAAACTTTAACGTTAATGATGATAATCAAGTTGCTGCAGTAGTTAATGATATTAATGAAATTGGTAACTTTGATTTTAACGTTAAGAATCTTATTTATTTATATAATGGAGTTTTACAAAGAAGTGATTTTTCACAGGACATGAGTGATCTTGAAATATTTAATGAATTACAAGATTATCTTCTAAAAATAAATGATATATATAGTCTTGGTGTTAATGAGTATGCTGATGCGATAAGTAAGTTGGAAGATGGAGAACAATCTGAAATAAATTATGATGAAAAGATAATAGGTCCAAGAGCTATTGTTTCAACTGATAGTAAATCTACTGATTATAGTACAAGATTATCTTCTAACTTAAATAGTTTATTAAAAGACGTACAAAATGGTGTTACGACAAATTTTGATAAGTATTCAAGTGAGTATTATAAAATTTTTACTGAAGTAATGAATGATGATACTTTAGAGCCAGGAGAAAAAGCTGCAATACTTAACTTTGTTAAAGCAGTGGCACCTTTGTATTCTAGATTGACAAAAGAACAGAGAGATGAAATAGATAAAGAGGTACAAGCTTTATTAGAAAATACGTTAGTATTTGAAATGTTGAATAAGTTAGGTTCTGATTTTGCTTCTATAGTTGCTTATTATGATGATGGAAACATGGGGAAACCATTAACACCTTTAACAGAAAGATATAATAGTTCTGATTCGGCTGATGCAAATGCAAATGCTGGTAAAACAGGTGAAGAAGACGTAACTGAAAAAGTAAAAACCGGTGGACAAAAAGTATCTGGTAGTGGAAGTCATGAAACTGTATCTGAAGCTACAACTTCAAGACCAGTTGTATCAACTACAATAGTTAATGTTCCTGATAAAGAAACAACGACTAAAAAAGTAACCGGTGGAGATCCAGTGGGACCTACTGAAACACAAACCGAAACAACAACTAAACTTGATGAGGAAGTTGTACCTCCAGGAACAGAACCAAGTGTTGAAGATGTAAGACCAACTGATGATGATGGAATACCTATATATTCTGAGGATGAATGGGAAAAAGAACAAGGTAAGTCAAGTAATAGTATGGCTTTGGGTGCAGGAGTTGCAACACTAGCAGTTTTATCTGGAGCTGCCGGTAGCCTAAAAGTTCTTAGAGATCGTAATAATTATAAAGATAGTGATAGTTTAACAAATGCTAAAGGAACTTCTAAAAAGAAAAAAAGAAAATAAAGGAAATAACGTAAACACCAGAGTGTAAATTCTGGTGTTTTTCTTTATCAACATATATAAAATATGATAAAATCATATTAGTAGGTGATTTAAATTATGCTTGTAAATAGTAATGAACTTTTGAAAGATGCACTTAAAGGTGGTTATGCTATTGGAGCTTATAACATAAATAATTTGGAGTGGGCTAAATACATATTAGAAGCATGTAACAGTGATAAGAGTCCTGTTATTTTAGCGGTAAGTGAAAAGTCTATTTCTTATTTTGGAGGGTATCATGTGGTGCACAGCACTATTAAATCCTTAATTAATGATTTAAACATAAAAGTGCCCGTTGTTTTACATTTAGATCATGCACACTCTTTTATTTCTTGTAAAAACGCGATTGATGCAGGTTTTACATCGGTAATGATAGATGCATCAAATAAAAGTTTAGATGAAAATATAAAAGAAACTAACGAAGTAATTAGTTATGCTAAGAAGAAAAACGTAAGTGTTGAAGCAGAAGTAGGAGCGTTGGATGGCTCTTTATATACTAATTTAAATGACGTTTCATCATTTGTTATGCAAACTGAAGTTGATACAGTTGCGCCCGCTATAGGAAATAAGCATGGAGTTTACAAAGATGGGCCTAACTTAGATTTTGAATTATTAGGTGCAATATGTAAAAGCGTTAAAATTCCACTTGTTTTACATGGTGCATCAGGGCTTGATGAAAACAAGATAAAAACGGCTATTTTTTGTGGCGTTTGTAAAATAAATATTAATACCGACCTTCAAATAGCTTGGACCAGTGCGGTAAGAAAGTATTTGGAATATAACAAAGATGTTTATGATCCAAGACTTATAATAGGATCTGGCGAGGCCGCTATTAAAAAAATCGTTCACGAGAAGAATAAAATTTTTCTATCAAATAGGGCTTTTTAATCACTTTTTATTAAGTTTTTAATAAAATACTATAGATATGGAGGAGTAAAATGCACAGAATAATTATTGAAGGTAATAATAAACTAAGTGGAAGGGTAAGAATTAGTGGTTCTAAAAATAGTGCTGTAGCATTAGTACCCGCTGCTGTTTTATGTGATGAGGAAGTAACAATAGCTAACGTACCAAATATATCTGATATAGATGCATTAGATGAAATACTTAATCATTTAGGAGCTAAGGTAACTAGGGATAAAGATGTAATGAAGATAGATTCATCTAATATTAAAAATAAACTTATTCCAGAAAAAATTTCTAAAAAATTAAGAGCATCATATTACTTTATGGGTGCGCTTTTAGGAAAGTTTAAGTATGTACAGATGTATTTCCCTGGTGGATGCTCCATTGGGCAAAGACCAATTAATCTTCATTTAAAAGGTTTCGAAGCACTTGGTGCAACGGTAAAAGAAGAAGATAACTTATTTACGATTAGTGCAGAAAAATTAACTGGTGCTAAGATAAACTTAGATTTTGCATCAGTTGGTGCAACCATTAACCTTATGCTTGCAGCGGTAAAGGCAGAAGGAGTAACCGTAATTTCTAATGCTGCAAAAGAACCTCACATCGTAAACGTTGCAACGTTTTTAAATAACATGGGTGCTAAAATAAGTGGTGCTGGAACAAGCGAGATTAAAATAACAGGGGTAGAACATCTTCACTCTTGTTTTCATGAGGTTGTTCCTGATTATATTGAAACGGGTACTTACATGATATTAGCAAGTGTAATAGGAGAGAATATGATAATTGAAAACATCATACCAGATCACGTTGAGTCTTTAATATCAAAACTGGAAGACGTTGGAGTTCCAATGGAAATAGGAGTTGATTACATAAAGATAAGTGCTCCTGAAAAACTTTTAGCAACAAACATAAAAACCCAGGTATATCCAGGTTTTCCAACTGATTTGCAGCAGCCTTTTGCAACTCTTTTAACTCAGGCTACTGGAAAATCCATCATTACCGAAACCATATGGGAAAATAGGTTTTTAAATTTATTTGAGTTAAACAAAATGGGTGCAACAACCGAGTTATTAACAAATTCCAAGGCAGTTATAATTGGTCCTTGCAAGTTAAAAGGAAAAAAAGTTAAAGCAACTGATTTAAGAGCGGGGGCATCACTTGTTATAGCGGGTTTAATAGCTGATGGTCAAACGATTATTGAAAACGCTAATTACATATTAAGGGGTTATGAAGGAATAGTTGAAAAGCTAACTAAACTTGGAGCTAAAATAAAATTAGAAAAGGAAAATGAATGATGCAGAAGAAAATTGTAACTAAAAGAAAAATATCGTCAAATGATGGTATGTCTACTACCCACGTTCCAAAAGGAACAAAAATCATAAACATAAAGTATTTAGATAGCAAATCCACCGATAAAAATAAGGATTTTAAGAGTAAGTAATTTAGTAATATATTTCACTTTAAAAAATAAAATAGTATTGAGTTAAATACTATTTTTATTTTGCATGGAAAGGTGATTATATGAAAAGAAGACATAAACTACTTATAGGTTTTATAATAACGGGTATAATACTTGTTGCAATATTTTTTTTAACACGTGATAAAAAGATATATTATTTATCCTTAGGGGATTCTTTAGCAGCAGGACAAACTCCTTACAATACGATTGATAAAAGTTATGGTGATTACGTAAGTGAGTATTTAAAAGATAAGGAAGTTCTTGAGTTTTATACTAAGGATTTTGCTAAAAGTGGGTATCGTAGTATTGATTTATTAAATGATTTAGAGAATAATAAGGAAATAAAAGTTAATGGCAAAAAGATCACTATCAAACATGCTTTAATAAAAGCTGATTTGGTAACTGTGAGCATCGGTTCAAATGATTTGTTTTATAAGTTAAACGTTGGAAATGAATTTGATTTAAACGAGGTGGATGATATATATAAGTACGTTGATGAATCAATAAAAGACGTAGACAAACTTTTATACGAACTTAGAATGTCATGCAAAGAACAAATAATGGTGTTTGGTTTTTATAATCCGTTTACAAACTTTTCTGATACGCTTTCAAATTTGGTAGAACCTATAATAAAGTATGCCAATAATAAAATGGAAAACTTGGTAAGAAAATATGATATGACCTTTGTTGATATACATGACACTTTTTTAGCAAATGATAATTATTTACCATCAACCCTAGAGATTCACCCTAATAAAGATGGATATAAAGCGATGGCTGATAAAGTTATTAGTTTAATAGATGAAAAAACACTTGCAAAATAACTTATCTATTGTTATAATATAGAAGATTTTAAATCTATGACTAACTGTTAGTCATGGCGAAAGGAGCAATGAAACATGCCTAAAAAAGAAAGTATTTACCAAACTTCAACGGTTACTTGTACTTGTGGAAACACTTTCGAGACTTTATCAACTAAGGATAAGGTGCACGTAGAAGTATGTCATAAGTGTCATCCATTTTATACTGGTCAAGCAACTATGCAATCAAGAACCGGAAGAGCTGAGAAGTTTAACCAAAAATATGGTTTAAAAAGTAATGCTAAAAGTGCAAATGAAAATGCTTAATTTAAATTAATTATATTGACATTTAACACAAAAAAGTGTTATATTATATAAGCTTGATATTAAGTCTTACTTTTTTTTAGTGAGGCTTAAAAATATAATTCAAATGAAACACCAGGTAGTGTGTTAAGAAAGGAGTCGAAAATATGCCTACAATGAACCAAATTCTTCGTCATGGAAGAAAAAAGAAAACCCGTAAGGCAAAAGCCCCAGTTTTACTTGTTAGAACAAATACTCTAAAGAAGAAAAACTTTAAGGCAAACTCACCTCAAAAGCGTGGTGTATGTACTCGTGTTGGAACTATGACACCTAAAAAACCAAACTCAGCATTACGTAAGTATGCTCGTGTTCGTTTAAGTAATGGTATCGAAGTTACTGCATACATTCCAGGTGAAGGACATAACTTACAAGAGCACAGCGTTGTATTAATACGTGGTGGTCGTGTAAAGGACCTTATCGGTGTTCGTTATCATATTATAAGAGGTACTTTAGATACTCAAGGAGTTGCTGACAGAAAGCAAGCAAGAAGTAAATATGGTGCTAAAAAACCAAAGAAATAAATAGTAATAAAGGAGGAAAAACATGCGTAAGAAACGTGCTGTAAAAAGAGACGTATTACCAGATCCAGTGTATAATTCAAAGGTAATTACTAAGTTAATTAACCAAATTATGCTAGATGGTAAACGTGGTAAAGCAGAAACAATCGTATATAACGCGTTTGACATGATCCATGAAAGAACTGGAGAAAATGCAAACGACGTATTTAAAAAAGCCATGGAAAACGTAACTCCAGCATTGGAAGTTAAGGCTCGCCGTGTCGGTGGTGCTAACTATCAAGTTCCAGTTGAAGTAAAACCTGATAGAGCACAAGCTTTAGCACTTCGTTGGATCGTTAATGCAACTCGCTCACGCGGTGGTAAAACAATGGCTGAAAAATTAGCAAATGAACTTATAGATGCTTCAAATAATACTGGAGCAGCTGTTAAGAAAAAAGATGATACTCACAGAATGGCAGAAGCTAATAAAGCGTTCGCACATTATCGTTGGTAGGAAAGGATTGATAGTATATGGCTCGTGAATATTCATTACAAAACACTCGTAACATTGGTATAATGGCTCACGTTGATGCTGGAAAAACAACTGTTACTGAGCGTATATTGTTCCATACTCACAAGATCCATAAAATTGGTGAAACACATGATGGTGCTGCACAAATGGACTGGATGGAACAAGAAAAAGAACGTGGTATTACCATTACTTCAGCAGCTACTACCGCATATTGGAAAGATCATCGTTTAAATATTATTGATACCCCAGGTCACGTTGATTTCACAATCGAAGTTACAAGATCACTTAGGGTGTTAGATGGTGCCGTTACCGTTTTAGATGCTCAAAATGGTGTTGAGCCACAAACTGAAAACGTATGGCGTCAAGCAACAGAAATGCACGTACCAAGATTGGTATTTGCAAACAAGATGGATAAAATGGGTGCGGATTTTGCTGCTAGTGTTGATAGTATCAAACAAAGATTAGGTGTTAAAGCAACGGCTATTCAGTGGCCTATTGGAGCTGAGGCAGACTTTAACGGAATAATTGATTTGGTTACCATGAAAGCTTATCAGTATGATGGTAAACAAGAAGAAAATCCTGTTGAAATTGAAATTCCAGCAGACTTAAAAGATATGGCTGAGACAAAAAGAGCAGAGATGATTGAGGACGCATCAGAATTTGATGAAGAATTAATGGAAAAATATCTTGAGGGTGCTGAAATATCAGTTGATTTGATTAAAAGAGCAATAAGAAAAGGTGTTTTATCAGTTAAGATGTTCCCAGTTATGTGTGGAACTGCTTTAGGAAATATTGGTGTTAAACTAATGCTTGATGCAGTAGTTGATTATTTACCAGCTCCAACTGATATACCATCAATTAAGGGTCATGATGAGGATGATAAACAAGTTGAAAGACACGCATCTGATAGTGAACCGTTTGCAGCTTTAGCATTTAAGATAATGACTGATCCATTCGTTGGAAGATTATCATTCTTCCGTGTTTACTCAGGAACGCTAAAGAGCGGATCATACGTACTTAATGCTAATAAGAACACTAAAGAAAGAATTGGACGTATCTTACAGATGCATGCTAATAATCGTACTGAAATACAAGAAGTATACGCAGGTGATATAGCAGCCGCTGTAGGGCTTAAAAACACAACTACAGGTGACACTTTATGTGATGAAAAACATCCTGTAATATTAGAAAAAATGAACATCCCTGAACCTGTTATCTCAATTGCAATTGAGCCAAAGAGTAAGGGAGATCAAGAAAAGATGTCTACGGCATTACAAAAACTAGCTGAGGAAGATCCAACGTTTAGAGCAGAAACTGATCAAGAATCAGGACAAACTGTTATATCTGGTATGGGTGAACTTCACTTAGACGTAATAGTAGACAGAATGAAAAGAGAATTTGGTGTTGAAGCAAACGTTGGTAAGCCACAAGTTGCTTATCGTGAAACTTTAACTCAAGCTGGTGATTGTGAAGGTAAATACATTAAACAATCAGGTGGACGTGGACAGTACGGACATGTTTGGGTTAAATTCGAACCAAATAAAGATCAAGGTTATGAATTCGTTGATGCAATCGTCGGTGGTGTTGTTCCTCGTGAATACATACCTGTAGTAGACAAGGGGTTACAAGAAGCTATGAAAACTGGTGTACTTGCTGGATATCCTATGATAGATGTTAAAGCAACGTTATTTGATGGTTCTTACCATGACGTTGACTCTAACGAAATGGCATTTAAAGTTGCTGCATCACTTGCTTTAAAAGAAGCTAAGAAGAATTGTAAACCAGTACTTTTAGAGCCTATCATGAAAGTTGATATCGTTGTTCCAGAAGAATATTTAGGAAACGTTATGGGTGATATCACTTCACGTAGAGGTCGTCCAATGGGACAAGAGGCTCAAGGTAACTCACTTAAGATTAACGCATACGTACCATTATCAGAAATGTTTGGTTATGCAACATCTTTAAGATCAAATACACAAGGACGTGGAACGTTCATGATGTTATTTGATCACTATGAAGAAGTACCAAAGAGTATTTCAGAAGACATCATTAAGAAAAATGGTGGACAATAATAAATAATCCTAGGGGAAAACACTTGATATTTTCCCTTAGATTAGATAAAATAGATATGTAAATTATATAGGGAGGAAATTAATTATGGCAAAAGAAAAATTTGATCGTTCAAAGCCACACGTTAATATTGGTACCATCGGACACGTTGACCATGGTAAAACAACATTAACTGCTGCTATTACTAAAAGATTAGCAGAAAAGGGTATGGCAAAATTCGAAGATTATGCAGATATTGATAAGGCACCAGAAGAAAGAGAACGTGGTATAACTATTAATACTGCACACGTTGAGTATGAAACTGACAAACGTCACTATGCTCACGTTGACTGCCCAGGACACGCTGATTATGTTAAAAACATGATTACAGGTGCTGCACAAATGGACGGAGCAATCCTAGTTATCGCTGCAACTGATGGTCCTATGGCACAAACTAAAGAACACATCCTTCTTGCAAGACAAGTTGGTGTACCAAGAATCGTTGTATTCATGAACAAATGTGATATGGTAGACGATCCTGAAATGCTTGATTTAGTTGAGATGGATGTTCGTGAATTATTAAATAAGTATGATTATGATGGAGACAACACTCCAGTTATTCGTGGATCAGCTTTAAAAGCACTTGAAGGAGATCCAAAATGGGAAGAAAAGATTGATGAGTTAATGGATGCTGTTGATGAATGGATTCCTACTCCAGAAAGAGACAACACAAAACCATTCTTAATGTCAATCGAAGACGTATTTACAATTACTGGTCGTGGAACTGTTGTTACAGGACGTGTTGAACGTGGACAATTAAAATTAAACGACGAAGTTGAAATCGTTGGTTTAAAAGAAACTCAAAAAACAGTTGTAACTGGTATTGAGATGTTCCGTAAACAACTAGACTATGCTGAAGCAGGAGATAACGCTGGTGTTCTATTACGTGGTATTTCACGTGAACAAGTACAACGTGGTCAAGTACTTGCAAAACCAGGAACTGTTACTCCACATACTAAGTTTGAAGCACAAGTTTACGTATTAAGTAAAGAAGAAGGCGGACGTCATACTCCATTCTTCTCAAACTACAGACCACAGTTCTATTTCAGAACAACAGACGTAACTGGTGTTGTAACATTACCAGAAGGAACTGAAATGGTTATGCCTGGTGATAACGTTAACATGTCAGTTGAGTTAATTGCTCCAATCGCACTAGAAAATGGTACTAAGTTCTCTATCCGTGAAGGTGGACGTACTGTTGGTGCTGGAACTGTTACCAAGATTGACGCTTAATTGTTAAATTTAAAAGGACGCTTTAATGAGTGTTCTTTTTTTGTTGCATAAAAAAACTAAAGATTTTACTCTTTAGTTTAAATAGGTGTATTAAGCCAGTTTAGTATTGGAGTTAGTTTGCTTCCTGTATAATAAGCTTTTTTATTAATAACAAGATCAAATTCTCCTACGTATTCAACTATTTTGTTTGCAAGTTCAGTCTTTACTGTAGATTCATAATCTTTTTTTAAATTGCTAGTTAATCCGCCTAAGTTAACTTCTTTATATCCTTGCTTTGCAAACGTATCTATTAATTGCCATTTTAGTAAGTATTCAGGATATTCATCTTTAAAACTTTCGTTTACTCCGCTTGCTAAAAAAGTAATTTTACTTCCGTATTTAACTATTGCAACACCTGCGGTTATAATACCACTTGGATATTGTTGAAATAACCTGCTAGCTTCTAACATGTTCTTCTTATATTTAGCAAGAAGCTCATCAGATTTTAACTTTTCATTTATTATTTGATCTTTATTTGGATTATTAAAATCTTGCATTTGCATGTTTAGATTATTGTTTCTTTGTTCTTCTTTTTCATATAAAGTTTTACTTTGATTTACGTATGAAATTGGTTCTAATTTGTTAAAATATATCTCAAAGCTATTTTGTCCGAAGAATTGGTAATAATCCAAATAATAATCGATTGGTGGATTCTTTTTATTAATGATGTTATACAAAAGCGTTATATCGTTTTGACTTCCTTTATATACTTTATTTCCCATTTTAGCAGCATCTTTTATTTTGTCTCTTGCTTCTTTAGAAATGGAATTATAAAGTGATATTATATTATTATCTAAAGTGGTAATTGCATTCCACCTTGGATTATATGCTTCAAATCCATTATTATATCCCATGTGAATGTAGCCTAATCCTTGCAATTTTTGAACTAAGCTTGTATTAGACTCTCCAAAGGTATTTTCTTCACCATTTGTATTATGTTCTTTATAAACAACTAATGGATCTATTTTTAAATAAGTAAAATTTCTTTTTGATAAAAAATCTTTTATTCCATTAGTAAAATTCGTAACTAACTCATCGTCGTTCCAATCTATTAAAAAACCTCTTGGGGCATATCCCATTTTTCTTTTTTCTTTTTTGTCATTTTTAACGATTATTAAAGTAGCGGCCTTTATGTTGCCTATATCATCAACTAATCCTAAGTAATAAGAGTTATGCCCATGTTTAGTCATTAATCTTCCGTAATTGCTTGTTTGAAAATAATTATGGTTAGGGTGATTTATCGCAAAACTATCAAATCTTGCTTCGTCAAGTAAAATGATTTGCATACTAATCCCCTCCTAATTATTCTTATACTTTATTATAACGCATAATATGTTATAAAGTCAATTTACATAATTTGATAAAAACCTTATTTAAAAGTTGATAAAGTGGTATAATGAAAGTATGTTATAAGGAGGTTAAAAAATGAAAATTATTGATGTAAAAGCAAGGGAAATATTAGATTCAAGAGGCAACCCAACGGTTGAGGTTGATGTAATACTAGAAAATGGTATTATGGCTCGTGCTGCCGTTCCATCTGGTGCATCAACAGGAGAACGTGAGGCACTTGAGATGCGTGATAATGATGCTAATAGATATAATGGTAAAGGAGTTTTAAACGCTGTTAAAAACGTAAATGAAAAGATAAAACCCGTTGTTATTGGTATGGACGTATTTGATCAGTACGGAATTGATACGGCAATGCTTGAGCTTGATGGTACTAAAACCAAAAGTAACTTGGGTGCTAACGCAATACTAGGTGTTTCAATGGCTGCTTTAAAAGCCGCTGCAAAAGCTAAAGGTATGCCTTTATACAAATACGTAGGAGAAGGAAGAACGCTTCCAGTTCCTATGATGAACATATTAAATGGTGGGGCTCATGCTGATAACAAGCTTGATTTCCAAGAGTTTATGATAATTCCACAAAGAAATAATATTCATGAAAGAGTACGTGTTGGATCAGAAGTATTTCACGCTTTAAAATCTGTTTTAAATGAAAAAGGCCTATCAACTGGTGTTGGTGATGAAGGAGGTTTTGCTCCTGACTTAGAGTCTAACACTGAAGGTTTTGAACTTATAATGGACGCTATTAAAAAGGCAGGTTATGAACCAGGAGAGGACGTAAAACTTGCCATTGACGTTGCGGCATCAGAGTTCTATAGTAATGGAAAATACAACCTAGTTGGTGAAGGAAGAAGTCTTACAACGGATGAACTAATAGACTTTTATAAGGACTTAATAAGCAAGTATCCAATTATATCAATAGAGGATCCAGTAGATGAAAACGACTGGGAAGGTTTTGCTAAGATAACTAAAGAATTAGGAGATAAAATCCAACTTGTTGGTGATGATTTATTTGTAACTAACAAAGAATGCTTACAAAAAGGAATCAATATGAAAGCAGGTAATGCAATTCTTTTAAAGGTTAATCAAATAGGAAGTATTACCGAGACTTTAGAAACTATAAAACTTGCTAAAGAAAACGGTTATAAAACAATTATTTCACACCGTTCTGGAGAAACAGAAGACACAACCATCGCGGATTTAGCAGTAGGACTTGATTTAGGTCAAATAAAAACTGGTTCTATGTCTAGAACGGATAGAATATGTAAATATAATCAGTTAATGAGAATAGAAGAAGAGCTAGAATGCTAGCTTTTTTTCTTGTAATAAAAAACAATAAATTATATAATATAAGTAAGGAGGATAGTTATGTACGAAAACGCTAAAAAAGAAGTAAAAGAAGCATTTAAAAAAGATGAATATGGTAAAAAAGTAAATAAACACATGTTAATAGGAGCAATATTATTTTTAATATCACTTGTTATAAGCGTTATTTTATCATTTGTAATAGACGGTAGTCTAACAATCGATTATTTTGATAATAATACTATATCAATTAACTTAAACTGGATTTGTTACTTATTTTATTTAATAACTTTAATATTTGTTTTAGTATTAGTTTATTTAGATGGTAAAAGAGATGGTGCAATTAAACAATTTGAAGAAAACTATAATAAAAAGAAATAATATATTTGCTATATTAAATAAATTATGATAAAATGTTACTTAGCGATAGGAGGGTTATCATGCTTACAGTATTAATGATTATATCTGTTTTACTTATAATTATCGTACTATTACAAAGCGGTAAAGCAGAAAGTTCTAACATTATAACCGGTGGTAATGCTGATTTATTTATGAATCGTAAAGAGCGTGGTGGAGAGCTTTTTATAACTAGATTAACATACGTTTTAGGTATAGCTTTCTTCGTTTTATGTATAATATTAGACATGTAATGTAAAAAGGGCTTGGTTAAAGTTCTTTTTTTGTTTTATAATATATGTAGAAAGATATGGTGATAATAATTGAAAGATAGAATATTAAACTTACTTAAAGAAAATAATAGAACTTATACGGCATTTGAACTTAAGGATGCACTTGGTTTAAACACAACTGAGGAAATAAGAGAAATGCTTGATTGTTTAAATGAACTAGAAAGTAATCTAACTATTTATCATACTAATAAAGATAAATATATAGCATTTGAATATAGTCATTTAAAAAAAGGAAAGATAGATGTATCTGAAAAGGGTTTTGGTTTTGTTTTGATGGATGATGAAGATGACATTCATGTTGATAAGGATCATTTAAATGGTGCTCAAGATGGCGATATGGTAATAGTCGAGATAATAGGAAGTGCCCATGGCGAAAAAAAAGAAGGAAGAGTACTTCGTATTGCTAAAAGAAGTTATGGACCAATAGTTGGGGAGTATTCATCTAATAATGGTAATCCAACCGTTATCGTAAGTGATAAGAAGTTTAAGCAAAAAATAGTATTAACAAAGGAAAGCATTAAAAACGCGGTAGATGGACACATTGTTTTATTAAACGTTATAAAAGAACTTGATCATAATACCATATTAGCGGAAATAAAAACGATTATAGGTCATAAAAACGACGTTGGAGTAGATGTTGAAGCTATTATTTATAAGCATGCTTTTTCTCCTAAGTTCCCTGATGAGGTGTTAGAAGAGTTAGATAGTATTCCAGATAGTGTAAGAGAAGAAGATAAAAAAGGAAGACGTGATTTGACTGATCAAACTATATTTACAATAGATGGTGATGATACAAAGGATATAGATGATGCTATATCAATTAAAAAGTTAGAAAACGGTAATTATGAATTGGGTGTTCATATTGCGGATGTTTCTTATTATGTTAAACCGGGTACTAAACTTTATGATGAGGCATACGAGCGTGGTACTAGTGTTTATTTGGTAGATAGAGTTGTTCCAATGCTTCCACATAAACTATCAAACGGTATTTGCTCGCTTAATCCAGGAGTTGAACGTTTAGCGGTAAGCTGCGTTATGGAAATAGATGAAAAAGGTAATGTTGCACGTCATGACATATTTGAAAGCGTTATAAAGTCAAGAATTCAAATGACTTATAAAAAGGTAAATAAATGGCTTGATGAAGGTGTTGTAGAAGAAGGATATGCTCCATTTACCAAGGATCTATCCATGATGAAATGCCTTGCTGACATAATAAGACAAAGAAGAGAAAGAAATGGTGCGATTGATTTTGATACTGATGAAGCTAAAATAATCGCTGATGATAAAGGTAAACCAGTAGATGTTGTTTTAAGAGAACGTTCTTCTGGTGAGATGTTAATAGAGGACTTTATGATTGCTGCTAATGAGACGGTAGCATCTCACGTATTTTATATGGAGCTTCCATTTATATACCGTGTTCACGGAACTCCTAAAGAAGAAAAAGTAAATGACTTTCTAAACTTTGTAAGTTCACTTGGCTATAAAATAACAGGTAAGGTAAACATTAAGTACCCATCAAGCATACAACACATACTAGATCAGTTAAAAGATAAAAAAGAATATAAGATACTAGCTACTTTAATGTTAAGATCAATGCAAAAAGCAGTTTATCAAACAGATAATATAGGTCACTTTGGGCTTGCAAGTAAGATATATACTCATTTTACTTCACCTATTAGAAGATTTCCAGATACAACGGTTCATAGGCTTTTAAGAACTTATCTATTTAAAGGTGATGAATCTAAGAAAACGGTTGATTACTTTAAAGAGTATTTACCTGTTTTAGCAGAACACTCATCACAAAAAGAACGTGATGCAATAGATTGTGAAAGAGAAGTAGATGACATGAAGATGGCTGAGTACATGATGGATCATATTGGAGAAGAGTTTACTGGTATGATAAGTGGTGTTACTTCATTTGGTATGTTTGTTGAGCTTCCTAACATGATAGAAGGTTTGGTTCACATAAGTGATATTAAAGGAGATTATTATAATTATGATGAGGCCACCATGAGTTTGGTTGGTCAAAAGCATAAGAAAAGATATAGAATTGGTGATGAAGTAACGGTAATATGCGCGTCAGCATCTAAAGAAGAGGCATATATCGATTTTGAGTTGAAAGACGAAAGTAGTGATGGAAGTGATAAAGAAAAAAAGGAAGAAAAGACATCTTAAGCGTTGGGTAAAAATAGTACTTATAATATTACTTGTTTTATTAATAGTTTTAGTTTCATATTTAGTTATTAATAAGTTTAAATCTAGTGATGAAAAAGTAAAGAAAGATGAGAATAAAAAAGAACTTACAATAACAAAGGAAAAAGAAAAAGCCTCTAACACCCTTTCTATGGTTATGGTAGGAGACTGTCTTATACATCGATTTGTTTATACGGATGCTAAAAATAGTGATGGAACGTATTCTTTTTCAAAGATGTTTACGTTAGTTGCGCCACTAATAAAAAACCATGATTTAGCATTTTATAACCAAGAAAGTATAATCGGTGGTAAAGCTCTTGGTTTATCCGCTTATCCTAGGTTTAATTCTCCAGAAGAAATAGGACAAGACATGGTAAACTTAGGCTTTAACTTGGTTAGTTTAGCTAATAATCACACCATGGATAAAGGTGAAAAGGGTGTAATAAACTCAGTTAACTTTTGGAAAACACAGCCAGGAGTTTATTATAGCGGACAAGCATTATCAAAAGAAGATAGAGAAAGTAATATAAAGGTATTAGAAAAAAACGGAATAAAGTATGCCTTTTTAGCATATACCAGCGTAACAAATGGTCTTTTACCTCCTTCTGGTAAAGAATATTTAACTAATATTTACTCAAAAGAAAAAGTACAAGCGGATATTGATAAAGTAAAAGATGAGGCTGATTTAATAATTGTTTCAATGCACTGGGGAGAAGAGTACACTACTTATCCTAATGAAAGTCAAAAGAAAATTGCTAAGGAACTATCTGATATGGGTGTTAATTTAATTATTGGAAACCATGCACATAGTATCCAGCCGGTAGAAATGATTGGTGATACTTTGGTGTTTTATGCTCTTGGTAATTTTATCGCCGCACAAGACACAACAGACAGACAAACCGGCGTGGTAGTTACTTTAAACATTAATAAAGATGATGATGGAAAAATCACTTTTAGTAATATAAAAGCTAATTTAATATATACTTATTTTAAGGGAAGTGGCAATTTTAAGGTTTATCCATACACAAATTTAAATAATACTCTTTTAAATAATTACCAGTCGTATTATAATAAGTATAAATCTGTTTTAACAAGATACACTGATATAATAGAGGTGGAATAATGATTGAGATAAAAAACAAGAAAGCATACTTTGACTACTTTATAGAGGATACTTATGAAGCTGGTATTGTTCTTACTGGTACTGAAATAAAATCGGTAAGAAAAGGTAGCTCGAATCTAAAAGATACTTATGCACGTGTTAAAAATAACGAGATATTCTTAATAAACATGTTTATCGCTCCTTATGAAAATGGTAATTTATTTAATCATGAGGAAAGAAGAGAAAGAAAACTTCTTTTACATAAAAAAGAAATTTATAAAATAAGAGATAAAGTACAAAAAGAAGGATATTCACTAGTTCCTTTGAAGTTATACTTAAAAAATGGAAAAGCTAAAATATTACTTGGTGTTGCTAAGGGTAAAAAAACTTATGATAAAAGGCAGGCCTTAAAAGAAAAAGATATTAAAAGAGATTTACAAAAAACGATTAATAGATATTAGTCGTCTTTTTTGTCATTAATGTGTCATTTTATGATATAATATTTATATAAGGGAGGAAAGTATGAAAAATATACTAAAGTTTTTGGCTGTCTTTTCATTTGTAATCATTTTAGCAGGTTGTACGTCTAATAAAGAGGAGAAAGTTGTTAAATGCACGCTTAATCAAAATAATGCTGCTCAAAATTATGAGATTGAATCAGTTTATAATATCTATACTGACGGTAGTGTGGTAAATAAGGTTGAAACTACTGAAGTAGTAACAAGTGACAATGATTCTGTTTTAGATTATTTTGAAAACTATACTAATACTTTGTATACGAACATGAACGATGCGTACGGCGGATATGATTTTGATATCGCTAAGGAAGATGGAAAATTAATATCTGATACTAAAATTGATTATTTAAAATTAGACAGAGAAAAACTAGCTAAAGACCAGCCTACGATGAAAAGCTACATGAATGATGATTATATGCTAACACTAGAAGGCATTAAATCAATGTATGAACAAATGGGTGCAACTTGTGAAGAATAATAAAAGATTCCAATTACGGAATCTTTTATTTTGTAACGATTATGGTTGATGCAATCCCTCTTGTTTGATGTCTTAATGCTGAGTCAACCGGATCATTAATATAACAATAATCTTTATCACACGTGCTAATATAATTCAAGGCTTCTTTTTTGGGAAGCACCATAACACTTGATGTTCCACCGTCTAAGTTGGCAGCGTTTAAAGCACCATAATTACTCATTATCTCAGTTAAATCAACCATTGATGCTCCTTTTGTTCTAGTAGAATTACTATCAACAACAAGTAGTAAAATTATACCATCAGATCTTTGGCCTATTGCGGTTCTAGCAGCATATCCCCAGCCACCATTGCCTTTAATAAATGACTTTTTACCATTAACTATTAAAAACGGACCCCAGGTAACTCCATCACGAACGTTCATGCTTTTTGCCTTGCTTGCGGTTGCGTTTTTAATTAATACTAATTTATTGTCGTAGGTCATTCCAATTAATCCACCGGATTGTGCATCAGATGAATAAGTATTATCGGTTATTACTTTTCCATTTGATATGGTAACTCCAGTTGGTCTTCCTCCTGTTGTATCTCCGGGTGCGTTTGCAAATCCTCCACCGTTAGTTGCAAGTAAAGCTTTATGATCACTTGCCATTTTAGTTGCGTATTGACCTTTATAACCAACGCTTGTTGATACGGCAACTTTTACCATGGAAGGGTCATATATAGCGGCTAAATAGGCTTTTTGGCCGTTTACTTCAAGTTCTATTATTTTATAATCTTGATCTTTATTTCTTTGTAAAATTTGTTTATCATATTCATTTTCATACTTATTCTCTTTCATATCAATTAAATCAGTGTCAGTATCCTCATTAACTTCTACTATGTAGTTTTTATTAAGTATTTTATTTATTTCCTCATCACTATAAAACCATTTGCATAAATAACTGTGACTCATCGTGCTCATGGATGTAGATATAAACCATACTCTAAATTTATCATAAGGGCCATATAATAAGAATAAAAACATTGAAGCTCCAATAACATAGATAATGATAAACGTTGTAAATAATATTTTTCCCAATTTTTTCTTTTTCTTGGTTTTATTTTTCTTTTTATCTTTTTTCTTAATCAAAAAAAATCCCATAATTAATAAATATATAAACAAGGAAAGTAAAATATATATAACATAGTTAATTGGAATGATTATTAACCTTGTAGAGTGGGTTGATATAATCGTTAAAACGAATAAAAAAGGAATTAAAAGAAGTGGTAAAATTCTTAGATAAAAACGTTTTTTATCCTTCTTTTCATTTTCAATTACTATATCATCAAACGTAAGTGTTTCTGTCTTGTCATCTATGTTCATAGTATCACCTAGCATAATTATACATAAAATGATAAAATTTAACAATTAAAATTTATTAAAATGTGATATAATATGTATGTTACTTATTTGGGGCTGTTATTGGTTTCGACGGAAAATAAAAGGCTCTAGCGGCAAGTGGAAGGTACTCCTTACGTACAAACAAAAATAAATAACAAAACAAATAATTATGCTTACTCAAGCGCATTCGCTGCTGCTTAGTTTAATTTAATAGTAAGCGCTTCTTTTTAAGTTTTACTCACGGACTTTTAAAGAGGCTCATATTTAGTGAGTTATACTACTTTTCTTGTTTAGGGAAGAGTGGCGAATATTACTAAACTCGTTATTTGATGGGTATGTTAGTTACCTTTATCATTTAATTAAATCATAATTACTAACTAAACTTGTAGATGCTATTGTTAATTGTTTTTCGGACGCGAGTTCGACTCTCGTCAGCTCCACCAATTATGATAGTTATGTTTATTAAACATTAAATATATATTCAGTCTATTAGATGACTGATTTTTTTATTTATGTTATTATTTTTATAGGTGATAAAAATGAAAAAAGAAAATAGGCCTGTTATAGGTATTTTAGGTGTTCCAACTCACGATGATGAAGGAGATTCTTTAATAGCTATATATAATGGTGTTAAAAATGCGTTAGTAAAAAAAGATGTATTCCGTTTGTAATTTGTCCGTTATTAAACATAGATTATTCTAATACAAAGCTAAGTGATATACCTGACTTAACTGATAAAGAAAAAGAAATATACCGTGAAATGATAGATATATGTGATGGTATTATAATGCCCGGAGGGTACCGTATATATAATTTTTATGAGTATGTAGTTAAAATAGCGATAGAAAAAAACATGCCAGTATTAGGTACTTGCCTTGGTATGCAAGTATTAGCAAAGGTTGATAATGGTTTTAACTGTCTTGAAAAGAATGAAACAAATATTAATCATGTACAAAAAGGAGTAAAGTACGCACACAAAGTAAAAATCTTAAATGATACTTTATTAAAAGACATTACAAATAAGGATGAAATAGAGGTTAACAGCAAGCATAATTATCATGTTTTAAAAGTTAATAATTTTAAAGCATCAGCATATTCAGAAGACGGATTAATTGAAGCTATTGAATTACCAGGTAAAGATTTTGTTATTGGTGTACAATGGCATCCAGAAAAGATGATAGATTATGATGAAAATGCTAATAAGTTATTTGATCAGTTTATATTTGAATGTTTAAAAAATAAAAAAACTAAGCACCAAAGTGCTTAGTTAGAGCAGTTGTTATTATTTCTTCCAAAACCACAGAATAAGAAGAAGATTATAGCAATAATTATTATTACCCATAACCAGTTTGTTCCGTTTCCTTCATTACTTCCATAACAAGGGTATGGTTGATAGTACATAAAAACACCCCTTTCTTAATATATTATATTTTTCTTTGGGAAAAATAAATAGGTTAATTGTCCTATGAATTAAACAATAAATGTACTTTCATCAATAAATTTATAATCTGTTTTATATTTTAGTTGTCTTGCTAGTCTTGATAATGCATCATCCTTAGCTTTTGCCTCTAGCATTATATCAACGTCTTTATTATATGGTTTTAAAAGCTTGATAAACTTAATAAAGTCATTTTCGTTAACGTAATCATGATGACTTCTAAATTCCTTTTTTAGCATGCTTTTAGGAGATGAAAAATGAAACTTTGGATTTATGTTTTTCCACGTATTTAAAATATCATTTATATAGTCTTCTAATTTTTCACCGTCATTATTACATACGTAGTGATGATAATCTAGTACCATCGGAACGTTTATTTTTTTACATAAGTATAAGACGTCTTTTATGTTATATGTTTTATCATCGTTTTCCACAGCAATACATTTTTTTATATGATCCGGTAGTTTGTTAAAGTTATTAATGAATCTTGTGATTGATGCTTTTTTACCTCCTGCCATACTTCCAACATGAAGGATAATTATTGGATTATTAATGTTTAATGCATTTAAAACCTTATAGTGATATTCTAATATTTGAAACGTGTTTTTAACTGTTTTTTTATCCATGCTATTTAAAACGGCATACTGATCCGGATGAGTATCTACTCTTATGTTATTATCGTTTATTATTTTTCCTATTTCTTTATATTCATTTAAAAATGGTGTTATGTAATTAAAACTCACCTTATCATGTGTTGCAAGCGGTACTAATTTAGACGTTAGCCTATAAAAGTGAATGTTATTTTTAACATTATAAATCATTATTTCTTTTAGTGCGTTAATGTTATTTTTGGTTATTTCAAGTAGTTTTTTTGTATCATAACCTTTATTCACATAATTAGTATATGTAATTGTACTGGATGTTGTTATATCAAGTGCTTTTGATATCGCAACGTATCCTAATCTTACTTTCATAGTATCACCATTAATATTATGTAAAATAAAAAAGGAAATATTTAAATTTTCCTTTTAGTCTTCTTCAAAAAATGGATGTATAATTTTTAGTGTGTGTAACTAGAAAATAGTTATATGCACTTTTTTTCATAATAAAAGACATATAAGTAT
>CALVSY010000021.1 GCA_944359725.1 uncultured Bacilli bacterium | reverse complement strand
GATGCAGAAATATCAAACATAGTTGTTCCAACACTTACAGAAGAGCAAGAAAAATACTTAGAGTTTAAAGTAGCATACAGCGATACTGATAAAGAACTTAGCTTAGGAGATTTGCTTAATAAAGGAGAAACAAAACATTTAACAATAACAATAAGATATAAAGATGAAATAGATCCAAGTGACTTACCAAAAGATAAGCAAACAATAAGTTTATCGTATGAACTTACATTTACTCAGTCTGATGGAGAAAGTACCGTAACAACAAGTCCATCAGAAGATGAAAAAGAGATGTTTGTGTGGGAAAGTGATACAATAATATCTGGTTTAACAGAATATGGAATCCAGCAAGTAAAAGCAAATGGAGGACACTTAGTAATACCTGAGGGAGTAACAGAAATAGCGGATGGTGGAAATATGAATATAGATACTGGAGTTCCTACAGTAACAAAAGGCTTTTCTCCATTTGCAATAGGAAATTTAGACCCTAATAGTGAAGAAGACATGGCAAAAGTAACAGATCCGGAAATAAACATAATAAAAAGTGTAACATTTCCATCAACATTAAAGAAGATAGGAAATTATGCATTTGTTTATTGTATTAATTTAACAGGAGAATTAAATTTACCTGAAGGTTTAGAAGAAATTGGAGATTATGTTTTTGTCGCAACAGGAATAAGTGGGAAATTAGTAATACCTAGCAGTGTAAAAACTATAGGAAACATGACTTTTAGTGAGTTATCAATTACATCATTAACATTAGGAAATAGTGTTGAAATAATAGGAGAAGGTGCATTTATTGGATGTGATCTAGTTGGCGAATTATACATTCCAGATAGTGTAATTTCAATAGGTGCAGAGGCTTTTCTTAAAACTGATCTAACAAGTATTTTAATTTCTGAAAATACACAATATGTTTCTGATAGTCATTCGTCCTTTCCATCTGATGTAACTATTAACAAAAGATAATCATTCAAACTAGCTTTTAAAATCAAGCTAGTTTTTTCTTGCAATAAAAAAATAAAACTTTTTTAATTTTTTTAGGGGAATTTTTGGGTGTTATGGAGAAGTATAAGTATGAGGGAGTAGTAAAAGTACTAGCTTTGTTTTCCAACCAAAAGAATAGAAAGGCTGGGTGATGCTTATGAGGTTTAAGTTTGAAATAAAGTTTACACCAAAACTAATCATCATATTACTTATAATAGTAGTCATATTGATTGTTATATAAAGTAAGAAGAACAGAGCTAAGTAAAAATCTAGCTCTGTTCTTCCATAAACAAAACATTTTGGAAAACAACTAGTAAGCTGCTTCCTTCAAATATATTATACAATGATAATATTTTTTATTCAATATTTGTTTTACTAATTATTGAAATAACTTTAAAAATGAATTACAATATTACTTAAGGGAGGTTTGCTATTATGAAGGAAATAAATGTTTTACCAGCGGATACTTTCGTAGTAGTAAACCGCACTATTTTAAATGAGAATGATAGAAGAATAATAAGTATGTTATACCAGCCGATAATCGGTAGTACGGCCGTTAGCTTATATTACACTTTATGGGCTGATTTGGATAAGACTGAGCTTTTAAGTAATGAGTATACGCATCATCATTTAATGACTAATTTAAGAATAAAGATGGATTTAATAATTAGTGCAAGAAAAAAACTAGAGGCAGTAGGTCTTTTAAAAACCTTTGTCAAAAAGGGAAGCGTTAATAACTTTGTTTATGAGATGTTTTCTCCTATTAGTGCATCTGAGTTTTTTAATCATCCAATATTAAACATTGTTTTATATAATAACGTTGGTAAAAAAGAGTATGAAAACCTACTTAAGTATTTTAAGGTTCCAAAGATAAATTTATCTTCTTATGATGATATAACAAGTAAATTTGATGAGGTGTTTGATAGCATGCCTTCTACTTCTTATGATAATTTAAATGAGGATTTAAGGGTAAATAAAACAGGTGAGATAAAACTTGATAATGCCTTTGATTTTGATCTTTTAATATCATCAGTACCAAATGGTGTTATAATAAATAAAACTTTTTCTCGTGAGGTAAAAGAACTTATAAATAATTTATCTTTTGTTTATAACATGGATGCGATGGATATGAAAGCACCTATTTTAAGTTCAATAAAAGAAAACGGACTTATTGATAAGACTTTGCTTAGAAAAAACGTTAGGAATTATTATAAGTATGAAAATGATAATAAGCTTCCATCACTTGTTTATAAAAGTCAGCCTGAGTATTTGAAAAATCCGGTTGGTGCATCTGATAAGAGAGCTAAAATGATATATGTATTTGAAAACACAACGCCATATAATTTCTTAAAAGGAAGAAGTAATGGTGCTAAGCCTTCTTCGCGTGATTTATCTCTTTTAGAGTCTTTACTTAGTGATTTTAAACTTAATCCTGGAGTTGTAAACGTTTTAATTGATTACGTACTTAAAATAAATAATAAAAAACTTACTAGGGCCTTTGTTGAAGCAATCGCATCACAATGGAAAAGGCTTAACGTAGAAACCGTTGAAGAAGCGATGAAGGAAGCTGAAAAAGAATATAAAAAATCTAAGAAGATAGTATCATCAACATCAAACGATAGCGTTAAGAAAAAAGAAGATTTACCAGATTGGTTTAATCAAAACATTAAAAAAGAAAAAATAAGTGACGAAGATGAAAAAACGCTTAAGGATATGCTAAAAGAATTCTCTTAAAAGGAGGAAGTTATGGAAAATATAAAAGATATGGTAAAAGAAAAAAATAACTTAAATTATAATCTAAAGATCTCTTATAATGAAGCATTAAAAGATGAGGTATTTAAAAAACTTACCGCTAGTATTAATTTAAATGATGATGAGTTAATGAAGTATACTTCAAGTTTTGAAGACGCTGCAAAAGAGTATAAAAACTGCATGAAGTGTAAGGGATTAGGGGAGTGTAAAAACAGTGTTTGTGGATACTGCTATTTACCCATTTTAAAAGAAAAAGAACTTATTTTCTCTTATGTTGCATGTCGCTATAAAAACAAGTATATAAATGATAATAAATATTTAGATAACATAACTTATTTTGATGTTCCAAGAGATATTAAAGAGGCTAAAATAAAAAATATATATACTGATGATAAAAATAGAGAAAAAGTAATAAAATGGATTTTATCTTATATAAAAGATTATAAAAAAGGTAATACCCAAAAAGGTCTTTTCTTACACGGAAACTTTGGATGCGGGAAAACCTATCTTATATCAGCAATGTTTAACGAGCTTGCAAAAGATAAAGTAAAAAGTGTAATAATATATTATCCAGAGTATTTAAGAAGCTTAAAAGCAAGTTATTCATCATCTTCTAAAGATGAGTTTAAGGATAAATTTAATGAAGTTAAGTATGCGTCCCTTCTTTTAATAGATGATCTAGGAGCAGAAGCGGTAACAGCATGGGAGCGAGATGAAATATTGGGCTCTATCTTACAATACCGTATGCAAGAGCATCTTCCAACTTTTATTACGTCTAATTTAAACTTAAAACAGCTAGAAGATCATTTATCAGTTACAACGAATAATAAATCAGAAAGAGTAAAAGCAGTAAGAATAATAGAGAGAATAAAACAGCTTACAATTGATATGGAAATGATAGGTGAGAATAATAGAAAATAAAAAAGAAGCCATTATGACTTCTTTTAATAATACCAGTAATTATTGAAGTTATATTTAAATACTCTATATGCATACTTTTTAGAAGAGTAGTCAAACTTTCTTATAAGTACGTGATTGCTATCAAACTCACTAAATGAGTTATCTTTTCCTGATGATGAAACTAAGTTTTCACTTAACTGTTCTACGCTTGATACGATTGATGAGTAATCAAGATCAAAGCTATCTACTAAAGTAAATGTTTTATTATTTTCATCAACTAGGTATTTATAATACTTTGATGCATCACCATTATTGTAATCACCTGCACCAACGAATGGGTCCCAGTTGAAATCAGGTCTTGTTCTTGATCCAGCATAATTGTTATTAAACATAATTAAATAATATCTACCAGTACCTAAAGTATCATCAATCTGATAAGTTATGGTGTGTTGTCCTGCTTGTGAGATAAAATCTCCTTGCTTTTCTAATGCATAACTTTCTAATGATGTTCCTTCATATATTGTTGGATCTCCAATTACGTATTTTAAAGTAGGGTTATTATAAAAGTTACTTATGCAAAATATCGTGCTAAACTCTCTTGAGGATAAAACTATATCAGTTCCGTTTAAGGATAAACTATTTAAGTGTACCCAGTCAAGTTCGTCTCCGCCGTATGTGTTTCCATCTTCTGGAGCAACTGCCGTGTCATAAAAATCCTTTGCAAAGTCTTGCATGTTTATGATTTCATTTGTTTCTCCGGTATCTAAGTTTAATGTTATAACTCTATCTTCAATCGTGTCTGCGCCATCTTTATTAGCAAGTATTATTAAGTTGTTGTTATCATCATATATAAAATCATGATGCATGTAATAACCATCTATTTTATAGGTTTTAATAACTTTGCCTAGTCTATCTACTAAAGCAAATTTTCTATCCGTATAACTATAAAGCATGTTTCCATCTATCCAAATAATTCTATCAGATCTATATGAGTTAAGAGGAATCTCACTTCTTAAAATACCATCATTATCATATAAATAAATATTTGAATTAAAGTTTTTATCATGACCAAGTAGGGCATATAAACCATCTTCTAACTCAGAAGTAGATTCTCCATTTGTTACGTCAAGCTTTATATCAACCGTAGACTCTGGCATAAACACCGTTATTTTTTTACTATCTATTTCATTGTTGTCTTTATCATATAACTCAAGCGTTACGTCTTGCTTTTCACCTGCAACAAGTCCAGTTATTTGATATTCATGCGTCTTTGCTAAATTATTATCTTCACCGTTATATAAAACTTTTGAGTAATTTTTTATGTCTTTATCATCACAATCAATCGTGTATTTTAAGTAACTTTCTTCATCAGTATTAAAGTAGATGTTAATGCTAGATGAATTTGTACCATACGCGTTATAAATTAAAAGTGGGTTATCTAACGTATAGTTTTCATTATCTTTTAAATTGTTTATTTTTTCATCAATTACCGTCCTGTATGCATCACTATAAATATCAATGTCGTTTAGTTTGTTTACTGATAAAACGTTTGAACCTATTGCAAAGTCTTCGGTTATGTCAACGTTTTTCATAAGCCAATTTGGATCTTTCATGTTTTCTTGCAGTTTTCTTGTGTAAGCTTTATCAATTATTATATATACAAATACCACTAAAACAATGATGAGTACTACCAGCAGAATTTTTTTTAAAATATTTTTGTTCATAAAATCTTTATCCTTTCATATTAATATAATAATTTTACTAATACATGATGTCATTTTTGTGTCTAAAAATGTCTACTGATTTTATTATTTGACTTATCAGTTTTTTTGTAGTATTATTTTGGTATAAATGCGATTATGAAAGACATGATTTTATAATGATGTTTTAAAGAGAGTCTATGTTGGTGAAAATTAGATAAACTAATTATGAAGTTACTACTTTCTATGCAGGATTCGAAAGAAATTCCCGTGTTTAAAGCACGTTACCAAATTAAGTAAAAGGTAGGATGGTACCGCGTATATACGCTCCTTGTTTTTAAGGAAGCGTTTTTTTATATAATGAAAGTAGGTGATGTAATGATAGAAAAATGGAAATTAGCCTTAAGGGAGTTTTTAAAAAAGTATGAAGATGATGATGACGTTGTTGGAGCAATTTTATGCGGTAGTTACGCAACTAATACCCAAAACGAATACTCAAGTATTGATGTATATTTAGTATTAAAAGAAGATACCACTTATTCTTTAAGAGGAAATACTGATTCTAACAGTTATTTAATTGAGTATTTTATGAATACTAAAGAAGGTATTTTAGAGCTTATTAAAAAAGAGTTTAACGATAATGATTTATCTACTGCTAATCTGTTTGCATATGGTAAGATAATCTATGATTTAGACGGAAGCGTAAAATATCTTCAGGATAAAGCAGCATGGTATATAGATAAACCATTTAATGAAATAACCAGAAACAAACTTGATAAAAATAATTATTATTTGTGGGATTATTTAGAACATCTAAAGGTATGTTTAAAAGATAATAATCCACAGTTTAACTTAATATATTATAAGTTGTTAAATGATGTTTATGATGTATACGCAGAATATCAAGGCTTACCAAAGCTGCCTAAAACAAAGATTTATAAAATATTAACAGATGAAGAATATAGAAGAAAACGTCATATATTTAAACTGGCGGATAGCGAGTTTATTAAATTATATATTAGGTGTTTTGAACTTGATAAGCCAAATACGATGTATAAAAACATAGAAACATTAATAAATTATTACTATGAAAAAATCGGCGGCTTTAACATCAGAACGTTTGAATTAAGAAATTAAAAAAAGCATTTTTTAAAGGAGGGGGAAAATGGTAACTAAAACTTTAATAGAATTTTTAAAGGATGATAAAAATAGTAGAATTAAGAAATACGAATTTTTAAAAATTCTTGATTTATGTTATAGTGATCTTTTTGAACTAAGAGAATTATTTAAGTATGATGAAGAAGTTTATCCGATGCTTTATTCACTTACTTCTTATCAAGATAATAAGATTTCACATAGCGTAATAAAACAAGAAACAAAAAGAAAAAACGCGGTAAAGCAAAAGAAAATGAAACGAGTAAGGAGAAAGAAGAGTTATGATTAATATAAAAGAAGATGAAAAATTAAGTGTACTTAATCACTCTTGTGCACACTTAATGGCACAAGCAGTAAAACATTTATACCCAGATGCTAAATTCTGGGTAGGACCTGTTATAGAAGATGGTTTTTACTATGACATTGATTTAGGTGATAAAACTCTAACGGATGAGGACTTGCCTAAAATAGAAAAAGAAATGAAGAAAATTGCCAAGGATGGAAAAAGAATAACAAGACATGAGATATCAAAAGAAGAAGCACTTGAAATGTTTAAAGACGATCCATATAAAATTGATTTAATAGAAAGAATGGATCCTAATGATACGGTAATATCTTGTTATACACAAGGAGATTTTACTGATTTATGTAGAGGACCTCACGTTGATACCGTAAAAAAATTAAAGCACTTTAAACTTTTAAAACACTCTGGTGCATACTGGAAGGGTGATTCTAAAAACAAAATGCTTCAAAGAATCTATGGTATTTGTTTTGAAAACGAAGAAGATTTAGAAAAACATCTAGAAGAACTAGAAGAAAGAAAACAAAGGGATCATAGAAAGATAGGTAAAGAACAAGAAATATTTATGTCACACGAACTAGTTGGAGCAGGAATGCCTCTTTGGCTTCCAAATGGTGCTATAATTCGTAAGGAATTAGAAAATTATATATACGAAAAAGAAAGAAAGATGGGCTATCAGCACGTTTATACACCATGTGTTGGAACGGTTGATTTATATAAAACATCGGGTCACTGGGATCATTACAAAGAAAACATGTTTCCATCTATGAAGGTGGATGATGAAGAATTTGTTTTAAGACCAATGAATTGTCCGCACCATATGCTAGTTTATAAAAACAAACTTCATTCATATAAGGAACTTCCTATTAGAATAGGTGAGTTTGCGACGGACTTTAGGTATGAAGCATCAGGCGCTGTTAAGGGATTAGAACGTGTTAGATGCATGTGCCAGAATGATGCACACCTTTTTGTAACACCAGAACAAATAGGTGATGAATTTAAAAAGGTCGTAAGTTTAATCTTAGACGTATATAGAGATTTTGGAATAAAAGATTATAAATTTAGATTATCACTTAGAGATCCTGAGGATAAGGAAAAATACTTTGATGATGATGAAATGTGGAATAACGCTGAGGACAAACTAAGAGAAGTATTAAACGAACTTAGGGTTGATTACTTTGAGGCTATTGGTGAGGCGGCTTTTTACGGTCCTAAGTTAGACGTTGAGGTTAAACCTGCTGTTGGACCAGACGTTACGCTTTCTACTTGTCAATTAGATTTCCTACTTCCAAGGCGTTTTGATTTAACGTATATAGATAGTAATGGAAAGAAAAAAACGCCAGTTGTACTTCATAGGGCAATTTTTGGAACGTTTGATAGATTTACCGCCTTTCTAATAGAAGAAACCAAAGGAGTTTTTCCAACCTTTCTAGCACCTGTTCAAGTAACTGTTATGCCGGTTAATAATAACTATCATTTAGAGTATGCAAACGAAGTTTATAACGCTTTAAAAAATAAAAATGTTAGAGTAGAGTTAGATGATAGAGAAGAAAAACTATCATATAAGATGAGGGATGCTCAAACTAAGAAGATACCTATTATCTTAATATTAGGAGATAAAGAAAAAGATGATAACTTAATAAGTTATAGAAGGCATGGTTCTAATAAAACATACTCGGTTGATAAAGATATGTTTGTGGAATTATTATTAAATGAAATAAAAGATAAGAAAACGAAAAATCAGGATCAATAAATCCTGATTTTTATCTATATAAAAGGGTTATTCTTCTTCCTTTACTCTCAATAAAGCCTTCTTCTTTTAGGTAGCCTAATTCCCTTGACATGGCGCTTCTATCGGCTGCTATGTAATCAGCTAAATCAGTGTAACTAAAAGGTAAATAAATTATTCTGGTTCCGTGTTTTTTAGAGTATATATTAAAGTATTCTAAGAGTTTATCACGGATTGTTTTTTTAGTTAATATTTCTATTCTTTCGTTTTTTTCTTCAATTATTCCCGTTGTTATTTCAAGTAGGTTTTTAATAAACTGGTTGTAGTATTTATAATTTGTGTTTTGATAGTTAATAACACTTGAGTAATCAATTATTAATACTTTGGTATTTTCTTTTGTTATTATTTCATACTCATCACTTCTTAATGATGATATAACGGTTCCAAAAATAGATTCTTCATCTAACTCTTCAATAATCGTTCTATTACCATTGTAATCCGTTCTTATTATTTGTGCGTGTCCTTCTAAAATAATACCGATAACATTATCTTTTGCGCTTGATAACACCGCGGTATTCTTTGGAAAACTAAGTATATTTGTTTCTAATAACTTAAGTAATTTTTCTCTTTCATTTACACTAATTTTACTGAACAAACGTTTCATTTTACACCTCTTAATAAAATAATATCATTTTTTTAATAAAGTTGCAATTGCAACAACAACTTTTAAAATAAATGTGCTATAGTTATGGTGATAATAAAGTAGGAGGAAGTAATTATGAAAGTAATTAAAAGAGATGGCCACGTTGTTGATTACTGTCCTGAAAAGATAGAAATAGCAATAAAAAAGGCTAATAATGAGGTTCAAGAAGAAGATAGAGTATCAGATACTCAAATAAAAAACATTATTAAGTATATTGAGAGTTTAAAGAAAAAAAGAATTCTAGTTGAAGACATTCAAGATATTATTGAAATGCGTCTTATGGCATTAAATAAGTTTGCTTTAGCCAAAGAATATATTACTTATAGATACACAAGAGAGTTAGTAAGAAAAAGTAATACAACCGATAGATCAATTAAAGAGTTAATTGATGGTGAAAACGAGTATTGGAACACTGAAAACTCAAATAAAAATGCTGGCGTTGTAACAACTCAAAGAGATTATATCGCAGGTATTACATCAACTGATATTACAAGAAGGTTTTTACTTCCAGAGGATGTTGTAAAAGCTCATGATGAGGGAATAATTCACTTTCATGACATGGATTATTTCGCACAAAACGCCCTTCATAACTGTGATTTAATTAACCTAGATGATATGCTTCAAAATGGTACTAATATAAATGGAGTTATGATTGAAAAACCACATAGGTTTTTAACTGCTATGACGATTGCAACTCAGTTAATTACCGCGGTATCATCAAGTCAGTACGGTGGATGCACGATAACGCTTACTCACTTAGCACCTTTTGTAAGGGAAAGTTATAATCGTTATTTAGAAAAATACAAGAAAAGAAAGTTTAATAAAGCTGATTGTGAAAAGTATGCTAAGGAAGATATAAAAAAGGAAATAACTGACGGTGTTCAAACTTTCCAATATCAAATTAACTCAATGACAACAACTAACGGACAAGCACCATTCTTATCTGTTTGCATGTACCTAGGTGAAACAGAAGAATATAAAGAAGAGCTTGCCATGATAATAGAAGAAGTTTTAAAACAAAGAATTTTAGGTATGAAAAACGAAAAGGGTGTTTATATTACTCCTGCTTTTCCTAAACTTTTATACGTTTTGGAAGAAGATAACATTCATGAAGATAGCAAGTACTATTATTTAACTGAACTTGCTGCTAAATGTACGGCAAAAAGAATGGTACCAGATTATATATCTGAAAAAATAATGAAAGAATTAAAGATAAATGAAAACGGTGTTGGAGATTGTTATCCATGTATGGGATGTAGATCATTCTTAACACCGGACAGAACGATGCACCTAGGAAACATTGCTAAGGCTAAAAACTACGAAGAAGGTAAAGGTAAGTACTATGGTAGATTTAATCAAGGCGTTGTAACCATTAACTTAGTTGACGTTGCACTATCAGCAGATAAAGACTTTGATTTATTCTGGAGGTTAATGGATGAAAGACTAGAGTTATGTCATAGAGCATTACAAGCAAGACATAAAAGATTATCTAAGGTAACTAGTGACGTTGCACCTATTTTATGGCAACACGGAGCACTAGCAAGATTAGATAAGAAAGAAAGCATTCATGAGTTATTACACCATGGATACTCAACCATATCACTTGGTTATGCTGGTTTATATGAATGCGTTAAATTCATGACTGGTCACTCTCATACCGACAACGGAAAAGGAAAAGAATTTGGCCTAGAAGTTATGCAAAAGCTAAATGATAAGTGTAAAGAGTGGAAAGAAAAAGAGGACATTGACTACAGTGTTTACGGAACTCCAATTGAATCAACAACTTATAAGTTTGCTAAATGCTTAAGAGAACGTTTTGGTAAAATTAAAGGAATCACTGATAGAGATTACATTACAAATTCATACCATGTTCCGGTATTTGAAGAGATTGATGCATTTACCAAGTTAAAATTAGAAAGCGAGTTTCAAAAACTTTCACCCGGTGGTGCAATAAGTTATATTGAAACTCCTAACTTAACCAATAATTTGGATGCTGTTATGGAAGTTATTAAGTTTATTTATGACAACATTATGTACGCTGAGTTAAATACTAAATCTGATTATTGTCAAGCGTGTGGTTATGATGGAGAAATACTTTTGGATGACAACTTAGAGTGGTATTGTCCAAATTGTGGTAATAGAAATCATGATACGTTAAACGTTGCAAGAAGAACCTGCGGATACATAGGAACTAACTTCTGGAATAAAGGAAGAACACAGGAAATTAAAGAAAGAGTAGTTCATATAGACAATAAGGATGCATAAATAACTATGAGATATAACAAAATAAGAAAAATGGACATCTCTAATGGGCCTGGCGTTAGAGTATCAATATTTATGCAAGGATGTGCTTTCCACTGTAAAAATTGTTTTAATCAAGAAACTTGGGATTTTAAGTTGGGTAAGGAGTTTACCAGCGACACAATAAACAAGGTTCTTGATTTAGCGGACAAAGATTACATTGTTGGCTTATCAATTTTAGGTGGAGAGCCAATGCATCCTTTAAATATAGAAGGTACAACTGCCTTAGCAAAAGCATTTAAAGAAAAGTATCCAAATAAAAGTGTTTGGGTATGGTCTGGCTTTTTGTTTGACAAGGACTTAAAAGATAAAGAAGTATTAAAATACGTTGATGTTTTAATAGATGGACAATATAAAGATGAATTACATGATTTTAGATTGAAATGGTGTGGATCAACTAATCAAAGAGTAATCGACGTAAAAAAATCATTAAAACAAAATAAAATAGTATTATTTGACGATAAAAAAGAATTAGTAGGAGTGTAACAATGAAGAAAAGAGGATTTGAAATAGCCAAAGGCTTTGAAGACAAGAACATTAATTTGCCAGTTAGAAAAACGAAAAAAGCAGCAGGATATGATATTGAAGCTGCTGAAGATACCATAATAGAACCTTTTAAACCTGGTGATAACCCAACTTTGGTAAAAACTGGTCTTAAAGCATACATGATGGACGATGAGTACTTAATGCTTTGCAACAGAAGTTCTAACCCAAAGAAAAAAGGTCTTGTAATGGCAAATAGCGTTGGTATAATAGATGCTGATTACTATGGTAATCCTGATAATGACGGTGCTTTTATGTTTGCGTTTTATAACGTAAAAGATGAAGCTATTACAATAAAAAAAGGTGATGCTATAGGACAAGGTATATTTATGAAGTATTTAATTACTGACGATGATAACGCAGATGGTGTTCGCACCGGTGGCTTTGGATCAACTGATAAAAAGTAAAAAAGATGTAAAGCATCTTTTTTTAAATGGTTTAAAATTGACTTAAAAGAACCATAATGATATTATGAAAATAGGTGATGGTAATGAAGGATAAGAAAGGTTTTACTTTAATTGAACTTTTGGCAGTAATTGTTATTTTATCAGTAATACTTGCAATAGCAGGAACTGCGGTTATTAATAGCATTAATAATTCAAAAGAAAAAACAAGATTTTTAGCAGCAAGTGATATTGTTAATATTGCTCAAGCTTATATGATAAAAGAAGGAATAGATGAAATTACTGTAGAGGAATTGGTTGATGCTGGATATTTAGAATCTGATGTTACTAACCCTTTAACAGGAGAAAATATAAGCAATTCATCTGACCTTACACTTCAGGGAATAATAAAAGATAATAATGCGACAAAGCAAGACGACTATGAATTAAAGAAATGTACAAACACAATATCAGGTACTGAATTGGAATATGATTGCTACCAATTTGATGGCTATTATTATGTGTTTTTAGAAGGTCTAGCGGAAGATATAATGAATGGTGATAGTTGTTTAGTTGAAGGAACAAAAATAAAAACAATTGATGGTTATAAAAATATTGAAGATATAAGATATGATGATTTACTTGCAACATGGAGCTACGATTTAGGAAAAATAGTATATGAATACCCTATTTGGATAGAAAAAGAAGATGTTTCAGATTATTATCAAAAAACAACGTTTAGTGATGGAACGGTTTTAAAAACAGTTGGATTTCATGGTGTTTATAGTTATGATTTAAATAAATTTGTTTCGGTAGATGATAAGGATAATTTTAAGGTTGGAACGAATGTTGCAATGGTTGATAACGGTGATTTGAAAAAAATAACCGTAACAGATATAGAAATTATAGAAGAACGCGTTAAGTTTTATCATGTTGAATCAACACGATATTATAATATTATTAGCAATAATATTATAACAACCGATGGATACGTTGAATTAACCAACTTATATGACTTTAATTCAAATATTACATGGAGTGGTAACGAAGAAATACTAAAAGATAAAAATAATTTATATTCATATAATGAACTTAATATGGTACCTTATTATTTATATAAAGGCTTAAGAATGAAAGAGGCTAAACATTTAGTTAATAATAACGTGATTACCAAGGAAGAACTTATTAATATATTAAATAGTACAATGCTAAATGAAACTGAAACATTACAACCGATTATGAAAAATGGTAGTAGATATTGGATGGTTACTTTAGAAACTGATAAAATGAATGATAAGAATAAAGGTAAGTACTTAAAGAAGGAAGGTAGTACTTATGTATTACCAAAAGATGATGATGTAAAATACTGGTATAATTCTTCTGATAACACTTATTATAAACCTGGAAGTAAAGTGAAAGTTTATCATGGAATGCACTTTACTAAAATAGAAAAATAAATAAAAAATACTTCAATTTCGTTTGAAGTATTTTTTTTATGCTGCATTATTTTTTCTAAATTTTTTAGCTTCTTTAGCACTCATTACAACGGTAACACCGTTTAATGTTACTTTTTGCATATTAACTTTTTGTCTCATTTTAGTAGTATTTAAAGCATGAGATCTTTTGTTTCCAAATAATGGTTTTTTATTAGATACTTTTTTAGCCATGTTTAACTCCTCCTTATTGTACGTGTTTGCTTTATAACTTTACCATATTATGGGTAAATAGTCAAATTAAAATATGAAAAAGATGGTATTTGTAGTAAAATATTATTAGAAAGGAAAGTGATTTTATGAATTATGTACCTTTATGGATAAAAACTGATTATTCTATATTATCTAGTTTAATAAAAATAGATGATTTAATAAATGAGCTTTCTTTATTTAATATAAAAGCATGTTCGATATGTGATGATAACTTGTATGGAGTAATGGAGTTTTATAATAAATGTAAAAAAAATAATATTAAGCCTATTGTAGGGTTAGAAATAAACTTAGATGGTACGTTTTTACTATATGCTAAAAACTATAAAGGTTATCAAAACTTATGTAATATAAATACTTTAATAAGTGAAGAAAAGTTAACTTTTGATACTTTAAAAAGTTATTTAAGTGATTTAGTACTTGTTATTCCTTATTTGTATAAAGATAAAAAAGAGTTATTTTATAAATACGTAAGTGATATATTTATTGGTTATGAAACTGATGAAGAAAAAGAAAGTATTGATGGTAATAAAGTATATGCATCAAAAACACTTACGATAAAAAAAGATGACATAAAATACTTAAAATATTTATACAAGATAAAAGAAGAAGATTATGATTCCGTAAAAGACGTTAGCATGCTTAAAAACTTAAGTATGGATGACGTTAAAAACATATCTTATTTTTGTGGGCTATGTAATTTAAATATTCCAAAAAGGGATGATTTATTACCAGTTTATAATGATGATAAAGATTTTGATGAAAAGAAGTACTTAACAAATTTATGCATAGTTGGTTTAAAGAAAAGATTAAATAAAAACGTTCCTTTAAAGTACGTAGAACGTTTAAAACACGAGCTTAACATAATAATAAACATGGGATTTTGTAATTACTTTTTAGTTGTATGGGACTATGTTAAATACGCTAAGAAAAATGATATTATGGTTGGACCTGGAAGAGGTTCTGCGGCATCAAGCCTTGTTTCATACTGTCTTGGAATAACTGATATAGATCCAATAAAGTATAATTTGCTATTTGAAAGGTTTTTAAATCCCGAGAGAGTTACCATGCCTGATATTGATATTGATTTTGATGCTGAAAAAAGAGATGAGGTAATTAATTACGTAGTAAATAAGTATGGAAAAGATAAAGTATCAGGTATAATTACCTTTTCTAATTTACTTGCAAAACAAGTAATAAGAGATGTTGCAAGAATATTTGATGTAACAACGTTTAAAATAGATAATTTACTTAAGAATTTTGATGATAAGAAAAGTTTAAAAGAACAATTAAATAATAAAATAGTTGTAAAATTATTGAATGAAGATGAGACTATAAAAAAAGTGTATGATGTATCCCTTCATTTAGAAGGCCTTAAAAGGCATACGTCTATTCATGCAGCAGGAGTTATTATATCAAGCAAAAAACTTTCTAATTACGTTCCAATCGCTTGTTCTGACGGTGTTTTTCTTTGCGGTTACACCATGAATTATATAGAAGGCTTAGGACTTTTAAAGATGGATTTTTTAGGACTTAAAAACCTAAGTGTAATAGATAAAATAATAAAAAGAATAGGAAACGTTAAGTTTAGTGAAATCCCACTTGATGATAGAAAAACGTATGAACTTTTTTCTAGTGGCAACTTAGATGGTGTATTTCAGTTTGAATCATCTGGAATGAAGAGTTTTATAGAAAGGTTAAAACCAGAGAAACTAGATGATTTAATTGCGGCTGTTGCACTATTTAGACCAGGGCCAATGCAAAATATTGAAAGCTACGTTGCAAGACGTCATGGAAAAGAAAAAATAACTTACATTCATGATGATTTAAAAGAAATATTATCTAGTACGTATGGAATAATTATTTATCAAGAACAGATAATGCAAATAGCTGTTAAGATGGCAGGCTTTTCTTACGCAGAAGCAGATGAGTTAAGAAGGGCAATGAGTAAGAAAAAAGAAGACGTATTATTATCCTTTAAAGAAAAGTTTATAAAACAAAGTATGAAAAAAGGATATACAAGTAAGACTTCTAATGACGTTTATGACTTAATCTTGCGTTTTGCAAATTACGGATTTAATAAAGCACATTCCGTTTCATACGCAATAATAGGATATAAAATGGCATATTTAAAAGTTCATTATCCTTTATATTTTGAAATAGAATTATTAAATAATAATATATCATCATCACAAAAAACAAAGAACTTGATAAACGAGTGTAAGATGATGAATGTTGATGTAATCCCTCCAGTTATCAACATATCAACAGATAAATATGAAATAAAAAATGATAAATTAATTTATCCACTATCTTTAATAAGAGGGGTAGGTACACTTACCGCTAAAGAAATATTAAACGAAAGGGATAAAAACGGAAGTTTTACATCTTATCTTGACTTTGTTAAAAGGTGTTATAAAACAGGTAAAGACGTAATAAAAAACATTATCTTATCAGGTGCATTAGATGGTTTTGAAAAAACAAGAAAGACCTTAATAGAAAACTTGGATGATGCGATTAATTATGCAGAATTATGTAATGATTTAGATGAGTCTTTAGTTTTAAAGCCGGAAATAAAAGATTATGATGAGTATTCAAAAGAAGAACTTACGAAATATGAAATGGCAATATTTGGCTTTTACATAAGTAATCATCCAACAAGTAAATATATTACTGATAACGCAGTAACAACAAAAAACGTAGAAAAATACTTTGATAAAAAAGTAGAAATGTTTTTATACTTTGAAAGAAAAAGAGAAGTAACAACTAAAAATAATGATAAAATGATGTTTATAAACGCAAGTGATTCCTTTGGAACAATAGAACTTGTAATGTTTCCTAGGGTTTATAACAAATATTTTAACATAGTAGTACCTGGTATTTATAAAATAAGTGGAAAAGTAGAAAAAAGATTTTCTAAATTACAAATTGTATTATATGACGTATTAAAGTGTGAGTAAAAGAAGCTTTGAAATTAAAGAAGTATTTTGATGATTTGTTAGGTTATAACGTATATGATTTATTTCCAGAAATAAAAGAAAATTTATAAAATATGAAAAATTTAGTGGAATTTTTAAAATTATGGCTAATAATTAATATGAGAGTAACCTAAGACCAAAGGTTAGATATGCTTTCCCGATTTTTATGAAGAATAGAAAGCGGGTGATGCTTATGAAACAAGAAAACAAATTTCTTAAAGTAATAGTTATCCTTTTAGTTTTATTATTGGGAATTCTAATATTTAAAATATAAAAGAAAAAGCATACTTACTTTTGGGGGGTAAGTATGTTTTTCCTTAAAAAACCTTAAGGAAAGCAGCTAACCTTACTAGGTTGCTCTTTCTATTTATATTATAGCTAAAAATAAATATAATATCAATAATTTATAATCCATTTAAGAATTTAGTCAATATAATAGATTAAATTCTTTTTTTTTGTTATAATTTAATGGGTGATAGCATGAAGTTACTTGATAGATTTAATATTAAAACAAATAACATGCATATTTATGATACAGCTTTTTCACATTCATCATATTGTAATGAGCATCATATAAAAGAAGATTATCAAAGACTGGAGTTTTTAGGAGATAAAGTTCTTGATTTAATTATGAGTGATTATCTTTATAACACAACTGATTATGAAGAAGGCAAAATGACTAAGATTAGATCAATGTATGTGTGTGAAAACGCTTTATATGAGTATGCGATGCTTCTTGATTTTCCTTTATATGCAAAAGTAGGTAAAGGAGAAGAACAATCAGGTGGTAAATATCGTAAGGCAACTCTTGCGGATATGTTTGAATCTTTTTTAGGTGCGGTATATTTAGATCAAGGTTATCAAAAGGCAAGAGAAATAGTGTATGAAGTTGTAATTCCGTTTATAAAAGAAAAACCAGAGACGTTTTTCATGGACTATAAATCACTTTTACAAGAATTGGTTCAAACAACAAAAAAATCGGTTACTTATGAGCTTGTAAAAGAAGAAGGTCCCGCTCATGATAGGACTTTTACCATGAATGCTGTTGTAGATGGCATCGTAATGGGAACTGGAACAGCTAAATCAAAAAAAGAAGCAGAACAGCGTGCAGCGCATCATGCTTTAGAAAAGAAAGCTAACGTATAAGGAAGTGTAAACATGTATTTAAAACAAATTAAGGCATCGGGTTTTAAGTCTTTTGCGGAAAAAACGGTAATTGATTTAACTCCTGGTATATCAGGTGTAGTAGGACCTAACGGGTCTGGTAAAAGTAATATTGTTGATGCGGTACGCTGGGTACTTGGTGAGCAGTCAGTAAAACAATTACGTGGTGAAGGCTTAATGAGCGACGTTATTTTCTCCGGTAGTAAGTCAAGAAAACCAGCTTCCATGGCAAGTGTTACTTTAGTATTTGATAACACTGATAAATATTTAAAAGTAGATTATACTGAGGTATCTATTAAAAGATGTATTTATAAAACTGGTGAAAACGAATACTTTTTAAATAATGAAAAAGTAAGATTAAAAGATATTTATGATTTGCTTTCTGATACTGGTATTAATAAAGAGTCATTTAACATAATATCACAGGGAGATATAGCATCTATTTTATCTAATAAACCAGAAGAAAGAAGAGTTATATTCGAGGCTGCTGCAGGTACTTTAAAGTATCAAAAAAGAAAAGATGAGGCCTTAAGAAAACTAGAAAGAACTCATGACAACATGACTAGAATTAATGATATAATGTTAGAGTTAGAAAATAACCTTAAGCCTTTAAAAAAGCAAAGTATTGATGCTCAAAAATACTTAGAAAACAAAAAAACACTAGATGAAATAGAAGTATCATTAATAGTAAGTGAGGTAAATGAAATAAACGTAAGTTATCAAAGTAATAAGCGTTTAGTAGGTGAGTTAAATGAAGAGGTAATATCACTAGAGAAAAATAGTAACGTTGATCAATCAAAACTAGAAGAAATAAAACTAAAGCAAACTAAGAAAGAAGAAGAATTATACACGGTTCAAAATGCTTTAACAAAAGTAACAGAAGAAGCTCAAAGCCTACTTGGTAAGAAAGATTTAATTATTGAAAGACAAAAATATAACGCAGCGGACTCTAAAGTTCATGAAAACGTTATTAATATTAAAGAGTCCATTTTAAGAAAGGAAAACGAGGTTTTTAATTCAAAGAACACGATAGAAATCATAAATAAAAAAATTGATGCTTCACAAGAAAAGCTTGATGAAGCGGAAAAATGGTTTTTATCTGTTAAAAAAACGCATGATGAAAATGAACTTTCATTAACTAAACAAAACAGATTAGAAAATGAAACTAGTTATAAAATTAACATGCTAAGGCAAGCGATTGAAAATAACCAAGGTTTACCATACGCTGTTAAATGTGTGTTAGAAAACCCTAAACTTACTGGTGTTCATAACGTAATAGGAAACTTAATAGAAACTGATAAAGAGTATGCGCTTGCTATTTCAACGGCACTTTCCCAAGCTTCAAATTACATTGTTGTAGATGATGAGTTTGCCGCAAAAGACGCAATTAATTATTTAAAGATAAACAAGTTTGGAAGAGCAACCTTTTTTCCTTTAAACATTATTAAAAAAAGAGAAATAGATAATGAAACTTATAGAATGCTATCAAACGAACCGGACTTTGTTGGAGGTGCATCGTCACTAGTTAGATATGAATCGGTTTATGATAACATAATAAAAAATCAGTTAGGAACAACCATTGTTGTAACTAATTTAGAAGCAGCAAATCATTTAGCAAGAAAAATTAATTATCGATACCGAATAGTAACGCTTGATGGAGAACTACTTCATATCGGTGGATCACTAACCGGTGGAACACAAAAAAACTCTGGCAACATAATTACACAAAAACATGAGTTGGAAGAAAACGTAAGACTATTAGATACTTTAACCGAAAAAAGAAGAAAACTAGAACAGCAGATAAATCAAAATGATGATAAATATAAACAAGCTTTAGAAGAAAAAAATAAAGCTATGGAAGAAAAAACTAATCTAGAAATTTCATTAAGATACGAAGAAGAAAGACAAACCATATTAAAAGAAGAACTAGAAAAATTAAAAGAAGAAGAATCTAACATTAATAGTTTGATAAATGGTACTTTAAATAAAGAAGAAGAAAAAACAGTAGAAGCATATTATGAAAAAGAAAAACAAAGAAAAGAATTAGAAATAAAATTAGATGCTTTAAAAAACGAGGTAAATGATTATAAAGATTCTATAAATAAAATAGAAATGGAAAACAAAATCAATAACCAAGAATACTATAAGAAAACAAAAGAGTTAAAAGATTTAGAAATAACGGTAAACAGGCAAGACGTAAGGTTAGATACACTTTTAAATACTTTAACGGATGATTATGGTATGACTTTTGAAAAAGCTAAAAATAATTATTTCTTAGATATGGACGTTAAAGAAGCAAGAGAAGTTGTTGATAAATGTAAACTTGAAATTAAAAAACTTGGTGATGTTAACGTAGGCGCTATAGAAGAGTATGAAAGAGTAAATGAAAGATATGAGTTTTTAACTAATCAGAAAAACGATTTAGAAAAAGCGGAAAACACCATTTTACAGATAATAAAAGAATTAGATGAAATAATGAAAGAGAAGTTTTTAGATACGTTTAACGTTATAAAAGAAAAGTTTAAAGAAACTTTTAAAAAGTTGTTTTCTGGAGGAGATGCTGAACTTAAATTAACTAATCCAGATGATATTTTAACAACCGGTATTGACATTAAAGCATTACCTCCTGGAAAAACACTTAAACATATTTCACTTTTATCCGGTGGAGAAAAAACCTTAACGGCAATCTCACTTTTATTTGCAATATTACAAACAAGACCAGTTCCATTTTGCATATTAGATGAGGTTGAGGCTGCACTAGACGAGGTTAACGTAGATAACTTTGGAAAATTCTTAGGTGAGTTTAAAGGAAAAACACAGTTTATCGTTATTACCCATAAGAAAAAAACGATGGAATACGCAGACGTTTTATACGGCGTTACCATGCAAGAGTCTGGTGTTTCAAAACTTGTTAGTGTAAGATTAGAAGATATAAAAGACGATAATAAAAACTAAAGGAGGAAAAATATTGCCTAAAAGGTGTTATAACTGTAATCAAAAAATAGAAGATAGTACGCTTGTTTGTCCTAACTGTGGTAAAAACATATATGATGAAAATGGTAATTTAAACAGGCCAAAAGTTTTGTATGAGTTGGGTGACAAACAATCAACTTTTACAAGTGGTGATAGTAATTTACAGACTAATAAATTTGCCTTAGCAGGATTTATATTATCCATAATATCAGTATTTACAAACGGTTTGTTTTTATGGCTTGGACTTATATTTTCCATTATTGGTTTAATAGATTGTAAGCAAAGAAATCAAAAGGGTAAAACTTATGCTATTATAGGAATTGTGATATCTGCGATTTACATTATTTTAGGAATTATTTTTGCAGCATTATTATATTTTGCTTTTTCAAAATAAAATTTAGATAAATAAAAAGGAGTAAAAATGGAAAAACATTGCTTAAATTGTAATCAAAAATTAGATGATGATATGCTTGTTTGCCCTAATTGTGGAAAAAAAGTGTATGAAAATACCGATAATTTAAATGAATCGGAAGTTTTAAAAAATAAAGAAGAACAACTATCAGCCTATGATAATAAAAATAAAATAAATAAATTCGCTTTAATTGGGTTTATATTATCTTTAATAGAGCCTGTTTACATGATTGCTAATGTGTTATTATCTTTATATCTAAATGTTTTTTTACCATTATTTAGTATAATTTCAACAATTTTATCAGTAACACAAAGTGTTGGATTTATTTTTTCTGTTGTTGGATTAGTTCAGTGTATAAGAAGAAAGCAGCGTGGAAAAGTATTTGCAATTATAGGTATTTTGTTGCCTGTTTGTATTTTGATATTTTATTTTATAGGATTTATTTTTCTTGCAAAATTTATTCAAGCATTAGGATCAATGGGGTAGTAAAAAACGAAGAAAAAATTTTTTCTTCGTTTTATATTGGTCTATATTTATCGGCGTTTTTATATGGGTTTTTCTTATCTATTTTATCTATGAATAAAATACCATTTAAATGATCTATTTCATGTTGTACACATACTGCTAAATCTTCTCTTAGACGCATAGTAAATTTATTTCCGTCCATGTCATATGCTTCAACTGTTACTCTTGCATATCTTAATACTATTCCAGGAACCTCACGATTAACGCTTAAGCATCCTTCTCCTTGTTCTACGTATATTTCTTCTTCGCTATTACTTATTATTTTAGGATTTGCAAAGAAGTAATTTTTAAATGAGCCATCTTCTTGTTCTTCTACTATTACGAACCATCTTTTTTGAATGCCTATTTGAATGGCACTCATTCCCCAACCAGCTCTTAAATTATATTTTTTAGCATATTTTTCTATTTGACTATATCTTAAATATTCCATTACGTCTTTTATCGTTCTTTTTTCTTCTTTAGATAAAGGAAAAGTAACTTCCTTACTTATAAGACGTAATCTTTTATCTTTTTCATCTAGTATTTTAAAATTTTTAAACATATTTATCACTCCATAACTGCAATAATTACAAACGTAAGTATTTTAACATAAAAAAACATGAAAGTAAAACTTTCATCAATAGGTAATTTATTCTGTAGTTTTCTTTACAAATAAAATGTAATATAATTGACATAATAAACATAAAATGGTAAATTATAAAAGTAGGATAGGATAAAAGGATTGGAGATAAGTAAGATGAAGGAAAAGCGT
>CALVSY010000020.1 GCA_944359725.1 uncultured Bacilli bacterium | reverse complement strand
CAATGCTTAATGCATTAACCATCTCTATAATTTTCACTTATTTTGTGTTCACACACACTATTTGACAATTATCCAATAAAACGTACATTTTATTTGCTTTTATTTTAATATATAGCTTTTACCAAGTAACCGCAACATCTATTTGGGTAGGATTTCTCTTAGCAAACCCACCGGTATCACAAACTATCGCATATCCTAAAGAACTTTCAAGAATTGTTCCTCTAGGACGAATTTCGTAGTTTGCTGCTACTATTACGTAATCCCCAAGCATTTTAACGCCATCCTCACGAATCCAATATGGATACTCTTCAGCTGAGTAACCAGCCCTTCTCATAGCGTTTATAACACTTGTCATATCTAAATTATAATAAGATTCCTTACCAGAAGGTCCATAAACAACACCCTTACTTTTAGTAAGAACATCACCTGTCCAAGTAAGTGCAGGTAATGTGTTTTCTTTTTGTGTTGTTGTGTTGATAGTTGTTGTTACGGTAGTTGTCGCTTCAGTAGTTGTTGTGGTTGTTTGGTTTTGTTTTTCTAAAACGGAAGATACAGATGCAACATAATTATTTGGATCAAACGTTTTTTTAGTCGTTGATACTGTTACAACGCTTCCATTATCAGAAAACAATATTCCAGCTTTTGAAAAACCAATGAATGCTACTAAACACACAATTAAGGTGAGAAGAGCATACTTAATTTTTCTACTAAAATTCTTCACTTTTTCACCTCTCGCCCTTTCGGGTTCGTACTTAATAATATCATATATACACTTACAAGTCAAATTTTGACATTACTGACCGGCTCGTAACATCCATTACCTCCTGGCTTGAAACACCTTTTATTTTGGCTATTTCACTTGCTATATAAACCAAGTTACAAGGGTTATTTACCTTTCCTCTATAAGGTTCTGGGGTAAGATAAGGACTATCCGTTTCAAGTGAAATATAATTAAGCGAAATATCTTTTACAACATCTTTTATTTTTTTTGCGTTTTTAAAAGTTACTACGCCACCGATACCAATTAAAAAACCTAGTTTTATAAATTCTTTTGCACTTTCTAAAGAACCGGAAAAGCAGTGCAATATACCAAATGATTCATATGATTTTAATATGTCATATACATCCTTTGTTGCTTCTCTGTTATGAACTATTACAGGAAGTTTGTTTTCCTTTGCTATTTCAAGCATACTTTTAAATACACTTATTTGTTTTTCTTTATTTTCTTTAGTCCAGTAATAATCAAGACCGATTTCTCCTATTGCAACAACCTTTTTATTTAAAGATAACTCTTTTATTTTTTTTATATCATAATTAGTTACTCCATCAACGTTTTCTGGCCCTATTCCTACTGCTGCATAAACGTTTTCATAACCATTAGCGAGCTTTACTGCTTCAGTGCTTGTTTTTACATCATATCCATTTATTATTATTTTATCAACGCCTCCAAAAAAGGCCTTTTCTATTTCGTTTTTTACATCATCATAACACGAACTTAACAAATGACAATGTGAATCTATAAGCATTTTATATCACCAAAAAAATTATACCATATCACTGATATAATTTCAGCTTTAAATACTTCAAAAACATAATTAAAACAATACTAAAATAACAAGCATCAATAATCATACGGCTCTCATAATACATTAGAACTGAAAAGATAAGTAAAGAAGTGAAAAACAACGTTTTCAAAACCAAACCATTTTTCTTTTCAACGATATTTTTAAAGTGCATTAACAAGTTCTTCCTTTCATCAGTATTTTTACTACAGGTACAACTTGATACAACGATAAAAATATAACATATTATAAAAATCTAGTAAACAAAGAATACAATAAATATCAAAATTAGACAAAAATTTTACATATTAATTACTTTCTAAATAGTTTTCTATTAGTGACTTTGAAAAATCTATTATATTAATTATGTCTTGTTTATTATCATCTTTAAATTGTACTATCAAAAAACCTACTAAATCAGCGTTTGGTCTTAATGCAAAAATAGACAAATCACCAGTTAATGTAACATCATTTGAAAGTTTTAAATTTGTTAAATTATCTATCTTTATTCCATTTAAAACGTTTTTTTCTAACTCAGTTGTTATTTTAATATTTTTATATTTTTCGTCATTTGAGAAGACCAATTCGTTTAAACTGGTGACATAAATATTAGTATGCGTCTTTTTAGCTAGTAAGTTAACATAATCGCCCAAAAATTCTTCTTGTTTATTAATTAACGAAAATTTCTTTAAAGTTATTGATTCTTCATCATTTATGAAAATCTCCAGTAATTCGCCCGTTTTTAAATGCATGTTTTTTCTTATTTCTTTTGGTATTACTATTCTTCCTAACTCATCTATTCGTCTTGTTATACCTGTTGTTTTCATACATCTCTTCCCTTCCTTTTTAGAATGGAAAGAAATATGAAATTTATTCAATTACATCTAACATTTTTAACAAATAATGTAAAAAGTGTTCTTTTGAGTTTTTTAATGGTAAAACAATTCTTAAAATATCATTTAAATATTTTATTTCAAAAGCAGGGTTTATTTTAAATAACTTACTTAATAAGTCGATGCCATCTATTTTAGATGAATGCTCTTTATCAAAGAAAAGCGTTATTTTATCTTTTTCTTGTAAAACTTTAAACACTCCTTTTTGCTTACTAATTACTTCAAATAACTCTTCTTGCATGTAAGTTATTACATCATCATCTAAAGGACCAAAACGATCCGTTAATTCATCTTTTATTTTATTAAATGAATTTAAATCTGTTATTGCGTTTATTTTCTTATGAATTTCTATTTTAAGTTCTTCAGAATCAGCATATTTATCGCTTATGTGAGTTGCTACTTGAATAAATGGTTTTTCTAAAGCAGGATTTTCTTCTTTTTCATCTTTAATATTTTCATTTCCTTTTAATTTTTCTACTTCCTCATTTAATATTTTTATATACATATCATAACCAATGGTATCTATAAAACCTGATTGCTGCTGACCTAATATGTCTCCTGCACCTCTAATTGATAAATCTCTTAAAGCAAGTGCATATCCACTACCTAACTCAGTAAATTCCTTTATTGCGTCCAATCTTTTAATAGCAATGTTATTTAGTTCTTTATTTTTATCATACATTAAATATGCGTATGCTATTTGTTTGCCTCTTCCTATCCTTCCTCTTATTTGATATAACTGACTAAGCCCAAAATGATCAGCATCCAAAACAATTAAAGTGTTAGCATTTTCAATATCAATTCCGGTTTCAATTATGGTCGTGCAAACTAAAATATCATATTTATGCTCTACAAACTCCTGCATTGTTATTTCAATTTGATCCTTATTCATCTGCCCATGAATATAAGTTATATTAGCTTCTGGCACTAACCTTTTTATTTCACTTGTTTTATCAATGATTTTAGAAACGTTGTTATAAAGAAGAAATACTTGGCCTTCTCTTGCTAATTCTTTATATATGGCATCTTTTATTACTTCTTTATTTTCTCTTAAAACATACGTTTGAATAGGATACCTAAATTTTGGTGGCGTCTCTATTAAAGAAAGACCCCTTACTTTTGTAAGCGACATTTGAAGTGTCCTTGGAATTGGTGTTGCTGAAAGCGTTAAAACATCAATCGTTTCTTTATACCTTTTTATTTTTTCCTTATGGGTTACTCCAAATCTTTGTTCTTCATCTATTACAAGTAATCCTAAATCTTTATATTTAACGTCATTACTTAAAAGTCTATGAGTACCTATTATTAAATCTATTTTTCCATCTTTTAAATCTTTTAAAATAGCATCTTTTTGTTTTGGAGTGACAAATCTATTTAGGACCGCTATATTAACGCCAAATCCTTCAAATCTTTCAAGTGCGTTATCATAGTGCTGCTTAGATAAAATGGTAGTAGGGCATAAAAAACATGCTTGTTTACCAGATAATATAGCCTTAAAAATAGCTCTAAAAGCGACCTCAGTTTTACCATACCCAACATCACCACACAACAATCTATCCATCGGGTATGGCATTTGCATATCTTCTTTTATTTCTCTTATTGCCTTTAATTGATCTTTGGTTTCTTCATAACTAAATTTACTTTCAAATAAAGCTTGATTTTCATCATCAGGTAAAAACGCAAAACCAGGTAATAGCTTTCTTTTTGCAGAGGTTTCTAATAACTCTTTTGCAATGTCTTTTACCTTTGATTTAATTCTTGCTTTTTGTTTTGCCCAGTCCGTTCCACCTAGTTTACTTAGTCTTGGTATAACGCCTTCATTTGATGAGTATTTTGTTATGTACTCGATGTTTTCAACCGGAACATACAATTTATCATTATCTTTATATAAAAGATGTAAAAAATCTTTTTTTAATCCCTTAACAGTTAGGGTTACAATACCTAAATACTTTGCAATACCATAAGAGGAGTGAACGACGTAATCACCCACTTTTAATGCGTTTATATCTTTAATTTTTAAACCATACCTAAACTTACTTTTATAATTTATTACTTCACTTTTTTTATAAATTTCATTAGATGACAAAAACACCTTGTCATTTATAACAAAGCTATTTGGAATTTTTTTTAAGTAAACGTTAACGTATGCCTTATCGCAAGTATTTGGATTAATAATCGTTTTAAATGATACTTTACTAATAAAATCATTAATCATGTCTTTATTATCTAAAAACACCATTATGGTTTTACCAAGTTTTAATTCTTTATTAATGAAATTATTTATCAAAGTATAATTACCATTAAATGGTAAAACGTCACTTGAAGAATAATTTTCTATTTTAAAATCCGCTGTTTTTTTAAAGTTATCTACGTTTAATATATCAACGTATAAGTCTGGAATAACATCATATAAATCATGCATGTACTTTGGAATATCAAAAGTATCATCTTCTTTAAACTCAAGTATTTCCTCGCTAGTTTTGTTATAAGCTAGCTTAATCGTATCTAAGTCTGTAAAAATGGTTATTTTATTAGGTAAATATTCATCTAACTTTGATAATTTATTAACTACACGAGGAAGAAGACTTTGCCTTTCAGGTAAATCACTTACGTTTTTTTCGTTTATAAATTCAGAAAAAGGTAGTATCGTAACTGAATCTGTTTTATCCTTTGATAACTGTGATGAAGGATCAAAAGTTCTTATTTGATCTATTTCATCATCAAAAAACTCAATTCTAACTGGATTTTCTAAGCCATATGGAAAAACATCTAATATGTAACCCCTGTTTGCATATTCACCTGTTTTTGTTACTAAATCTTGTTTTTCATAACCCATCATATTTAGTTTTTTTATAATCTCATCACGAGTTACCAATTGATTACATGATATAGTTATTTTTAAACTTCGCCACAAGTCTATGCTAGGTAAAAACCTTAAGTATCCCATTAAGTTAGTTATTACTATTTTTTTACTATCTTTAAACGAAAGTTCATTTAAAGTTTCTATTCTTTTTGCCATTAAATCAGGAGATACCGCTAAAGCCTCACTTACCAAAAAGTCATCCATAGGAAACAAAAGTATTTCATCTGAAAAAACCGATAAATTCTTATACAGGTTATTTGCTTCATAAAGAGTATTTGTTACCACTAATATACTTTGCTTACTTTCACCAAAAAGATTCCAAACATAATTTGCTTGGACTTTTTTATTTAATCCTAATACTTTAACAGGTATATTAGAATTTAATATTTCAGTTTTAAAAACGTTGTGGAACATATCCATCACCTATTTCTAATTTTTTATTTTAACATTATATTTACTCATAAGTTCATTAAAAGGTGTGTGAAAAGATTCTAATACAGCATCAGCTGCCTTTTCGATGATAGGATCTATCTTCTTTTTTTCTTCCTTAGTTAATTTTCCTAAAACATAATCTTTAGTATCTATGTTTTTATCATTAGATATTCCTATTTTTATTCTTTTGTACTCATTAGTACCTAAGTTTTCTTCTATGTTTTTTAAACCATTATGTCCACCGGATGAACCTTTTTCCTTCAATTTCATGGTGCCTACTGGTAAATCTAAATCATCACTTATAACTAGTATATCTTCTAGCTTAATATCTAAATACCTAACAAAATCAATCATTACCTCTCCTGATAGATTAATGTACTTTTGAGGTTTTAAAAATAAAACATGGCATAAGTCAAGATACGTATCAAAGTAAATGGCCCCATCTTTTTCTTTAAATTTGTAAACATCCAGTCTTTTAGCTATTTCATCTATTACTCTAAAACCCATATTATGTCTTGTGTTATTATACGCCTTACCAGGATTGCCTAATCCAACAACTAATTTTATTTTCATTTTGCACCTCCATTAAATATGTTTTTAACTTCATCTGTATAGCTTCCATCATTATTATGAACAACTATACTTTTTTCAACTATTAAACCAGTTTTTGCGTTTTTAGCACCCTCAATTATAACCAAATTAGACCTGGATTCTAAAAAAGGATATATAAACTGTATTCTTTTAGGTTCAATATTGTTATTTTTCATATAAAAAATTATATCTATTAATCTATCCGTTTTATGAACAATAGCAATTTTACCATTATTTTTCAATATTTTTTTAGCACATTTAAATATATCTTCTAAATTTAGCTTTATTTCATGTCTTGCTATTGCCTTTATTTCTTCATTATTTATATTATCGTTATTTTCATATTTAAAATACGGTGGATTACACGTTATTAAATCAAACGTATCAGTTTCGTATAGTTTACTTAATTCCTTAACATCTTTATTTATCATTTGTATCTGATCTTCTAATTTGTTTAGTTTAATACTTTTTACTGCTAAATCAAAAATAGGTTTTTGTAATTCTACACCTGTTATTTTTGACTTTGTCTTAGTACTTAAAAACAATGGAACAGGAGCGTTTCCAGAACAAAAATCTATTATTTTTTGTTTGTTATTCACTTTTACAAAATTAGCTAGTAAAACAGAGTCAAGTGAAAAATTAAACCAATTTGGGTTTTGTACTATTTTTAAATTATTATAATTTAATAAATCATTTATTACTTCCATTTTCACTTACCGCAACTTCTATTTCTTCAGTATCAGATAATTTTAATTTATAAGTTCCTTTAAGAACGTTAAGTTCACTTACTCTACCTTTTTTACCATCTTTTTCTACGTACTGTCCCACTTTAGGAAAATCCTTCTTGTAATAGGTATAAGTGTCATCTTCATATCCCAAACAGCATAATAGCCTTCCACAAGCACCGTTTATTTTAGTTGGACTTAAAGCGATTCCTTGATTTTTTGCCATGTTAATAGAAACACTATCAAAAGTCGTTAAAAACGTACTACAGCAAAGGGGTCTACCGCAAGGTCCTAATCCACCTATTTCTTTTGCTTTATCTCTTACTCCAATTTGTCTTAGTTCAATTCTTGTTTTATATTTCGCTGCTAAAAGTTTAGCTAGTCTTCTAAAATCTACCCTTTCATCAGCAATAAACTTAAAAATCAGTTTTTTTCTATCAAAAGTATATGAAGCCTCAAAAATCTTCATATCTAAATTTTCACTATTAACTAATTCCTTAGCATACTCTAAGGCCTTTTTGGAATCTATCTCATTTTTCTTATTAATTTTATAATCTTCTTTTGTTGCAACCCTAATAACATCCTTTAATGGTAAAAAAACGTTTTCCTTTGACATGTCAAGCACATCTGTTACTGCTTGTCCATACTGTAAACCACGCTCTGTTTCAACGATTACATAATCGTTTTTCTTAACGTTAGTATTACCAGGTGCAAAATAATACGTTCTGTTTGCGTTTTGAAAATTTATTCCTATTACTTTAATCATCCTTCATTTCCCCTATTCCAATTAGTAAATTATCCATAAATAACAACATATTAACATTGTACTCCAATTTATACATATTTTCCAAAACAAATGATATTTTTTTAGTAATTAAATTAACTGATTGCCTGTTTGCTATGTTTATTAAATCATTTTTCTCAAAATACAAACAAGTATTTTTTAACTTGTAATTTAAAACATCCTTATAAAAAAGAAGTATTACATAAATTGCAGATGAAAGTTTTTCTTTTGTCTTAAATTGATTTAAAAACTCATCTTTTACCTTTGAAAATGCTAATGAGTAGTTATTTTCTACGGTTCTTATAAAATCTAAAGATTCATATATTTCTTCTTCTGTTAAGTTCGTTTGTTTTATTACAAAATCAATTCCTTTATCTACTACATTATTATTTAGTTTTATTATTTGACATCTTGATTTTATTGTAGATATCATGGCATCTAAATTAGTTGTTGTGAATATTGCTACTGTGTTGGTATCCGGTTCTTCCAAAAACTTTAAAATAGCATTAGCAGATGACTGATTCAAACATTCTGCATCATTTATTATATATACCTCGTTTTTCCCTTCAATGCTTTGTGTTTGAAAATCATTTCTAAGTTCTATAATACATTCTTTTTTTATAACACCATTAACAGGATTAATTATTTTTAATTCACTAAATATGTTATTATCAATTCTACTACATATGTTACAATTATTACAATTTTCCTTGTATTTATAAGGACAGATCAAAACCTTACTAAACAAATTGGAATAAGTATCAAGTGTTGTTTTCGAAGTACAACATAAGATATATGCTTGTACATTATTTTGCGTATTATTTATTTTATTTAATATTTTATTAAAAATAGGCTGATTTTTAATAATTATTTCATCTGTCATACTACCACACCTTTATTAATAATTTAATAACAAGAAAACAGCAAGGCCTATAATTCCAGGAACATCAAACAAGCTTGCCACAACAATCGTTATAACATTAATAGGTATCATAAGGTTAAGGGATGATAAAAAGGTATTATAACCAAATAGTAAAACCATTCCAATTACAATTTTTTTTACAACTTTTAGTATAAATTTTAACATATCTTCACCTCTAATAGAAAATATGTTTTTTTAATTACAATTATGATACTTCGTTTCTGTTTTCTAAAGCCATTTCTAAAGTTAGAGTGTCTAAATACTCCATATCAGCACCAATTGGTACTCCTTGGGCTATTTGGGTTACTTTAACATCAGTATTTTCAAGTAATTTAGTAATGTATAAAGATGTTGTATTACCTTCTATTCCGGGCCTTAAAGCTAAAATAATTTCCTTAATATTTTCATCTTTAATTCTGTTTATCAACTTATCAATTGATAAATCTTCTGGATTAATACCATCCATTGGAGATATTAGCCCTCCTAAAACGTGATATTTTGTTCTAAAAACACCAAGTTTTTCAAAAACAAAGACGTTTTTTTGATTTTCTACAACACATATAATATCTTGATTACGTGTTTCATCCTCACAAAATAAACATTTGTTCGCTTCAGATAAACACCCACAGTTTGGACATGTTGTTATGTTTTTCTTTATATCTGATATAGATTCACTAAATTGTTTTACCTTTTCTTCATCTAAATCAAGCATGCAAAAAGCATACCTTTCAGCTGTTTTAGAACCAACTCCTGGTAGCAATTTAAAACATTCTACTAATTTTTGAAAACTTTCTGGATAATTCATTTTTATCACCTAGAATAAATCACCAAACGCTCCTGCTTGACTACCCATTTTTTTCTCTATTTCCTTGTTTATTTTCTTTATTGCATCATTTGTAGCAATCATCATCATATCTTCTAGTATTTCTATATCATCTTTTTCTAAATCATCTTGCTTTATTTTTACTGATAAAACTTCTTTTTTTCCATTCATTTTTACTTCAACTAATTCTGACTCACCAGTAAAAGTCATAGCCTCTATTTCAGATTTAGAGTTCATTATGTTTTTTTGCATTGATTGTGCTTGTTTCATTAAAACTTGTAAATTCATTTTAAAATTCCTCCATTTCAATTAACTCATTAAATTCATTTACCGAGTTATTATTTTGCTTTAGTTTTAATTCTTCAAGTACCTTTTGCTCATCGATGTGATTTAATTCTTTATTTTTAACTTTTTGAGCATATAAAGGCCTTATTTTTTGCCAATAATCATTAGATATATAAACTAATTTATAACTTTCATTTAAAATTTCCTTCATAAGTTCTTTACTATTATCATAAACTTTTTCTATCCTATTTACCAAAGAATCCAAAGGAAGTGTAATTATAATTCCAGTTTTTGAAGCCGCTACGGGCTTAGAATTTTCTAAGATTCCTGCTGAAATTTTATATTTATCATCTACCAAGTAATCATTTATATTTTGCCACAATTCATTGATAAAGTTAATATCTTTTTTTGTAGCTTCTAACAAAATATTATTAATCCTAATTTCTTTTATTTTTGATAAATTTTCAAAAGAATCTTCTTGCTTTTCATTTAATGTTTCACGTGGAACATTATCTTTTGCAGGTTGTGATGTTTTACGTGGAACATCATTCTTTTTATTATTAATCTGTATATTATTAGATTCATTAATTATATTGTTTTTTTCTTTTTCATCCAATGTTTCACGTGAAACATTGCTACTATTGTTTAAAATATCTATTAATTTAATAATTTGAACTTCAAATGTAATGTTTTTTTGATAATATTTTTGTAATTTAACTAATGTATCCGATAAAAAATCTATAATTAAGTACATATCGTTTTCAGATATTTTATCATATATGTTTTTTTCTTCTTCACTAACATCTTTTACTATGTTTTTTTTATATAAAATACCATTTCTTATAAAATTAATTATTTTTTCGCATATTAAGGATATATCTTTACCCAACGCATAATAATTATTTATTTTATCGGATATATTTATATAATTACCATCTAATATATTTAAAATCAAACTTAACATTTCTAATTTTGTTATATTTCCAGACAAACTTTCAACATCATCTAGCGTTATTTTATTATCACAAAAAGCATAAGCCTGATCAAGTAAACTTATAGCATCTCTCATTCCGCCTTTAGAATTAACTATTATTTCATCTAAAGCATCATCACCTATTTGTATTTTTTCTTTTTCTATAATGTTATTAAGACATTTTTTCATACTTTCCATACTAATGCTTTTAAAATCAAATCTTTGACATCTAGATATTATAGTTGCTGGTATTTTTTGTGGCTCAGTTGTTGCTAAAATAAATATTACGTACTCCGGAGGTTCTTCTAACGTTTTTAATAATGCATTAAAAGCACCTATAGAAAGCATATGCACCTCATCAATTATATATACTTTATATTTAGACATTGATGGGACTAAATTTACTTTATTTCTTATTTCTCTTATTTCATCAACACCATTATTTGATGCAGCATCTATTTCAATTATATCAGGGTTAGCATTATCATTAAAAGATTTACAATTTGCACATTCATTACATGCATCTCCATCTTTTGGTTTTAAACAATTAATAGCTTTTGCAAATAATTTAGCACTACTTGTTTTTCCAGTACCTCTTGGCCCTGCAAATAAATATGCATGGCTTAATTTATTATTTTTTATTACGTTTTTTAAAGTTTTCGTTATAACATCTTGACCGAATACTAATTCAAATGTTTTTGGTCTATATTTTCTATATAAAGTCTGATATGCCATACACATTCCTCCTTTATACATTATATCATTTTAACAAATTATTTTAAATAAAAAGTAATGTTTCACGTGAAACATTATCTTCTTTTTTTGAAAAATGATTGTAACAGATTTTTATATTCATCTTCATAATTTTTTACTTTTTTATATTTGGTTTTATCTACAGTTATATTTTTATCTTTAGATAAACAATAATATACGTTTTTAATTCTACTTAGTTCAATAGCAGCTTCACACATTGCACATGGTTCTAGCGTGACATACATATCACAATCATATAATCTCCAATTTTTTATTTTTTTAGAAGCTTTTTGGATAGCTATTATTTCTGCATGTTTTGTTGCATCATTTTTACTTTCTATTTTATTATAAGCCTTAGCTATTATTTTATTATCTTTTACAATTACAACTCCAACCGGAACTTCTTCTTTATTATATGCTTTTTTTGCTTGCTTTAATGCTTCAAACATAAACTTATTGTTCATCTTATCTCCTTATAATGTTTCACGTGGAACATTCATCTATTTATTTCTTATGTTTCACGTGGAACATTCATCTATTTATTTCTTATGTTTCACGTGGAACATTATAATTTAAAATAAAAAGCACACACAGAAAGAGGTTATTAAGGCTGCTACCTCTCGGTCCTGACCTAGTTCTAACATTTCTGTTGTGCAAAAATATTTTATTACATTATTAATAAATAATCAAGTTTTATTTTAATGTTTCACGTGAAACATTAAAAAAGACCTTTATTCGGTCTTTTCTTTTTGATCATTTTCTATTTCTTCTTCAACTTCTTCTTTATCTACAATTGATACAGTTGAAACTTTTTGTCCTTCTCTTAAATGCATCAATCTTACACCTTGAGTTACCCTGCTCATCTTTGATACTTTATCTAATGATATTCTTATTACAACACCTTGATCAGTAATAATCATTAGATCCTTATCTTCAGTAACAGTCTTAAATGCTACTATAGTACCATTCTTTTCAGTGATATTTAAAGTTTTAACACCTTTACTTCCTCTATGAGTAAGACGATATTCATTTATGTTTGTACGTTTTCCATATCCGTTTTCAGTTACTACAAGTACGTCCTCATTATCTTTTGCTATTTCAGCTCCAACACAATAGCAATCTTTTGATAATTCTATTCCTTTAACTCCACTTGCACTTCTACCCATTACTCTTATTTCATTTTCATTGAATCTAATCATTCTACCATTATTTGATGCAATAACTATATCATCATTACCTGATGTGAAATAAACAGATAATACTTCATCATCTTCTTTTAAAGTGATTGCAATTTTACCATTTTTTCTTATATTTTCAAATTCTTGAACGTTTGTACGTTTGATCAAACCGTTTTTTGTTGTAATGACTAAGTATTTATTTTCATCACTACCATTATCTAATAGAATGTTATTTATTTTTTCATCTTTTTCTATTGGAAGTAAGTTAATTATTGGTAACCCTTTTGATTGTCTTGAAAATTCTGGTATCTCATATCCTTTTATGCGATAAACCTTTCCCTTGTTTGTAAAGAATAACACATAATTATGAGTTGTACCCGATTTTAAAATTTCAACAAAGTCTTCATCATTAGTTGCCATACCTTTAATACCAACTCCACCTTTGTTCTGAATTTTATAAGTATCAGTTCTCATCCTCTTTATATAACCATTATGCGTTAATGCAATTACTATATCTTCTTCTGGAATTAATGATTCATCTTCTATATAATCTATAGCGGTCATATCAATAGAAGTTCTTCTTTCATCGGCGTATTTTTTCTTTATTTCTAACATTTCTTCTTTTATTATATCTAAAACTTTTTGTTCAGATGCTAAGATTGATTTTAATTCTTCTATTTCTTTTAATAATGCATTTAATTCGCTTACTATTTTATCTCTTTCTAAGCCTGTCAATCTTCTTAAACGCATTTCAAGAATGCTATTACTTTGAATTTCTGAAAGACCAAATTTACTTGTTAATTTCTCTTTAGCCTCCGTATCATCTTTAGCACCTCTTATTATTTTTACAACTTCATCAATGTTATCAAGTGCTATTTTTAAACCTTCTAATATATGAACTCTTTTTTCATCTTCATTTAAATCATATCTAGTTCTTCTTATAATAACTTCTTTTTGATGATCAATGTATTTTGAAATAATATCTTTTAATCCTAAGGTTTTTGGAGTTCCGTTATCAATTACTAAGAATATTATTCCATAATTAGTTTGAAAATTAGTATGTTTATATAAATTATTTAATACAACTTGTGGATTTGCATCTTTCTTTAGCGTTATTGTTATTTTAACACCATTTTTTAAATCCGTATGATAATCTGAAATTCCTTCAATGATCTTGTTATGCACTAGTTCTGCTACTTTGTTTTTTAACTCTAAAGTATTTGTACCATAAGGAACTTCGGTAATTACTATTTGACTATGATTTCCTACTTCTTCAATAGTTGCTCTACTTCTTATTGTTATGCTACCTCTACCTGTTTCATAAGCCTTTTTTATACCAGAATTACCTAGAATTATACCTCCCGTTGGAAAGTCTGGCCCTTTAATATACTGCATTAATCCTAATGTATCAATATCAGGATTATCTATGTAAGCTATACATCCATCTATTACTTCTCCTAGGTTATGTGGAGGAATATTCGTTGCCATACCAACCGCTATTCCCATTGAACCATTTACTAATACATTTGGAAATCTAGACGGTAAAACAACTGGTTCTAGGCTTGTTTCATCAAAGTTATCCTTCATATCTACGGTATCTTTTCTTATATCCCTTAACATTTCTAAAGCTATCTTTGATAATCTAGCTTCCGTATAACGATATGCTGCTGCACCATCACCTTCGATGTTACCAAAGTTACCATGACCATCAACTAACATGTATCTTTGGTTAAAATCTTGTGCTAATCTTACCATAGCTTCGTAAATTGATGAATCACCATGTGGATGATAGTGTCCCATTACATAACCTACTGTTGTTGCACTTTTTTTATGAGGTTTATCTGGTGTATTTCCTTCTTCGAACATTGACCATAATATTCTTCTGTGTACCGGTTTTAAACCATCTCTTAAATCTGGTATAGCACGTGATGTTATAACACTCATTGAATAATCAAGGAATGAATCGGATATTTCTTTTACTATATCATTTTCATCGTGTGAATCTCTTTCATGAAAAGTTCCACCATATTCATTTTTTTCTTCTTCTGTTGTTACTTTTTTCTCTTCATTATTATCCATCTACTTCACCTCCTATATATCCAAATTCTTAACATAACGTGCGTTTTCTTCAATAAATGCTCTTCTAGGTTCTACTTCTTCACCCATAAGTTTATTAAACATTGCATCTGCTGCAACACAATCATCTACCGTTATTTTCTTTAAGGTCCTTTTTTCTATATCCATTGTTGTTTCATTTAATTCTTCTGCATCCATCTCACCTAAACCTTTCATTCTGGCAATTTCAGCTCTTTGACGGACGTTTTCTGGTAAAGATGCCAAATACGCATCCTTTTCTTCTGGGTTAAGTACGTATTTACGAGTTTTACCATGCATTATTCTAAATAATGGAGGTTGTGCTGCATATACGTGTCCTGCTTCAACAATCGGCCTAAAGAATCTATAAAATAAAGTAAGTAACAATACTCTTATATGTGCACCATCAACATCGGCATCGGTCATGATTATTATTTTATCATATCTTAGTTTTGATAAGTCAAATTCCTCGCCTATACCAGTGCCAAAAGCGGTTATTATACTTCTTATTTCTTCATTACCTAAAGCTTTATCAAGTCTTGCTTTTTCAACGTTTAATATCTTTCCTCTTAAAGGTAAGATCGCTTGTGTCATTGAATCTCTACCTTTTTTAGCAGAGCCTCCAGCTGAATCTCCCTCGACTATAAAGATTTCTGATACTTTTGGGTCTTTACTTTTACAATCTGATAATTTACCAAAGAAATTAGTAGTGGTTAAATCACTTTTTCTTGTTATTTCCCTTGCTTTTTTAGCTGCGTTACGAGCACGTGATGCTAAAAGTGCTTTATTAACAATTATTTTTGCGTCTTCTGGATTTTCAAGTAAGAATTTTTCAAAACCTTCTGAAAATACTTTATCGGCAAGTTTTCTTACCTCTGAATTTCCTAATCTTCCCTTTGTTTGTCCTTCAAACTGTGGATTTGGATGTTTACAAGAAATAATCATGGTTAAACCTTCTTTAACATCATCTCCTGTTAAAGATTCATCTTTATCCTTTAGAAGATTAGTTTTTCTTGCGTAACTATTAATTACCCTTGTTAAAGCACGCCTTACACCTTCTTCATGAGTTCCACCATCATGAGTATTAATGTTGTTTACAAATGAATATATATTATCGTTATATCCGGTGTTATATTGTAAAGCAACTTCAAAAAACACGTTATCTTGCATGCCCTCTAAGTGGATAATATCATCATGAATAGGTGTTTTATTTTGATTAATAAACTTTACGTACTCAGATATACCACCTTCATATAAGAAAGTTTCTCCGGTTGTATCTTCCTCATCACGATCATCTCTTAAAGTGATACGTAACCCTTTATTTAAAAACGCAAGTTCTCTTACTCTTATTTTTAAAGTCTCATAATCAAATATATCAGTATCAAAAATATCTGGATCTGGTTTAAAAGTTACCCAAGTACCAGTTCTGTTTTCTTCACATTTTCCTACTATTTCTAGTGGATGAGAAGTATGTCCGCCGTTTTCAAACCTTATGTTATATATATTACCATTTTTATATACGGTTACTTCTACCCAACTGGATAGTGCGTTAACGACACTTGCACCAACACCATGTAATCCTCCAGATACCTTGTAGCCACCGCCACCGAATTTACCACCGGCATGAAGTACCGTATAAACAGTTTCAACCGTTGATATTTTGGTTTTTGGATGAATATCTACTGGTATTCCACGTCCATCATCTTTAACCGTTACAGAGTTATCCTTATTTATTATTATTTCAATGTTATTACAATAACCTGCTAGGGATTCATCTATCGCGTTATCAACGATTTCCCAAACTAAATGGTGTAATCCTTTTACATCTGTTGTACCAATATACATTCCAGGTCTTTTTCTTACCGCTTCTAGCCCTTCTAAGACCTGTATATCAGAGGCATCATAATGTTCAGTTGTTTTTTCTTCCATAGTTTATTCCTCCTTTATAAACGTTCCGTTTTCCACAACGTAAATGCAAGATTTTTCTTTTAACTCTTCATTTATGTCTTTTATATCAGTAGTAGTTATAAATATTTGTACGTCATCTTTAAAATAATCTATTATGTTATTTTTCTTTACTTCATCTAGCTCACTAAAGATATCATCAAGTAAAATTATTGGTTTTGTTTGCTTTTCATTAATAAAAACTTCTATTTCTGCTAATTTTAAACTTAAAATTGATAATCTTTGCTGTCCTTGCGAACAAAATTCTGTTACATCTAAATTATTTAAATACATTTTAAAATCGTCCTTATGGCAGCCTAAAAGCGTCGTTTTTTGAAGTAATTCATTCGTAAATAGTGAATTATACCTGCTAGTTAAAAAATCCTTTAAATCGCTTCTTTTAAGGTCATCTTCACTAATAAAACTTTTATACTTAATTTTTAAAGTACCCATCTTTGCAATACTTTCAAATACTTTTTCTAAATAGTTATTTATTTTGTTTATAAAATCATATCTCATTTTAACTAATTCTATGTTTTTTTCAATTAATTTATCAGTAATTATACTAAAGTAAGTTCTATCAAACTTAGCGTTGTTTTTTCTTTTTAAATACTCATTTCTTTGTTTTAAAATTTGATTATATTCTTTATATAAAAGTACGTAATCACTTCTAAACTGTGAAAGCTCAATATTTAAAAACCGACGTCTTACGCTTGGAGATCCTTTTATAATCTCTAAATCATCAGGACAAAACATAATAACGTTAAGCCTTGATAAATAATTACTTATCTTTCTTTGAACGATGTTATCAACACTTACTTTTTTACCTTTTTCATTTAATAAAATAGATAAAGAATGAACATCTTTTATATCATTAGTAAAAACTCCTGATACTTTTGTGTATAACTCTCCACTTTTTATTAAATTAAGTTCGTTATGAGTTCGGTGTGATCTTGTTATTGCAAGAAAATAGATACTTTCAAGTACGTTTGTTTTACCTTGGGCATTATTTCCTATAAAAATATTAATATTTTTATCAAAATTGAACGTAACTTTAGAAATATTTCTAAAATTATTTAATTCTAAACTCTTTAAAAACATAATTAAGTATTTTAACGCCCATTTTAACCACCTACACCTATTTTGTATATACTACTACATGCATACTAATTATACCACAAAATAAGGCTAATTTTCCCATTATTTAAAAAAAAGTATATTTTTTTTATATACTTTATATAAATTCATTAATTCTTTTAGTTAAAACAGACTCAAGCCTTGTGGATCTTAATACTTGATTATCAATAATCGTGTATGAAATACCTAATTTTATTTGTTTTCCACTGGAAAACGTAATTAAAACACCGTTTGATAATCTTTCATATTTCAAAATATTATTATAAGATATCCAACAACATGTAGATGTCCTGGATGATTTAGTTGGAAAAAAGATAATTTTTTTACTTTCTTCTATAATTATTGGTGCTTTATGAGTTATTCCTGTTAATGTTTTAGTACCATTTACTCTTCCTTCTAAACTACTACCAAAAAACTTACAACTATTATCAATTATCTCCTTGCAAGGTAAATAAACCATAAATTCTTTATTCATTTCAATTACTTTTGTTTTATTTTCTTTTATCGGTATTAATGCTAAAGTCTGTGCATTTATTTCATATTCATTCATATCCAAAACCTTCCCTTTCAAAAATATTGTCATCTATTATCCACAGTATTTTTAAAAATATTGTCAGATTTTGAATAAACAATTTAAAAACTAGCTTTTTTGCTAGTTTAGTAGGTTTTAATTGGTAATATTAACTGTAATAATGTTTTATCTTTTGCATCTTTTATGATAATTGGTTTTATGTCAGTATTAAAACATAGTATTACATCTTTACTTTCTATCGTTCTTAAAGCATCCATCATGTACTTAGATGAGAAAGCTATTTTTATGTTATTATCATTGTTTTTTTCAACATCTATTTCTTCTTCTACCTTACCTATTTCAGGTGAATTAGAAGATACGATAACCTCGTTATTTTCACATTCAAACTTAACTATGTTTTTATCTTTTTCACTTGTAAGTAAGGCTGCTCTATCTATTACGTTATAAAACTCACTTGCATTTACCTTTATTTCTACTTCAAATGAATCAGGTATTAACCTGTTTACATCAGGGAAAGTTCCGGTTAATACTCGTGTTTGAAATAATGTGTTATCAAATTTAAATAATACCTTATTATTAAATATATGCATCTGAATATCATCGTCTTCCTCTTCTAGAATTTTAGTTAATTCTATTAAGTTTTTACCAGGTATAATTACGTTTACTTCTTCTGTTATCTTTGTTGGTAAAGTAACTGATTTTTTAGCTAATCTATAAGAATCCGTTGATATACATTCTAACTTATCTTCTTTAATAACAAAGTTAATACCAGTTAAAATTGGTCTGGTCTCTTGAGTTGATACCGCAAATGATGTTTTGTTTATTAAGTTTTTAAATTCTGTTTTTCTTAATATTATAGGTTCTTTTTGTTCTTCTAAGTTAAGGTTTGGAAATTCATTTGCATCCATACAATTTAAATTAAATTCAGATTTTCCACAGGATATTAAAACTTTTATATTATCTAAAAGTTCAAAACTTACTATTCTACCTTCTAATTTTCTTATTATTTCTAATATGTATTTACCTTGTATTACCGTACTACCGATTTCTATTATTTCTTCTAAATCTTTTTTATCTATAAAAGATTCTATACTAATATCATTATCACTTGCACTTAGGAATAATCCGTTATTTGTTAAATTAAATTTTATACCAGATAAAACAGGTATTAAATTCTTACTTGATAATGCTTTACTTACCTTATTTAAACTATTTAATAAAATATCTTTTTTAATACTAAATTTCATAATTTATTTCTCCTTTATATTAAATGTTTTTTTATTATTACTGTGGATAATGTGGATAACCTTGATTTTTCTTATAAAATAAAGGAAAAATGACTATTTTTAATCCACAGCAACAGTTGAAAATTACCCTTTTATTCCACAAGCTTATTTTATTTTACTTTTTAATGATTCAATTATCATTTTAAACTGTGGATTAGTTTTTATTTCATTATCTATCTTATCCACAGAATGCATTACCGTTGAATGATCCCTTCCTCCAAATTGAATTCCTATTTTGGGAAAAGACTCATCGGTTAAAGTCCTACATAAGTATATAGCAACTTGCCTTGGAAAAGCAATATCTGCCTTTCTTTTTTTAGATTTTAAATCCTCTACCGTTATATTATAATACTCTGCTACTACTTGTTGTATTTTTTGAATATTATTTTTTACAAACGAAGATTTAGATAAGTAATCCTTTAATGCATCAATCGCTAAGTTAAGATTGATATCTCTTGTATTAAACATGGTTGCGTAAGCGATAACCCGGGTTAATGCACCTTCTAGTTGTCTTACGTCAGAATCACAGTTATTAGCAATGTACTCGATAACATCATCGCTAACCTCGCCTTCCATGTTCTGTCCAATTATTTTTTTTCTTAATATCTCTACCCTCATTTTATAATCCGGTGGATAAATATTAACACTTAATCCCCAGTTAAATCTTGTTCTTAGGCGATCTTCTAGTTTTTTTAAATCATCTGGTGATCTATCTGATGAAATAATAATTTGTTTATTATCATCATACAAATTATTAAAAGTATTAAAGAATTCTTGTTGTGTTTGTGTTGCTCCTCCTAAAAACTGAATGTCATCAATTATTAAAACATCAACGTCTCTATACTTGTTTTTAAAACTATCTATGTAATTAAAATTAGTACCAGATTCATCTTTTTTATTAATGTTTAAAAAATCAGTGATAAATTGTTCACTTGTAACATAAAGTACTTTCTTATTAGAGTTTTCAATAATAAAATTACCTATCGCATGCATAAGATGCGTTTTTCCAAGTCCACTATTTCCATATAAGAATAATGGATTATATGTTTTACCTGGGTTTTCTGCAACTGAAACAGCTGCCATATAAGCAAATTTATTACTATCACCTACTATGAATGAATCAAACGTATACTTTGGATTTAAATTTGATTTTTCTGGTGTATTTAAAGGGACTCCTAAGTTTTCCATAGGAATATTTATATTGTTTTTAACTTCATCTTCAAAAACAAATTCAAAATCAAAGCTTGTATTAGTAATCTCGCTAAATACATCAGATATCGTTTGATACCAAGTCTCTTGCAGACTTTTCTTTTGTAATGGTGAATCCACAAGGATTTTAGCTACATTGTTATCAAGTGATACTAACCTTGTGTTTTTAAACCAAGTATCATAAGACAATGATGATATCTTTGGCCTTATTTTCTCTAAGAAATTATTCCACAAGTTATCCATGTTCATAATATTACCTCCTCCCCCACTAAAATTCGTTTGTTTACATATATTTTACCAAAAATACTGTGGAAAAACAATGATTATTAACTTATTTAAAATTATCCACAATAGTTTTCCACAAGTAAACATACGTATTTTCAACAAAAATCGACAAAATCCACCTTTCCACAAAAAAATTATAAACATTAAAATTATAAACATTTCAAAGTTTTCCACAGGCTGTTAATAATTAGTAAAACTATTAGAAAATATAAGGAATTTATGTGTCAAACTGTGGAAAAGTTTTGTAGATAAGTTTTTAAGGTTAAATTTAAATTATTAAAAAAATGTGGAAAAGGTATTGACAAGAATAATTAATAATTAATAGCGATTATTATTAATTATTTTGCTAAGAAAGATATGATTTAGTTAGTTTTGACAAATAATGTTTATATTAAAAAGAAAGAAGGGAAGTTTCTATGATTAAAAACAGTTTTGCTGTGTAAAAGTTATTTAAATTTATATATAAAAACTGAGGATAAATAAATTTTATTTAGAATCACATGGCTTTAGATGAATGTTAAGTATTAAAGTTGTACATAAAAAAGGTTGACAATTAATATAATAAAACGTATAATATTCGTGTTTAAAAAAAGGCGTATTATAAAATTAATGGAGGTGGAATTTATGAAAAGAACTTTTCAACCAAATAATCATAAGAAAAAGAAAATTCACGGTTTTTTTGCTAGAAAGTTAGCTGGTACAGGTATTATAAATCAAAGAAGAGCAAAAGGACGTAAGAAATTATCTGCATAAATTCCACTTATTTTGATAAGTGGTTTTTTGTTATAGGAAGGTGCTTGTGTATGAAAAAAAGGAACATAGTAAAAGAAAAAAAAGATTTTGACATAATATTTAAGTTAAGAAATCAAACATCTTCAAAATTTTATTATATATATATTAAGGATAATGATTTAAATAAATTTAGATTTGGAATATGTGTATCTAAAAAGTTAGGTAATGCTGTTACTAGAAATAAATTAAAAAGAAGAGTAAAGGACATTATTGATAAAAGTAAGTTGCATTTTGGAAGTAAAGATTATATAATTGTATTAAAGAAAAGCGCTAAAAGTGCTAAGTATTTGGAATTAAAGGAAGATTTAATTAGTGTTTTAAAAAAAATAATTGATAGATAGGAGAAAATAACTAGATGAAAAAGCTAAAAAAAGTAGGGAAGATATTAATAGTTTTTTTACTAGTTTTTTTACTTTCTGGATGTACAAAGCCTTTAGAAAAAGAAGTTAAGGATGAAGATGGTAAAAAAACTAGTGAAATAGTAAGATACGATGAAGGAGAAAATGCAACAGGGCAATCATTAACCGAAAACATTATATGTAGACCAACGGAAAAAGAATTAGTTGATTTATATGAAGATAGTGGTAAAAACTTAGATAAGTTAGTTGATTGTGAAAAATTTGTTCCAACAATAAGTTCTGATGAAGGACTTTGGGATAACATTTTTATAAAACCATTAGCATGGCTTATATTAAAATTAGGATACTTAGTTAAAAACTTTGGACTTGCTGTTATTTTAGCAGGACTTGCAATTAGATTGATTTTGTATCCGATAACTAAAAAAACGGCAATGCAATCAGAAAACATGAAAAAGGCACAACCTGAATTGCAAAGACTAGAAAAAAAATATGCTAATAAAATGGATGATCAACAAGCAATGATGCAAAAATCTCAAGAAATGATGGCTATTTATAAAAAATATAATATATCATTATTTTCTGGATGTTTAATCGCAATAATACAATTACCATTATTTATCGCTTTCTTAGAGGCAATAAATAGAACTCCAGCAATCTTTGAAGGTCATTTCTTAGGATTACAACTTGGTACAACTCCTTGGTTTGCTTTATCAAATGGACATTGGTGGTATTTGATAATTCCAGTAATCGTATTTTTAGTAACGTTCTTCTCATTTAAGTTTACAAGAAACGATGTTGCGGATAACTCAAATCCAGCTGCTGGTTCAACTAAGATAATGATGAACGTAATGGTAGTTATAATAACAATAAGTTCATTTCAATTATCAACCGCAATTGGATTATACTGGATAACTTCAAGTTTATTTACTATTATTCAAAACCTATTAGTAGCAAGGAGTGGTAATCGTGCTAAAATTAAAAATAAATAGTTATGAAGGAAAAACAATTGAAGATGCATTAAATAAAGCATTAGGTGAGTTAAATGCATCAAAAGAAGAAGTATATTATAAAGATGAAGAGCAGGTATCCGGCGGCCTATTCAAATCTAAAAAATACGTTGTAAAAGTTATGCTAAAAGAAGATGTATTAGAGTATATTAAAGCATATTTAAAAGAAGTTACCGAACTTATGGGAATAAAAGTAGAGTTAGAAACATTAAAAAAAGAAACTTATATTAAAGTAAATATGTTATCTGATAACTCATCCATATTAATAGGAAAAAACGGAAGAACGATGTCTTCTTTACAAAACTTACTTAGACAAGCTATCTATAGTAAGTCTGGAATAAAGGTAAACGTTATATTAGATGCTAATGAATATAAAGAAAAACAAGAAAAGAACATAGAACGTTTAGCGGTTAAACTTGCTAAAGACGTTGTTAAAACCGGCATCGAAGTAAAAATGGACAGAATGAATTCTTATGAAAGAAGACTTGTTCATAATAGACTATCTAATTTTAAAGGTGTAACAACGATAAGTGAGGGAGAAGAACCAAATAGATGCGTTGTAATAAAACCTGTTGAGAAATAATAAATATTTCTCTTTTTTTATGAATTTTTGGGATGTATAATTTTTAGTGTGTGTAACTAGAAAATAGTTATATGCACTTTTTTTCATAATAAAAGACATATAAGTAT
>CALVSY010000019.1 GCA_944359725.1 uncultured Bacilli bacterium | reverse complement strand
ACGCTTTTCCTTCATCTTACTTATCTCCAATCCTTTTATCCTATCCTACTTTTATAATTTACCATTTTATGTTTATTGTGTCAATTATGTTACTTTTTCCTTGTAAATAAAAAAGTCCAATAACAATTGAACTTTTACTTTATGAAACTAAATACTTTATCAATACCAATTATGTATACTACCAATGCAAAAATATCTAAAATAAGTAAGATAAAAAGAATTGTTATTAGTGCTGTTTTTTTACCCTTAGACATTTTAGGAGTTTCTTCTTCCACACTAGTTTCTTGTTTTGTATCTTCATTTGAAACATCTTCCATTATTATGTCATCTTTAGCATCATTATCACTAATATTTGAAGTGCCAGTTTCCTTTTCTTTATCATCAACCATTGTTTCTTTTTTATCTTCCTCAGTTAAATTAGGATTATCATTAATATTAACATCAGCATCAATGGTTTCATTTATTTTGTTATCTACTGGTGCTTGCTTTTCATCAGCAACGTTTAAACTAGTCATAACATCATCTATCTTAGCTTCCGTCTCTTTATTTGAAGCATTTACATCACTTGCACTTACATTTACCTCGCCATTAGTTTCACTACTTGTTTTTAATTCTTCTAAATTCTCTTCTTTATTAGTATCCATATTATATCCTCCACTACTATAAATTAATTATACATTAAATTATTCGTTTATTCAAGTTTATATGTATCTAGCATGTCTATAATTATCATATTTGACACAAATAACTTGTCATTTGGTATGTATAAGTTTTCATCATTTTCACATAAAAAACCTTTTGCAACTAATGGTTTGTATAAAAACGCATCTTCTAGCTTTACCTTATATTTATTATAAAACTCGGCTTTATTAATTCCACTTGTAAGCCTTAAATTAAGCATAACTTCATCTTTCATAAGCTTAAGTTTATCTAGTAATTCTTCATAACTAACAGTTTTACCTTTTATATAATTATTTACACTTTTAGTATTATCATATCTTTTGTTACTTATAAAACCAGATGCTCCCGCCCCAAAACCATAATACCAATTATTTTTCCAATAAGTTATGTTATGTCTTGATTCATAACCTTTTTTTGAATAGTTACTTAATTCATATTGATTATAGCCTTTTTTTTCTAACTTTTTTTTAATTGTGTAATACATATTATTTTGAACATCATCGCTTACTTCTTTTACTTTTTTAATAGATAGATTTGTATGTTCTTCGATTATTAATGCATAAGTACTAACGTGATTAACTTGTAATTTTATTATTTTATTTAAATCTTTCTTTAAGTCTTCTATGCTTTCACCCGTAAGTGCATACATTAAATCTACGTTAACGTTATCAAAGTGTTTTTTTGCAAGTTTAATACTATTTATCATATCTTTATTGTTTATGCTTCTATTTAGTATGTTTTTATACTTTTTATTAAACGTTTGAATACCAATACTTAATCTATTTACCTTATTTTCTTTTAAAAACAAAAGTAAATCCTCTGTTATATCTTCATAATTAACTTCAAAAGTAAATTCATAATCCTTATTTAATCGAATAATTTTTAATATTTTAAATAATTTTTTTAAGTTTTCAAAAGAAAGCGAGCTAGGTGTTCCACCACCGATATACAAAGTATTTAATAAATCGTTTTTATAATTCTTTTTTATTTCACGTGATAAAGCATCTAAATAATTACTTGCCGTTTTCTCATTATAATAATTTTTACAAAAATCACAATAAGAGCATATTTTCTTACAAAAAGGAATATGTACGTAACATGATTTTATCAATTTAACACCTTTTTATATCCTAAATCATCTTCTTGTGATTCGATAAAAGAATTATAACAATCATCACAATATTTAATTGTTTTTTCTTTGTTTCCAATTATTTCTTCTGGTAAGAAAACGGCTAATGTTTTGTTTAACATTACTTGTTTTAATATACCTTTTTTATTATTAATTAAAAGATTAATTTCAAGTGGAAATGTATACTTATTATTTCGGTAATAATAAAACGCAGAAAATAAATCGTCATACTTTATGCTTGGTGAAATATTATCATAAATCTTACTTTCTTTTTTTAATTCTGCAACATTATAAAGAAATGCTGTATTGTTTAAATATGCAATTATCTCATCATCGTTTATTACAGCAAATCCATCTAATTTTAAAATTGGGTTTATAGGTACGTAATTATTATCATCTTTTTTAAATGATACTTTATCTAAATCAATTACATAATATGTACCATACTTTAACGTGTAAATTGCTTTTTTATTATTAAATATCTTAACACCAATATCTAATTTTTTATTTTCATAATCATCTTTTGCTATGGTTATGCCTCTTGGTGGAACAACAACTTTTAAATCCTTTGAAACGGCCATTGTTGTAATAAAGACCGTTTCATCATCGTTTTTCTTTAAAGCAAATAAAGGTGCAAAGCCACAAATAAAATCTGAGGCTTTTAACTTAACTTCAATAAAATCATCATCTAAATATACTTTTACTTTACATATTATTTTATCTTTTTCAGCCATTTTTAACGCTCCTATCACATGATAATTAATCATCATTTACTTTTAAAACAGATAAAAACGCTTCTTGAGGAATGTCTACGTTTCCTACCTTTTTCATTCTTTTTTTACCCTCTTTTTGCTTTTCCAAAAGTTTTCTTTTACGCGTGATATCACCACCGTAACACTTAGCAAGTACGTTTTTCTTTAACGCTTTTATATCACTTCTTGCGATTACTTTAGTACCTATTACCGCTTGAATCGGAACTTCAAATAATTGTCTTGGAATAAGTTTTCTTAAATTTTCTACTGCTTTTTTACCACGCTGATATGCAAAATCCTTATGAACAATGCTTGATAATGCATCAACTAAGGTACCATTAACTAAAATATCCATCTTAACTAAGTTACTTGCTCTATAACCTATTACCTCATAATCAAATGATGCATATCCCTTAGTATAAGACTTTAACTTATCAAAAAAGTCATACACAACCTCTGACAGTGGAAGTTCATAGTGAATATTTACCCTGTCTTTGTTTATGTACTCCATGCTTATATATGTGCCACGCTTTTCTTTACAAAGTTCCATTATGCTTCCAATATACTCACTAGGAACAAAAATGCTTGATTTTATATATGGTTCTTTTATCTCTTTTATTATAGATCTATCAGGCATTTCATTTGGATTATCAATTAAGATATTTTCATCTTTTGTTGTTATTACCTCATAAACAACTGATGGACTAGTTGCGATAATATCTACTTTAAATTCTCTTTCTATTCTCTCTTCGGTTACGTCCATGTGAAGCATTCCTAAAAAACCACACCTAAATCCAAAACCTAACGCAACAGACGTCTCAGGTTCAAACGAAAGAGATGCATCATTTAATTTTAGTTTTTCTAAAGCATCTTTTAAATCATCATAACGGTTTGATTCAATTGGATAAAGTCCGCAGTAAACCATTGGTTTTATGTGTTTATAACCTGGTAAAGCATCACCAGGATTTTTTAAAAGCGTTATGGTATCTCCTACTTTTACATCACTAACACTTTTAATGGATGCACATAAATATCCTACCTCACCTGCTTTTAAGGTGTTTACCTTTACTTCTTTTGGAGTATGAATGCCAAGTTCTGTTACCTCATATGTCATATCGGTACCTATCATCTTTACTTTATCACCAACACTAATACTACCATTTACAACCCGCATCCATATTACCGCACCACGATATGAATCATAAACACTATCAAATATTAAAGCTTGCGTTTTTTCTTTTTCTTCTCCTTTTGGAGCTGGAATTTTATCTACGATGGCATCTAATAACTCATCTATACCCAAACCTGTTTTTGCACTAGTTAAAATGATTTCATCTTCATTAAAACCAAAAGTACTAGTAATTTCTTTTATAACCTTATCTACATCAGCACTAGGTAAATCTATTTTATTAATTACCGGTATTATCGTAAGGTTATTATCTAGCGCAAGATAAAGATTTGCAATCGTTTGAGCCTCTATTCCTTGAGTTGCATCAACTATTAATATAGCACCTTCACAAGCAGCCAAAGAACGTGATACCTCATAAGAAAAATCTACGTGTCCCGGAGTATCAATTAAGTTAAGCAAATACTCAGTATTATCTTTTTTATAAGTAAAGGATGCTGCATTTAACTTTATCGTTATCCCACGTTCACGCTCTAGGTCCATTGAATCTAAAAGTTGGTCTTTTGCTTCCCTTTTAGATACCGCACCAGCTTTCTCTAAAATTCTATCCGCAAGCGTTGACTTACCATGATCAATATGCGCAATTATACTAAAATTTCTTATGTTTTTCATATCCATAGCAACCACCTAAATAGTATTATATCAGATAAATAATAAAAAGTCTTATTTAACTAAGACTTTTTACGTTTCCTTTTTCTTCTTCTAAGCATTTATCTATGTTATCATCTACATAAGAAAATTCTAATTTAGATATATCATACATTAATTCATCTATATTTATATTTATATTAATTTTATTAAATAAACAAAACATAACATATTTATCAAAAGATCCAAAGATTTTATTAATTAAATTAATATCTTTCATATCATATAATATTTTAGCTATATATATTTTGTTTTTGGTTGCTATTATTCCTTTTACTAAGGAGTCTATGTTCTCTTTACTTAGCCCATTTACATTCTTCGCAAATTTATAAATATATTCGGCCTTTTTTGTTGATATTATGTAACTTACCAAATCATCAATATTTTCTTTACTCAAATTCTTTGAGTTAGAAGCAACCCAATAAATAATTTCTGGGTTATTTGTAGTAATTGCGTATTTTATAAATGAATTGGTTAGTTTGTTCATTTCCATATTAAGTTTCCTTTCTTTCAACTTATCCATGGTACACATGAACGTGAATTTTTCGAATTATTAGCTCACAAAAATCTTTACTAATATTATACTTATATACAATTATTAATCAATTAATAATAAAAAGCCTTACTTACTGTAAGACTTTTTATCATCATTGTTTTTTTCTTTTGAATCTTCATACTCTTTTTCATCTTTTTTTATACATTCTTTTTCTATTGTTCTTTTATATACTTTTATTATTCTTTCTAATAAATCTTTATCAAAATCACCCATTTAAAATTTTTCCCTTCTTAAATTATGTTTGTTATAATAGCACAAACTTATATTTACGTCAATTATTCAAAGTAATTAAGCATCATTGCTTTTTTTACTTCTTTTAGCGTTTCCTGTGCCTTTTTTCTTGCGGTAAGAGTTCCTTTTTTTAGTATTTCGTATACTTTTTCTGGTTCTTTTGAAAGTTCTTCTCTTCTTTTTCTAATTGGTGCTAGTTCATCTTCAATAACATCGTTTAAGAATCTTTTTATCTTCATATCACCTAGGCCACCGCGTCTATAATGGTCCTTTAACTCATCTAGGTTTTTATATTCTGGTAAGTATTTTTCAAATGAATCCTCCTTGCAGAATACATCTAGGTAAGTAAATACAACATTACCTTCTACTTTACCTGGATCTTCTACTTTTATATGGTTTGGATCAGTATACATACTAAATACTTTTTTCTTAACTTCTTCTTTAGAATCTTTTAAGTATATGCAGTTACCAAGTGATTTAGACATTTTAGCATTACCATCTATTCCAACAAGCCTTCTTGCGTTTTCGTTTTCTGGTAAAAGTGCATTAGGTTCTACTAAAGTATCACCATAAATAGAGTTAAACTTTCTTACTATTTCTCTTGCTTGTTCTAGCATAGGTAATTGATCATCTCCAACTGGCACGATGTTTGCTTTAAATGCTGTTATATCCGCTGTTTGAGATATTGGATAAGTAAAGAATCCTGCTGGAATACTTTCTTCAAATCCTCTTAGTTTAATTTCTTCTTTAACCGTTGGGTTTCTATGTAGTCTTGATATTGTTACTAAATTCATGTAGTAAAAGGTAAGTTCTGTTAACTCTGATACTTCTGATTGTATAAAGATGTTTACCTTATTAGGATCTATTCCGCATGCTAAGTAGTCTAAAGCAACTTCTAAAACATTATCTTTTACCTTTTTTGGATTATCAAAGTTATCCGTTAATGCTTGTGCGTCTGCTAAAAAGACGTACATCTCATCATAATTACCCTCGTTTTGTAATTTTACTCTGTTTTTTAATGATCCAACATAGTGCCCTATATGTAAAGGACCAGTTGGTCTATCTCCTGTTAATATAATATTTCCCATAATTATCTTCCTTTCTTAATTATTTAAAAAACTCCTATCCTTTTAGGATAAGAGTTTATTCTTACTTTTAATGCCACCTAAATACATACTATCATACGTATGTTACAAGATAACGGGTAACTCATCCGGGATAGCCTACTTTATATTTTTTCAGTATCCACTTAGAAGTCCATTTACTAAAACTCATATATGATTTTACATCAACCAATCACTTTCTTTAATACTTGTTTTAGCTACTACTCTTCTTCATTGCTTTAAATATACTTAGATTATATATAAATTAAACTACTTTGTCAAATCACGTTTTAAGCGTTTAATACAAAGTTCAAAATCACCTTGTACTATTTTAGTTGATTCTGCAATCATTAGATTTATTGGTTTATTAAAATCCTCTACGTTATATCCTTCACTATCTTTATAACCTATTTTTTCTCGCATGCTTCTATCATCGTCCATATAACCATATAATAGTTTACCTAAAGCATAACCATAATCTAATTCAAAAGCCGTGCCATCATCCATTGTTTGTCCTCTAAAGTTATTTAGGTTTTAGGCTATTATATCACTTTCTTTTATTAATCTTATGTCACCTTTAAATATTTCGTTTGCATCATCCAATTCATTATCCAAAGGATAAAGTCCAGTAAATCCATATAACTTGCATATTTTTTTATATTTATTTCCAATTTTTATTGCATCATCTTTAAACACGTCAAAACCCGCAATATAAATCTTTTTATTCTGATTATTGTCCGTTATTTTTAGCACCTTTCGTAAAATGCATATATTATAACATCATTTATTACTCATTTACAACATTGTTTATACCTCCGAATATTTTATTCATCGTCCATTTAAAACCACTTGCAAATGCTTTAGATGTAAAAAGACCAAAAGAAGAAACTTTATTTCCATAATCTTTTTTTAAGTTAACAACGTAGTTTTCTACTTTTATTTCTTTACCATCTTTAACATCTTCTTCAAACTGCTTTATTTTTTCCTCGGTAAGATAAGTTTTCTTATTATTTAAATCCTCGTAGTAACCTCCTGCTTGAGCAAAGTATAAAACCAAAAAAGAAAAGAATAAAAACCAAATAAACCCGTGAAATATATTTTTATAACTAATCATATGGCTCCTACATACTCTACTATTGAATCGGCAATTACTTCTATCGTATTTTCTACTTCTTCTTTGGTATTATCTTTCCCTCCTACTTCAATTAAGAAAACATAACTTGATACATCCTGATTATAAACCCCGTTAAATCCCTTGCCACCGTGATAAACAACACCACGACTGATGTTAGGCACTTTACTTTTTATTATCTCGTTTAACTTATTTGTAGTATCCTTATTTAAAGCGTTATTTGGATTATCAGTTCCTACTACGAATAACACTTTTGCATAACTTTTACCATTATATGTTGTGGTACTTATTTCTTTAGATACAGAGTCTCTATGAATATCGAAAAAATATTTTAAAGATGTGTATTTTTCTTTGGCAACGTTTAAATAGTTTTTTGATGCCGTATAAGAATTATAATATTTTAGTCCGTTAGCATCTAAAAACACCTTCATACTTTGTTCTTCTAAATAAGAAGATAAACCATATTTATTTAATTTATCTTTTAAAAGATAAGCAGCATCATATACTGAATAGTTTTGATAGCTTTCTGTTTGATGGGTATTATAAATATAAATTATGGGATTGTTTAAATCCACGCTTACCGTTTTTTCTATTTTCTTTTCATCTTGTTTTTCTATATTGTTACTTCCTTTACTTTCATTTGATGCCTTAACGCTTTTTACGTTACTATTAAGTAATTTAACTGGATTATTTATTATGTTACTTATTTGGTTTTCTACCGTTTTACCTAAGTTAAATTTAACATAATTAACATCTTTTCTTAAAATGATGTTAGTAAGCTGGTTTGATCTTAAAAGCTTAATCATAAAAACGTATGAAAGCGTGAAAAAAAAGACAAATATAATAAGTTTTAACTTGATTTTTTTTCTTCTTTTTTTGGATTTAAATTTTTTCACTATAATCACCTAAATAAAGAATATCAAATTAAAGTTATTATATTTGTCGAAGTAAATATAAAAGTTTAAATATTATGAAGCGTGTTATTAATTCCAAAGCTAATTAAGTCAGTTAAGCGTTCTATTACAAAATCAACTTCTTTTGGAGTTACCATTAAATTATATCCAATTGGCGTTAAAACCTCATAAGTTAAAGCTGATAACTCTTGATAGCTAAGTGTTCCAACAAGTCCTAAAAAAGTTTGTTTATCTTCATTTGTTACTTTAACGTCGTTTTTCAAATAGTTAACTGGTCCTTTTATTAATTTATCTATTTTTTTATCTTTTAATTTCTTATTATAAACAAAGTTTTTCATCATATAATTAATTGTATCGGCAACTATTACGGTTGCACTTGTAACGGTTGGAACTCCTATCGCTAAAACCGGAACACCTAGTGTTTTTTTAGATATTTCTTTTCTTTTATTTCCAACTCCAGAACCAGGTGTTATACCACTATCAGTTATTTGAATACTTTTATTTACCCTTGATATAGAACTTGATGATAAAGCATCAATTAAGATGACTAAATCCGGTTTTGTTTTATCTACGACAGCTTTTATAAAATCACTTGTTTCTATTCCTGTTTGGCCAGTTACACCAGGATAAAACGCTGCAACAGAAGAAAATTTATCATCAACACTTTCGTTCATATCAAAAAGATGTTTAGTTACGATTACGTTATCTATTACTTTAGGTCCTAAAGAATCAGGTGTTGAACTTCTGTTTCCAAGACCAACTACGCAAGTATTCATACTTTTATTATATCCAATTAAATTAAGCATTTTTTTCATTTCTTGTTTTAATACTTCTTTAACTTTATTTAAATTATTAGTATCCGTTACATCTAAAAACTCAAGTGTTAAATAATTACCCGCGGGTTTATTAAAGTTATTTTCACTTTCAAGTTTTAGCCAAGAGACTTTAACATCATTAAAAACGTAAGTGTTAGCATTATATGCTTCTTTACTTTTATCTGTTAAATCAACTAACATATCAGTTCTTAACTCATATTTTTTTAAATCTATTTCATGCATTTATTATCACCTAATTATATTTTTACCAAAAATACCTATAATTATTGATTTTTTATATTTTTTTTGATAAACTATAAGAAGTTATGAACGCCAGGAGGTGAAAAGATGCCAAATATTAAGAGTGCTAAGAAAAGAGTTAAGGTTAACCAAACAAAGCATGATTCTAATATTCCAGTTAAAGGAAGCATGAAAACCGCAGTTAAAAAAGTAATTAAAGAAGTTAATCAAGAAAACCTTAACGTTGCTAACAAAAGAATCGATAAAGCAGTTAATAAAGGAGTTATAACAAAAAACAAAGCTGCTCGTTTAAAATCAAATTTAACTAAAAAAGTAAATGAAACGAAGTAATTAATACTTCTTTTTTTTATACTTTATTGGTATAATTAATGTGGTGATTATATGAATATTAAAAAATTAATTAAAATAGCAGTCGTTGTTATAGTTGTTGTTGTATGTTTCTTTTTAATAAAAGATAACTATTACGTAATAACTAATAAATTAGAATACTGGTATAAAAAGTATTTACAGCCAGATATAAAACAAACACTTACTGATAACGAGTGGAGAAAAAAACAAAATTATGAATACTTATCAATTGATGAGGACACAACCATAAAAAATAAAACAGAAGCTAAAAACATGATTTATACGTTTTTAGATGCAGGCTGGGAAGAATACACGGTAAAATGTGATGCAGATTATTTAAATTGTACGTCTGATATTAAAGAAATGGTTCAAAATAATACTTACCTAACTGATTTAAGTAACTTTGTTCATCCTTTTAATACTTTTAATGAAGTTAACACAACCTTTACCTCTACTGGTAAGGTAACATTAAAAAAACAAAATAGATACACTAATGAACAAATAAATGAAATAGAAAAAAAGATAGATGAAATATATAATGAGTATTATGATTCAAGTAAAAGCGTTATAGAAAACATTAAAACGTTTCATGATTATATTATAAATAACACTAAATATGATAGTACCAACACAACTGGTGTTTCAGATTTAAATTCTTCAACTGCATATGGCGTTTTGTTTGATGGCGTTGGAATATGTAGTGGTTATACTGATGCAATGCAATTATTCTTAGAAAAACTAGGAGTTAAAAACTATAGAATATCATCAAGTACCCACGTATGGAACTTAGTTTACGTTGAAGGTAATTGGTTACATCTTGATTTAACTTGGGATGACCCTATTATGAGTGATGGTTCTAATACTTTAAATCATGATTACTTTTTAATTGATACACAAACACTTCTGTCCAAAGATGATGGAGAGCATGATTTTGATGAAAATATTTATTTAGAAGCACAATAAGTAATAATAAAAAATAAGTAAACAATAAATTGTTTGCTTATTTTTATATATCAGATTTTAAGATGGTTATAACCGGGCGAACGCCAAGGTTGCTGCCATCGTCATAACCGTTGAGGCCAAAGTAGCCATTCGAAACGACGGTCCAGGCGTTGTAATCGTTCCTAGCAGAGGCGCTCCAGTAGGTTGTTGTATATACCCAAGATGGAGCTGATAAACAACTGTTTTCATCATCACTGCATCCCAAACTAATAAGTTCGTTATAAGTTATTAACCTTGCATTTACACTTGATTTTCCAAGTGTGTTTTTAAAATAATTCTCATAGTTTTCTACGTGAGAGTATAATAATGAATTACTATCATATACATCAGCTGGATAACTTGTTCCATACTCTTGTTTTAAACCATTACTATACCAATAATTAGAGTTTGAAAACGCTATTGTTCCAACCCAATTAGTACTTGTTAATAATGCAGCTTTTGCACTTGCACTTTGTAAGCCATACCCACTAGTTGATGTATCTATTGGTGTTTGAGATTGTATATCTCCTCCTTGTGGATCATCCACTACGACTATATCACCAACTAATAAGTTATATTTAGAAAGCATCGTAACAGTATCACCATTATCTTTTATTACGTAAAAGTCTTCACTTACTCCAGTATCATCATTACAAAAGGCAATTACATCTCCTACGTTATAAGTATCTTTTTTCTCAAAGGTTGTACAATTATTTGTAATTGGAGGAGTTGTTTCTTCATCTTCTTTTCCGTCAGATTGTGTAAATGTAAGTTCATATGATAAACTTATTGTTTGTTTTTCATCTGGCAAATCACTTTCATCTATCTCATCCTTATATCTTATTGTTATTGTTAATGGTTTTGTTTCTCCTTTATTTAATAAATCACCTAAGCTAAGTTCTTTATCAGTATCGCTATACGCAACTTTAAACTCTAAGTATTTTTCTTGCTTTTCTGTAAGTGTAGGTACAACTATGTTTGATATTTCTGCATCTATACTTCCTTCGTTTACTAAATCTACGTTATATACTACTTTATCTTTTGGATTATTTAATGTTACGTTTATTCCATCTATTCTTACTTTATCATCTTCGTTTATACTTGGTTTTGCGTTTTCTTGTGCTTCCCCACTTATTTGTGCTTCACTTAAATTATCAAAGTGAATGTTCCAAGTTGCGGCATCTACGTTTGCACTTCCATTTATCGTTAAATTTTGTGATAATGCTGCAAAGGCAACGGTAAGTCCCATTACTGCCACTATTAACACTATCATTGTTATTTTCTTTGTTCTATCTTTTTCCACTTCTTACACCTTCTTATCTTTGTCTATCTTAATTTTATATTATCATAATATTTACTTATTTGCAATTTCTTTTATTAGTATGTGTAAATATACTTTTTATATTGATTATATTTTTATTTTTGGATATAATAAAAGTGTAAGGAAGCAGCTTACTAGTTGTTTTCCAGTTAATGTTTATTAATGAAAAGCAGAGCTAGTATTTACTATGCTCTGCTTTTCTTACTTTATATAACAATCAATATGACTACTATTATAAGTAATATGATGACTAATTTTGGAGTAAATTTAATTTCAAATCTAAACCTCATAAGCTGCAACCAAACGTTCTTATTCAAAAAGAAATGGAAAACAAAGTTAGTAAATCACTACTTCCTCATACTTATAATTAGCCATAACTTTTAAAAATCCCCTAAAAAAATTAAAAAAAATGAAAAATGTATATAAAAAGATCTAGCAATTAGCTAGATCTTAATATTCATATGGCGTCCTGCAAAGGATTCGAACCTTTGACCCACGGCTTAGAAGGCCGTTGCTCTATCCAGCTGAGCTAGCAGGACAACCTGTTTGTTCTTAAATGAACAAATCAATTATAACTCAAAAATAATAATTATTCAATATCTTTTAACACACTTTTTGTAATTTCGTTGCCAGCGACGTTAAAAACAACCTCTTTAACGTCATAATTATCTCTAACAGATAGTGAAATTGAGTATATTACCTCTTCTAAAACACTTTTATTATTTGCATCGTCAAATAAGAATTCATTAAAATTAAGTGTTAACACATCATCTTTTAACTCATAACTAATTAACTTGGTGTTATAGTTTAAAAAGCTCATTAAATTAGTTTCATATATATGAGATGATGTTAATTCATCTATTATTATTCTTATTTTATCACGGTTATCATTATTTATTTTAGTTACCGGAACGTAATAATATCCATTATTGTTTTTATTAACATAATAAACGGTTGTTTTACTTACGTTTTTATAATTAAACGCATCATAGTAAGTATTTACTCCATCTTCTTTTTTTAATGGTTGGTTTAAAGTAGTATTACTACTTGGAAAAGTACTTAATAAATTACCGTCAACTTTTAAGTAAACGTATTTTACATTATCAATCGTAGTTAGATTATAAGTAATTAAACTTATTACCTTTTTTAAAGCATCATCTTTTAATTCTAAAATATCATTCGATAAATCAACTGTTATCGCATTATCATCTATTGTTACTTCGTTTATTTTAGTATCAGTTGGAATAAGCACTCTAAAACCATTTGGTATTTTACTTGAGTATTTACCATCAATAATTAACATCTCTATTAAGTTTTTAGCATACTCCTCATCATCATTACCATAAATAGCAGCCTTTGTTCTTGCAACGTATCCATCTTTATCAATTAAATAAACCTCGTTTAATGATACCGTGTTACTTACAATGGATGAGGCATCATCTTCTAGGGAATACTCTTTAGATGCTGGAAATAAAAGCAAAAGTAAAAAAAGTAAAAGCATTCCTGTAGTTCTGAAAATTCTGTTATAAGCAAATTTTCTTAGCATAATAGTCCTCCATTTAATGATATGAAAAAATCGCATTAAATATGCGATTTTATAATTTAATCTCATTTAATTTTATAAGTTCAATTACAGCGCATGCTCTTCCTTTTACTCCAAGTTTTTGCATTACATTTGATATGTGATTTCTAACTGTTTTTTCACTTATTCCTAATTTATCTGCTATTTCTTTTGTTGTTTGGTTTGATATAAGTAAGTCAAAAATTTCTTTTTCTCTTTTAGTTAGTACCCGTTTTCCCATGATTTCCCCACTTTCTTATAATAAGAGGTCTTTTAATATTTTTTCTATATTATTCTATGAGAAAACTTTAAAAAGTTACTTAATTTTGGAACTTGACTGATACGTACACCTTAGTATCATACTCTTCACTTATTGATCTCATTACTTTATTGGCTAGAGAATAATCATGATTCTTCTTTTTAACCGTAACGTTTATATTTGTTCCATCAATCTTAATAAAAGAATCAAGATCTAATTCATCTTTTAATTTTTTTTCTAGTTTTTCTTCCTTAGCTTTTAACTCATCAATTTGTTTTAAACCATCATAAGCGTTATTTTTCTCTTCGGTTGAAGTATCTTTATTAGTTAGTATTTCGTTATATTCGGCCGCTAATGCTTGTCTTTCTTCATCTAATTCCACTTGAAGCGCTGTTAAAGCATCAGATTCGCTTACAGTAGTATCTTTCTTTGTTGTCGTTTCTTTAGTAGTTTCTTTTTCTTCGGTTGTTTTTGATGCTTGCGCTGTTAAAAGATCACTTGGCATAGTAATGTAATACACACTTAACACTAATATTAAACTAAATAATGTTAAAAACCATATTTTCTGTTTATTAATCATATTATCCTCCAAATCTTTCTACTTAACTATATGATAATATGATAATTTAATTACAAAAAAAGAATCTTTTTTAAGATTCTTCACTTTTTAAAACAGCGTTTGCAAATGGCATTACGTCATTTATCTTTTTATCTAATTCCTTTTGTCTTTCATTTAGCTCTTTTTCTTTTTCAAGTAACTCTTTTTCTATTATGTCTAACTCATCTTTTTTATCTTTAGCACTTTTAATTAAATCATTAACAAAAGCTTCATCTTCTTGTAACTTATTACTATCTTCTTCGTATTTTGTTCTTCTGTTATCTATTTGTGCAATTCTATTTTTTAATCTATCAATCATTTCTTCAACGATTTCTCTTGCATCAAACTCAGGATCTAATTGATCCATTTTATTTGTTATGCTAATTGGTTCAACCGTAACAAATGAATCATTTGACTTTGGTGTTTCATCTTTTTCAATTGCTGCGATTGGGCTTTTAGCTATTTTTAGAATTTCTTCAACATCATATGATTTTTTAGGTTTTGAATTTACTTCTTCATCTTTTATTTCTTCCATGGTTGGAACGTTTATACTCATTGATTCAATACCATTATCTTGAGTGTTTACCTCTTCTTTTTCTACTATATTTTCATTTTCGGTTTCTACCGGAGTTATCTCTGGCATGATTGGAATTTGAGGATGAGTATTATTTGCACTTAAATCAGGAGACTCAAAGTTTAAGTTTTCTTCTTGAACCTCATTTATTTCAGGAATAAATGGTTTTGGCACATCATTTATACTACTTTGGATATTACTTGAAAAATCTCCTAAAGTATCATCTTGATCTAAAGCATTTGAAACTTCCGTTACAAAATTATTTAAATATAATGAACTTATCTTGGTTAAAGTACTATTTATTAATGCATAAACTTCAGCTTTATAACCATTTATTACGTCATTTAATCTTGAAATATCAAAACCTGCTTTACTTGTTATATTAACTACGAAATCACTTACTACTTTTTCTACATCTTCGTTTACACCTTCTTCATTAATGAAAGAAGCTCTTTTTATTTTAACTATTTCTAGGTATTTATCATTTAATAATGAGTTTAGATTTTTATTAAATCTTTGCTTTTCTTCTATTGTGTTTACGTTTTCAGTTTCTAGTTTATCATTAATCTTTTCAATAAACTGCTCATTAACCGTTTCAACGCTTCTTAAATCTTTTATTACATATTGTTCTATTATTCTACTTATAGGACTTACAAGTAATTGTTTAGCTTCACTTACGGTATTTGAAAAATCAACTGAATAGCCAGAAAGTGTTACAACATCACCAACTAAAGTAGTTGTTTTTTCATCTATTTTATTATTTAAAGAATTAAGCTCTCTTCTGTATTCATTATTATCTTCACTTATTTTATCTAATACACTGTTTAATAACTTACTCATTTGTATTACCTCCGTCATTAGCATCCTTAATTTTATTTAACCCTTTAATTAATGGTTTCATGTTAAGGAATATTACCTCAGCTTCTGATAATTTTGAATTAAGCTCTACTTCTTTATTATTTAACTCAAGTCTTCTTTGTGATAACATGTTTTCCCTTTGAATGTTCATCTCTATGTTTTTGTTAGTAGCGTTTAATCTTTGATCTACTTCTTTCTTGCTTTTTTCAAGCTTGCTTTCTAATCTAGATAATTTTTCTTCTTCCGTGTTTAAACTTAATATCATTTTGTTAAACAAAGTCATATCATCATATTTATCAAACTTATTTGATTTTGGTTTTTCTTCTTGATTGCTAACTAGCGAATCATTTTCTAAAGCTAAATTTTCAAACATACTTATTTCCCCTTCTTCTTCTTTTGTTACTGTTTCTTCTTTTAACTCACCAAGTAAAATATCTAAATATTTTAAATCAGTGGTATTAATCATCTTTTGTAAATCATCTTCTAGGTTAGCTCTTAATTTTTCTACTAAATTAACTATAGAATTAGTTAAAAACGCATTTTCTTTTATATTTGGTACTATTTTTTCATCAACGAATAACCTTAAATTATTAATTATTTCATCTAAGTTTAAGTTCTCAGTCATGTTTAACTGATTTGAACTTTTATTTTTTTCTAGTTCTTTAATATACGTTTTTTCTATTTGCTTTATGGTTATTTTACCAGTTAGTGCATCTTCAATAAAAGTATCATTAGTAATTTGAAGTGCTAGCGAATCAATAAATAACTTTCTTTTAATCTTTTTTATGATTGGTGTTTTTATTTGTAAAGAAACCTCTTGTCTTAAGGACTCTTCGCTTATCATACTTGCACTATCAATCATGCTTACCATTTCTTCAGAAAAACGATATATCCTAGTATCAATAATATTTACCAATTCTTTGGATATTACATCATCATTTAAGGTACTACACTTTAATAAAACACTGTTTTTAATCCTCTCAATTGTCCCTATCACAACTAACCTCCTTTTTCCCCCTTTAACAATATAAAAGCACTTTTTAGTATACTTTCATATTATAACTATTAACATTCTAACACAAAAAAAGATAAATTTAAACATTAAATTTATCTTTTATTACTTTTTTTATTTATTTTAAAGTTATAAATAAGTAATACCCCAAGTGAAATAATAGTTATTAAGACACCTAAGCGCATGCCTTTAGGATAATATACTAATTTTATTCCATGTTTTCCCTTATCAATATCAAATGCCAAGAAAGCGTCTAAAACCTTTTTAGTTTCTACTTTTTTATCATCTACGTACACGCTCCAACCCTCATCAAATGAAATCGTGGTAAACATTAACTTATCGTCATTAACTTCTACATCTCCTTCAATTAAGGTATCACTATATTTTTTAACGTCTAACGCCTCATCCATTATTTCATTATAAAACTCTTTAAATGAAGAATCATTTAAATAATATGCATAAAACGTAATAGAAGATGGATTTTCATTATTAAATTCAATCGTAACCGATAAATTATCATCATATATTTTTCCGGTATCAAATATGAAATACTCGTCGCTAGTCAAAGAATAATAAGTACCATTAACGGTAAAACTTTGGGCGTTTGCACCACCGATATATAAATAAAGGTTTTTTTCATATACGTCATCTATGTTAAAACTAATGGATTTAGATAACTCATCTAACTCATAATTAAACGTGCCATTTGAATTATCATAAAAATTATCATTTGTTATGTTCCCACCGGTAACACTTTTAACTTGGGCCTTATTAAACACGTCATTTACGTTCGTTGATAAAGTTACAAAATTGCTTTGGTTTAAGAACGGGTTATAACTAACTAAAGATAAATCTTCTAATTCTTTATTTACCGCATACATAATTGATGATGAATAATTATAACCTATAGAAGTATGATTATCCTTGGTATCAATTGGTACGTAATAATCATTTTCTATATAATTACCTAATAAGTATTTTATGTTAAACATCGTGTTATAAACGGGTGTTTGGTAATACTTATAATAATAACTATTTATGTTGTTACCTGCTAACCCTAGGTTTCTTTGAGCTTTAGCAGTATCCTCATACGCCATTGAAGAAAAAGCAGAAATACCATAATAATCATACCAAGCGGCATCATTTAAAGTTAAATAATCAGTTTTTTCAATTCTGCATAGCCCATTATCGTCCTTTTTTATTTCTTTAATTAGGCTTTGATAAGGCTTTTTATCTTCCATAAATATGGTTATGTCATGATTTATATTCCAGTTTGAATTAATACCGTATATAACTTCGTATGAAACGCAAATCGTTAAAATAACGTATAAAACTTTTTTATTTACTTTGTTTTTAAATAAAATGAAAATTATAAAGTAAAGACAAAGTAAAATTATACAAGTAATTATTTTAGAATCACTTAAGTTTTCAAAGTTTAACTTAGATGCTAGTAAAACAACTAACATAATAACTGCAAATGATATACATAATCTAAATAATGATACATCTTTTATTTTACTAAATGAATAATATGCTATTGTAATTAAAACAAAGATGTATATAAAAGAATATCTCCAAGGCAAATCGTTTGGAACATGAAAAGCATGCCAAATAAAATCAAGAGTGGTAATGTTAAACGAAAAGAAGAAAAATAAAATAGCAATAACTGATAATATTTTAAATCTTATATTAACATTTTTATTTAAGAATAATAAAACTATTAAAACAAGTGATATTAATCCTGGATATACATTTGGAAGTGGTAAAATGTCACTTGCAAAAACCGTTCTTGAAACGCCTGTTATATGATTAAATATAAAGTCAGTAATAGAAAACGATGAGGATGCTGAAGGAAACAAATCTCCCGTTGCACTAATTGTTGACATTGAGTAAAAAAGCGGAAGAAGGATAAATGCTACTAAACCTCCTGCAAGCAAAGATGATATAAAAAACATTAAGAACTTTCTTACTACGTTTTTTAATTTAAAGTTGTTCTTATACCAGAATAATCCAAGGAAGTATATAACACTAAAGATGCATATCATGTAACCGATAAAATAATTTGCAAAAAGCATAAGTGCAAGACTAATAATATAAGTATTTGGTTTTTCCTGTTCAATTATTTTATTTATGCCAAGCATTATTATTGGTAAGAACACCATTCCATCAAGCCACATTATGTTCCAGTAATAAGCGCAGAAATAGCCTGATAAAGCGTATAGCAAACCAAATATTACGGTAATAAAGTTATTTTTCTTAAAAGTTTTATTTAAGTAATGCTGCATGGTAACCGATGCAAAAACAACTTTTAAACCAATTATTATAGAAAAAGCCATTACGATGTTTTCTTTTTTAAACAAAAATAATATTATGTTAAAAGGACTAGATAAATAATTTGCAAAATTCTTATAAAAAGGCATGCCACCTGCCGTATTAAATGAATATAAAAGTGATTCTCCAGACTTTACCCTATCATATAATTCATTAAGTAAAGGTCCATACTGATGGTAAAAATCAACGTCTAGCATTGAGTTATTTCCAAATGGCGCGATTTTTTGCAGGGTGTATATTATACTTACAACCATGCTTGATAATAAAAATGTAAGTAAAAGCCATTTGTTATTTTTTATAAAACGCGTAATTTTATCTTTCAATGTTATCACCATGTAAATAATAACATAAAAATGAATTTATAATCAACTAAAAAATCTTACTCAAGTGAGTTTTTAATTTCGATTGATGCGTTTTTCTCATAAACCGATAATTTATCAGTTACGTTATCTACCGTTGCAAGTAATATATCATCTAAGCGCTTTTTTCCAATTACTTTTAACTGTTTTAAAAGCCAGTTTTCATCTTTTTTAATAACTTTCAAATTCTTATGCATTATTTTACCATCAATTATAACGTTAGCTTGTAATCCTTCTTTTTTAGGGGTTAATTTAGCATCTTTTATACTTACCGGATTTTCTTCTTCTTTTAAAAGAAAACTTACCTTTCCGTTGGCCTCCATTATCGCGTACTTTACTTTACTAATGTCAAAGTATCCTGCGATCCTTGCCGTTTCTAAAATGTCATTAATGTCCATCTTAAGTCTTTTTAAGTTTTTATAAACAAATTTACCATCCTCGATTATAATGGTTGGACTTCCCATGAAAAAACGCCTTAGAAATATACTTTTCATGGTAAGGTATGCAACTATCCCCGCAATAATTCCAAATATTAATACCGCAACCAAACCATTTGCAATCTGATAATCTAAATTCATCGATATTTCCGCTGCAAAGTTACCAATTGAAATACTAATTACATAATCAAATAAACTAAGTTCTGATACTTGTTTTTTACCTATTAACTTGGTTATAAAAAATAAAAGCACAAGTGATATAAGTGCCCTTTGACATACGTTTAAAACCTCATTAAAGTTAGTATTTAAAATATCGTTTAACATTTTCATCACCATTTATATTTTCCTTCAAAAATAATTTTATATACGAAAAAAGACCAATAAATGGTCTATTTAATACATTTTAAATCAGTTGTATTTGTTTTATAACAAACGTTATCTAAATCATTTTCATCAACACTAACGGATATATTTACATCTTCTTTTGATATTTCTTTATAATCACCTTTATTTAATTTGTATTTCATATAAGTTACGTTATTACCACAAGTTATCTTATCATTTTCTACGGTGCATTTATTAACGTTACTGTTATATACATTCGCAACATTATACTTAGGGTCAAAGTTAATAGCTAGCGTATTATAACCAATGATACCAACAATAACAATAACAACTAAGACAAATAAACATATAAGTAGTGATTCTTTTTTTGTTTTAGAATCCGCAAGTTTTGGTCTTCCTACTGGATTTTTTTGTTCTTTTTTCATATTATTTACCTTCCTTTCAAATTAGTTACTCTTTTCTATTATACTACTTTTAGTAACCGTATTTATTCTATCCGTACCATCTATTACGTAAGATACGTTAAAATAAATCATTCTTGTAACATCACTTTCTTCAAATATTATTGTATCTGCTAAGCTACTAGGATCAAGTCCTACGTAACTTCCATTACCTATTTTATATGCTATTTTACTTACGCTTGCATTACTACATGAAATATCATATCTTGCAGAGTTTTTATTTACCTCCACAATATCTAACGTGCAGCTTCCACTCGGTGCTTTGGTTGTTTTTTTATTCTTTTTTATAGTTTTAGTTTCATAATCAGTAATTTTACTATTATTAGGATAATAAACAACTTTAAACGTTATGTCACTATCTAATTGATCACTTGATAAATCAACGTCATCACTTGCTTTTTTAGTAAGTAATTTTTCATATTTTCCATCACCGATTTTATACTGAATTTCTTTTATCTTTGCATTATTACATTCAGTTGCATAAGAAATACCACTTCTTGTTTTGGTAAGTGAGGTAAACTCACAATAACCGGTCGCATTTTTTATGACTTTTATACTAAATGTCGTAGATAAATCACTTCCATCGGTTGTTTTTGCAACTATTTTAGCTTCTCCTTCTTTTAAGGCCGTTACTTTCCCGTTTTCATCAACCTGTGCAATCTTAGGATTTAAACTTTCATAACTAATGGTTTTATCAGAGGCATTCGCTGGTAAAACAGTTAAGTATACCTTTCTTGCCGTATCAACTTTTAACGTTACGTTTTTGATTAACGGTTTTATTTCTTCTACCAAAACGTTTTTTTCTGAAGAATCCGTTTTGTTTATTAAGCCTTTTAAATTCATGTTTTTAAATCCAAACAAAGTTCCATAACCAAAGACCAAAAGTAATATAACAAACAAAAACGAACAACCCGCGATGATAAGCGATTTTTTCTTTGTTTTAGAATCCGCAAGACGAGGTCTTCCAACTGGATTTTTTTCTTCTTCTTTATTATTAAAGTTAAATATGTTATTATCCATTAACATCACTCCAATATACTATTACCTATTTAAATCTTATCATTAAAAATATTCCCGGTAAACAAAAATATATACGAAGTGTAAAGTATTTTTACATTTTAAAAGTAGGCTTTTTAAAACCTACTTTTATGATATAAAATCTATTAAAACCGGACCTAATATAATAAGAAGTATAAGTGGTATGAAAAATAGTACTGAGAAAATACTTATCTTATTAGGAATCTTATTAATTTCTGATTTTATATCCATTACTTGTTTGTCTTTTAAAAAATCTAATTGGTTATACATGGTCTCTATTATACTATTACCAAAAAGGTTAGATTGTTCCATGTTTAATATTATGTTGTTAACCGTAATACTTGGTATTCTTGTGCTCATAAGTGATAATGCTTCCGTTAAAGACTTACCAAAGTTTACTTGTTTTAAGGTTTCTTTAAATTCGTCGGATATTTCAGAGTCTATGTATTTACATGCCATTTTAATTGCGTTTTCCAAGTTTCTACCTGACTCCAGGGCAAGCGTTAAAACCTCAAAATAATAATATGCTTCGTTATCTAATTTTCTTTCCCTTTTCTTAAGCGGCTTATCAATCATTAAATAACCCACTAACAAATACCATAAAACGGTTATAATAGGTGCTAAAAGTGCTCCATAATCAATAAATATAAATATAACAACAAATACTAAAAGTGAAGAATAAAGTCTAAAATTCATAAAATACTCAGTTGTAAACTTTTTTGATACCCCAAACTGATTTATTTTATCATCTACTTTTTTTATGTCCTTTTCACGATAGATTCGGTAAATAAACGATTTTTTCTCTTTCATCAGTTAAACCTCACTCTCATTATTTTATTTACGATAAACGCGTATAAAGCATATATTACAATTATTATAAACAATAATATATTACCTAGCGTAGTGTTTAGTAAAGGCATAAAATAGCTTGGGTTTAAAAGTGAAATAATCAAAACGAATATAAAAGGCATAGCAAGTAAAACCTTACTTATCATGTTAGCAGAAGATGTTAAGGACTTCATTTCTTGCTTTAGTTTTCTTTTGTTAAACAGCATTTTTTCAATCGAAGAAAACACGTTTATAATGTTACCACCGGTTTTGTTTAAAATGCTAAGCGATGAAGTAATATAGCTTACCTCTTCTGATTCAACACGCTTAGAAAACCTTTCAAAAACAACGTCTAAAGAAAGACCGTAACTTATCTCCAAGTGCATTTTTTTAAATTCCTGACTTATTGGTCCTTTTAATTCATGGGCAACTATTTCTATTGCTTGCATGGTGCTTCTTCCTGATCTAAAAGCGTTGTTCATAATAATTATAGCGTTTAAAAGGTCCTGCTCTATTTGTCTTTTTTTAATAACATCATAGAATTTAAAGTATATGTCAATTATGAAAAATCCTATTAAAAACGAAACTAATATATCAATAAAACTTGGAAATACACCTTCAATTATTCTTGCAAAAAAGATTATGAACACGAAGGCAAACGCAATGAAAAACTTATTTGTAACATAATCCATCGCACAAGTGTTCTTTTCATTCTCATAAGTTATATACCTATTATACTTAGATGAATACTTACTTAAAAAAACGGATTTCTTAAGTATTTTAGTTACTTTAGATACTAAGACCAAATACTCATCATGAACGAAATCAAAAAGTGATATCGTATCATCTTTTATTGAATCAATACAATACTTTGATATCCTTCGTTCTAATTTTAAACTATTATTATAAATAATAAGATAAAATATTATAAAGGCAAGTATAACCATTATAATTGTTTGAATTATAAATACGTTCATAATATCACCTTCTTACTTTTTAAAATTAAATATATCATCTAAATCAGTAATACCCTTACTTCTTATTTTCTTAAGAACCGATGGGACTCTTTTTCTTAAGTCAAATGCTCCGTCTACTTCTCCAGTATTGGTTAAACCAGTTTGTTTAAAACTAAAGATTTCTTCTAGTTTTATAACGTCATCATCAAACCCATCTACTTCACAAATACTTGTTACCTTTCTTCTTCCATCAGATAAACGAGATACGTTAACAACTAAATCAATTGCGTTTTCAATATATTCACGAATTGCTTTAATAGGAATTTCCATACCAGCCATTAAAACCATCGTCTCAAGTCTGTTTAAAGCATCAATTGGTCCGTTTGCGTGCATCGTGGTAAGTGAGCCATCATGACCCGTGTTCATCGCCTGAAGCATGTCAAAAGCTTCTTTTCCACGAACCTCACCTACGATTATTCTATCTGGTCTCATACGAAGAGAGTTAATAACTAAATCACGAATGGTAACTTCTCCTGTCCCCTCATAATTAGTAAGTCTTGTTTCCAAACCTATTACGTGTGATTGGTGAAGTCTTAGCTCGGCCGCATCCTCAATAGTTATAATACGTTCATGATCCCCAATAAAAGATGATAGTGCGTTTAAAAGCGTTGTTTTACCAGCACCAGTTCCACCACATATTATGATGTTTAGCTTAGCCTTTACCGCTGCGTCTAAAAAACGAGCCATGTAAGGAGTCATCGCACCAGTTCTTAAAAAATCATCAACGGTTTCCATATCACGTCTAAACTTTCTTATCGTAACAACCGGTCCTTTTAAAGACAAAGGAGGAATTACAGCGTTTAGTCTTGAACCATCTTCTAACCTTGCATCAACCATTGGGTTTGCCGTATCAATTGTTCTACCTAGTGGCTGAACTATTTTTTGAATGGTTCTTATGATGTGTTCATCATTTATAAATGATACAGAATCATCCTTACTTATTTGTCCGTCTATCTCAACGTAAACCTCATTTTTACCATTAACCATTATCTCGGTAATGTTAGGATCTTCTAAAAGCTCGGTAATAGGTCCATTACCGTTTATTTCGTTATCAATCAAGTTAAAGATATGACTACGCTCTAAATTAGTTAAATCATAACCTAAAAGTGCCTTATCAATCTCATCATTTATATATTCATGAAGAAGTTTATCATTTGGTATTTTATCATCTATTAAATTAGAAATAATGGTGTTTCTTAAATTATCTAAAAGCTCTTTGTCTTTAAATATATCATAATCTGCAACCGGTTTTGTAACTACCTTTTGCTCTTTAACGTCAAAAGCATCTAATAAATTACTTTTCTTCATCTTTTTTTACCTCCACTTTTTTTGGATTAGATTCAAGTAGTGCATTCGCAAGCTTAGTAAGCTTCATGATATCACCTTTCTTAGATGATCGTATTTTTTTATTAAGCGTTAATATTTCTCCGTCAATTACGTATTTATCAATGTCTTTTATGTAAAATGATTTATCAATCGTATAATCAATGTTATGCTTTATAATGTTTTTGATATCAAATAATGAAAAGTAATCCTTACCAATATCCTTAGATGAATTAAACACTACTTTATAATTATTAACTTCCGTATCTTTAAATATTGAAATCATGCTTCTTGCGTTTTTCAAGTCAACCGGATCATTAGTTACTAAAAACAAAGTATTATCACTCTTATCTAAAGCCATTAACAAAACTGGACTAATTTGATGAGACGTATCAATTAAGATAACATCATATTTATATATAGCAGATGAAATTACTAAACTAATGTACTTAGAATCAATTTTAAGTGCGTTTCTAGGATCTTTAGGCGCAGATAAAACATCTATCTTATCGTTATACTTACAAACGTAATCATCTATTTCTTTAAAACGGTTATTAGACATATCGTCAACCACGTTATATATCGTTTTTTCGTTGTTAACATTTAAGCTAACCGCAACTCCTCCACTATTTAAATCAAGATCCATAATAAGAACTTTTTTATCCATTAAACTATATATTCCCGCTAAATTAAGAGTCGTTGTTGTTTTTCCAACACCACCTTTACAAGAAAATACAGTAATTACTTTTGCCGCGATACTTTTCATAATTAAACACCCTTTTCTATTATTTTTTTATCATCTTTTATATAGCCACTAAGCTCACTTTTTTCATTGTATATTTCTTTTCCAATAATGCTTCCAAAAAAACCTTTAGTTGCTTTTGTAATGCTAACGTCTATTTTACTTTCTTCTTCATTTATGTTAATTGTATAACTATCTATTTCACTATCATTTTGATAAATTAAGTCAACCATGTTGTTATAAGGTTCATCGGATAAATGGTCAAGTCCATAATCTATTACTATTTGAGATATGTTGTCTAATTTTCTAGCATTGTAATTTGCAAACGATAAATCAACAACAAATGCCCCTACCATAATAAACACTGGAACAAATATTACGAAGATTGCAAGAGCCTGCCCCTTGTTACCCAACTTACTCATTTCTTATCACCCTATTTACCTCAACGTTAAAAACGTCTTTTAATATGTATGAAAAACCTGGAGTAATAGGTTTTATTTCTTTAGAAGTCTTAATATCTACATACTCACCTTCTATTAAAACGTTTAAATCAGCACCATTTAAATCAAGTTCTCTTTCAATGTCTTCTTTTGTCTTTCCAGACTGATAAAGAATCGTTGCATCTTGAGTTATGCTTTCCAAATCACTTCTTAAGGATATTACCCGTGCAAAATCTATAACACAAAAAATAAGCATTAAAGTAACTGGAAGTATTATAATAAATTCAACTAACGCTTGGCCCTTTTGATTTTTCACCGTCTATCACCAACCCTATTATCAATGTTAATTATAACAAAATAAGACACATATTACAATCTAAAAAAATAGAAATGTTAATCCTTTTTTAAAAAGATACCTTATCATTAATAAAAAAGATTCCGATATATATTGTATAATATCTCTTTG
>CALVSY010000018.1 GCA_944359725.1 uncultured Bacilli bacterium | reverse complement strand
TTTTTTGCATCCTTTACACCCTCCAAAATATGCCAAACTCACAAATTTTATTTTTTTTAATTTTTTTTAATTACCATTCTATCCAATTTCCTGCTTCTTTTAACGCGTTAATCAATTCTTGATGTTCTTCGTAAGTTCTTGTAAAATGAGTTTTACCTGATTTGTCCGCAACAAAGTAATAATAATCACTATCAGTTGGTGAAAGAACTGCATCAAGTGAGTTTTCTGAAAAATTAGAAATTGGGCCTACCGGCAATTTCCCGTTCATTTGTGGACCTCTTGTGTTATATGGATTATAAGTATTTATCTCACTAGACGTTAAATCACGCTCTCCTAAATCAACTTTAAACGCATAATAAGTCGTAACGTCACTTCCAAGTGACATACCAGCATTTAGTCTGTTATAAAAAACACCAGCGATCATTTTTCTATCATCTTCATAAATACCCTCTTGCTCTACTAATGAAGCAAGCGTTACAATTTCATGAACACTATAGCTACTAGAATCTATTTTTGATTTATACTTACTTAAAACTTGATCTTCTTGATCTAGCATAGTTTCTATTATTTCTTTGGCAGTTACGTTCTTATTAAAATTATAAGTTTCAGGAAATAAATAACCTTCTAATGGATAATAAATATCATCATTTTTAATGTCATCTGTTAAAAACCAATATTTATTAATTAACTCATCAATATATGAATCATCTTCTAATAAAGATAAAAACTCTCCTTCTGATACATTTGTATTATCCGCTATTTCACTTGCTATTTGTCTTATATTTCTTCCTTCTTTAAAAGTAATTAAAACACCGTCTTCTTTATAATAATCACCAGTAAGTAAAGATACGATATCATTTAATGGATAACTTTTATCAAGTTTATAAACACCTGCTTTATAACTATTTATGTTATTTAGTTTAACGTATACTTTATAAGCAAAATTACTTCTAATAATACCTTCCTCTTTTAGTTTGTTTCCAACTTGATAAACGGTCTGTCCTTCTTCTATGGTAAACTCTAATACCTCGCTTTTTGTTTGAACCGCTCCAAATAAATAACTTAATGCTATTATGCCAACTATTATTAAAACAATTAAAATAAAGAATATTTTTAACAAAACACGTATCCATTTTTTTAAGCGTTTTTTACTTTTCTTTGGCTTTTCATCAAAATCTAAAGTCTCTACTGTTTCCATTTTAATACCTCTTTATTCTTTTTCTATTTTGCTTTCTACGTATGCTAAGATCATGTCTAATTTATCAGTTATGGTGCCTCCACCTTGCGCAAAAACTTTACTACCACCACCGTTACCACCGGCAATTTTACTTGCGTCTTTAACTAAAAGGCCAGCATCTACTTTGTCCTTTATAGTATCACTTACTTTACATACGAAGTTTAATGATGAATCTGTTTTATTAATCAAAAATACCACACCATCTGTTAACCTTGATGAAATAGCACCCGCTAACGATTTTAAAATATTAATGCTTTTATTTTCAAATACCTTGATTAAAACTTCCCCATAAATACCTTTTTTCTTTTCGTCTAAATAAGTGTTTACGTTTGAAATTTCTTTTGCAATCAACTTTTCTTCATAATCTTTTTCAAGTAATGCTATTTTCTTTCTTAATGTTTCAACTTCTAATTTATTTTGTAAAACATCTTTATAGCATTTTGGTCTTTCGTTTGAAATGTTTACGTCAAATGAAAGATCAATTTCATTATCGTCAGCTTCCTTTATTATTTTTTTAGCTTTTTTAAGTAATAAAATCATCTCATCATTATATGGTTTTATCATCTCAAATAACTCTATTTCTAGGTTAGTATCACATACCGCTTCTATTCTGTATACGTTAAGTCCTTTAGACTCTATTTGTTTAATTGCAAAGCTTCTTATGTTGCCCGTGTTTGTAACGTGCGTACCACCGCATAGTTCGGTCGATGGGCCAAATTTTACTACTCTTACAACATCACTATACTTTTCACCAAAAAGTGCTGTTGCACCCATTTTTATGGCATCTTCTTTTTTCATTTCCTTTATTTCACAAGGATAACATGCCTTTATCATTTCGTTTACTTTTTCTTCTGTTTTTATAACCTCATCATCAGTTATATCACCTTTATAATTAAAATCAAACCTTAACGTATAACCATCTAAATAACTTCCTGCTTGTTCTACCTCATCACCTAAAACGTCTTTTAATGCTCTTTGAAGAAGGTGCGTTGCAGAGTGATCTTGACATATTGCAAAACGTCTTTCTTTATCAACGCTTAAATGAACGGTATCACCTACGTTTATATCACCTTCAATTATTCTTACATAATGCATGGCCTGTCCGTTAGGTGCTTTTTCGGTTTTTAAAACCTCAGCGTTTAAATCCTTTCCAGTAATATATCCTACATCTCCTACTTGACCACCCATAGTAGCATAAAAAGGTGTTTTATCAGTAATAACAATTCCTTCTGAGTAAATATCAGCACTATTTCCAATGTTATCACCAACGAATATTACCTTGCCATCACACTCTAAAGTATCATAACCAACGAATAAACTTTTTTCATTTAAGTTTACAACATCACCTTGTACATTCATACCAGATGCGTTTTTATTAGCTTCTTTAGCACGCGTTTTTTGTTCTTCCATACATTTATCAAACTCATCTTTATTTATCTTTATATTATGTTCATTTAGTATCTCAGCGGTTAATTCATAAGGAAAGCCATAAGTATCATATAATTTGAATACGTCAGATCCAGTAATCTTACATCCACTTTTAATTAACTCAGATAATCTTTTTTCACCAGACGCTAAAGTTTTTAAAAATGATTCTTCTTCAGCTTTTATCGCATCATCTACCATCTTTTTGTTATCAACTAAATAAGGATAAGCGTCCTTCATGATTTCAATTACGCTATCTGTTAATTTATACATAAAAGGCTCATATATACCTAAAGTTCTTCCAAAACGTGATGCACGTCTTAAAATACGTCTTAATACATATCCTCTTCCCTCATTAGAAAATGATGCTCCATCAGAAAGTGCAAAGGTTAGTGTTTTTATATGATCCGCAATCGCTCTAAAAGCTCTTTGATCCGTGTATTTCTCACCTGATAACTCTTCTAGTTTCTTTATAATAGGACTAAAAAGATCCGTATCATAATTAGTTTTACCATTTTGAAGAACGCAAACTAACCTTTCAAGACCCATACCAGTATCTATGTTTTTATGAGGAAGTTCTGGAAAGTCTTTTCTTTCTTTTCCATCAATATGATTATACTGAGAAAAAACGTTATTCCATATTTCTATATATCTATCATTATCAATGTCTTTTTCGATTAATTCTGGCCCTCTTTTATCGTATTCTTCCCCTCTATCATAAAAAATTTCAGAATCAGGACCACATGGACCTGGACCTATGTCCCAAAAGTTCTCATCACTTTTAATAATGTGTGATGGTATGACCCCTAATTCTATCCATCTTTTATATGCCGCATCATCATCAGTATAAACCGTTACATACAACCTTTCTTTATCAATACCGTACCAATTAGTGCTAGTAAGAAGTTCCCATGCAAAACCAAGTGCTTCATCTCTAAAATAATCTCCGATTGAAAAATTACCTAACATCTCAAAGAAAGTATGATGATAAGTATCTCCTACGTTTTCAATATCATTAGTACGAATACACTTTTGTGAGTTTGCTAAGCGTCTTTTAGGAGGAACTTCTCTTCCATCAAAATATTTTTTTAAAGGCGCAACACCAGCGTTAATCCATAAGATAGAAGGATCATCCTTTGGAATTAATGAAGCTGATGGAACGATTAAATGCCCCTTACTTTCAAAATAATCTAAAAACATTTGTCTAATTTCACTACTTGTTAAATTTTTCATTTATAACACCTCGTTTACCATTTTTATTATTTTTTCATTTAGCTCCTCTATTGTACCATCATTTACTATTTCATAATCATAATCGTGATAATTATCAAGGGCCGTTTCAGTTAGATGCTTCTTTTCTTTAGCATTTAAATTATTGTTAAAATTAGGTCTTGTAACGTTTACTCTAACTACGTTTTTAAAACTGTTATAAATAGAGTTTATTTCTTCTGGAAGCCTTGCATCACTTATTGTTATAACATCACAATAATAAGAATAAACCATTATGTCTCCTATTATTCTTTTTATGAAAAACATGTTGTCAATGTTTTTTCTTATTATATCAGTACCTAGTTGTTGTAATAAACTTCTAGGTTTGGTATCTTCTTCTCCATTCCAACCAGATATTACTTTTGCATACATCTTAATGTAAGATGAAAACTGTAAGTTAACTGGCGTTAATTCTTTTAATTTAACGTAATTATCAATAAGTTCACAAGTTGTGTCCTTTCCTGCGTTTGCTTTTCCAGATACTATAAAGATTACTGGATTTTTCTTTTTTAATTCCATAATTTCCTCCTATAAAAAAAGGTACCAGATCCTTTCGTTAGGAACGAACATATCCGTGGTACCATCCTATTTTTTACTTAATTTTAGATAACGGCTTTTAAACCGGTGATTATTAATCACTTTCCGAAAATAGCTTCAAACCACATCCTTTGTTATTTTCACACCAATCAATAACTCTCTTTAAAAGCAAATGTAATTTTACTTATTTTTCATCAACAATTTAAATATGTTTATATTATACCAAAAGGTATTTACATGTGCAAGAACTAATAACCACAATTAACCGAATACTCAGTGTATAAAATTATTGTATTAGACTTATTACCAGCTTCTGATACATACTGGAACGAATGCTTAGTAAAGTTTACTCTTGATCCATTATTATTAAGATCTGAAGTTGTATAATAACTATCAAATATTGAATTTGGACTTGCTTTTCTACTATACGAACCATTTGCGTCTCTCGATCCTAGATGCTTTAAATACGTATCCGATGCTTTATCATCTTCATAAGTAACGGTACTTGTTCCACCGGCTTTAGTAACCTTAAACGTTCTTTTATAATCACCTACATCCTCACAAGATCTTCCATAATAATAAGTTTCCGTACTAGTAACATTATCACCACAACCAATATACTTAGCACCGGATATTCCTCTATGGCAGTTACCACTGCTACCAGAACCATATTTAATTATGCCACTATATTTAGTATTAAATATTGCTTTATTATTCTTATTTGAAACAGTTTTATTAGTTGTTTCAACATCAAACGCTAAAGTAACACTCTTTTCTAATTTTACATTACTATTACATTTGCTAGTATTTCCAGCATTATCTTTAACGTATCCATACCATTTAGTTCCAGTTGTCTCAGAACTTTGCGTTCCACTTGCTTTGTTATTATAACTTGCTTTACTAGATGTTGTTAGATCATATCCAGCAATTCCACTTGAAACGCCGTTTTTCTTAGCATCACTCTTTGTTAACGAAACAGAAACGTTTGATTTTACATACCAGCCATTTTTACCTTCAGTTCCACTAAAGGCAACAGAACAAGTAGGTGCAGTTTTATCAACATAAACATTAACATTACAAGTACTTTTATTACCAGCATTATCAGATATCGTTACCGTATCAGTTTTTTTGTCCGTACTATAAGTAAGTTCTGTTTTATCTTTAGTACATCCACTTGTATCATCAGAACAATACTGAACAACGTTTCTAGTTTTATTAGTCCAAGTGGTACTTACACCTTCTTGTTTAGAACAACTAGGTTTAACAGTATCTTTTTTATAACTTACAATAACTTTAGCACTTTTTCCAACCACGTTTGTAACTTCAAAATAAGTGTGTAAATTACTTCCATCTATCGCTTTATTTCCGTCATTTCCAGCTTCATTAGTTACGTTATAAACGTTATCACTTTCAACTGGTAAAGACTTTTTATCACAGTTTACATAGTCACCTTCATCACCATTATAAGTACAATATGAAAAACTACTTATTGCACCATTGTTGTTAGTTTTTGCCTTTGCTTCCATGTTAACTTCACTTATATAATATTCATTTTCGCCCTCGGTTCCTGACTTATTTGCACTAATAGATGGCCCACCTGGAACTTCAGTTTTAATAAATGACTCTGTTTTACATACAGTATCATCAGTATTTTCAACATAAGTATAATTATAAGCTCCATTTTCTTTAGTCACCTCAATATAATCACATTCATTAACAAGGTTACCAGTTACTGGATTAACAACCCTAGTTAAATAACCTTCTTCAACTAATGCACCAATGCTTATTAAAACCTTGCTTCCATCTTCTGCATTTTCCCCGTCAATTAAGGTTTCTAACATATATCCATTAGTTTCAAAATATTGCTGTCCTGCAACTTCCGCTTCTTGTTTTGTGTTATCCCATGCTTCTTCCTTTTTTTGATTACTAATATTTACATAACTTACAATTGCAATTACTAAAAGTGATATCATAAGCGCAATTACAACTATTAATTCTACTAATGTAAATCCTTTATTATTCTTCATCTTTGCACCCCATGTCTATATTCTATATTTTTATTATAGCAAATTAAAGCCGGATATTCAATTAAATGTTTTTTTATTTTATATAAGTAAATATAATTAAAAAAGCGTTAATAAATTTTTAACACTTTTTAATAACCACACTTTGCAAAATAGGAGGTATATAAAGTAACGGTATTAGAAGTTTTACCACCTGCTTTAACATTATATACGTGAATTGTTACATCAGGATTACTACCAGATGATTTACCACAGTTTCTAACGTCATACCAGTTTCCCTCTTCTGAGCAACCATACCTATAAACTACCTTTGATAAGTCTTCAGAGATAGTAACAGAAAGTGGGTTGTTACGATTTCTAAACCAAGTATTTGTACCACTTGTTTTACCCGCACTTATATATCCATACTGAACGCTTGATTTTGTATCATCATTCCATAATATCCAGAATCTAAAACGTCTTTCAAAATCACTAACATTTTCACAAGCATTAGCCGTATACCCAGCATCTTTTGCATTACAATTTTTTACATCTGCAGAATTACAATAATCAAGCGCTGTTCCAGTAAGTGATTTTTTTCCGTCATTCCAATCAATAACTATGTTACTCATATAATTTTTACTTAAAGAATAATGTCTAGTTCCTTTTGAACTGTTAAAGATTCTTCCCTTACCATTTGATGCCATTGGCCCCGGATCTCTCATACCAGGATTATTCTCAGCATCACCAGCATTATAATTTAATGCAAACAATAATTTATTAACTGTGCAGTCTTCTTTTGTTGTAGTAGCAGATCCACAAGAATGTCCGGTTAAGTTATCAGTAGAAGTTGTTTTTTTAGTTCTATAACCATTGTTAGAACATGTTCCACTAAGTGTTGATGCCGTTGATTTATTAGAACAATCTTTGTAAACATAATAATTTTTACTTTCTTCATTAGATTCATTTCCGGCAACATCTGTAGCCTTTCCTTTTGCAGGATGATTACCGCCATCTAACAAACCTCCCAAAGTAACAGCAAAACTTTGAGTCGCACCAGTAGATGTTACATTAGTTTTTTTAGTTCCATTTATAGTGATAGATTCAACGCCAGAGGTACCGTCATTATATGTAACATTTACGTTTGCATCATTATCATTATACTTACTATTTTTACTAGTTACGCTATTAATTTGAAAAGTTGGAGCGTACGTATCTTTTTTATATCCAACATCACCGTCAGTTACGTTGTCACCATAATTTGCTGCTACTATGTGTTTACTTAAATCTCCTTCATCTTTTTCTTCATAATAATAATTACCATCAGTATCTTTTTCTACAACTTCATCATCAACTGTTAGAGTTTTAATTGTAGAGCCTTTTTGAGGAATAATTTTTATCCAAAGCGTATTACCACCTAATTTTTTATAATTCAACCAATCAGTCAACTCTTCTTCCACGAATTTTTTTTGCTTGTTACTATCCCAAATTTCAACTTCGAATAATGGTGCTCCAGGGGTCGTTGTAGAAGCTAGCATTCCACTATTCTCACACGCATCTAATGCCTTTGCCTCATCCTTAAATTCAGCATTAATAGCATTACTTTCCGAGTCTCTTTCTATTTGAACATATTTACATCCATCAACAACTTTATTATCTCTCGGATCTACAACCCTATTAATATATCCATCATTAACTAATTTTTTTATTGTTACATAACCTGTAACATCTTTTCCATCTTTACCTTCAAAAAAGTACTCATTAGCACCAAAGAAGTCTATCGCAGCAGTTTCTATTTGCTCTTTTACAAGCTCCCATGATTCTTCTTTTTTTCCTTCACTTATGTTTACGTAACTTACTATTGCAATAACTAAAAGTGAAATCATAAGTGCGATTACAACTATTAGTTCTACTAACGTAAAACCTAAGTTATTACTTTTACTTTTCTTCATATCATATACTCCTTTGCTATTATTTATATTATTATCATATCACAATAAAAATATTTATTCAAACATAAAAAAACAACTTGACTATTTTTTAGTCAAGTTACTATCAAATTCATTTATTATATCGTCTATATTTTTTCTTATTATAAAGTTATCTATTATGTCTAATACTGCGTAAACTATTATAAATACACCTATTATTTGAGTTATTGTTAAAGCTGATTTGAAAGGATTTATTAAAAGTGTTATACCCCATAAAAAAGTTAAAATAGAAACTAAAAAAGTATAAGCCCAATCACTGTTATTAGTTCTTTTTAAAATAAGTCCATATTGAAATTTAGTTACGCTATTTACTATTATCCAAATGCCAAGTACCACGTTAAATACTTTAGCAAAAATAGATGTATCAATAATTAAGAATATACCTCCTATTATAAGTAATACTCCGTATGCTAAGTTAAAACTAAAAACGTTAAACTTATTATCAGAAGAAAAATACCTATATACGTTTACTAAGCCTACTAAAAGTAAAAAACTTCCTACTATATAAGATATAATTGATATTGTTGCATCCGGTTTAATAAATAAAAATAAGCCTATAACAACAAATAATATTGATATAAAAAGTGAAGTATTAAAATTTCGTTTTATTTTTCTTTCCATAAAAAATTCCTCCAGCACTTTCATTATAACACAAAAAGCGACAAAATAATATTGTCGCTCGTTGTTTCATAAAAAGAAACTACTGTTCCATCATATTTTCTAATTTTTTTGAAGCGTTTTTCTTAACCTTACTTATTGTTTGCTTTATTCCACCATTAGTTTGACATTCATTATAACAATATAATGCACCAGAACCTACGGCAACACCTAAAAGCATCCAACCAAGATTATTTAATGCTTTCATTTATATCACCTTCCGCTTAAAAAATATGAAAGTGGCATAATTATTAATGCCATTATTAGTATGTAATTAATTATTTTATTTATACTATGAAATGTTTTTAATAAGCATGTTTTTTAAATTGGTTTTTCGAGCTCTTACTCCAGTGTTATAAACTGCCCTTGAAAAGCACGCAGGATCTCCTATTAATATTAAAGATCGTTTAGCACGAGTTATTGCCGTATAAACAAGTTTTTTATAAAGCATGTAATAGTATTCTTTAACAATTGGCATTATAACGATGTCAAACTCACTACCTTGAGCTTTATGAACGCTTATTGCATAACCATGTTTAATAGCTTTAAAATCTTTTTTGGTATATTTTACTTTATTACCATCAAAATCAACCGTTATTTCGTTATTTTCTATTTTTTCAATAAAGCCTATATCACCGTTAAAAACGTTTTCATCGGGCATGTTTTCTAACTGTAATATTTTATCTTTTTCTCTATATGTTACATCTAAATCATGAATTTCTTTTTTATTGTTACTCGGTGGATTAAAAACGTTTTGAAGAATTTTATTTAAGTTATCTATCCCGTTTACTCCTTTATAAACAGGTGCTAGAACTTGTACGTTTTTAATGTCATAACCTTTATCTATCGCCATTTTTAAAACGTCTTTACAAGCGTTTAACACGCATGATGAATCACATTTAATAAAGTTATAATCAGACTTTTTATTTAAAAACTCCTCGTCTAACTCTCCGTTATTCACCTCATAAGCAAGCGTTGTAATAAAGGAGTTTTCTTCTTGTCTATATATTTCTTTTAAGAAAATGGTATTTATCATATCTGATTCAATTAAATCTTTTAATACGTTTCCAGGCCCTACACTTTCTAATTGGTTATAATCTCCTATAAAAACTAGTTTTACATCAGTTTTTAACGCTTTAAATAAATTTGCCATTAAATCAATATCTATCATGCTTACCTCATCTACTATAACAAACTCTGCGTTAGACTTATTTTGTTCATTAAGACCAAACTCTTCGGTTTCCTTATTCCACCTTAGGTATCTATGAATGGTAGATGCTTTATAAGAACATGACTCACTCATTCTTTTTGCAGCTCTTCCAGTAGGTGCTAAAAGAACCATTTTCTCATTTAACTTATCAGGTGAGTATCCACTTACCATTTTATAAAGCTGGCATATGCCTTTAATAATGGTTGTTTTTCCGGTTCCAGGACCTCCTGTTATAATGGAAAAATTTTTAATTAAGGCTTGTTTAATGGCCATTTTTTGTTCATCGTTGTACGTTATATCAAAGAAGTTTTCTAACTTTTCTATTTTTAAGTCAATGTCTTTTATTTGTGCATCTTTTTTATTCGTCATATAGTAAGCTTTTTCGCTTACGTAACTTTCATCTTTATAATATAAGGAAAGCATGTATTTATCATTTTCTATTATTATCTTACCCAAACTATTTAATTCTAATAAATAGTATTCTAATTTTTCTTGTGATACTTTTTTACCCACATAATTACAAACCGCATTATAAATGGTATTTAAATCAAGATATGTATCACCCGTTTGAAAGCATGCGTTTTTAATTACGTAAATAATTAATGCAAGTACTCTTCGCTCGTCATCTTCTTCTATTTTGGTTTTGCTTCTTAAATTATCTATTTTTAAAAAAGTAATTCCTTCTACCGTATCTATTAATTCATACGGATTATTTTCTATTACTCTTACCGTGTCTTCTAAGTAATGATTATATATTTTAAGTGCATCTTTCATTGAAAAACCAAAATTAGTTAAATAAACAACTATTTCAAAACTCTCATTGTACTTAAGAAGTCTTTTTTGAATATCAATTGCTTTTTTTACCGTCATTTTAGGCACAACAAGTAAGTTTTCATAATCATCCATTATTTTATTTAAAGAGTTTTCTCCTAAAGCTTCTACTATTAACTTGGCAGTTACTTCTCCTACGCCTGGAAATATGTCACTTGATAAAAAGATGATTAAACCATCTTTATCTTCTGGCATTATAACTTCATATTTATTTACTTTATACTGAATACCATATTTAGGATTATCTATTACGTTACCATAAAATACGTAGTTTTCATCTATTTTAAGTTCTGCAAATAGTCCTATAAAAGTAAAGTCTTTTTCTACGTAATCCATTAAATCTTGATCGTTTGTTTCTTTTATTTTAATAAGTCCAACAACAAAACCATCGTTTGATGCAAATATTTTTCTTTTATACGTTCCTTTAATATATGTATCCATTATAATGCCTTCCTTTGCAATATGATTTTATCATAAATAACTAAAATTATCCAGTTTTAAAAGATATCAAACAAGAGCGTATTCTCTATCTATTACGTTGTCATTTGGAACATATTCAAAAACAAATTTATTATCTTTCTTACATAAGATAATGCCCAATGTCGGATTTTGTTCAGGTGTTTTTAAGTTTTTATCAATGTAGTTCATGTACGTTTTAATCTGCCCAAAGTGCTCTTTTTTAAGTTCAGTATTTTTTAGTTCTAACACTACGTATTTATTATCTTTTATGTTGTATAAAAGAATGTCTATGTAGTAATACCTATCTCCTATTTTTATTGGATATTCATTACCAACATAAGTAAATCCTACACCTAGTTGTTTTAAAAAATTATCTATATTTTCTAATATTAACCCTTTTAACATTTTCTCAGTTATATTATTTGTATCATAGGTATTTTTAATAAGTATTGGATTTTTTATTAGATCTTCTGCCTTAGGTTCTTCTTTTTTTATTAACATCGCTTTTGCTTTGCCATCTAATCTTTCATATTCATTATTTTTTATTCGTCCTCTTAACTCTCTTACTGATAAATTATTTTCTTCAGTGATTTTTATATAGTAATTCATTTTTGATTCATCAAACCAAATAATTTCACAATAATGGGAATAACTCAATTTATCCGACAGTGTCGGATATTTTAAAAAGACTTTATAAAATCTTCTAAAATATCTTAATCTAGTAGGAGTATAACCTTTACCCAATTCACTAGTTAAACGAACTGAATACTTTTTTATTATTCCTTCGCCATAGTTTTTACCTGCTTCACTAAGTAATTTACCAACGTTGCAATAAGTCTTTAAATCACTTCTATTTTTAGAATAATTTTTTACTTTTTTATATACTTCGTTATTTATTAGTTCTTGTTTTATCTCATTATAATAGTTCATATAATTAATCCTTTCGTTTTTTTAGTTTTCTATTATATAAACTATTATTAAAAACATTGTCGAAACATAAAAAATCCCATTAAAAATGGAACTTTCTTATAATATCTTACCAATTAATATTTTATCTTCATATTCATACAATTTAACTTTTACTTCATTTCCAATTAGCTCTTTGCATCCCTCAAACTTAACTTTTAAATAGTTATCTGTATGACCAGTTAGATAACCATCAGCATACACCTCTGGTATTACAATAACTTCTTTTTGTAAATGCTTTTTATAATACGCTTCTTCTAATTCATCAAAAACGCTAATTAGTTTTTTACATCTTTTATGTTTTTCTTCTTTTGTTACTTGATTAGCCATTTTTGAAGCGGGCGTTTTGTTTCTTGATGAAAATGGAAATACGTGTCCACCGGCAAAAGATACCGTTTTAACAAAATTTATTGTTTCGTTAAATAACTTTTCATCTTCTGATGGAAAACCTACGATAACGTCCGTTGTAACAGCCATATCAGGTCTTATTTTTCTTATTTTATTTATTTTATCTAAGAAATACTTAGTATCATATTTTCTATTCATCTTTTTTAAGATCTCATCACTTCCAGCTTGAAGTGGTATATGTATATGATTAACTATTTTTTTAGAATTTTTTAAAACGCTTAAGAATTTATCATTTAACTCGGTTATTTCAATTGATGATATCCTAATTCTATCTAAACCATCTATTTTTTCTAACTCACCTAATAAATCACTAAAGTCATAATCTTTTAAGTCAGAGCCATAATGACCAGTATGAATTCCCGTTAATACTACTTCTTTATATCCATTTGATACTAACTTTTTTACCTCATCTATTACTTTTTTTGGATTTTTACTTCTTACCTTTCCTCTAACATATGGAATTATACAGTAAGAACAAAAGTTTTCACAACCATCTTCTATCTTAACTAAAGCCCTTGTTCTTGTTTTAAATGAATCTAATTCCATATCATCAAATGATGAATTACTAATATCTTTTATATTAAGTATTTTCTTTTTGTTTTTCTTATATTCTTCTATTAAATCTACTATTTTACTTTTATCATTGTTGCCAATTACAACGTCTACATAATCTAAAATAGCATTATCATTATCTCTTATTTGAGAAAAACATCCCATTACCGCAACTATTGCATGATCATTTTTCTTCCTTGCTTGCCTAATCATCTTTCTTGATTTTTGATCGCTGGTATTAGTTACCGTACAAGTGTTAATTAAGTATACATCAGCATCATCATTTGAAAAATCAGTTACTTCATAACCATTTTTTATAAATTCATTTAATGCATATTCACTTTCATAGGTATTTACCTTGCATCCTAACGTATATATTGCAACTTTCATAATTATCACATCCTAAAATAAAAAGCTTAAAATATTAAGCTTATTTGTTATTATTATCATTTATTACTTCTTTTTTTACACCATATATCGGTGATATAACCTGTGATACTTTAAATGCTTTAACCTCTGCTTTTTTATCTTCATGCATGGTATTTGCAGTAGTAACTTCCGCAGGTTCTAAATTATATTTTTCTAAATAGTTAACATTACCATTATCATCATCAATGATTTCTAATTCTTTTGCTTTTTCATATAATTCATCAATTGAGATAATAGCAGTTTTTTCTTGGTCTTCTTCAAAGTTAGTTAAGTTAATTGGTTTTTCTTCTTCTTTTAAAGCACTATTTATTTTATCTGCAATTTCTTCTATTTCGTTTTTACTTTCTTTTTCTAAAGGTTTAGAACTTGCACTTTCAAAAGAAAGCATTTCTGTTTTATCTTCTGGGTTATATTCTTTTTTTACATCTGTTTTTTGTTTTTCTATTTTACTTACTTGTTTTACATTTCTTTTACTTTCTTCTTTTACTTTTCTTATTTTAGCTTTTATCTTTATTTCTTGAATGATGTATGTAACAAGCAAAATAGCACAAAGTAAAACGATAAGAAATATAATAGTAGTAAAAACCATTTGCCCTTGCGTATTTAAATTATTATAAAAATTATTAAAAGAATAAGACGCAGCCGCAAATAAGTTTTTCATACTACTCACCTCATAAATTCATACTTTATCATACTAAGCGCAACAACAGGCGCCGTTTCTGCTCTTAAAACGTTTTCTCCTAAAGATATAGACGTAAAATCATTATTTAAAAGATAATCTTCTTCCTCTTTTTCAAATCCACCCTCAGGACCAATTACTAATAATATTTTAGCACACTTATTATTTTTTTCCAGTACTTTTTTAATATTTTTTGTATTTTTATTTAGTGAACATAAAAGTTTTAAATCATAATCTAAATTAGTTAGTTCATTTATGTTTTTAACACCCAAAATATTTGGAACATCTACTCTGTTAGATTGCTCTGATGCTTCTTTTAGAATTTTCTTCCATCTTTTTAATTTTGATTCTTCTTTTGTTTTATCAAGTTTAACAACACATCTTTTGGTATTAATAGGAATTAAATTACTTACTCCTACCTCAGTTGTTTTTTGAAGTAAATAATTTAGTTTTTGCTCTTTTATAAGTGCGAAAGCAACGTCAATTATTAGTTTATTATTTTCATTTTTCTCTTTTGACATAATACTGAACTTTACATTATTTGACACATCAGTTAATTTGCAAATATTTACAGTATTATTATAAACAACTTTAATAGTGTCCCCAACTTTCATTCGCATTACGTTTTTTATATGATGATAATCACCATCTTCTAATTCTAAATGCTCGTTTTTAGCAAAATACTGCTGCATTACTTCTCCATTTTTTTAGAATAATCATTAAGAATTTCATTAATATTAGCATCCCTAAAAGCCTTATTTACAATAGTAGAATCATTAATATTAGATTTGATAAACTCAGACATTGCTAAACTTGAGCCATATATTAAAACACTTTCAAATACATTATTTAAATCACCTTTAAAAAACCTTATGATTTCATCTTCTGCTTCCAAAGCGTTACCAGAGCCGTGTGCCGCGTTTTTATAAGCGATTTTTTTATCCCCAAACTTTCCTCTTATTGTATTAGGATCAGCTTCCCATGACTTTGTTTTACCAAGTATTTTTCTATAATTGGTAACAGCATCACCTTTAGGATCTAAAATAAGCATTTTTAAAACATAGCCACTAAGTAAGTTCTCTTTCATTCCTTCATAAAAGTCTTTACCAATGCAGTGCGGATAATTTTCTTCAATTATCTTTTCATCTAAAGTGTCTACTTTACTATAAGTAACATATAAACCCGAATTATATATTAGCTCTAATATTTCCTTAATGTGTGGCATACCATCTGGTTTTATCATACCATAGGTAAAATAATTTTTTTCTTTATTAACATCGTTTTCCATAATAACCCTCCTAGTACTTAATAATATAACAAAAACTTCTATTTTAGTAAACAAAAATAGTAAAATAACACATTTTCTGATATAATATTTAAAGTAATGATAACTAAACGAAAGAAGGCTTTATATATGGATGATTTATTTGATATTGTAGAAGATGAAACATTATCGTTAGATGATTCTAATAATGATGATAAAAATAAAAAAGAAGAAGATATAAAAGAAGAAACTAATAATAACAAAATAGATGAAAAACCTAAAAAAAGTATGCTTGAAAAATATGGTGAAAACCTAACTACTAAAGTATACGTAACTAATCCTGCAATCGCAAGAGAAGAAGAAATAGAAAAAACGATTCTTACTATTTTAACACCAGAAAAATCAGCCATTTTAGTTGGTAAAGCTGGTATTGGTAAAACCGCAATAGTAGAAGGAATTGCATATAAAATACAAAGAGATGAAGTTCCAAACGCTATTAAGGATTATGACATTATAAAGGTTAATACATCTTCTTTACTAGGAAAATACGAGACTGAAGATGGAACAGAAGAATTAAGAATAAACATACTTTTAAAGGAAGTTGAAAAAGCTCAAAACGTAATACTTTTTATAGATGAAATCCACACGCTTGTTATTGAATCAAGAAATAGTGGTGTTGACTTTGTAAACGCTATGAAGCCTGCCTTATCAAGAGGAGATGTTAAAGTAATTGGTGCAACAACCCTTGATGAATATAACCAGTATTTAATAAGAGATAAAGCATTTTTAAGACGTTTTGAAAAAATTGACGTTGAAGAACCCGATGCTAAAACAACCGTTAAAATTCTTATGGGGTCATATCCTAGAATAGAAAAACAAACTGGTGTTAAACTAGCTTACTCACGGTTTGTAATAGAAAAATTAATGACCTTTATAGTTGATATGACAAGTGAATATAAAAGAGTTTATGAACTAGGTTCAAGATATCCTGATAATGCTTTATCACTATTATCTAAAGCATTTAGTTATGCTAAGTTTGATAATAGCCCATTTGTTACTTTTAAACACTTTTATAAAGCAATCATGAACTGTCAAAGCGTATATTCAAACGTTGTTAAAGAAGAATCAGAAAAATTTAAAAAAGAATTTAAAGATTTCCTAGAAAAAGAAAACGTTGATTTAAATGATTATTAAAAAAAGACCTTTATTGGTCTTTTTATAATTCTCTATTTATCCTTGGATGTCCACAAGTACCTGGACAATGATAACCAGGAAAAGCACATCTTAATTTCTTAACGTATGGTTTTACCTTTTGGGCTAATGCGTCTTTTCCAGTAGCTTTTAAATTATTATATAAATCTGGAATCATATCATCAACATAGACTCTTTCTATTTCGAGTTGTGCTCTATCGCAAGCTCGTTCTTGAGATACGTACTTAAGTAAGTTTTTAATAGTGCCACATCTATTAACCTTTACTAACTGCCCTTGAGGATATACTTCTTTTACACTAGTAATATCTTTTATCCATTCTTTCATCAAATAATCATTATCTTTTATTATCGGTGGAACATATGACATAAAATCATCTGGGACTAACATTTCACAGTTAATTGTTCTGTGCCTTTGTTCTTGAGCAAGACACGCAAAAGATTCATAGTTGTTATATGATATGTTGTATCCGTATTCGTTTTTATCATTAATTCCTGAAAATGGATTCCTGCTTGCGAACAAGCTTAAATCTATGTCTTTATTATTTTTATATATCAAAGTTTTATCATCCTTATAATATTTTATTTCGGGGTGTTTTTTTAATATGGCATCTTTAGATTTTTCATCATCAAGTAAGTTTCTATAAATACTATCTTTAGTTATTGCAACATCTAAATTAATTAATTTACTTATAAACTCTTTAAAATAAGGAACTAGTCTTTTTTCTAAATCATCTTTAGGATCATCAATTACCTTTTGCATGTACGAAATGATTTTATTTATTTGAATCCACGGAACGGTGTAAGTTGTTGTAGTTGGCATAAAAACACTAACCATGTATCTTGCGTTTTCTTGGGCCATTTTTAAAATGGATTTTTTAGCACCAGCCTCACTTTTACTAAACTTACGGTAAAAATCACCTAATTTATTTTCTATAACAAAGCATAAAATATTAATCCATTTATTATAAAGTTCTACTTCTTTTTTAGAAATGACATTGTTTTCTTCTACTTTTGTATATCTAAGTGATCTTTCATCTGCCGTGTATTGTTTTTCATTATTTAAAACCATTAATAACATTTTTGGAGCACCGGTTATTTCTAAACTTACCATTTGGTGTTCACTAGGTGTTGTGTGATCTTGATAAACGGTGTTTAATCCCCTGTTAACAAGCGTTATAAAATCCTCATCTTCCCTTATCATGTCCTGAGTTATTGGTATGTTATTTTTTGGTTCTTTATAACATACTGCAGCCTTAACACCAGTACTTATAAAAGCTTTTTTCTGATCAAATAATCTTTCTTTTGTTACATATCCTTGCATTGGGTCTAATTTTATTTCCATTTCTACCTCCACTACTATTATTAGTATATCAAACTTTTGTTTGCTAATCAATTACTTTTTTGAAATAATGTTCATTACCTCTTCTAAGTCCGAAAAATGATGTTTTACTCCCTTAATTATCTGATAGTTTTCATGTCCTTTTCCTAAAATCATTAAAATCTTGTTTCCGTTTAAAAGTGATATGCCCTTTTCTATCGCTTTTTTTCTATCTAATATTACTTCGTATTTTCCAAACGCACCTTTTAACATATCATTAACTATGCTTTTGGGATCTTCACCTCTTGGATTATCAGACGTAAAAATAACGTAATTAGAATAAACGCACGCGATTGATCCCATCTTCTCTCTTTTTTCTTTATCACGATCACCACCAGATCCTATTATCGTAACAACGCCATTTGAGTTTATTTTACGAACCGTTTTTAAAACGTTTAAAACTGCATCAGGCGTGTGTGCATAATCAATGAAAATAGCATTGTTTTTATACTTTATTTTTTGCATTCTACCAATTGGTGCTTTATAGTTATAAGATGCTTTTATAAACTTATCATTTTTGTATCCTAATTCTTTTAACGTAACATACGCCATTACGTAATTATAAATGTTAAAATCTCCTAATAAGGAAAGCTCTAGATTAATTTTTTTCTTATCTTTTATAGTTACGTTTGTTTTTTCTAATTCTATTTTATATTTTTTTATCTTAATATCTTTTCCAATTATAATGTTCTTGTTACTTTTATTTATAAATTTCTTATAATGTTTATCTTTCTTATTTAAAATACATATTTTATTATTCTTTAGCATGTAAATTATTTTTCTTTTACTATTTATATAATCCTTCATGTTTTTATGATAATCTTGATGTTCTTCTGTTACGTTAGTTATTATTACAGCATCAAATAAAAGTCCATGCACTCTATCTTGCCTTAAAGCATGGCTTGATACTTCCATAACAACTACTTTACACCCGGCATTATATGAATCTAATAAAAGGTTATATAAAGAATCAATGCTTGGTGTTGTGTTATTTAAACTTTTTACTTTATCATTTAAATAAAAACCAATCGTTCCAATGTATGAGGTTTTAACACCTATACTATTTAGCATTTGATAAATTAAATAACAAGTTGTTGTTTTACCATTTGTTCCAGTTACTCCAATTAGTTTTAACTCATCTATTTTATCTTTGTAAAAAGAAGCTATATAATCATATATGTTATTTACTTTTTTGGTTGTTATTTCATACGTTTTATTAGTATCACAAATTATCTTTGATGCACCATTTTTTATCGCGTCATTAACATATCTTTCATTTTCTTTATTTACTAAGAAATAATCACCTTTAGTAACATACTTTGAATTCATCCATAAACGCATTTTTTAAATCACCTTCTATAGTTGTTTATGTGATTTTTAAAAATGCGTGCTAAAGAAAAAGACTATTTTTTTAAATAGCCTTATTTCATGTATTTCATTCCGCTTTTCCAAGCTGTCCCAACCTTTTCTCCTATTTTATAATAGCCATTTTGAAACTGATCAAAGACAAATGCATTTAACTTAGTAGGATCAACTTTACCTTTTTCATCTAATACGTCCTCGTTTGCAAGTACGTTTAGTATTTCTCCTACCACTCTAAAGCCGTCTTCATCTTTTTGAATTTTATCTACCTTGCATTCTAAGGTAATAGGATACTCTTCAATTACCGGTGCATCAACAATATCACTTTTTCTTGCGTGCATGCCGCATCTTTCAAACTTATCAGTCATTTTATTAGCGCTTGCCGTTCCAAAAAAGTCAGACTCTTCTAAGTGAGGAGTGTCCGCTACACTTATTGTAAAAGCCATGCGCTCTTTGATATTTTGTGAGGTTTTATGTGATTCGGTTATGTTTAATGCTACTTTGTTATTATCACAAATACCTCCCCAAGCCATGTTCATAACGTCAACCGTTCCATCAGATGAATAAGTCGCAATCATTAAAACAGGCATTGGAAATAAATATGGTTTAACACCTAAACTTACCTTTTTCAAAAACATCAGTCCTTTCTATTATGTTTACAATTTAATTATAACAAAGACTTTATTAAATATAAATTATATTATATAAATTCTGCTATTTCTTTCAAATCTTTTCTTTTGTTATGTAATGGATTACCTTTATAATCATCTGCTTTATATCCTATTGGTATTAAGCAAACTGGTTCAATATTATCTTCTAAGTTAAACTCTTTTTTTAACGCTTTTTTATCAAACATTTCAATCCATATATTATCTACACCAACGTTAGTTGCTTCTAGCATCATGTGGGTTGCAACAATTGATGCGTCCATTTCATAGCTTGAATATCCGTCCTTTTGCCATGCGATACTTTTATTACTACACACAATCAAAACCGTTGGAGCGTTATACCTGCAAGGACTTACCTTATCTATTTTTTCTAATGCTTCATTTGAACTTGCAACGTATATTTTTTGTGGTTGCATGTTTTTAGCGGTCGGTGCAAGTCTTCCGGCTTCTAGTATTTTATATATTTTTTCTTTTTCCACTTTTTTATCTTTAAATTTTCTTGTTGCGGTTCTATTTCTAATAACACTTTCAAAGTTTTGGTTATCCATAGAAACTTCCGTATACTGTTCTACTTTCATCTTTAAATTATATTTATCTCTTAATTTTACTATTTGCTCCATCATTGGTGATTTATGATGCAAATCTAATGCCTCTTTACTTTCCCAACGATCAATTAATAAAACTGTCTCAGGGTCATTTTCAGGGAAGAAATATTCATACTTTTTATTTCCTTTTTCGTTTCTAACCTCATTTACAACGCCTGATTCAATCATTTCTTTTGCAAACGCTTTAGCACTACCATTTTTACCAGTATAATAAATGTTTATTGTTAAACTCATAATATCCTCCTTATTTAACTATATTATAAATTATTTTTTAAAGATAGCATATAACTATTATCTATTATTTTATCTAAATCATCTTTATATTTTTCTTTAACATATTTTATTACTTCTTTACAATATTCACAATTGATACTATTCTTCACTATACGATACGTTTAGATTTTCATCAACAATGACTTTAATTTTTTTAGTTATTGTTTTTGTTTTGCCATTTTGATTAGTTAACTCAAAGTTTATATCAACTTTTTTAGTACCACTTTTTATTGGTATTATATTAACTTCATACTCTAAGGTTTTAATCTCATTAGATTTATCAATGATAACTAATTTTGCTATTCCTGCATCAATACTTTCTAAAGAAGATATACTATCTTCGTTTTCATTATCTATTTTAATATTAAAATGCGGATATTTATGCTCAATTTTATAGTTAATATTACTATAATTCATATCTTCTAAAAGTCTATTAATATCATAATTATACTTAGAGTTATCTAAAAAATCTTTTACATTAAACTTATCCTCATCATTAACCATTACATAAAAATCATCATTATCATAGCAATCAAAATAATATTTATAAATTTCATTCTCATAAAACAAATTATTTTGACTACAATTATTATCGTATTTAAAAGTTATAGATGGATTATTTATCATATTAAAATCATCTAAGTTTTGATTATATAGTCTACTTCTATATAATATTAAAATAACAAACAAAATCAAAATAATCACAATAAACAAAATTATCTTTATATATGATTTAATACTTATTTTATTATGCTCTAACAAAAAGACGTTATGTATTAAAGCTTTTACTGATTTTATATTTAAAATTAAATATAAGATTACTGCTCCAAATAAGTTAAGTATTAAATCATCAACGTCAAACCTACCTGATGTTGTTATAAGTTGCAAAAATTCAATTCCTAATATTATAACTATCATCGTTATTATAAAATTTTTAAGTTTATTTTGTTTTTTAAACAGTATTGGTAAAAATAAAGCCATAGGCATAAAAGCAAATATATTACCTAATAAATTAAACATAATTTGTTTTGTTGAATACATACTATTAAATTTACTTATATATCCAGTTATCGTTTTAAACGGAATTATATTAACACTTTCGCTTATATAGTTTTTAAAGTTTTGGATATTCCATCCTGAAAATGAAATACCGTTTCTTCCCCACATAGGATCAAATAAGGTTAATGTAATAAGTAATAGTAAATATAATCCAAAAAATATCCATAAATTAATTTTCATATATTTATTATCATTTTTATATTTAGAAAGTAAAATTCCACCAAAATATAAAAACAAAGAGCTACCACATAATAAAATTAGCATTGTTATTTCTGAAATATTAATGTTTTTAATACAACTAATTATTATATAAAACAAAAAAACCAAAAGTGCAAATATATAAAATATTATAGATGATATTAAATTTATTTTCTTCTTCATTAGCTTCCTCCTATTAAGTATATTTATACCTTTATTATACAACAAAAAAAACAGTTCTAAAATATAGAACTGACTGATAAATTGTACTTTTTATTTATCCATAAAACTCTTTATATAATTCATTACCTTTGTCAATTATTAATTTAAGTTCTTCTTTATTAATTTTTAGTTCCTCACTCACTTTAGTTATATCTGTTCTATCTTTATCACTTAACGAAGATGATGAACCTAAAACAATATCATCTGGTGAATAAATGGTGAAATTGTAGTCATTATAATCACTCCATCTTCCAGTCATGTAATTACCATTTTTGTAAACGACATCACAGTATATTACCATATTATGAAAATTCAAACTGAAATTTAACAATCCCGGCATTTTTTGGTTCGGAACTCCATAAGTAATTTCATCACTAAATTTTAAGGAATAATAGCCCTCATCGTTTTTTTGAAAATTATTTTCTTTTAAAGCCTTGTTAAAATTAGTTTCTAATCTATTTTTAGTAATATTATAGTTTATTGTATAACCAACAAAAATTAAGGCAATTACTACTATAACAACACTAATAGTAATTAATATTTTTTTATAAATAGAACTATTTTTTATTCTTTTATCAATACTTTTAATCATTTTATTATCACCTTTTAATAAAATGTCTAAAGAAATATTAAATTTATCACTTATTTTAACAAGTGTTTCTATGTCTGGATAACTTTTAGAATTTTCCCAACTAGATATAGTTTGTCTAGTTACATTAAAAATCTCTGCGAAATCATCTTGAGACATTTTATTTTCCTTTCTTATATTTGCTATTCTTTTACCCAGATTCATATTATTTTCCTCCTTTCACCAAAATCATATATTAAAGACCTTAAAAACTCTATCAAATGTTTTTTACATAACACAATTTTATAGCAAAGAAAATTTGCTTTTTATAAACTTTTTTTTAAATAGTATCATAATGCGTAAAAAAAAGCTCAAAATAAACCTATTACCATAGAGTCGTAATAATAGGCCTAGAAGGTTAACGTTATTATTAAATATAAATTTACTAAACATAACAATCACTTCCTTTATTAAAAAAGCACGGTAAATCACCTTAAAAGTGACTCCGTGCTTTAGTACGTGTAGGTTCTTCACCCTTTGAGGCTAGGATATAAATCCATACTCAAACTCACTTGATACAAAAGTTGTTAACATTTATTTTATTATATGTCAAGCTTTTATTTTTTTATTCCATTACTAGGGTAATATCTCGTTACGTTTTCTACATAATCTGGATCTCCTGGATAGGATGAATTTCTAAAATCTAACCAACCTATATCATCAGGATTATTTATTACTTCATCATATGCTTTTCCACACGCATTTGCGTAATTAGTTATTATTTTTTCAACACTACCAGTTCCCATGTTATAGCTTTGTATGGCAGCATAAATATTATTGCTCATTGAATTTAAGTAACTTTGAAATATCATGCAGCCTACTTTTATATTAAATTCAACATCCCTTAATTTATCCAATGTTATTTTTACCGTTTCTTTTTTTTCAGTATTATAATTATATGCACTAATAGAATGTCCGTTCCATACTTCTACTTGAATTTGCATAATTCCAATTGCTCCTCCTGAGTCAACCCTATTTGAATGTTTTCCTCTTTCTTGAGTTGCAATTGCGCACATTAAATCAGCATCCAAACCATACATATTAGAATATTTTTCAATAATATTACCGTAATGTTCTTTTACGTACTCTAACTTCTCAGAATCAGATTTAGATCCTACACCTAGCTCGTTTTCTATCGTAGTAGTGATTTTTTCTTTCTCTGTAGTTTTTTCCTCGGTTGTTTCCGCTACTTTTTCAGCCATTTCTTCTTTTTCGGGCGTTTTTGTTGTTGCTTCAGTAGTTTGTACATCTTCAGTTAAAACAACGTTATCATTTTCATAGCTTAAAGTCACATCATCAGCATCTTCATAATAACTTGTTGGCACGCTATAAGTAGTATTAACCATAGAATTATTTTGTGCATTAACCGTTGTTATTCCAACTACTGATAATATAGTTGCAAGTGATACCGCAACGCCTATTGCCATTTTCTTTTTTTGAAACTTATAATGTCTTTTTTCTATTTCTTCAAATATAAATCTAAATCTTTTATCATTTTTAAATTCTTTAATATTTGGAATTTCTACACTAAGACCTTCTATTTTAAAATGCAAATTTTTCCCAGATAAATAAAATTTTTCAATATTATTTCTATGCCTATTTAAAATATCTAGTAATGAATCTGTATCGCTATCAAAAAACTGACTAAACGTTCCCGTTCTATCATCAAAAATAGTTGCAGAAACACTATTTTTATTTCCATAAAATTTTATATTTTCCATAAACATCACCTACTATAGCAATTATAACATCTAAATTGATACTTAAAGAAATATAAGTAATAATTATATACAATTACTTTACATCTTCATTTAACTACTAGCAACGATGTTTTCATTATATTCTTTACACTTTTCTTCTAATAATTTAAAATTACAGCATCTTTCTTTTATTTTCTTATTTAATTTTCCTTTAACATAATTCTTGTATAACTTTTTTGATTTATTTCTTAACTGAATATAATGAGCATTTAACCATGCTAATTGATTATCTAAAAGTATTCTGTACTTATCTAGATCCTCATTATCAAATTTTTTATTTAAAATAACTTTCTTATAATTATTTTTTGTAATAGGTATCATATTGTTAAAATTAACCGCACCCAATTTCCCATTATCTATTTTCAAAAAATCTATTGAATTAGACATTTTTAAATGCTTTTCTTTTGGACTAGAAAGTGGTGCAAAATACTCTACATCATCAATTTTAAATAAAACTCCAACAAAAGGCCTATTTTCTTTTTTAGAAAAATTATAAGGCACTTTTTTATCAAATTTTCTTAAATAATCACAATAATCAGTATTAACTATAACTAATTTTAATCTTTTTATCATATAAAAGCCTCCCTAAATAAATACATTTGTTCGATACATTTGTTAAAATAAAAGGCTAGCGTAAAATAAATTACTGCTAGCCAACTTTTTTAATTTCCAGTTTAATGGCCGGAATCACCGCTTTGTTAATTCCCAGTTTAATGGCCGGGTACACCGCTTTGTTAATTCCCAGTTTAATGGCCGGGTACACCGCTTTTTAAGCTATCAAATAAGATAGCATTAATATTATATGCATTTAATTATGCAACATAACATTTGATGCAATTACATATTACTAAATAATAAAATGTATGTCAACATATTTTGATAAATTTATATAAACAGAATTTTCTAACATAAATAAGCTATTTTTGATTTTCTTCTATTTCCTTTAGTTTCTTTTCTTTATCTATTCTTGCGAATAGCACTTCTGGTTTCATGTCTTTATAAGTGTTATTTTCATTAAAGAAGTTTGAATCATCTTTAATGTTTAACTGCTTAAATATTTCATCAGATGTTTTAGTTAAAAATGGTTTTAAATGATAAGCACATACCCTAATTGATTCAAGTAAGTTATATAAAACCGTCTTTAGTCTATCTTTCTTATCACTTTCTTTAGCTAAACTCCATGGAGTTGTTTCATCAATGTATTTATTTGATCTTCTTAAAACATCAAATATTTCATCTAACGCAAAGCCTATTTCTAATTTATCCATTTTGTCTTCTAATTTTTTATCTAAATCATTTACCATTGAAATAAGTTCGTCATCAACGCTTTCATTTACGTTTTTATTTGTAACTACACCATCAAAATACTTATTAGCCATTGATATTGTTCTGTTAACTAAGTTACCTAAAGTGTTTGCTAAATCAGTGTTCGTTCTTTCGATTAAAAGTTCATAAGTTAAGTTACCATCGTTTGCGTATGGTATTTCGTGTAAAACATAGTATCTTACCGCATCAACACCAAATAAATCTACCAAGTCATCTGCGTATATCGCATTTCCTCTTGATTTACCTATTTTATCGTTGTTAGTTAAGAGCCATGGGTGACCAAAAACCTTTTTAGGGAGTTCTAATCCTAAGCTCCATAAGAAACATGGCCAGTAAATGGTATGAAACCTTACTATATCTTTTCCTATTACGTGAAGATCAGCTGGCCACCACTTTTTAAACTCATCACTTGATCCATCTGGATCATAACCAATGTTGGTTATATAATTGGTTAGTGCGTCTAACCATACGTATACAACGTGCTTAGGATCAATGTCTACTTGAACACCCCAATCAAAAGAAGTTCTAGATACACATAAGTCTTGTAATCCTGGCTTTATAAAGTTATTTAACATCTCATTTTTTCTAGATTCTGGCTGAATAAACCCAGGATGCTTTTCTATGTAGTCAACTAGTTTATCTTGATATTTTGATAATTTAAAAAAGTATGCTTCTTCTTTTTTTTCTTCTACTTCTCTACCACAGTCAGGACACTTGCCGTCTACAAGTTGTGATTCTGTCCAAAAAGACTCACAAGGAGTACAGTATAAACCTTTATACTCTCCCTTATAAATATCGCCATTTTCATACATCTTATCAAATATCTTTTGAACTATTTTTTCATGATGAGGATCAGTTGTTCTAACAAACTTATCATAAGACGTATTCATAACGTCCCATATTCTTTTTATTTCTCCCGCAACATTATCTACAAACTCTTTTGGTGTAACACCTTTTTCTTTAGCTTTTAACTCTATTTTCTCACCATGCTCATCCGTTCCAGTTTGGAAATATACATCATATCCTTTTTGTCTTTTATACCTTGCAATTGCATCCGCAAGTACTATTTCGTAGGTATTTCCAATGTGAGGTTTACCAGACGTATAAGCAATGGCGGTTGTAATATAATATTTTTTCTTATCCATTTTATTCACTCTCCTTATAAATTCTGTTATCTTTATAATTTTTAATTATTACTTTAGATGGCTCACATAAGTTTTCTGGTAAGTTATGTAAATCATAAAACTTATAATCAACGTGTTCTTTAGTATCGCCTAAATCTATTTCACCAGTAAAACTATCAGATACTAAACCGATTGTTAAAAAGTGAGCATACTTATTAATATCATCATTAATAGATATTATTTTTAAATTATTAACATCTAAATTTACTTCCTGTTTTACCTTTCTTTTAGCAGCCTTATAAATAGTTTCTCCATATCTTACTTTTCCTGCTGGTAGAGTCCAAGTGCCTTCCAGACGCATATCACTGTCAGCAAGTTTAGGATTGCTATTTCTTAAAATAAGTAATACTTTACCATCCTTATTTATAAGCATAACACCAAATCCAACTCCAGGCATTTTATTCTTATCCATAGCCATCACCTCTTTTTATTAAAAAAGCCATTTCATCCATAAGGACGAAATAGCTCGCGGTACCACCTTAATTCATACACAAATTATGTATGCACTTAAAATCTTTAACGCAGATATACGTTTTAACCTATTAGATTAAAAAGCTCCAAAAGCCATTTATATGATATACTTACCATACATGCTTTCACCTTCCATGCTCTCTTTTAATGGCTTTTTATCATACTTTCTTTTTTCATTGCTTTTTAAAACAAATAAATTATACCATATTATTTATTATGTAGCAATAAAATTTTCTCATTTATTAAACATGAATATTCATGATATGACCTCATATCACTATATAATTTTTTCATTTTTTCTCTATTAGAATACATTCTTTGATTTAATTTTCTAATTCCTTCTTTACGGTCACACGCATCAATTGTTTCTTTTATGAGATTTTTAAGTTTTTCCCTCTCGTCTTTTTCTTTCATAATTCTCCTTTTATTTATCATTCTGTTTTAAATTAGTAATTTCATTTTCTGATAAACCTGTTACATCACTAATTATTTTTATATCCATGTTCTTATTTAACATGTTAATCGCAATTTCTTTTTTTGATTCAATTTTACCCTCACGTTTTCCTTCTCTTTTTCCTTTTTCTATTCCTTCAACAATTCCTTTTTCAATACCCTCTTCAAGACCTTTGGTATGACCTTCTTTAAGTCCTTTTTCAATACCTTCTTTAAGTCCTTTTGCCATTCCTTTTTCAAGGCCATCATTATAACCATCTTTCATTGCATACGCTTTTATCTGGTCCCTTATAAA
>CALVSY010000017.1 GCA_944359725.1 uncultured Bacilli bacterium | reverse complement strand
ATATGATATTATAAACATGTAGAATATGCTAAAAAAGAGGGTTATCCACATGAGGTTAAGAAAAGTAAAAGATAAGAGAATAAAAAAGAATAAGTTCAACGAAATGATGTTTATGCTAGTTACGATATTTGTTTTATCGTTTAGTGTTGGGTATGCCGCCTTAAATAGAGATCTAAAAATAAGCGGTGAAGCTAAATTTAGACCCCAAGAAGATATAAGGATAACAGACGTATCTTTAAATGAAATAGTAAACGCTTTAGAAAATTATGAAAGTGATTACTCTAAAAACACAATAAAATTAGGAGTAGATTTAAAAGAACAAGAATCAAAAATAACCTATAAAGTAGAAATAACAAACCTAGGAAATGTAGCTATGTGGATAGATAGTATAGAACAACCTATAAATAATAACACTAATATGGAATATGTAATAGAAGGAATAGGAATAAGAGAACTAATAAATCCAGGAGATATAAAAGAGTTTACTGTAACAATAAAATATAAAGATGGCATAACTCTTCCTTCTAATACAAACTTAGATACAACAATAAAATTTAACTTTGTAAAACCAAGATCAATCTTAGCAAGAGGAAATGATGGTGGAGGAACAAGCACGTTTTATAATGGAACGATTTCAAAAGAATGTGTAGAAGAAATAACATTTTTACCTACGTTAGAAGTAGGAGAAGATGCAATAGGATACTGGGATGCATCATATAACAAAGATGGATCAGTAATAGCATGGTATAAAGACTCTGATAACAATGATTTATACGAGTTATACATAGGAGGAATAGGAGAAGTAGAGGCACCAGTTAGTTCATCTAACTTATTTCGTAGTTTTACTAAAGTAACAACAATTAGTTTTAACAATTATTTTAATACTGAAAATGTAACAGATATGGGCGGAATGTTTCGAGGTAGTTCATCATTAACAAAATTAGATGTAAGTAATTTTGATACTTCAAAAATAACAATCACAACAAATATGTTTTATGGCTGTTCATCCTTAATAAATATTAATTTATTAACATTTGATACATCAAGTGTAACAACAATGTCAGGAATGTTTGCTAATTGTACATCATTAATAGAACTAAATTTATCATCATTCGATACATCCAATGTGACTGACTTTGGATATGGCTGGCAAGTTACTGGAATGTTTCAAGGGTGTTCCAAACTTACTGAATTAGATTTAAGTAATTTTAATACAGAAAAAGCAACAAATATGGCTAATATGTTTTATAGTTGTTCTTCATTAACAAAACTTGATGTATCATCCTTTAAAACAAAAAATGTAACAAACATGAGTGGTATGTTTGAAAACTGCTCAAAATTAACTGAATTAAATGTGTCTAATTTTGATACATCGAATGTAAGAACAATGCAGAATATGTTTGGTAATTGTTCTTCACTAACGAGTTTAAATGTAAATAATTTTAATACATCTAACGTAACTACAATGTACAGAATGTTTGACGGGTGTAATAAATTAGAGAAATTAGACTTATCTTCATTTGATACATCTAAAGTAACGAATATGTGGAGTATGTTTAGATATTGTAATAAACTATCAGAGTTAGATGTATCTAGCTTTAATACTTCAAACGTAATAAACATGTCACATATGTTTTATGTTTGTTCATCATTAATAGAATTAGATTTAACTAATTTTGATACTTCGAAAGTAACAGATATGTCATGGATGTTTCGAAGTATGACTTCTTTAAAAAAATTAAATTTATCATCATTCGATACATCTAAAACAACTCAAATGTATGGTATATTTGAAGGTGACACGAAATTAACGGAATTAGATATAAGAAATTTTGAATTTACAAGTGTTACTAATTATTCTAATATGTTTAATTATATTACAGGAGAAATGACCATTTATGTAAAAGACGAGTCCGCAAAAGAATTTATATTAAATAACAAATCTAATGCTAACGTAATTATTCCAGAAAGTTTATAATAAAAGTGCATTTATAAAGCACTTTTTTTCTTTGACATATTTTTTAAATAATAAAAATGTAAATTAAATATAGAAGAGCTTTACACATCAATCTTATTTTTTTGACGTTTTTTAATTACTTTAGTATAATTAGGTTGGTGGTGTTTATGAAAAAAATAACAATACTTGCTCTTCACTTAGGTTATGGTGGAGTTGAAAACGCGGTTGCAACGCTTGCAAATTTACTTTGTGAAAAATATGATGTGGAGATTTTATCGGTTTATAGATTATATAATGAACCAGTTTTTAAAATAAATGACAAAGTAAAAATAAGATATGTTTCTAATATTAAGCCTAATAAAAAAGAAATGATTTATTATTTAAAAAAGAAAAACTTTAGTATGTTTTTTAAAGGTTTAGGTGCTAGTTTAAAAACCGGGTATGTTAAATATATAAAAACGGCTATAGAACTTCGTAAGTTAAAGACTGACGTTGTTATATCAACGCGTACGGTACATAACTTCTTGGTTTCAAACTTCGTTAGAAAGGGTATAAAGAAAATAGCATGGGAACATAATCATCATAACGATAATAAAAGATACATAAGTTCTTTAGTTAATTCTTGTAAGAAGATGAATTGTTTGGTTACAGTATCTAAAGAGCTTAAGGATTTTTATGAGGAATATTTAGGTAAAAAGGTGTATTTTATTCCAAACTGTTTAGATAACATGCCAAATAAATTATCAAAACTTGATTCTTGTAACATTATTAGTGTTGGAAGATTATCAAAGGAAAAAGCTTTTGATGATTTATTAAGGTTATTTAAAAAGGTAAGTATTAAGCACTCTAATTGGCATTTAAACATCGTGGGAGATGGCATGGAAAAAAATGACTTGCTTAGTCTTGCAAAGGAATTAAAACTAGGAGATAAAGTAACCTTTCATGGTTATCAAGATAAAGATTACATAAATGATTTATTACTTGATAGTTCAATTTACGTAATGACTTCTAAAACTGAAAGCTTTGGTCTTGTTTTGATAGAAGCGATGAGTTATGGAGTTCCTGTTTTAAGTTATACATCAGCTCAAGGTGCTAACGAGATAATAGATGATGGTAAAGATGGGTTCTTAATTAGAAATCGTTCAGAAGATGATATGATAGATAAGATTGATCTTTTAATAAATGATGAAAAACTAAGAAAAAAAATGGGAAAAGAAGCTAGAATTAAATCAAAACAGTATTCTAAAGAAAACGTTTTAAAAAGTTGGAATAAGTTAATAAATAAAAGAAAGTAGGGATTATTATGAAATTGTCTGTTGTGGTACCTTGTTATAATGAGGCTTTGTCTTTAAATGAGTTTTATGATTCACTATCTTTAGCCTTAAAAGAAAATAAAATAAGTTATGAACTTATCATGGTTGATGATGGATCAAGTGATGATACGTATTTAAAATTATTGGAATTAAATAAGAAGGATAAAAACGTAAAAATAATTAGTTTTTCAAGAAATTTTGGTAAAGAGCAGGCTATGTATGCTGGTCTTAAGCATGCAACCGGTAGTTATGTTGCTATTATGGATGCGGACCTTCAGCATACTCCAAAGACCTTACTTGAGATGTACAATAAATTAATAGAAAATAAAGATTATGATGTAGTTTGTGCGTATAAGGCTAATAGAAGCGATGAAAGTAGTCTTAAAAGAACTTTAACGTCTTTATTTTATAAGATAAATAATAAAATATCTGATGTTAAATTACTTCCTGGTGCTAGTGATTTTAGAGTGTTTACAAAAGAAGTATGTAACGCAATATTATCATTTAAGGAAAAAACAAGATTCTCAAAAGGAATCTTTTCATGGATTGGTTTTAACACGATATACGTTCCATACACTCCAGAAAAAAGGATGCACGGAACATCTAAATGGTCAATATTTAAACTTGTTAAATACTCATTAGGAGGAATTATTTCTTTTTCAACTATTCCAATAAAATCAGTCTTTGTATTAGGTTTATTAGTGTTTTTAATTAGTTTAATTAACTTTGTTTTAATGGGTAATTTATCTCATAGAACAATAATATTATTTATTGGTTTTGTAATGTTATCAATTGGAGTAATTGCTTTATATATATCAAGAATTTATAGTAACTTACTTGATAGACCTATTTTTATAATAAAACATAAAGTTGGTTTTACTGATAAAAAATAAGAAACTAAAATTAAAAAAGAAAAAGCTATAAAGAAACATTAAAGAGTAAAAATTAACTTATAATTAAAAGGAAAGTGGATTATGACTAGTAAAAAGTTTAAAATTATTGCACTAATAATATTTATAGTTTTTTTGTTTTCAATGTTTTTTCATTAGGAAAAAATGTTTATAAAAACTTTGAAAATGAAAACGTGAATTATGAAATTAAAGAAGAACTTAAAAATGCTCCTTCTAATGTTTTAGAAGAATTAAAAATTGATGATGTAAATAATATTGATGATGATGTTGTTATGAAATTAAAAAATGAATATTTTATAAATTCTATTATTATTGTTTTTGTTTTGTCTTTCTTTTTAGCGATTGCAGAACCAATATTACTATGGATCATTTTAATTGCTATTTATTTAAGTAGAAGAAAATATTTTAAATTAAAATTATCTAACGTAGATTTTTCTAAAGATAAAACTTATTATCGTGATGTTTTAAAAGAGTATTCTCCCTCGGTTTTATCATATATTGATAACTTTAGTATTGATTATAATACTTCTTTGCTAGGAGATTTACTAGCATTAGAACAAAGAAAAATGATTGCTATTGATCAAGATAATATTAGAGTATTAAGTAATGAAGGCAAAGAAACATTGCCGATAACTTTAAAATATGTATTAGAAAGCATTGCAAATGGTAACTTAAATATAGATAGATTTACATATCATGATATGATTATAAAAGAAGCAAGAAGTTTGAATTTGTTAGAAGATGATAAAAAAATTAAAAGTCATATAAAAAAAGAATTATTAATATCTATTATTGTTTATATAATATTTATAATAATTATTATAATTTTATTTAATAATATTGAAAATATAAATATTGTAAATAATATTTTCATAGTCTTTTTAGCATTCTTTATTCTTTTTATACTGCTACTTCTTTTAACATATTATCCTATAACAAAAATTATATCCTTAATAATTTTAACTAATAAATTAAAACGTAATAATGCTATAAGAACATCTAAAGGTGAGGAAGTAAATTTAAAATTAAAAGGTTTAAAAAACTTCTTAAATGATTTTTCTTTACTTGATGAAAAAACTAAAGAAGAATTGATTGTTTGGCAAGATTATCTTATATATTCAGTTATTTTTAATCAAAATACTAATATAGTTGATAAGTATAAGAATGTAATTAAGTAACATAATTATATACTTAAAACTAATTTGAAAAGTTTATATCATAGAAGATTAAAACACAAAAATAATTTATTTGGTTGTTTTTAGTTTTTATGATAGAATTAAGATGTGGTGATTTAAAGTATGCAAGATAAAATAATAGAAGTATTAAAAATAGTTATATCGGTAATGGCTTTTACGGCTATATTATTTCCGATTGTTAAATGGATAAGCTACCATGTTGGAGCTTTAGATTATCCAAACGAAAGAAAGGTTCATAAGAAACCTATGCCCGTTATGGGAGGTTTAATGATTTATTTTGGTTTTCTTTTTGGATACATGCTTTTTGCACCTCAAAACACGCAGATGTTAGCTATTTTAATAGCAAGTTTTATAGTTGTAATAACAGGTATACTAGACGTAATAAAACCTTTGAAAGCAAGGCAAAAACTGGTAGGGCAATTAGTTGCGGCTTTAATTATTGTTTTTTATGGTAAGATACTTTTAAATGATATATCAGCTTTTGGTTATTATATTGATTTTGGATGGCTTGCTTATCCAATTACCATTATTTTTATCATAGCATTAATGAACTGTATTAACTTTATTGATGGCTTAGATGGACTTGCCGCTGGAATATCAAGCATCTTTTTTGCAACCATTGGTGTTATAGCATTTATCATGCATAACATAGGATCATTAGAGATAACGATTGCGTTTATCATGCTTGGTGCATGCTTAGGATTTTTAATATTTAACTTTAATCCATCAAAGATATTCATGGGTGAGATAGGTTCCATGTTCTTAGGTTTCATGATTGCGGTTGTATGTCTTTTAGGATTTAAAGCGGTTACTTTAACGTCACTTGTTGTTCCTATGCTAATACTTGCAATACCGATACTTGATACTTTATTTGCAATCTTAAGAAGGTTAATTCATCATAAGCCAATATATGAGGCAGATAAACAGCATCTTCATCACCAACTTTTAAATAAGAAGTTTTCACAAAAGACAACGGTGTTAATTATATATGCAGTAAGCATTTTATTTTCGTTGGCGTCAATTTTCTACATACTAAAAGACAGAAAATATGGTATTATAATATATGCTATTTTAGTTATTTTAATAACTTGGGTAGTTTTAACAACGGACATATTAACCGATAATGCTAAACTTAATTTAAAAAAGATAAGTTTTCATAAGAAAAAGAAAAATAATAAGAAGTAAAGGAGTAGTTATTAACTATTCTTTTTTAATCTATTGGAGGTGAAAAAAGTGGTAGATAAAGCAATTACCATACTAGGTTTAAATAAAGATTTTAATATAAAAGATTTAAATGAAGCATATGTAAACAAAAAGAAAACTTATAATAATCATAAGATTATAGATGAATGCTATAACGTATTAAAAGAATATTTTAATAATAAAGGTAAAGAAACAAAAAAAGAAGAAAAAAGTAATGAAACGAAGAAATCATTACAGAAGAGTGAAGAAGAATTAATAAATAGAATAAGATTAATAAACATTATGGATTTTATTAATGCGGGTGCTAGTAAAGAGTACTTAAACCTTTTAAGGAAAATATTAAAAGAAGCTCCGTTTGATTATTTTGATAAGCCTGATGAGACGCTTAATACCTGGGAGATTTATAGTAAGTGGAAGGATGCATCTGATTATTATAAAGGTGTTAAAAAATTAAAATAAAAGTTTAACTTCTGTACATTAGTTTTTTTTTATGCTATTATATATTTATAGCATAGGGAGGTAATTAATATGGATGACTCTTACGTTAATGATTCTAAAATAAAGTTTTATAGTATAGATGGTAAGCTAATTGATGATTTTAGGTTAGAAAAAAAACCATTGGACGATCAAAAAGAAATAAAAACTTCTAAGGAGTTTAATAGTGCTTTAAAGGCTGTTACCCAAAAAGATATTAATGTTTTAAAAAATAAATTAATTGATACCGTTAAGGACATAAAGAAAAATTTAGCGATGAATAACACTTTTATAAGTGATGATATAAATGATGATATAGAAAATATCGATAAGACGATTACCGATGTTGAAGCGTTAATTAGTGATTTAATAATTAAGAAAAGTAGTATTAAAATAGGCATTTTCTCATCAAATAAAAAGGAAAAGAAAGCTAAGATAAGAGGATTAGAAGCTAGTATTAATTACTTGTCAAAGGCCCAAAATGATATTATTTTTTTAAAAAATGAATATAATAAACTAATTGATAGAAGTAATAGTATAAGTGGATTACAAACTGATGAAAAAGATAATAAAGAAGAATTTAAAGAGGACCCTTTAGAGCGAACAATAAATTTTTACATGAATAAAAATTAATCATTACACATTATAGGAAGTTGATTTTATGAAAGTTCTTTTATATACCGAAAATCAAAAATTAATTGGTAAATCAGGTTTAGGTAAAGCAATAAAGCACCAACAAAAGGCATTAGAAAAAGAAAAAGTGAATTATACTTTAAATCCTAAGGATAATTATGATATTCTTCATATAAATACTTATTTTCCAAAGTCTTATTTAATGGCCAAAAAAGCTAAGAGATTAGGTAAAAGAATAGTTTATCACGCACATTCTACTGAAGAGGATTATAAAGATGGTTTTATATTTGCAAAACAAACATCTAAGTTATTTAAAAAATGGCTTATTAAGTGTTATAAATTAGGAGATGTATTAATTACTCCAAGTTCATATTCCAAACGTTTATTACAAGGTTATAAGGGACTTGAGGATAAAAAAATATATGATGTATCAAATGGTATTGATTTAGAGTTTTTTAAGCGTGATGAATCTTTAAGAAAGATATTTAGAAAAAGATACGGATATAAAGATAGTGATAAAATTATTTTTTCTATTGGTTTATACATAGAAAGAAAGGGCATAGTTGATTTTGTGGAGCTTGCTAAAAGATTTCCACAGTATAAGTTTATTTGGTTTGGTTATAGTCCGCTTTCTGCTGCTACAAAACCGGTTAGAGATGCGGTTACAACAAAACTAGATAATTTAACGTTTGCCGGATATGTTGAAAAAGAGATAATAAAAGAAGCTATGAACGCATCTGATTTATTTATCTTTCCAACTAAAGAAGAAACTGAAGGAATTCCGGTAATAGAAGCATTAGCATGCAAGTGTAATGCTATTATAAGAGACATTGGAGCATTTGATTATTTAAAAGATAATAAAGATATATATAAAGCCAAAAACGTAGATGACTTCGAGGAAAAAATAAAGTTGTTCTTCTCTGGCAAATTAAAAGATTTAACAGAAAACGGTTATAAAGTAGCTAAAACAAAAGACATAAATGATGTTGGAAAAAAATTAAAGAAAATATACGAAAGTTTATAACATTCTATTAATTAGAGTGTTTTTTTTATATTTTTTTAGGGGAATTTTAAAAGATACAGAGAATTATAAGTATGAAGGAGGTAAAAATGCAAGGACTAAAAGAAAATGTAGATATAAAAAGCTTGATATATGAAGTAAGAGGAAAACAAGTGATGCTTGATAGTGATGTTGCATATTTATTTGGTTATGAGGTAAAACAATTAAATAGACAAATTACTAGAAACAAAGATAGATTTCCAGAAAATTATTGTTTTAAGATAACAAAAGAAGAATATGATTCTTTAAGGTGCCAAAATGGCACCTTAAAAAGTTCAAGAGGTGAACACAGAAAATATATGCCTTATGTATTTAAAGAATATGGAATAACAATGCTTGCTGGCCTTTTAAAAAGTAAGATAGCAGTAGAAGCTAGCATAAGAATAGTAAATCAGTTTATAGAAATGAAAAAGTTATTAAAGAAAAATAATGATAGTTTATCCCTTATAAATGATATTTATAATATTAAAAATAAACTATTAATTCATGATAAAAATTTTGAGATAATATTTGATAAGTTTGAAAGAAAGGAAGATTTTAAAAGTAAATTGTTCTTTGATGGAGAGATATATGATGCTTATAGTCTTTTAGTAGATGTTATTGGAAAAACAAATAAAGAAATCATAATAATAGATAATTATGTAGATAAAGTAACGCTTGATATATTATCTAAGAAGAAAGTAAGTGTAACAGTACTTTTAATAATGGATGAAAACAAAAGTAAATTAAATAACACTGACATTAATAAATTTAATAGTGAGTATCCTTTATTAAGAATAAGATGCACAAATGCTTTTCATGATAGATTTATAATACTTGATAATAAGTATTTATACCACTTAGGAGCTTCATTAAAAGACTTAGGTAAGAAAGTATTTGGAGTAACTAAAATAGAAGATAAGCTTGTATTAAATGATTTAATTAATAAAATATTAGATGCAAACTAATAATATTTATTTTGTAAACACTTAATATCATCTATTTCATAATTATAAAATATATGGTATACTTTATTTAGTCGTTTGGAGGTATGAAAATGAATGAAGTTATCCCAAATCATGTGGCTATCATTATGGATGGTAATGGCAGATGGGCTCAAAATAAAGGCTTAAAAAGAACTAAAGGACACCAAAAAGGTGCTGAGGTTTTAAAGAAGATTTCAGAGTATGTATATGATAAGAAAATCAAAGTTTTAAGTGTTTTTGCTTTTTCAACAGAAAATTGGAAAAGAGATAAAGAAGAAGTAGATTACCTAATGGATTTATTTATAAAAGCTTTTAAAGAGAATTTTAAAACAATAAAGAAAAAAGGTGTAAAAGTTGTTTTTTCTGGTGTAAAGGATAGGCTAAGTAAAAAAGTTATTGATACAATGGATAAAATGCAATATGAAACAAAGGATAATAAAAATGGTATATTTAATATTTGTTTAAATTATGGTGGACAAGATGAAATTGTAGAAGCTACTAAAAAAATTAGTACTTTAGTAAAAGATGATAAGTTAAATATAAATGACATTGATAAAGAACTATTTTCTAAGAATATGTTTAATGATTTGCCACCGATAGATTTACTTATAAGAACAAGTGGAGAATACCGAATAAGTAATTTTATGTTATGGCAAATGGCTTATGCTGAACTTTATTTTACTGATACGTTATGGCCTGATTTTAACGAAGAAGAGTTTGATAAAGCACTTGATTCATTTAATAAAAGAGATAGAAGATTTGGTGGGGTAAAAAAATAGAAGACAAACGTAAAATTTAACGTTTGCTTTTTAATTTATAATCAAGTTTTTGGTTTTATATGATATAATTAATTAAGGTGATGTTTGTGGAGAAATTAAAACATTTTATAAAAGGAATAGCAATTGGAGGAACGATGATGGTTCCTGGAGTTTCCGGTGGCACTATGGCTCTTATTTTGGGAATATATGATGAAATAATTCATTCTATTAGTTCGTTTTTTAAGGATGTAAAGAAAAACTTTTTATTTTTGCTTATTGTGGGTCTAGGAGGCATAATAGGACTTGTAACAGTAGGATTACTTGTTGATCAGGCAATAAAACGTTTTGAGTATCCTACGATGTTTTTATTCTTAGGAATAGTACTCGGTGGACTTCCAGTTTTATTTAAAGAAGCAGATAAGGGAAAGAAAACTAAGTTTGATTGGTTATTCTTTGTTATTGGAGTTGTAATAATTGCTGGTTTAATGTTTTTAGATAGTAAGGTTAACGGATCTTTAGTCGATTTATCTAACGCATCATACGGGTTATACATATACTTATTTATCGCTGGAATAGTTGTTTCTATCGCTTTAATTTTACCGGGTATTTCAACTTCATTCTTACTATTAACATTAGGTTTATTGCAACCGCTTATTGATGCGATTAAAACGCTTGATTTTGCGTTTTTAATTCCACTTGCACTAGGAGTTATATTTGGTGTTGTTGCAATTACTAAACTACTTGAGACGCTACTTACTAAAAAACCAAGACAAACATATCTTATGATAATAGGATTTGTTGTTGCTTCAATGATAGAGGTATTCCCAGGCATTCCAAGTGGTATTGAACTACTTATTTGTCCTATATTATTTATTTTAGGATTTGTTATTATTAGGTTTGTAAGTGAAAAGTATAAAGATTAAAAATATGTAAATATAATAATTAAGAGGTTGTCAAAACCTCTTTTTTTACGTATAATAAAATGTATAAAGGTAGAAAAATAACTGGAGGATTATTTTTTTATTTAGCGCCAGGCCCTTAAAAAATGGGTGACGAGGAACCTTGCGATTATCGAAATATTCGGCGGATGTCGCTTGCGGCTATATGTGGTCGATAGAAATACTTTTAAAACGTAAAATAAAAATTATAACAAAGAGGTATTTCACACAGATATTTTTTATTATACTTAAAAAAGGAGAAAATAACATGTGTGGAATAGTAGGATACGTAGGTAATGATGATAATTGCGTGCGTGTTTTAATTAACGGCTTAAAAAGGCTAGATTACAGAGGATATGATTCTTCTGGTATAGCTTATTTTAATAATGGAAAATTTAATATAATAAAAGAAGAAGGAAAACTTACTAATTTAATAAGTAAGGTTAATTTGGATTCTAAATCAAACATAGGAATTGGTCATACAAGATGGGCAACTCATGGTGCTGCGAATAAACAAAATGCTCATCCTCATAAAATGGGTAAATTTACCATTGTTCATAATGGTATAATTGAAAATTATGACGAACTAAAAAAAGACTTAATAAAAAAGGGATATAAGTTTAAATCTGATACTGATACAGAAGTTATTAGTGCGTTACTAGATTATTTATATAGTAAGGAAAATGATGTGTTAAAAGTAGTACAAAAACTAAATTTTTTCCTAAAAGGATCATATGCACTTGGAATACTTTGTGATGATGATAAAGATGCTTTGTACGCACTAAAGAAAAACAGTCCTTTAATAATAGGCGTTTCGGATGGCAAAAATTATATTGCATCAGATGTACCTGCAATACTAAATAAAACAAAAAAATACGTTGCACTAGAAGATGATTGTTACGCTAAGATAACTAAAGATGATGTGAAAATTTTTAAAGATGGCAAAAACTTAGATTTAAATGTAAAAGAATTTGAGTATGATGATGCATCAATAAGTAAGCAAGGCTATGAACATTTTATGTTAAAAGAAATAAATGAACAACCTGAAGTGTTTAAAAAGACAACTAATCCGTATCTTAAAAACAACTTTGAATGGTTACTTAAAAAGATGCCTGATTTTACTAAATATAAATGTATTAGAATAGTAGCTTGCGGTAGTGCAACTCATGCTGGTTTAATTGGAAAGCAGATGATTGAAAAGTATGCTAATTGTGAAGTAAACGTTGAAACGGCAAGTGAGTTTAGGTATAGAAAACAGTTTTTAAAAGACGATGAGTTAGTAATTGTTATATCACAATCAGGTGAAACGGCAGATACCCTAGAAGCTTTAAAAATCGCTAAGGATAATGGTAATGATACACTTGGAATTATAAACGAAAAGGGAAGTACTATTGCAAGAGAAGCTAAAATGGTGCTTTACACAGAAGCTGGAAAAGAAATAGCGGTTGCAACAACCAAAGCCTACTCAGCTCAAGTTGCAATGTTATCATTAATCGCTTTAAATCTATCACTAAAAAAAGATCTAATAGATAAAAAAGAAATAAAAGAATTACTAAAAGATGTTAAAAAAATTCCTGATTATATGCAAGAACTTCTTAGTAATAAAGAATTGTATAGAAAAATCGCAAACGATATAAAAGATTATAATGATGTGTTCTTCATAGGAAGAGAAGTAGATTACGCTTTAGCACAAGAAGGCTCTTTAAAATTAAAAGAAATTTCTTATACGCATAGTGAGGCGTATGCCGCAGGAGAATTAAAACATGGTACGATATCTTTAATAGATGAAGGAACTCCAGTTGTTGCAATTGTAACTGATGATGAAATAGCTCCTAAAACAATTTCAAATATAAAAGAAGTAAAATCAAGAGGGGCACATGTAATTGGAATTACTAATGATTCTTGCAGTGATGCTTCCGATTATTATGATGAATTAATTAAAATACCAAAGGTAAATGATTTATTTCAGCCACTTCTTGCGATAATACCACTTCAAATGATTGCGTATGAACTTGCTAAACTAAAAGGTTGTAACATTGATAAGCCAAAGAACTTAGCTAAGTCAGTTACGGTTGAGTAAAATGGTGTTAATTATATAAAAAAGTAATTGACAAGTTAATAAAAAATCTATATTATTATAATAGCGTGATGATATCACGCAAGGTACTTTTACGATAAGTTGAAAGTACAACCAAAACCCCCTTGGAGCCTTTAGGCTCCGCTTTTTTTATGTATATATTTACACGCGAACAAATGTGTGCTATTATAAATGGTGTTAGAAGAGGTGATAAAAATGCATCAACAATCATTGTTTGAAGTTCCGAAAAACGAACCTTTAGCATCAAGAATGAGACCAAGAAGTTTAAATGAGTTTGTAGGTCAAACGCACCTTTTAGGAGAAAATAAATTATTAAGAAAGATGATTGAGACTGATAACGCCTCATCCATGATTTTTTGGGGACCTCCGGGAGTTGGTAAAACGACGCTTGCAATGATAATTGCAAGAGAAACTAAATCAGAGTTTATTAATTTTTCTGCTGTTACTTCTGGAATAAAAGAAATAAAAAAAGTTATGGAAGATGCAGAAAAAAATAAAAGTTTAGGTGTTAAAACAATCGTTTTCGTTGATGAAATTCATCGTTTTAACAAAGCACAGCAAGATGCGTTTTTACCATATGTTGAAAAAGGCTCAATCATTTTAATAGGCGCGACAACCGAAAATCCTTCTTTTGAAATTAATAATGCACTTCTTTCAAGGTGCCGGGTGTTTGTTTTAAAGGAGTTATCTAATGGTGATATATTATCTTTATTGAAAAGAGCGATTACTGATGAAAGAGGCTTTGGTAAAGATGAAATAGAAATATCAGAAGATGATTTAAAAGTAATCGCTAACTTTGCAAATGGAGACGCAAGAAGCGCTCTTACTACTTTAGATATGGTTGTTACTAATGCTGATGTAAAAGAAGACGGCACCATAAAGGTAACGAAAAACACGATTGAGGACTGTTTGGGTAAGAAAACATTTCTTTATGATAAAAATGGTGAGGAGCATTATAACATTATATCTGCTTTACATAAATCAATGAGAAATAGTGATCCTGATGCAGCGGTATACTGGCTTTCTAGGATGTTAGAAGCAGGTGAAGATCCTATTTATATAGCAAGAAGAATAACGAGGTTTGCAGCGGAAGATATTGGTCTTGCGGATACAAACGCTTTAACGCTTGCAATAAACGTATATCATGCTTGCCATTTTATTGGTATGCCAGAGTGTAATGTGCACCTTGCTGAAGCGGTAATTTATATGTCGCTTGCACCAAAGTCTAATGCTTGTTATAATGCTTATTTAAGTGCGGCAAGTGATGCTAAAAAGATGCTTTTAGAGCCTGTTCCTTTAGTTATTAGAAACGCACCTACTAAGTTAATGAAAGATCTTAACTATGGAAAAGGATACCAGTATGCTCATGATTGCCAAGATAAATTAACCATCATGGAGTGTATGCCACCTTCTTTAATTGGTAAAACTTACTATAATCCAACCACTCAAGGTAATGAAGTTCGTTTTAAAAATAGACTAGATGCTATAAAAGAATGGAAAAAGAAACATAAAAACGGTTAAAACCTTATAAAAAAGTGTTATACTTATAGTTAAGGATAGGTGATATAAATGAATGATGAGTTAATAAACGGATTTAAAAACATTAGAATGGTCGATAATTTTTATCAAACATCAAGCTTTTTTCCAATGCCAACAACACTAATTGCAACGCTTGATGAAAAAGGAGAAACTAATCTTGGTGCATACTCACTTGTTTTTCCATACTACATAGCAGGTAAAGATTATTACGCAATGGTACTTTGTTGTCGTAATTCTTCTAATACATGTAAAAACATACTAAGAACTAAGAAGTGTGCGATTAATTTTATACCGGCAGATAAAAAATACTTTAAAGAAGCAGTAAGATTAGGATATCCAGGTGAAACTACGGAAGAAAAAATGAAGGATTGTTTATTTACCTTAGTTGATGGTAAAAGAGCTAAAGAAAATAGTGAGAATAAGTATCCTAAAATAATAAAAGAAGCGTTTCAAGTATTTGAATGTACTTGGGTTGATACTTTAGATAATGCACAAGATGATAAAGTAATGGATGAATATAAAGGTCCATATCATGATTTTAATGGTATTACAAGCGAATTTGGAGCGCATTTTATTTTAAAAATCGATAACATTTTACTAAAACCAAAACAATATGATGCTGTTTTAAACGGTGTTAAATCATCTAGTTTTCCAGATGTTCCGGTAGATTATGGATACCGTGATAACAAGAACTTTTGGTATACGAAACAGAAAAAAGCAAAGTCTGAACCAATTCCAAAAAGCAAGGGAATAAGTTTAGATACAGTAAAATACGCAGCATCAAGAATAGATGAAACGGTAAAGTTTACGGATGATGCTTGTGCTAAATTAGTTAAAGTTCCAAGGGTATTTTTAAACACGGTATTAAAGGGATGCGTTTCTTGGGCAAAAGAAAATAACGTTACTTTAATAACGGAAAAAGAAATGCAAATCATACAGGATAAAAGAAGTAAAGAAAAGAAGAAGTAAAGGATCTATAAAAAAGATTCTTTTTGTTTCTTAAGGTAAAAAATAACAAAATATTGGAGATAATATTATGAATGAATTTAAATTATACAGTGGTAATGAATTAAAAAAAATAAAAAGACTTTCTAAAATTGAAACAAATGATTTATTTAAAAATAATTCTAGAGATTCAATGGAAAAAATATTTGAAGGTAATTTATTCATTGTTTTATACGTAATTAAAAAGAAATTTTATAAATGTCAAGATAAAGAAGATTTATTTCAAGTAGGATGCATTGGACTTTGGAGATCCATACTAAATTTTGATATAACGTTAGGTTATAGTTTTTCCAATTATGCTTTTTCATTAATAGAAGGAGAAATAAAAAGATATATTAGAGATAATAATCTTGTTAAAATATCTCAATCAAAAATTGATTTATATTATAAAATATCAAAATTACAAGAAGTTTACTCAAGGAAAAATGGTGGACAAAGTCTATCGACTTTAGAGTTATCAAAACTATTAACTGTACCTATTAGTCAAATAGAAGATGCTTTATTATTAAATAATAATATTTGTAGTATTGATGAAAAAATAAATACTAAGACAGATAAAGATGATTTGTATTTAAAAGATTATATTTATAATCCTGATTATAAAATTTATGAAGAAGTTGAGTATAAAGAGCTTTTAGCTTCGATAAATGAAATAATAGAAAGGTTTAGTAATAGAGATAAAATTATTATTAGAAACTTTCTTAAATTAGATTCTTCTAGTAAAACGCAAACGCAAATCGCTAATGAATTTGGTTTATCACAATCTGGAATATCACGAATAATAAAAAGATTTAAAAACATGCTTAAAGATGAAATAGATTATAAACCTAATAAAAAAACTTCTTTGAAGGAAAATGTTAAAGTAAAAAGCGGAAATATTAATTCAACTATATATGAAAGCTTGCCTTTTTATGATAAAGACCAAATGGATTTCGGTGGCTTAGATGATGTATTTTATAAAGATGATGAAGAAACAGTTGCTAAAAAATTAACTTTATAAATTAGAATAGTATTTTATAAAAAAGCTTGATTTGGAGTTGGCTTCAAGTGTTATATTTATATTAGGAGGTAAAAATGACCATTGGTGAAGTAAGCAAAAAATGTAACATATCAACTGACACTTTAAGATATTATGAAAAAATTGGTTTAATAAATAAAGTTACGAAACATAATGGTAAAAGAAGCTATAGTAATGAGGATATAAAGCAAATAGACTTTATCAAATGTATGAAAAATGCTGGCTTTCTTTTAGAGGATATTGTTACGTTTTTAGACCTTTATAATAAGGGAAATGATACTTTAAAAAAGAGAATAAGCATGCTTCTTAATCAAAGAAAGAAACTAAAAGATGAAATAGAAGAAAAGAAAAGTACTTTAGCATTTTTAAATCATAAAATAGATGTGTATAATGATTTATTAAAAAACAGTTTAAAATAAAGAAAGGATTGATAAAAATGGAAAAAGCAAAGGTATATTTTATTAAGGATATTACTCCAGAAAACATTATTAAAGCATATAACGCAGTAGGTAAAAAACTAACTGGAAAAGTTGCAGTTAAGATGCACTCAGGAGAAAAAGGAAACCAAAACTATTTAAGGCCAGAGTTCGTAAAAGATGTGGTAAATTATGTAGATGGAACGGTTGTTGAGTGTAATACTGCTTATGAAGGCGCTAGAAACTCTACCGAAAAGCATAAAAAGTTAATTAAGGAACATGAATGGGATAAGTATTTTCCGTTTGACTTACTTGATGAAGAAGGACCAGACATGGAGCTTGATATTCCAAATGGTAAGGTTTTAAAGAAGAACTACGTAGGAAAAGATTTAGCAAAGTATGATTCACTTTTAGTATTATCACACTTTAAAGGTCATGCTATGGGTGGATACGGTGGAGCTTTAAAGCAGTTATCTATTGGATGTGCATCATCTAAGGGTAAAACGCTTATTCATACCGCAGGAAAAGTAGAAGATCAAACCGAGTTATTTAATAACTTACCAGAGCAAGATAGATTCCTAGAGGCAATGGCTGATGCAGCAGAAAGCGTTGTAAATTACTTTAATGGTAACGCTGTATACATTAACATAATGAAAAACATATCAGTTGATTGTGACTGTGATGGTAACGCATCTGCTCCTTGCATGAAAGACGTTGGAATACTTGCAAGTTTAGATCCAATCGCAATTGATCAAGCATGCTTAGACTTAGTTTATAATTCTACTGATCCTGGAAAAGATGCATTAATTAAGAGAATTGAATCACTTCATGGTGTTCACACGATTGAAGCGGCAAGTGATTTAGGATTTGGAACAAGAGAATACGAACTTATAAATATTGATGAGAAAGAAGGTAAATAAATGGTAAAACAAACGGCAGGAAGGGACCAATTAGGTGATTTTGCACCAGAATTTGCAAGACTAAATGATGACGTGTTATTCGCAGAAGTATGGTCAAGAGAGGATAAACTATCACTTAGGGATAGATCTTTAGTAACCGTTGTTGCATTAATGAGTAAAGGAATTTTGGATAGTAGTTTAAAGGCTCATTTAATAAATGCTAAAAATAATGGTATAACAAAAGAAGAAATGGCAGAGATTATAACTCATGCAGCGTTTTATGCAGGATGGCCTAACGCTTGGGCAGTGTTTAGAATGGCAAAAGAAGTTTATGAAGAAATTAATTGTTAAGGAAATGATAAAATGACGGATACTTTAGTTATATATTATAGTTTTACTGGAAATGCTAAGAAAATAGCAAACTACGTTAAAGAAAAAAAGAACGCAGATATATTAGAGTTAGAGCCAAAAACGCCTTTTTCTTCTTCCTATGATGAAGTAGTAGACGAGTGGCAAAACAACGATATTAAGCGTGATGTTGAAATAAAAGACGTAAACGTAGATTTATCAAAATATAAGAACATAGTTTTAATAACCTGTACTTGGTGGTATGGAATAAGTCCGGTTATGAAAAGATTTTTAAAAGAGTATGATTTATCTGGTAAAAACATTATTACCGCTAGTACCAATGCTGGATGGATAGGTCATTCCCTAAAAGATTATGAGGCGTTACTTAAAGATTCTAACATTAAAGGAGAACTGAATTTACGTTTTTCATCTGGTGAAGGTAATCGTGATGAAATGATTACTAGCATAAAAGACGTTGATGACTGGATAAAAAAATTAGATTAGAAAGAGGTAATATTTTGAAAGATGAAAAAGAATTTGAAAAAGTAAACGTATTTGGAAAAGGTAATCCAAATGATGCGTTTGCAAAGTATTTTACCAAAAATAGTTATTTAAATCCATTAGTAGATAAGACGAGTCCTATATTTTTAGCAAACGTAACGTTTGAACCAGGATGCAGAAATAACTGGCACATTCATCATGCCAAAAGTGGCGGCGGACAAATATTAATCTGTACAGCTGGTTACGGTTGGTACCAAGAAGAAGGAAAAGATGCAGTTAGTTTAGAGCCAGGAAAAGTAATAGTAATACCTTCAAACGTAAAACACTGGCATGGCGCTAAGAAAGACTCTTGGTTTAGTCATATTTCAATTGAAGTACCAGGTGTTGATACTTCTAACGAATGGTTAGAAGCTGTAACAGATGAAGAGTACAACGCTTTAGGTGATTAGGTGAATATAAAGTATGTAATACTAGATTTTGGTAAAGTTATTGCATATCCTACAACTGGTAATTGGGATATGACACCAAAGTTTTTAGAATTAATTGACATAGATAAATTAAACATTAAAAAATTTAAAATGATTCGTAAAAAACATGAACATATATTATCAGAAAAAATCACAACTTTAGAAGAAGAGTATGATATGTTTACAAGATTTTATGATAATATTTTAAGTGAATGCAATTATCCTAATTATTCTAAAGAATTAGCTAAACGAATTGCTTATGATAGAACTTATAATTTTGATAAATACAGGCTATATAACAATATTAAAGAAGAGTTAATAAATTTAAAGAAAAAGTATGTATTAATATTACTATCCGATAATTGGCCTTGTGTTATTCCATATATGAAACATTATGGGATTTATGATTTATTTGATAAGATATATGTATCATCAATTTACGGAGTAGAAAAAAAAGACAAAGTATTCTTTGATTATCCAATGCAAGATTTTAATATAAAGAATAAAGAAGCAATTTTTGTTGATGATAATGAAAGTTTACTTGATATTGCTAAAGAAAAAGGTTTAATAGTTAGATTGATGGATAGAGAAAATAAAGTTTTAAACTCTAAACATAAAATAATAAATAATTTAACTAAAATATAAGAAAAACCAAGGAGAAAGTTTTATGGAACTATTAACTAAATTATTAAATGATTTTAAAAGTAGTGCTAAAAGAATAGAAACTCTTCCTATTTATAGGGTTGATGATGAATTAGAAGAGTATGAAAGATATATTAATGGTGTTCCAGAGTTTGAATTTGAAAAAAACAATTGAACGTGTAAATAAAAGTGGTGGAAACATGGGGGTATAAATAAAGATAAAATAACTAATTTAGCTTGGTGGGAAGAAGTTAAAATAAAAGGTTTAACCATTATTGAGACACCAGCTAGGCATTATTCTGGAAGAAAAATAGTAGATAATTATAAAACTCTTTGGGCATCATTTGTTCTTAAATCTGATAATTATACGATATTTGAAAGTGGTGATACTGGTTATGGTAATCACTTTAAGGAAATATCTAGTAAATATGGACCGTTTGATTTTGTGATGCTTGATACTGGTCAGTATGACGTGAATTGGAAAAACGTTCATATGACGCCAAAACAATCCGTTAATGCTGCACTTGATTTAAATGCAAGTTATGCAATGCCAATACATTATGGTGCGTTTAAGCTGGCTAATCATCCTTGGGATGATCCGTTAGAAGGTTTTACTTTGTATGCTAATAAAAATAACGTTAATTATGTAACGCCAATGATAGGTGAGACTATAAACTATAAAAACATAAATGATTATAAAGATAATTGGTGGCAAAATGTTAAATAACAATAAAGGAAGAAAGAAGAGTTTCTTCTTTTATTTTACTTGCAAAAATAAGATAAATGCATTATAATTATAGTTATAGAATAAGGAGGACGTTATGAAAGAACTAGAAACATTAAAAATTACTAATCAAGAAGGTAAGGAAATTGATATAAAGGTTATTACAATATTGAAAAAACCAGATGGTTCAAAGTCTTTTTTACTTTATACGTTCGATGATAAAAAGGAAAAAGTAGATATATATGCATCAATTATAAAAGAAGAGGATAACGCTTATATATTAGATGCCATTACTGATAAAGAAGATTGGGATATAGTTCAAAAGGCTATTAAAGAATTAGCAGAAGATTAGGAGTGTATACTTATGGATACAAATTTAATAGAACAATTAAAACAGTTGGAAGATAATAATTTGTCATCTTATGAAAGATTAACTAAGCTTTCAGATTATATGAATAAGGAGTTTACTGGAAACAGAATTCACGACGTTGGATACTTAGTAACGTTTTATAATTACATAAAGAATAATGATGATTATAAAAGGTATTCTAATCAATATAAGGATGCTTTTTCAAAGTATTTAAACACTACTTACTATGATAAAGCGATAGTTAGAAATGACTTTGATGAGCTTGTTAATAATAGTGAGGATTATCTAGGTATATTAATGGAGCTTGCAAATGATGAACTTGCTACAATAATTGTAGACGTTGCTAAAGAAAAATTAGATAAAGATGTAAACTTTTTAAATTCATATAACAAGATTGCGAAAGCAGTAAGAGAAAACAAGCCAAACATTAGTAATCTTTTAGTAGATGTAAGTAGTATAGCTAATCCTATTGATAAGGAATTTGATGATATAAGATCTGAAATAAATGAAAGCTCTTTAGCAGCACAAAAAAATATCCATGAATCACAATTAAGTAATTCTTTAAATGTCTCTAGTAATGAGTTACCAGTTGGTAATGATATTACAATAGAAAAGGTAAGGGAAGATCTTGATAAAAAAGTAAAAGAATCAATGGATAAAATAAACAAGATGACAGATGATGCTCTTAATGATCCTAATTTAGGTACATCAAGTAAACCTGCTTCTTTAGATGGTGATAATAAAGTGTCTGAAACAATTGATTTAGGTATGTTTGATAGACCAAAAGTAACGTCAAGTGTTGATTATGAAAATCAAATGGCTGACATTGAAAGTCAAATGAAAGAACTAAGCATGAAGCAAAAATCAATTCAAAGAGAAAACGAAGCTAGAATTGATGCTATGGCAAGAGAAAAAGCAGGAGAGTTAAACGTATCTTCTGATACTTTGAAAAAATATTTAGATAAAAGTGGAATATCTTTAAATAATATGGATAGTATAGTTATATCACCTTTAATGCAAAAGCAAATAGCAGCTAACGAAGCTATTGCCCAGTTAGAGGGCAATCGTTTTGCAAATCTTATTAGAAAGGTGTTTAGCCCGCTTGAATTAAAGCATTCTTCTTTACAAGTAGAAGAAATTGATGGTAAAAAAGCATGTTATATAGAATCAACTGATAAATCACAAAGAATAGCTAATATGGAAGGTAAGTTCTTAGAAGTAATTAAAAAGAATTGTGAAAGAAAAGTAAGATTAAGTAACATGATAGTTAATGCTAAAGAAGGTATTAAAAACGCAATTAAAAAAGTTGCAACTAAGATGAAAAATAAGGATTTAGATAATAGGAAGAATGTATCTGGTAAGTTACATGATTTAGCAGATAAAATTTATAAAGAACCTCAAACATTTAATGATGGTGTTTATGTAAGTAATGACTATTATATTGAAAATCCAAGTATAGAAGATGAAATAAGAATGTTACAAGAACATAAAATAGGCGGAAATGCTGGAAGTTTGGTAGGTCAAATAGATAATCCAGAAATGGAAAAAAGTGCAAAAACAATGTAGAAATTTGTCATAAAAAAGGATATTTTCTTAATACTAATAATGGTGATTAGCATGAAGAAGTATCTTTTTTTAATCTTTTTATTTATTATTTATCTTGTTTTATTAACTAATAAAGAAACAAAGGAAGTTATATCATATGATGATGTAGAAAATAAAAGTGCAAGTTATGTTAAAATAGATTTCATAGATGGTATAAACAGTAATGATTTAAAAGAGTTATTTAATGAGTATGATAATGATTACTATGTATATATTATTAATACCGGAAGTGAAATGATTAATTTGTCATGTGATAAAATTGATGTTTGCATAGAAGATGTATTTAAAATAGAAGATAACTTATTTAATGAAAATTATATAGCAACTGGCTTTAAAGTAGAATCTATAGAATTAATAGCATATAAAGATCAAATAATACCTTTTTTAAAGAAAAATAACTTAAGTTATAGACTTTCTTAAGTTATTTTTTAATTTCTATTAAAAATGGTGCGTTTACATTATTAGTATTTGTGTATTTAACGTATTTAATATTATTTTTATTAAGGTAATCTAACACCGTTTTAGCTTCTTTTTTACCTTCTTCATGAGGATAGAAGGTAACTAGTATAATTCCTTTATTATTAAGCATGTTATATGCTTTTTTAATTGATGCTAAAGTTGATTTATGATTAGTGGTAATTTCTTTGTTACCACACGGTAAATATCCTAAGTTATATATAACAAGGCTTATTTTTTTATCATAATCTTTTAGATAAGTATCTATTTTTTCATGCGTGCTATTAATTAAAGTAACATTATTAATATTATTTTCTTTAAGAAGTGTTTTGGTTTTATCTATTGCTTCTTTTTGGATATCAAAAGAAAATACTTTTTTAGAAAGTAAAGCAAGCATTAAAGTATCATTGCCATTTCCACAAGTTGCATCAACCGTTATATCTCCTTTTTTTATAAAACGCTTGCAAATTAGTTTTACTCTATTTAATATGGTTTTATTAAATCCTTGATAAGTACCTCTTCTTTTTAATTCTTTATCAATATCATCTAGAACACTTACCTTTTTTAAAGTCCAAAGTGGGGCGATTAAATCATCTTTAGCACCATCTCCGGTAAGTCTGTGAATAACTATTTTTTCATTTAACTCTTCAATTTGATCACATACTATTTTTACGTATTCTTCCTTAGTAAGTAAGTGAAACTTTGTTTTTTTGTAAAAACTTTCTAAAGGTGTGTTTTTAAGTACGTGAAGCATATGAATCTTAATACCTTGAATATCTAATTTGTTTAGGTGTCTTACCGTATCCATCATCATTTCATGAGTTTCATAAGGAAGACCATTTATAACGTGGACAACTACGTTTATGTTATTATCTCTTAATTTTTTTACACATTTATCAAAGCATTCTAAGTTATGACCTCTATTTATTAGTTTTAATGTTTCATCATGCATACTTTGAAGACCAAGTTCCACTGTTAAATAAGTTCTTTTATTTAAGTCGGATAAATATTCTAAGCACTCATCTGTAATAGCATCAGGTCTTGTTCCAATGTTTAGTCCAACAACGTTTTTAATGCTAAGTGCTTCTTCAAATTTCTTTTTTAATATGTTTACTGGAGCATAAGTGTTGGTATTAGCTTGAAAGTATGCTATGTATTTTGTATCTGGCCATTTATTGTTTAATTTTTCTTTTACTTTATTAAACTGAAGTTTAATACTATCATTTTTATCACCCGCAAAATCTCCTGATCCTTTAGCGGAACAATATATGCATCCAGTGCCATTTTTAAAATTAGGACAAGAAAAACCTCCATTTAAACTAACTTTAAAAACGCGGCATCCAAATATTTTTGTTAATTCATAATTTAAAGTGTGATACCTTTTATTATCTAAACTGTACTTAAACATTAATAATCACCTAACTAAGTATAACATTTACACCATTAAATATAAAGACATTGAAAATAAAAAAGGTATATGTTATTATAAAAATATAAATAATAAAAGATGATAGGTTGTGATAGTGTGAATAAGAAAAATATAAAAGTTAATAAATTTAATTCTATCATGTTTATATTAGTATGTGCTTTTGTGCTTTCTTTTACAGTGTGATACTCAGCATTAAATAGAGATCTAAAAATAAGCGGTGAAGCATCATTTAGAGTAGAAGAAGATATAAGAATAACTGGTATAGAGTTATCAGAAATTTATGATGCTGTGGAAAATTATAACGCTGACTATTCTAAAAATACGATAAAGATAGGAGTAAATTTAAGCTCATTAGAATCAAGTGTTTCATATAAAGTTCAAATATTAAATTCTGGTAGTGTTGCAATGTGGATAGATAGTATTGAACAACCTATAAATAATAATACTAATATGGAATACGTAATAGAAGGTATTGGATTAAAAGAGTTATAATACTCAAAGCGTAACGAATATGTCATTTATGTTTCAAGGTTGTAACTCTTTAACAGAACTTGATTTATCAAATTTTAATACATCAAAAGTAACTAATATGATGGCGATGTTTTATAATTGTTCATCATTAACAAATCTTGACATATCATCATTTGATACATCAAAAGTAACCGATATGATGATGTTGTTTTATAATTGTTCATCATTAGCCGAGTTAGATTTATTATCTTTTGATACAAGCAATGCAACAAGCATGGCATTTATGTTTAATGGCTGTTCATCATTAATCGAGTTAGATATTTCATCATTTGATACAAGTAATGTAACAAGTATGGAATCTATGTTTTTTGATTGTTCAAAACTAGAAAGTCTTGAATTATCAAGTTTTAATACATCAAAAATAACAAGTATGTGGGGAATGTTTTATAATTGCTTATCTTTAACAAAACTAGATTTATCTTCCTTTACTACATTAAGTGTAACAGACATAAGTAATATGTTTTATGGTTGTTCAAAACTAACTGAGTTAGATATAAGCAATTTTGATTTTACGAATATTGAAAATATGACAGGTGTTTTTACAAGTACTCCTAGCAACATGACTATTTATGTAAAAGATGAAGCTGCAAAAGAAGTAATATTAAATAATAAATCTGATGCTAACGTAATCATTCCTGAAAGTATATAAATGTTAAAGTAGTGATAAATTCACTACTTTTTAAGTTTTACATAATATACTTTGGTGATTATTTTATGGATGTTATTTGTTTGATTGAAAACATAAAAAATAAGTTAGAAGAGGTAATAAAAGAAAATGATATTAAGTATTTAGATGATATAAATATAAATGATTTACTTGTTTTATATAGTGCTGATTTATGTAATATATTACTTAATTTTTATCCTGGTGCTACAATTATGATGAATAAAAGTTATAAAACTTGTGCAATATTAATTAATGGAGTATTATATAATGGATATGGTATTTGTTCTTTGAAGGATTATTTTATGGCTAAAGAAGAAGATATTATGTTTATTAGTAAAAGTTTTCCTAAACTATCTGATGGTGTTTTAGATGAGTTAAATAAAAAAATATATAGTGATGATAAATGTAATGATTTAAGTTTAGTATTAAGAAAAAATAATAATAAATTAATTTAAATTGATTATATTTTACGTAAAATAAAAACTTCGTATATTGACTATAATTTTTCAAGATGATATTATAATATTGTAATAATAAAGGAGGATAACGATGGAAAAAGAAAGAAAGACTAAGACTCTTGCAACGGTTGCACTAATAGTAGCAGTACTTGGTTTAACGGTTGCATTTGCGGCAATGAGCACAACTTTAACTATTAATGGAACGGCAGAAGTAAACACTGCATCTTGGGATATTCATTTTGAAAATCTAGCAAGTGCGGTAACGACTGGTGATGCATCAGAAACTCAGGCTCCTACAATTCAGGTGGGTGCTGATAGCAAGCCAAATACAAAGATTGGAGATTTTGAAGTTCAATTAACAAAACCAGGAGATTCAGTAACTTATACTTTTGATGTTAAAAACACTGGTACTATTGATGCTACTTTAGGTACGTTAACGATTGGTACTCCAGTTTGTACTTCAAATACTTCTGTTGATGAGGATGAAACTATCGTATGTGATAACTTAACTTATGAGTTAACTTATACTGACGGTGGAAAAGTTAATCAAGGTGATGCTTTAAATAGAGGAGAAACTAAGAATCTTACTTTAAAATTATCTTTTGACGGGGATCAATTACCATCTGATGATGTTTCAATCTCAGGTTTAGATGTTACTATGATCTATAATCAAAAGTAATTCAAGTATCCAAGCATATACGTAAAGTATGTGCTTTTTTTAAATATATAATTTTATAAATTGACTATTGATAATCAAAATGTTATTATATTATTGTAATAATAAAGGAGGATAACGATGGAAAAAGAAAGAAAGACTAAGACTCTTGCAACGGTTGCACTAATAGTGGCAGTACTTGGTTTAACGGTTGCATTTGCGGCAATGAGCACAACTTTAACTATTAATGGAACGGCAGAAGTAAACACTGCATCTTGGGATATTCATTTTGAAAATCTTCAAAGTGCGGTAACAACTGGTGATGCTACTGAAACTACTGCTCCTACAATTCAAATGGGCGCTGATGATAAGCCAGATTCTAAGATTGGTGATTTTAAAGTTCAGTTAACAAAGCCAGGAGATTCAATAACTTATACTTTTGATGTTGTTAATGATGGTACTATTGATGCTACTTTAGGTACTTTTACAAAGGGTACTCCACAATGTACATCACTTGCTGAACCAGTTGTTGAAAATGATGCTACTATAGTATGTGATAACTTAAAGTTTGAACTTACTTATACTGACGGTGGCACTCCAGTTGCTCAAGATGATACTTTAAATAGAGGAGAAACTAAGAATCTTACTTTAAAAGTTTCATTTGAGGGAGACGAGCTTCCAACTGATGATGTTTCAATCACAGGTTTAGATGTTACTATGAAATATGATCAAAAATAATTAAAGTATTTGACATTTAGTTAAATTTAAAATAAAATATTATTGTTAACGAAGAAGGTTTACCAAGTAGTTAATAATAATATTTTTTTAAAGAGATTGTATGTATGGTGAAAATACAAAGTATGTTATTAATGAATTACAGAAACTAGAGTTAAATCGTTTTAAGAAAGCGTTAATTTCTTGTTGAGTGCTAGAATATGTTTTTCTAGAACAAAGGTGGTACCGCGGATTATAACAGTAATTCGTCCTTTATATAGGATGTTTTACTGTTTTTTAAATATATTAAATAGGGAGGAAATTACATGACTTTATATGAAGATTTAAAATGGAGAGGTTTAATTCAAGATATTTCTGATGAAAAATTAATTGATAAGTTAAATAATGAAAAACTAACGTTTTACATAGGAACGGATCCAACGGCTGATTCTATGCATATTGGCCATTATTCATCGTTTTTAATATCTAAAAGACTCGCAAAATACGGGCATAAACCTATTTTGCTTGTCGGTGGTGCAACGGGACTTATTGGAGATCCTAAACCAACTGCTGAAAGACCTATGATTTCTAAGGAAGAGGTAGAAAAAAACTTTAAGGGATTAAAGAAGCAGGCTGAAGAGATATTCGGTTTTGAAGTTGTTAATAACTATGATTGGACAAAGAATATAAACGTAATTGATTTTTTAAGGGATTATGGTAAGTATTTTAATATTAATTACATGCTTGCCAAAGACAAGGTAAAATCTAGAATGGAAACTGGTATTACTTATGCTGAGTTTTCTTATATGATTTTGCAGGCTTTAGACTTTATGCATTTATATGAAACAAGAGGTGTTACACTTCAGGTTGCAGGATCAGATCAGTGGGGTAACATAACATCGGGAATAGAGTTAGTAAGAAAAAAACTAGGTAAAGAAGTATACGGAATGGTTATGCCACTTGTTACGGATTCTAATGGTGTTAAGTTTGGTAAAACAGAAGGTAATGCATTATGGCTTGATAAAAATAAAACATCATCATATGAGTTATATCAGTATTTAATAAACTTAGAAGATTCTATGATAATTGATTATTTAAAGAAACTTACGTTTTTATCTAAAGAAGAAATAGAAGCATTAGAAGAAAATCACAAAAAAGCACCAGAAAAAAGAGAAGCTCATAAAGCACTTGCTCGTTGTGTAATAACTGATATTCATGGAAAAGAAGAATATGAAAAAGCAGTTAGAATAAGTGAGGCTTTATTTGGTGGAAGTATAAAAGACTTATCAAAGAATGAGATATTAATGTGTTTTAAAGATGTTCCATCATTTGATGTGAAAGAGAATACTAAATTAATTGATATGCTAACTGAAAATAACATTGCATCATCAAGAAGAGAAGCAAGGGAGTTTTTAAAGGCAGGATCTATTTTAATTAATGATGAAAAAGTAAATGATGAGGATATGATAATAGACAAATCACTTGCGATAGACGATGAAATTCTTGTTATTAAAAGGGGAAAGAAGAAAAACTATATTGCTTTAGTTAAATAAATTTAAAAAAAATGAAATTTGTGAGTTTGGCATATTTTGGAGGGAGTAAAGCATGCAAAAAAGCGATTTTGTTCTAAGAATAAAATCGTTTTTTTGTATGAAAAATGGTGCAAAAATACCTGTTTTTGCGATTTGCAATAGAATTTAATATGTGA
>CALVSY010000016.1 GCA_944359725.1 uncultured Bacilli bacterium | reverse complement strand
GATCTTTTTAAATTATCTTCAATAGCAGCATATATTTTAGAACCATCAGTTTTAAACTTATCTCCTATTAAATCATCAATAGAAAAGTTTTTATATTCTATTTCTTTAAGTGCAAGTAAGATTCCACTAACAACTAATGGTTTGTCTTTATCACTTAAATTACCATAATTTCTTAAATATTCATGCAATTCTTTTGCATCTTTCAAAATTTCAGCAGTTGTTTTTTCCTCATCAGTGTCTTCCTTTAGTATTTCTCTAATATAATATTCATCAATATTATTTTCATTAAATGATATAAAACTCTCAACCTCTGGTAAATCCATAAAATATTCTCTGCCATCTAAATAGATAGGCTTTATAACATGATGCTTTTCATCACCACTAATACCAAAGGCGATTGCTTTTTTATAATTAGTATTTTCTAATATATGTTTAGCATAAAAGTATGCACCATTTAGAGCATAATCCATAATTGATGATACCTGCATATCAAGAATCCCATTATCATTATACTTTGCTTGCTTATCATTCGTTGGTTTATCTTCAATTACAATTACAAAATCTTTAACAACGCCACAATATTCTGGATAACCACAATTACCAGTTCCTTTTTTTGAAGCAGTTTTTAATGCTTCATCTATTTCTTTTATATTACAACCTTGTGGATCTATTTTAATATTTGCATCCTTTAACAAATCATACACCCAAAGATCTGTTCTAATTTCTTTCTTAGCCATTCTTACTTCCTCCTACTTTAAATTGCAACTGGTACAATAATTTCGCTAATTACTTTAATAGCATTTATTGTATCAATAAACTTTATATTCTTTGCATATTCATAGTTATTTTGATAACTATTCCATAAAGATTTTAATCTTTCATCATCACTAATTAATTCTATATATTTGCTAGCATTATCAATATAGTCTAATGTTTCTCTGGCTTTAGAAGTATTAATAATTGCTTTTCTTAAAGTGTCTTTATTAATGTCATTCCACTTTAAATTAACAAACATGTATAAATCATAGTAATCTTTCATTCTAGTATTATCAATGTTTCTACTAATTATTGATTCAAACTTTTCAGCAATAATTGTTTCATAATTATAAGTCATAATATTAATGGTTTCATTATCAAATAAGGTATTATATTTAAACTCTACTTCTTTATAAGTGATAACATCTCCAGTAGTTATATCAATCATTAAATTAGTTTTTAACCCATCAAATTCTGCTTTTAAATTAACTTCAAATCCTGAATATAATTCTTCTTCTCTGATATCTTTAATATTTTCTATTTCGAGATTGACATTATCATCTAAATCGATACTAATAATTTCATTAATAACTTTAGTAATTGTTTCTCTATCTAGTGACAATCCTTTTATAGTAGTATCTAAATCCATAGTACTTCTTAAATTGACACCAAAGATAGATGATAATAAAAGTCCACCTTTAATAATAAATTTATCTTTATACTTAGATTTTGATATTCTTTTTAATAAGGCTTCAAACATAAAGTTTTGAATTAAATATTTATTAGGTATGTTAGTTTTTTTGGATAAGTTAGATGCTTTTGCTTTTAGACTATCTCTATTTTTGATCATCCAAACACCTCAAAAGTATCTCTTACTTTACTATAAATATTCATCTTTTTAGCATATTCATATAGTTTTAAAGTGTTTTTCTTTTTACTATAAAAATATTCTCTAATAGCCTTATTAAAAATTTCTGCATCTATTTTCTTTTTATTTTTGATAATATCACAAATGGTTTTATCTAAATCATAAACTCTAATAATATTACCAGAATCAAGTTTATAATTAGTGACACCTAATTCAAGTAATTCTTTTTTCGTATAAAATAAATTAACATTCTTTTCTTTTTGAAGCGAACCCTTATAACCACTTTTAACTGTAATATCATATATAATAGGAATTCTATTAGAAAAACCGTGTAAATAAAGTGCTGTGGTATTAGAATAAATTGCATACTTACTTTTACTTTGTAGAACCACAAATTCATCTACCAAAACATTCTTTTTAATATACACTCCACGACTTACTCTTTCTATTTTATTTTTTTTAATAAGTTTAGTAAGATAAGTCCTAGGAATATTATTATTAGTAACATCTTTGGTAGTCAAATAACCATTTTTAAATAATTTTAAAATCTTACTTTCATACTCCATATTAATTTTCCTTTCACACTTAAATTATAACATATTTAAGTGCGCTTGAAAATATATATTTATTCAAATCGATTAAATATTTCTTCTCGCTCATTTTTTTCATTTATACAACAAACATCTATCTTTTTCAAAATAATATAATGTTCTTTCTTACCTATATTGGTGATAATTGGATTGTTATTATTTTTCATTTGTAAGAAAAGATTTTCTCTTTCTTTCAATACTTCTGAATATTCTCCTGACCAAGAATTTGGATATACATTTGCTATAATGTTTTTCATTACTACGTTATTATTGTAATAATTTTCTATAACATATTTACCTAACTCACTCCATACATAATAACCTTTTTCTTTATCAAAAACATATGGTTCCATAATATATGATAATTCTTGTATCCTTTTATTTTCTTTTATCCACTCAATCAATTTGCTATCTTCTATATAGGATAAAACGTTAGGATTAAGGTTAAAACTCCTTCTAAAAAAGTAAATTTTCTCCCAATTCGGTTTTTCCTTATAATCAATAAAAATATTTAAAAATTCTTTAGGATAAAGTTTAATTAATGGTATTAATATTCCTTTGTATGGATAAAATGTTATGTATTTTTCAGAAATTAATGAGTTAATATGTTGAAAAATTATTCTTGCTTCTATTACACCAGCTTCTTTTGAAAAAGAAGATTTAATAAGCTCTGAAATAATATATTCATCATGGATATTTCTGTCATTATCTAATTGACTATAATCTAATAGAGCTAATCTTTTTCTAGTATAAGACATTAATAATCTATCTGCTTTATTCTTTCTTGTAATTTCAAATAAACTCATTAAAACAGTTGACTGAACAACAGTTGTATTAGATAATGTATCAAAAAAACGGGTAACTTTATCTGTTGATAATTCCATTAAATACCATTCAATTTTTCCTAAATCATTTTCTTTAAATGCACCTAGTTCAATTGCTTTTTCAATTCTTCTAATATCTATAGATGATAGTTGATAAGATAATTGCAAATACAAATAATTTTTATTATATTTTGGATCTTCAACTATTTTATCTAGTAAATTGGAACATTTTTCTGGATATTCTTTATGATATAAACCAATAAGATTTGATAATATTTCTTTAAAAATATGTTCATTACTTTCGTTAATTTTATCTAATAAGATATATATTAATTCATCCTTATCTTTAAAATTTTCATATAATCCTTTAGCCAAAAAGCTAATTCGATATAATGAACAAGTGTCATCAAATAATAAAATATTTGATTCAAAGTTTTCTTTATCCAATCCTATTTCTTTTCCTAAATCACAAATTGTATCATTAATTTGTTTATCATTATCAGTTATATCTTCTAATCCTAAATAGATTTTTGCATATTTATTAAAAAAAGCGGTAACTTTGTCAGAAATAGTAACTGGTTGCACTTTATCTATTAATTTATCAATACGATTCATTAATTCACTAGGAATTTTTTCTAAATCGAAGTGCTTAATTGCGAGTAACGAAATCCAAATTCTTGGCCAACTTTTAATAATTATATTTTCTTCTACTATTGTTTCTAAAATATCGTAAAAGCCAATAGAGGATAGATTTCTAAAATTAAGTGCTAAAATTTCTTTTATTTCCTCATAACAAATATTATGACATAAAAGATGTCTACAATAACTTAATGCTTCTTCATACCAGTCTTTACCATTGGGTTCAAGTCCATAGTCTCTTATTTGAGAACCACAATCTAAGAGTGGGGATGCAAAGAAACTTCCATAATGTAAAATTTCATCTATTAGTTTTAAGCCTATTTCTTTCCTATCTTTTTTTGAAGATTGAAGTAACTCAGATATTACTTCTAATCTAACACTTAATTTAGCATGTGTAGAAGATAAATATATATGAAAAAAGTTATATAAAACATCTCTAACAGAATTATAATTTTCATTAGTTTTTTCTGTTTGTGCGATTTTTATTATCAATTCTATCGCTCTTTTAAACTTTTTTTCATCAAAGGCAATATAACCAAATATTCTTACCCATTCGTAAAATTGTTTGTTCTTTCTTGTAAAAAATGATGATTCTGTTATATTTTCTATTCTTTGCAAAACTAATTCAGGATTTAAAATGGTAATACACTTAATTTTTTCCATCAAACCTTCTTTTGCATCAATTAAATCTTCATCACTTAATGAATAAAAATACTTTTTTGCAATTACCTGTGCTTCATCTGAAGAGTGTAAAAATTTTAATCTTCTAAAAAAAGATATACATAATCTTTCATTTTTACTTATTAGGCTCATTATATGTTCAGCAGGAATCTTTTTTAGACAGTCTATAGCTAGTTTATTGGCTAAGGCATGTGGCAATATTGCACGCATATTTCCTCTTTTTTGAACAATTTGTCTACATCTTAACTCTTCTACTTTACTAAGCACATTTATTGCTGGAATAGATATTAAGTCTGAAATAATGTTTAATTCATTTTTTTCATCTTCTACATCATACGAAATGTCAAAAGAATAGAATAAGGAACATGCCTCTCCGACTTTTAATAACTCTTTATCAATTTCATTTCCTTGAAAAAACAATCTATTAAAAAGTTCATCATAATTGAGTACCCCTATATTCTTTTGTGTTGAAATAGATTTAGATAGATATAAAGCAATTCTAAAATTACCATCTGAACATTTAACTATTGTATCAACATTAATATCTGAAATGTTTTTAAACTTACTTTTAATTAATTGTTTTAACACTCCGGCAGAGGTTGTACTTAAATAATAATTGTTAGAATCTACGTTATCATCTTCCTTTACATCATACTCAATTGTCATTAAGCTTATTTTACTATTCTTCCTTTGACATAATTCAGTCAACTTATTATGCATAGTCGCTTCACAATTGTCCACGATAAGTATGACCCTTTTATCAAGTGTTTGTAAACGTTGAATAAATGTTATAGGATCTGGCTGTAAACTGTCACCTATATCACCATAGATAACCATTTCTTTATTAAGTGGATTATTACCTATTGTATTATCAAATAATGCTTGTGCCAATCTTGTTTTACCAACACCTGATAATCCTGCTAAACGTATTGAACTTCTCGGAATTAACAAGGTGTTTCTTATTTCATTTATTCCATCTATTAAACTTATCTGATTTTCCTTACTAAAATCATTACGATATATTATTGATTTTTCATCCATTATAAACGGTTGCTCTTCTTCACTTTTATTAGACCAATTATAATATGTACTCCAACCATTAGTATTTTTACCATTCTTATCATTAACCCAACATATTAAAGAAGGATATTTATTAACCCAGGTTGCAATTTTATTAGAATCATAAAAATCTACCAAAATTGTATTTTCTAGTTTTTCTTTTTTCAAAATTTCTTTCATACACTCGATTCTATTTGAATATGTAATATCTGTTGTATCAGCCGTACCACTAACAATGATATATGCACCTTTTATCTCTGCTAAGTTTTTAATGGAATCTCTTAAATAACCTTTTTTAGTTATCATTTCTCGTTTTATTTCACTAGGAGACATTTTAGGCTTTTTTACTTGAAAGATGGTATTATTCATGGGAATAAAACTTCTTGTGTCAGTTACTTTAGTAGCATTCACTTTTACATCAATACCGTTGTCTTTTTCGTCTTGATTTCCACCATATGAAACACAACATGTATCATTTCCAATCTCATATAATTGTGCTTCACATAATTTTCCTAATAAAATTCTTAAATCAGAATCATTTAAATTTTTTATATCATCTTTTTTTACATCTAACACATTAACACCTCCAAGTTTTTGCTTTAATATCTATTATACAACATAAAGCTTATTATTTAGAGATTATTAATTAAAAACATAAAAATTATGTCTAAAATTAATCAATGTTATTATCATTTTACCAAAATAAAAACGATTAAATCACCAATGACTTAATCGCAATTAAAAACTAAACAATATTAATATAGCAATTATACTCATACTCAACATCATATTTTTTAGTGTATTTACTATTTAATCCTCTAGTAATAGTAAGGGTATCATTTATTAGACACCAAGGTGTATCGGCGTTACTGATACACCTTGCCCAAATGCCGTTGTTGCAAGTTCAACGGGACCTACGTCTTCCAAATCAAAAATGATACCTGTTGCCTCTCCGTTTAAATCAATTCCAGTTTTCTTGCCAAAACCAAATTTATCAATGTACTCAAATAGTTTTTCTTTACCCAAACGGTTACCTAGTTCGACAAAGCCCGGGTTACATGAATTTTCAACGACTTGCAAAAACGTTTGCGCTCCATGTCCCCCTGCTTTCCAACATTTTATTCTTGCGTTTGCAACTTGTACACTTCCAGAATCATAAAATGTTTCGTTATCTAAATCAACTAATCCTTCGTTTAATGCTGCTGAAAGCGTAATTATTTTAAAAGTAGATCCAGGTTCGTAAGTTGCCCAAATAGGTAAGTTTCTGTTCAGTGCCTCTTGTGTATAATCCTGATAATTTATAGCATCAAAGTTAGGTCTTGATGATATTGCTAAAACCTCACCCGTGTTAGGATCCATCGCTATTGCAAGTGCTGTTTCAGGTTCATACTTAGTCATTACGTTATCAAGTTCCCTTTCTACACTTGCCTGTATCTCATGATTAATAGTTAAAGTTACGTTAACACCGTTTTGAGGCGCTTCATATACTTGTGATAAATCAAGTTTATTTCCTTTAGCATCAGAGAAATATTTTATCGCACCATACTCTCCAGTTAAATAATCATCGTATTGTAATTCTATTCCAGATAATCCTTGATTATCTATTCCAACAAAGCCTAAAGTATGAGAAAGTTCAGTTCCGTATGGATAACTTCTTTTTGATTCTCTTACCAAGTACACACCATCTAAGTTTAACTTTTCTATTTTTTCTGCAACAGAATAATCTAATCTTCTACCAAACGGATGAACTCTTTCGATAGAGGTATTTTTATAAACGTGCTCTCGCATGGTATCATAAGACACGTTTAAAATGTCTGCTAATTTTTTAGTTGTTTCTTTTTTATTCTTTATTTGACTAGGTATTAAAACAAGTGATGTAGTAGTAACGTTATCTGCTAAAACAACACTGTTTCTATCATATATCTTTCCACGATCCGCTTCTATTGGAAGGTTCCTACTCCATAAGTCAGATGCTAAATCATTTAGCTTATCATACTCAAATACTTGTATGTAAAATACTTTTAATATTACAACGATAAATACAAAGAACACTATTATTACAAATATTTTTATTTTATTATCAACCTTTTTCTCGTTCATTACTATATCACCTGTAATAAGTTTATGAATAATCAATTTACAAAATGTTAATATAAAAACGACAAAAAAAGAAAGTCAAAAAAACTTTCTTTAAACATTCACTAACCTACTTTCTTTAATATAATTTAAAATTTTATAATAATTATTCATCATCTTTATTTTCTTTTTATAGGAAAACAATATCATTTTTACTAGAAAAAATAAATTTATAATTTACCAAACATTTTGCAAATTATTAATTACCTTATTTACTTATATAAATATTTAAATTCATCTATTTCAAGCATTTTTAAAGAAGCACTATACCTCATGGCATATATTTCATAATTACCAGAATTTTCTGGCAAAGAATTATACTCATCTAACGTTTTATTATAAATTAAAAAATATGTATCATCACTTTTTATAAATGTTTCTGGGATCAAAACATTTAACTGCGATTTTATTTCTGTACTAAGTATCCAATTTTCATTACTTTTAATACCTTCTTCTAATGATGCTGTGTCATCTTTATTATAAAATACATTTATAGTTTGATAATCCGTTTTATCTGGATCAGAATTATAATCCCACTTAATTTTTTCTAAACTACCACTACTTGGCAATTTAACACCAATTATATCTTTATATTTATTTATTTCACTATAATCTGCTTCATAACTAGGCATAATAAACCAAAATGAGCCATATATTAAAAGTAAAATTCCAACGATGTAACCAGCAACTATGTTTTTTTTACATTTTATTCCTTTCTTTTTATACTTATATCCTAAAATAATTGATAAAATTGGAGTAGGAAGCCATAACCAAAAAACCCAAGTTGTTGAAACAGAAGAAAAACCGCCAGCACTATTTTGGCTTTCAGCAACCAATTCCCAAGTTTTTAGTGCTCCAAAAAGACTAATAATAGTAAATATAAATAAAAATGTCATAATATTTTTAATTGTTTTATCATATTTTAGTTTTAACATTACTACACACTCCATTATAATTTAACTACTATAATTTTATCAAAACATGATATATTTATCAATTAGAAAAAATATTATTTATGATAAACTTAACCAATAATTATATTTTATTGCTCTATAAATACCAAAAAAAGAAAGTCAAAAATGGCTTCCTTTAAATTACTTTTTTCTTAAAACTAAATGAGATTCTGTTACGATTTTTTCCTTTTCTTCTCCATTTTCATCTAAAACACCAGTTTTTATTAAACTTTCTTTTGCAACTTCTCTTGCTTTTTCGGGATCATCATTTGAAAGTTTTTCTAATGCTTTTAAATAAGCTTTCATTTTATCTACCAAATCTTTATAATCATTATCATACATGTTTAATTCAAAATTTTTATTCATACGATCAAATCCTTTACATTAATCTTTATAATACATTTGATTTTTACTGGTTGGTTTATCAGGTATTGTCATTTTAACAAGTCCACTTTCTAAAGCAGAATTAAAATAATTATTTCTAAAAAATCTTTAGATTTTAAATCCTCTACCGTTATATTTGAAATAGGTTCAAGCATTTTATTATAAATGCTAACAGTTATACACACTTATCACCTTTTCTATACTTTTATTATACTATAACATACTTAATTAATCAATTATCTTACATGCATCTTACATGTTTTTACTAACTAAAACCTTTACTTTTGTTTTTCATACCGTATTAAACTTACATACTTTACCTTGAATATTTTATCGTAAAAAATTACTTTGTCTTTTAATATTATAATTACGTTTAAAATATAAAATAGCATTATTAAAAATAGAATAATTAAAAATATTACTATGATAAAACTTACGTAATTTTTTATTAATGATAGTATGAATAATGCTAAAAACTGAAATATAAAGTAATAGAAAAATAAGAATATTACTCTTAACGTAATCATAAGTAACCTTTTGTTTTTAAACTCTAGTTTTACGTTTAAAAACTTACCCATAATGGTAACACCATCAAATAGATATGGAATAATTACATAATAAATAATAAATATAACGTATTTTAAATAAGTACTTTTTATTATTAAACTAAATAGCAAGGTAATAAATAAAAACATTATTAAATCAGATATAAAAAGCGTTATTCTTCTTAAGCCTGATACCTTAGTGCCTTCAATAAATGAATCTTCATCTATCTTGTTTCTTGATGGTAATACCTTTTTAAATAAGCCTGCCGTAAAATACCCAATTATTCCTCCTAGAGTGTTTATCATTAAATCATTAACGTCAAATAATCTGTAAGGTCTTGAATAAATTCCATACAAGCCTGATGCTTGCGTTAATTCAAAGAAAAGTGATAATAAAAATGATAAAAGAAGTGTTTTCTTAAAAGAACATTTAAAGTAATATCTTAAGTACATACCAAAAGGAACAAACATGATAATGTTAAATATAACGGTGTAAAAAGAAGGATGTAAAAACGCTTCTAAGTAAGTTTTAGGATCCGTTATTACAAATGATGATTCTTTAATAAAGTCCGTAATAAATGAAAATGGTATTAGGTTATATTTTGCAGTTGTAAGACTTCTTACGTACTCTTTAGAAGGAAGCGGAAGGATTACCAAAAAGTAAATGGTTATTATGTATAAAATGAATGAATATATAATTACACTTCTTAACTTATTTATAGACCCATATTTATGATACTGATTTAAAATGAAAGGAATAGTAAACAAAAATGCTATAAAAGGAAAAATAAATACTGCTGTTTTTATTGCATTTATATAATCCATAACTAGCTAAAGGATTAGTTTTTTTACTAATCCTTATCCTTTCTTATTATAAGTATAATAATTAAAACTAATACTACTATTCCAATTGGAAATAAAACTGTTAAAAAATCATTATCACTTATCATTATCTTCGTTCCTTTATGATGTTTTTACTACATAAATAAGTAATTAAGAAGTAGCCACCGTATATTATTACTAAGAATACTGCTGTCATTATAATTGATGCTAAAACCTCATCAGTGCCAAGCGTTGATAATATGTAATTACAAAACATAATTCCAAATACCGAGTGGATAATCGCAAGTAAAAGAGGGAACATAAAGAATATAAATATTTGTCTAAATAAAGCACGGTTAAGAAGTTTTTCATCCGCTCCTAGTTTTCTTAACATCCTAAATCTTTCTTTATTATCCGCTGATTCAGATAACTCTTTTAAAGCAAGAATTGCAGCTGATGATATAAGGAAGATAATTCCTAAATAAAGACCGATAAAGGTAGCTAATGCTCCTAAGCTTACGCTTCCTTCGTATATTGCTAATTTACTTGATGCGGAAAGATTAGTGTTTTTAGCATAAGGATGATTATCTAAATCAATTATTCTTTGCTCTATTTCTTTTTTAGCATCTTCACTTTTAGCCTTGTAATTTGCAATCATGATATTTTGCTCTCTTATGCTTTCATCTACCGCATCATCTGGAACAACGAAGAATCCTATGTTTATATGGTTATTACTAATATTTATAAAACCATTTACCGTGTGATTATATTTTGGATAATAATCCTTTCCTAATAAAGTTATTTTGGTGTTAGCCTTTAATCCTTTGTTCCTAATTTTAATCCACTGATCAAAGTCTGCCACTAATATGTACTCATTATCCTTTAATGATAAAGTATCAAGTCCATATAATTTAGCAACCTTATTATAATCACTTAGTTTTACAAATGTTTCAGCAGAATCATAAGTAAGGTATGGTTGTTCTTTTAAAACTTCATCAAAAGCCGTACCAAGTGTTTCTTTAACGGTTATGTCATTTACCGCATAAACGTTAAACTCTAATATATCAGTAAAGTATAAGTCTGGGTTAAAATCTAGTTTCTCTAGAGTTTCTCTTACGCTTAACTTAGAATCAAGTACTTGTTCATAGGTATAACCATAATTATCCGCCTCATCAAGAGGCATATCAAGTGTTTTATATATTTCTATATCAACTGGTGCTAACGTCTTTAAATTATTAGTCATTGAGTTTTTAATTGATAAAGAAGATGAAAACACGCATATTGTTATAAAAAGCATTAAACAAATAATCGTCATTGAAAAAACAGCGGTGTTTATCTTACTTGATATTTGTCTTATGGTAAAACTATTTAATCCTTTATAGTAGACGTTTTTCATTTTCATAACTACTTTTAAAAGTAAGCCTGATAATGAAAAGAAAATCAAAAAGGTTGATATCGCACCTAGTGCAATTGGTAAAAAGATCATACCAGCATTATCTAACTTGTTTACGCCAGCGGTTACCAAGTAATAACTATAGCCTAACGCTACGCATGCTATTATAAATAAAATAATGCATAAAACCGGGTTTTTTAATTTTACTTTTTCTGATTTTTTATAAGCGTATAAAAGATCAATAAGCTTACATTTACTTATGTTTATCGTGTTAAATATCATTACTATTAAATATATAATTCCAAAGTAAATTAACGTTTTAAAAAACGCTGAAGATGAAAAAGTAAAGGCAAAAGAAGTTAAGTCAGCTTCAAACGAGTTAGCAACTAATAAACTCATTAACTGTGATAATCCAACTCCTAAAACTAAACCAACCGCAAGGGATATAACACCAATAAATAACGTTTCTAAAAACAAAATCATTGATATTTTTCTTTTGCTCATTCCAAGTGTCAAATAAATACCAAACTCTTTATTCCTTCTTTTAATTAAGAAGCTCGATGCGTAAATAATTAAAAATCCTAAGATAAATGATACGAAAACACTTACCGCGGAAAGTGAGTTGGTCATCAATTCAATTACTTCTCTTGTTGAAGAGGTAACCTTTAGCATTGCTGTTTGGCTTTCAATTGCGTTAAAAACGTAAAATATTGAAACGCCTAAAACAAGTGTAAAAAAGTATATTGCGTAATCTTTAAAACTTTTTTTAATGTTTTTAAAAGATAGTTTACAAAGCATCGTTTCCACCTAAAAGAGTTACAACGTCTATTATCTTGTTAAAGAACTCTTTTCTTGATTGGTTTCCTTTTCTTATTTCATTAAATAATTTACCGTCTTTTATAAAGATTACGCGATTGGAATATGAAGCAGTAAAAGCATCATGAGTAACCATTAAGATGGTAGCTTGTTTTTCTTCGTTTAAGTAATTAAAACTTTCTAAAAGCATCTTAGATGATTTTGAATCTAATGCTCCAGTTGGTTCGTCTGCTAAAATTAATTTTGGATTAGTTATTATTGCTCTTGCAGATGCTACCCTTTGTTTTTGTCCACCACTCATTTGGTACGGATACTTTTTTAAAACGTCTTTTATTCCTAAGTCATCACTTACTTTTTTTATTCTTCTTTCTATTTCATTTGCCTTTACGTTTTGAATAGAAAGTGCTAAGGCAATGTTTTCATACGCCGTTAAAGTATCAAGTAAGTTAAAGTCCTGAAAGATAAAACCTAAGTCTTCTCTTCTAAACTTATTTAAATCATTACCCTTTAATTTGGTAACGTCTATACCATCTACAAAGATGTGACCTGATGATACTTTATCAATTGTTGATACAACGTTTAAAAGTGTTGTTTTACCGCTTCCTGATGCTCCCATTATCGCGACAAACTCTCCCTTTGATACCGAAAAAGAAATATCATCAATCGCCTTTGTTAAAGATGATCTGTTTCCGTAGTATTTTTCTACGTTTTTAATTTTTAAAATTTCTTCCATAAAATCATTCCTTTCAGTATCCATTTTATACTTCAATGTAAAATTAATCGCGTCTTTAACATTACAAAACATTACAATTTTGTAATGTTTTTAAACGCAATAATAATCATTTTTAGAAAAGGTAATAATAACTTTTGTATACTCGTTTTGCTTTGATTCGATTTCTATTTTATGGCCTAGTCTGTCACATAAACTTTTTGCAATAAAAAGTCCCATACCAGTTGATTTATGTCTTATTCTTCCGTTGTAACCAGTAAATGATTTATCAAATACCCTAGGTAAATCACTTTCTATTATTCCGATTCCGTTATCTTCGATTATTAATTTTACGCTTTTTTTGTTATTCTCGGCATAAATCTTAAGTATTGCATCACCTTTTTCTTTTTTATACTTGATGCTGTTATTAACGATTTGGTTTAGAATAAAAACAAGCCATTTAGAATCAGTTAAAACGTCGTAATTTAAATTATCACATACAAAGTTAATTTTATTTTCCAATAAATAATCTTTGTTTTTTAAAGCAACCTCACCTACTATTTTATTAAGGTTAGCATCTTTAATTAAGTAATCTTTTTCTATGCTTTCGGTTCTTACGTAATATAAAATCTGCTCGGTTAACTCATCTATTTTATTTATTTTCTTTAAAATGTCCTTACTTTTTTTATCTTTGTTATTATGAATTTGTAAAACTAAAGATGCGATAGGAACCTTTATTTCGTGAATCCACATTTCTATGTACTCTTTAAAGTCCGTTAGCTGGTCATTATGTTTTTTTACGTTTTCCGTCATCGATTTATTAATGTCGTATAACGTGTCATACGCTATTTTACCTTCGTAAAAATCTGGTTTATAAAGCGTTTCTAAAACCAGGTATTTTTTATCTAATTTATTTGTGTTGTTAATGAGTGTGTTATAAAAACTTCTTTTTCTAAAATAACCTTCTAGGATAATTATTAAAATCATTAAAAACAAAACGATTGTTATTGCAATTATTAAAGAATAATCGATTTTAAAAGCAATAAGCATTAAAAGGATTACTATGTATGAAAATAAAAACGTTAAAATAACAAAAAGCTTATCTTTTAAGTATTTTAAAAAACTCATGATAGTATGTACCCTGCCTTTTTCCTTGTTTCAATAGCATTTTCATACCCTAAATCCTTTAGTTTCGCTCTTAGTCTACTTATGTTAACGGTTAATGCGTTATCATTTACGTACTCACTATTATTCCATAAATCAGTCATTAACTCATCTCTTGATACGATTCGGTTTTGATTGTTAAGTAAGTAGTTAAAAATTATCATCTCGTTTTTGGTTAAAATAACTTCTTGTGTTCCTTTAGTGATTATTCCTTTACCTACGTTTACTTTTAAATCCTTATAGTTTATTATACTACCTAAATTACTTGTTCTTTTAAATATATTATTTATTCTTAAAAGTAAAATGGTTGGATTATATGGTTTGGTAATAAAATCATCCGCTCCATAAGAAATGGATAAAACCTCATCTGCTTCGGTATTTTTACTTGTTACCATGATAACCGGAGTAGTTTTTGTTTTACGTATTTCCTTTAGTAATAATTCCCCGTTTACATACGGAATATTAATATCTAATAATATTAAATCAAAGTCATTTTCGTTTATGGTATTTAAAACGTTTTTAAAATCTTTTACCACATAAGATAAATACCCAGCGTTATCTAAAAGGCATTTTAACTCACTTGCAAGCGCTAGATCATCTTCAATAATTAATATCTTCTTCAATTTAATCACCATGTATATTATAGCATTAAAATATTTTAATATAAATAAAAAAGCCATAAACTGGCTTTTATTTTCTTGATAAATCAAGACCTAGTAATTGTAGTTTTACTTCTATATAATTTACGTCTCTTACGCTAAAATTTAATTTCTTAAGAGTCTTTTTACTTGTTTTACATAATTCTTTAGTGGATAATATACCACTTATTTTTAGTTTTTCTACTATTTTATCATCAAACCCTAAACTTGATAGATTGCTTAACTTTTCACTAATCTTTAACATTTTCTTTTACCTTATCTATAACGTATTTTTTAGTTTCATCAAAATCTAATCCTAACACAACGGAAAACTCATTATACAAATACTTCTCAGCCTTTTTAAAATATTCATCGTCTTTTTGTCCAATACTTCTTTTAGCTTCTTTTCTATGTTTATTTCTTAAATAACTTGTTTTTATTATCTTTATTAAATCCTCATGATTACCACTATGAAATAGTTCTTTATAAACATTATCTAATGAATGAGAATCAGCTTCAACTGGCATAATATTAGGAATGTTACCAATTAACTTTTCGATTTCTTCTTTCGTAAGTAACCTTTTTAGGTACCCATTTTTATTATCAGTTGGAACGTTTATTATTAAAGATTCATCTGATATAGGACTTAAACGATAATACTCCATGTTATTTACCTTACTTTTAAAAATATCAATGATTTTGCAAACATCTCTTTTATAAATTACGTATGAGCCTTTTTCAAACATTTAAAAACACTCCCCTTCCTATTAAAAAAAGCTAACTAAATTAAGCTAGTTAGCTATTAGCTATAAATTAATTATACCACTTTTTTTAAATCTTTGTAAGTGAAAAATTAAGTTAAAACTCTTTATTTTTATATATATGAAGGGATATTTTATATGATAATAAAAGTATTAGAAAGGATATTATAATGATTAAAATAGTGTTACAATGCTCTATTTGATTAAATAAGTTAATTACGTTATTTAAGTTGACAAACTTCGATAATAACGCAAATATACCAAAGATTAAAAACACTATTATAAATATCCATATTCTTCCGTTAGTAGCGCCAAACTTATAAATTATGGGATACATAAAAGCTATTATAATGCATATTGACAAGTAACTTGTAATAACAATATTTCTAATATCATTAATGCTTATTTGTTCATTATTAAAGGTTTTTGCTAAGTAAAAAATTAAAACACTTAAAATAAGCAGAATAACACCTAATATTATGGAAGATACATATTTACCTTTAACGGAGTTTTTTCTTCCGTTTGGCATGCCAACTACATAACTATTAAATCCATTATAATCATCATAACTAAAAGTAGATATAAAAACCATAAGTCCCATAACCGGTAAAACAATGCTTAAATCAAATATGTTTTGAATGGCCATGAATATAAAAAGGACTGCTATTACAATTAACGTTTTTAAGTTTTTCTTTACTAATAATAAATCTTTTTTTATAAATCCCATCATGATAACTTATCTCCTTTAATCATTAAAATCATTAAATCTTCTAACGTAACGTTATCAATTATAACGCCTTTGTATTTTTTCTTTAGCCTTTCTTTATCTTTTATTAAAACGTCCGTGTTATACTTATTTTTCTTATATGCTAAAACATCATTTTTAGATATTTTATCAAAGTAAGAATGATCACATTTTAAAATGCCATAATCATTAATTACGTTATCTTTTTGTTCATCTAAAACGATTTTACCATCATCAATAAATATTATTTGATCAGAGGTGTGTTCTAAGTCGGTTGTTATGTGAGTTGAAAGTAAAACCGTATGATCCTCATCTTTTATAAACTTAAGTAAAATATCTAAAACCTCACTTCTTGCAACCGGGTCAAGTCCACTTGTTGGTTCGTCTAATATAAGTAATTTAGGATGATGTGACAAGGCCGTTATTATCTCTAACTTCTTTTTCATACCGCATGATAAGCTTTTTATTTCTTTATCGTGTGGTAAGTTAAAATCTTTTAGGTATTTAAAGAATAACTTTTCATCCCAGTTTTTATAAATTCCTTTCATAACAGTATTAATATCTTTTGCGTTTAATAACTCTGGAAAAAAAGCGTTATCTAAAACAAGACCAATATCATCCTTTATATCATTTTCATTTTCTTTATAATCTTTATTAAATATTTTTAAATTTTTACAATCAGATTTTATTATTCCCAAAATAGATTTTATTAAAGTTGTTTTACCTGCTCCATTTTCTCCAATTAAACCTGTTATCGTGCCGCTTGGAACTTTAAAGTTATTAATATCTAACTTAAAATCTTTATAAATTTTCTTAATATTTTTAATTTCTATTGCATTCATGATTAACTTTCTCCCTCAAACATGTATTTGAATAAATCTAAAACTTCTTTTTTATCAATGTTATAAATTTTTGAAATAGAAACTATTTTGTTTATATACTCTTCTATTTCTTTTTTCTTCTGTTCTTTTGCAAGTTCTAAATTCTTAGGTGCAACAAAGCTTCCTTTACCTTGCCTTGTTATGATGTATCCATCATGCTCTAATTCATCATAAGCTTTCTTTATCGTCATAACACTTATTTTAATGTCCGCTGAAAGCGTTCTAATGGATGGAAGTGCTTCGTCTTCTTTTAAATCATCATTTAGTATTTGGTCTATTATTTGATTTTTTATCTGTTCATATATAGGAACGTTACTACTATTACTTATAATTAGTTTCATACTTCCTCCTTAACTGTTATATTGATTATATAACAGTATATAACAGTTGTCAATAAAATATGCGCAATTCTTATTATTTTATGTTGATATAAAATTTAATTTCAGATATAATATAAGTAGAAAGAGCAACCTTAAGGTTAGCTGCTTTCCTTAAAAGTTTTTAAGAAAAAGCATACTTACCCCCAAACAGTTAAGTATGCTTTTTCTTTTATATTTTAAATATTAGTATCACTAATAATAAAATTAAAAGGATTACTATTACTTTAAGAAACTTAATTTCTTGTTTCATAGGCATCACCCGCTTTCTATTCTTCATAAAAATCGGGAAAGCACATCTAACCTTTGGTCTTAGGTTACTCTCATATTAATTATTAGCCACAACTTTTAAAATTCCCCTAAAAATTAATTTTTTTTATAAAAAAAGCAAACCTTTTTGGTTTGTTTTATATTTTTTCTATCTTCATAAAGTTTGTTGGACTATTTTTAGGAAATGCACCAGTTATTATTACGTAGTCATTTTCTTTTAGATCCATAAACTCTTTTGCGTTTTTTATTGCATCATCAACTATTTCATCGGTCGTATCATAAACATTTGTAACTTTTGGATATACTCCAAAGTTTAAAGCTAGACGTCTTGCTGTTTTATAAGACGTACAAGTTGCAAGTACTAGTGCCCCACTTCTTAGGTTACTTATTGCTTTTGCGGTATTACCAGAGATTGTTGCTGCAACTATTAGTTTTGCGTTTAGTATGTTAGATGTTTCAACAACACTTGATGATATTGCGTTTTTAAAATCTTTTTTTAAATGTTTAAAATCAACGTTATAACTAAGATGTTTTTCGGCTGTTTTACAAATGTTACTCATGCATTTAACCGTTAATGCAGGATACTTTCCAACGGTTGTTTCACCACTTAACATAACGGCATCAGCACCATTTAAAACAGCGTTTGAAACGTCTATTATCTCTGCTCTTGTTGGTCTTATACTATTTTTCATAGACTCTAACATCTCGGTTGCAACGATTGCTATTTTACCTTGTCTTCTTGCTTCATCAATGATTTCTTTTTGATAGAAAGGTAATTCTTCCATCGCAACTTCAACACCTAAATCACCACGAGCAACCATAACACCGTCACTAATTTCTATTATTTCCTTTAAATTATTAATAGCGGTTTTATTTTCTATTTTACTTATTATTAAAGCATCACTATTATGTTCTTTTAAAAGTTCTCTTACCCTTTCAACATCCTCAGCATCACTAACAAATGAAAGTGCTAAAAAGTCAGCCTCATGATCAATTGCAAATAAAATATCTTCCTTATCCGCTTCATTAATAAATGGTATGTTTAAGTTAACTCCTGGTACGTTAATGCTTTTTTTATTACCTAAAAAGCCTCCGTCTATTATCTTACAAGTTAATTTATCATCACTTTTTTCTATTACCTCTAACTTCATTAAACCATTTTCAAGCAAGATGGTATCACCTTTATTTATGTAGTTAAGACAATCAGGATGATTTACGCTAAAACGTGCACTATCACCTAGTACCATTTCTTTTACAATATCAACCAATTTACCTGGAATTAAGTTTATACCTCCATCTTTAAAATCACCACACCTAAATTCAGGTCCCTTTGTATCATATAAAAGAGCTACGTTTTTCTTGGTTTTTTCTCTTACGTTTTTTAAAGTAGTTATAACTTTTAAAACCTCATCTTTATTAGCATGAGAAAAATTTATTCTAGCAGTGTCCATTCCATTATTTACCATGTTAGTTATTACGTCCTCATCATAACTACTTGGTCCTAATGAACATATTATTTTTGTTTTTTTCATAAATATCATACTTCTTTCTTAAAATATTTTCCTTAATAATTTTATACATAAGATAATAAAAAATCAAGAAAATTTTTAACTTTCTTGATTAAAATTCCAAATACCTAGTTTTCCTTTCGCAGGTATTTTTTTATCTAATATTTTAACATCATCAATTACCCAAGCATACCTTCCTTTTTCATAGTGTCCACACAAAAATTCCGTTTTATCTTCTTTTATGTTTTCTAAAAACTCATCATCCATTAAAATACAATCTTTTAAATACCCTTTACAAATAATATAACCCATTTTAAACTCATAATCATCCGGCAATAACTTAAGCAGTTTTTCTTTTCTTTCACCATCCATCTTACTTTTGGTTAAAGATGCGTGAATGTATATTTCACCTTTATAATTAGTTTTCCAGCTTCTTGTTTCAATTTTCTTTACACTAAGAGATATTAATGATGCAAAAGGTTCTTTAATACTTAATACTTTCATGATTACTCACTTCTTAGTGCTTCTACCGGATCTTTTTTAGATGCGCTTTTAGCAGGTATAAAGCCTCCTACAAGAGTAAGTAATACGCTTATTATAACAAGTATTACAGCATGCATTGGATTTAGCACACCAACGTTTTTTAAATCAGTTAAATCATATAATATTTTATTAATTGGAATTAATAAAACTAACGTTATTACAATTGCAACTATTCCAGATATAATACCAATTATTAAAGTTTCTGCGTTAAACACTCTGGTTATATCTTTTTTTCTTGCTCCCAAACTTCTTAATATTCCTATTTCTTTTGTTCTTTCAAGTACTGATATATAAGTTATTATTCCTATCATGATTGATGATACAACAAGTGAAATAGAACAAAACGCGATTAATACGATTGTTATACCGTCCATTATGTTACTTGATAAACTGCTTATTTGCTCTGCATAATCAGTGTATATTATTTTATCTTCATCACTTTTATTTTTGTTATAATTATCCAAATACTTTATAATCTCATCTTTATTATCAAAGCTATTTGGGTATATGTTGATGGATACCGGAGTAGTATTAGCACCTAACATCATAAGTGCCTCATCCTTTGTTATCCCGGCCGCATCAAAGCCTAAGTTTCCCATGAAAACAACACCATTTGATTTTTCTTGAGCTTTTACAATTTCACTTTCTTTGTTTTCTTCTACGATTTTTTCTATTAATTCGTTTGAGTAACCTATTTTTGATAATAATGATGATCCCATGGACTCTTGAAGAGCATCCATGATAGATGCTAAAGCATTATCTTTTTTACCTCTTACTATTCCAGATATTCTTAAAGTAATATCACTTTTATTATATATATCCATAGATGCTTTATTAACGGTAAATATTCCATCCGTTACTTTAGTATAATAATCATCATTACTTACCACTTTAAATTCTTTTCCAACCACTTCATCAAAGTTTACTTTTTCTTTGCTAGAGTCAATGTATAAAGCATCTAAAACACTTTTATCTATTCTGTTTTTACTATCTACTATTAAAACAACGTCAGTATAACTTTCAGGATACGATCCACTTAACAAATCATAATTATCTTCTAGGTAAGAATTATCATTTAAATCAAGAGGTAGCTCACTAAAATTTATACTACCGGTATTAACTGTTTGATAATTTGTTCCGTTAGTTGTTATTAAATTAAAGTTAGTCATTCTAAAATAAGATATCGCACTAAGCATTCCATCATCCATGTTATTTAAATAATTAACGTATTCTTCGGTTATTTTATTCTGATGAACCTTACTATTTTTATCCGGGCTATAAGTGTATAAAACATCTTCCTTAGGATACTCTCCTTTACCAGAAAAAGCGTTTTTATTATCTTCTAGTCCTTCTTCATCAAGGGTAGATACAACACTTGATATCGCGATTGGAAAAGATGACATGGTGTTTTTTTCATACTCATCAATTTGCTTGTTAAATCCGTTTGAAATGGATAAAATAAGTGCGATTCCAATTATGCCGATGGAGGATGCAAACGCGGTTAGAAAAGTTCTTCCCTTTTTGGTTCTTATGTTATTTAAACTTAAAAGAATTGCTGATAAGAAACTCATCTTTGTTTTTCTTATTTTAAACTTACTATTTTTTTCATTATTTTTATTTAATGGATTGCTATCACTTATTATGTTTCCATCTTTTAGTTTTATCGTTCTATTTGCGTATCTTTTAGCTAGCTCATCATTATGCGTTACCATTATAACTAGTTTATCTTTTGCAATTTCTTTTATTAGGTTCATTATTTTAACACTGGTTTTAGAGTCTAATGCACCGGTTGGTTCGTCCGCTAAAATAATGTCTGGGTTATTAACTAGTGCACGAGCTATTGCAACACGCTGCATCTGCCCTCCAGATAGTTGTGATGGTTTTTTATTTGCATGTCTTTCTAATCCAACTTTTTTTAGTGCATCCATAACCATTTTCTTTTTCTTGCTTGTTTTAGTACCACTTAAGGTAAGGGCCATCTCAACGTTTTTATAAACGGATATATGACTTATTAGATTATAGTTTTGAAAAACAAAACCAACGCAAGCATTTCGGTATGCATCCCAGTTCTTATCTTTAAACTTCTTGGTTGACTTATTATTAATAATCAAATCACCAGAATCATACCTATCTAAGCCACCAATTATGTTTAAAAGCGTTGTTTTGCCTGATCCTGACGGACCTAATATCATAACGAACTCGTTTTTTCTAAATTTTAAACTCACGTTATTTAAAGCTACTTGCTTAAAATCACCAGTTTTATAACTTTTTGTTATGTGTCTTAACTCTAGCATAAATACCTCCCTAATATATAATTCGCTTATTTTTTTAAAATTCCTCTATTATTTTTAAAAGAGTTAAAAAAAAGAGCTTTTAGCTCTAATATCCTAATTTGTTAATCGCACTTTTTACATCACCTTTATAATCCACATTAACCGATGCGTATAAAAGTGTTTTTCCAACCCTTTTTAATACGTTATAGTAATCACCTGTTTCCTGGGTATACTCATCATACGTATCTTCGTTTTTTTCTTTTCCTTTATACTCTTTGTTTTCGTTAAACATTTTTTTATTTGAATTAAAAGCTTCTTTTGCAGTCTCTTCAGTTTTAAATACGTAAAATTCCATTTGAAATTCTTTGTTATTAGCAGTATATACCTTACTAATGTTAGAATCCTCCATGTCATCAGATATATCCGTTACATAAAAATCCTCTTTTTCCATGATGCTTTTAAAGTTATTTGCGCTTATTTCTTCTTTTGCACCACAAGCAGTAAGGGTAAGTAGTGCTACCAACACAAGTAATACCTTAGATAAGTTTCTCATTTTAATCACCTTCCTAATTATAATTATAACACATAAAATTATTTGTCAAAATATTTGTTAATAATTTTATTTAACTCTGAAATATTAATTGGTTTAGATAAGTATTCATCAAATCCTTCTTTTAAGTACATCTCTTTCATACCAGTAATCGCGTTTGCGGTTAACGCAACTACCGGAGGCACGTCATAACCTTCTAATTTCTTTATTATATGAAGGGTTTTTATACCATCTAAATTGGGCATCATGTGATCTAAAAAGATCATGTCGTAATGAGTTCCTTCTTTTACTTTATATATGCACTCTTCGCCTGATGATACGGTATCTATCTTAAAATTATACTTACCTAAAAGCCTTGATGCTACTTTTAAATTTAACTTGTTATCATCAACAATTAAAACTTTATAATTAGAACAATCAATGAACTTTATTTCATCATCACTTTTTATTGGCTCTTTAATATCTCCAATAGAGGTTTCATCAATTATCTTTTGAGATATTTCAACGTAGAATGTTGTTCCAACTTCCCACTCGCTTTCAAACCAAATTTTACCATTCATTAAATCTACGTACTTTTTCGTTATTACAAGTCCAAGTCCAGTTCCTTCTATTTCGTTTTTTGTTGCGTTATCTAACCTTGAAAACTTTTCAAATAGTTTGTTAAAATCCTCTTTTTTTATTCCATATCCAGTATCAGATACCTTAAAATGAAGTTTTTCAAAATTACCTTCTTTGATTCCATTAACCGTTAATTTGATTTTTCCTACTTCTGTATATTTAACCGCGTTAGTTAAAATATTAAGTAAAACTTGAAATATCTTAGATTTATCTCCATATAGTTTTGATGGAATGTCCTTATCAAAATCAATTATAAACTTAATTGGCTTATCGCCTAATCTTGCCTCTATAATGCTAGATAATTCCATTACTACGTTTCCTAGAGAATACTCTTTTTCATCTAACGTTTCTTTTCCTGATTCAATTTTTGAAATATCTAAAATATTATTTATTATGTCAAGCAAATTACTACCCGCTGAAGAAATATGTTTTATATCAGATCTTGCACTTGCCTCATCAAAATTAGGATCGTTAAGTAAGGTTTCACTAAATCCAACTATCGCGTTCATTGGCGATCTTATTTCATGAGACATATTAGATAAAAAGTCAGTCTTAGCCTTACTTGACCTTTCAATATCTTCTTTTACCGCCTCAATATCTTTAATTATTTTTAAATCCGGATTTTCAATGTTAAAATATAAGAAGAACATTTGTAATGCTGCTCCAATCGCCGAAATAGCAATATTAGGAAATAATATTTGAAGTTGGAATATAACAACCAACTCTATCAACATAATCCAAACTGATATTCTTTGCCTTACGTTTGCTTTTTTACCATGTTTAAAAATATAAAATACAATTGCAAAAACACAAAAAGCACAAAAACCTAAAACATAATAAGAAGCAGCTCCTGGTATGTAAGATATATTGTCTTTATTTGGCATGTCAAACGGAATAAAGAAATAAACAAAACCTGCAATTACAAATATTACACTCATTATTTTTGTTTTTTTATCATATGTTATTATTTGCCATAAGTTATCCGCTTGAAGATTACTAATAAATACCATACTATAGTAATAAAGAAGTGAAAACCAGATAATACCAGTAGACCAGTGGATTCTAAGCAAAAGAATGTTGATAAAAGTATTGTCTAGGTATACAATTAAAAGACTTGATATAATCTCACTTAAAAGTAAAACAAGTTCAACCACTAACATGTATCTATATATTTTATTTCTGATTTGTAAAAAACGTTGTTTTGAAAAGTATACAATAAATAAAAGTATTACGAAAAGTAAACTTCCAATCGTAAGTATTAAACCCGTTATCAAAGTATCACCTCTTTTTACTCCTTGTTAAAATACGTATTTATTATTTTATTTAACTCTTTAATATTAATCGGTTTAGATAAATAATCACTAAAACCTAAAGATATGTATTTTTCCTTTAAACCAGCAAAAGAATTCGCCGTAAGAGCGATTACCGGTGGCAAATAATATCCTGATTGTTTTAATAATTTAAGCGTTGCAACACCATCTAAATCAGGCATCATGTGATCCAGAAAAATCAAATCATACTTTTTTTGTTTTATCATTTCTAAACATTCTGTGCCACTTAAACAAGAATCTACGTTTAAATGATACTGACCAAGTAATCTGCTTGCAAGTTTTATATTTATTTTATTATCATCTACAACAAGTACCGTCTTACCAGTTAAATTTAAAATCTTATCATTTGAAATCTTTTTATCCGCACTTGAAAAAACATCACCAACTGGTTCTTTATTGGTTATTTTTTGCCTTAGTGATACAAAATACTTAGTTCCTTGTCCCTTTTCATTAACAAACTTAATGTCTCCATCAAGCATAGAAACAAGCCTTTTAGCAACTATTACACCAAGAGTTGCACTATCAATGTTGTTTTCATTATCACTACCAAGTTTTACAAAATCATTAAAATCTTTTTCAAAATCATCTATTTTCATTGCGTGTCCGGTATTTGAAACTAAAAACTCAAAATCAAAATAATCATTAACAGTACTCTTACCAGTTATGCTTAAAGTGATTTTTCCATAACTAGTGTACTTAATTGCGTTAGTTAAAATAAGCGTTATAATCTTATGAATTTTAGAATAATCACCATAATACCCCTTTGGAATATCATTATCTACCTCTATTTTAAAATCAGTAGACTCTTTATTTATTTTTGGTAATATAACACTATTCACATCAAAAACCAAACTATCTAAATTATATTCTTTTTGAACAAGTGTTTCTTTTCCTGATTCAATTCTTGATATATCAAGAATATTATTTATTAGTTCCAAAAGTGAAATACTAGCGGAATAAATACTTTCAGTATCTTTTTTTACCATTTCAGGTGTTAGTTTTTTTTCATTTAACAAAGATTCACTAAATCCCATTATGGTATTCATTGGGGTACGTATCTCATGAGACATGTTCGTTAAGAATTCAGTTTTCGCTTTATCAGCTATTTCAGCTTGTTCTTTTTTCTTTTCCAACTCATTTAAAAGTTTGTTATCTTGAGACTCAATGGTAAAATACATTGCGGTAATAGCAAGCGCAAAAATATAAGTTAAATCATTAAAATCATAGTCTAAAAGTATTTGTGAACCACTTACAATTACAAAAAGTAAAAACGAAAAATATATTGGAATCCTAGCTGATAAAGGTATTTTTAAAGGATTCTTTAATAAGGTAAGTAATATTGTTATTATCATTAAAAAGCTAATTGCATAAAGCGAAGATACCGCAGGTCCTCCTATTACGTATAAATTTCCTTTTCCACCAGTATAGGTAATTGGAAGAAAACAAGATATGGTAAATAAAACAATTACGATTATAAATGATATAACAGTCAATCTTACTTTTGCTTTTTTAGGATCCTTATTACCAAGTGACCATAAATAAACAATTAAACAAGTTGCCCATATTATCGCACCTAATATATAACCACGGCACAAAACCTCGTTTAACACTGGAAATTCATCTTTATTACTCATGGTAATTACACAAGCTATTTCAAGAACAAGTAAGAAAATAGTAAATATTATCATAAAACCAAAAATATTATTTTCTAAACTCTTAAACTTCTTTTTACTTAAATACATTATCGTAACAAGCGTAATAAAAACTAGAGCACAAATGGTAAATCCCATACTCGAAAACATAGGAAACATTAAATCACTTCCTTTATACTATTTTTCAGTTAAATTTATCAATTACTTTTTTCAAACTCTGTACTATCTCTGGATTAAACACACTGCCTTTTTTTCTTTCAAAATATGAAAGTGGGTCCTTAACTTTCTTTCTTTTTAAATTATTATAAGTTATGCATACCTGTGCAATCATGGACTCTATTGGTATTTCATCTTCTTTTAAACCTTTAGGATAACCAGTTCCATCGTAATTTTCATGATAATATAAAGTTATGTTTTTAGCATACTTTTTATATGTCTCATCCATAATATGACTTAAAATATATTCAAGCATCTTACTTCCAAAGATAGGATAATTCTTAATTTTTTCTAATTCTTTTTTAGTAAAATCTTCTTTTTTAGATAATATTCTTCTTGGAACAGAGTAAAATCCTATGTCATAGTACATTGATGCATCTGCCATTTTCTCTATCTTTTCTTTATCTAATTTATAATTTTTATTATCATTCATTACTTGGGTTGCTAAAATCTTAATATAACGGTTAACGTTTTTTATGTTTTCCTCGTAATCATACCGATAACTTTCAACGAAAGAATTTATTAATTCTCTTAATGATCTTGACTCATCATTTACTATGTTATTAAGCGAGTTACTTGACTTATAAAGATTTATAAAGTTACTTATTCTGTGTCTTACAACTTCAAAATCAAATGGTTTTTCAAGCATGTCTGCAACCCCATAATTATACACTCTTGCCTTTGTTTCTTTTTCATAATCGCCACTTATTATAACAACTGGCACCTTATATAAATAATTATTTTTACTTAAGTAATCCAAAACCCCAAAACCATCCATAACCGGCATGGTTAAATCCAGGAATATTGCTAAAATGTTATCTGATGATTCGGTTATTCCCTTATTTTGGTTAGCTTCTAAATAATCTATCGCTTCCTTACCATTTGTTGCCATAACCGTTTTATACTCACCATCAAAAACTTTTTTTATCATGTTTCTAGTTAGCATATCATCATCAACGATTAACAAAACATCATCTACCATACCAGTTACGTTAGCAGCATCCTTATTAAGAGACTTTTTTAAATCTGGATACGAACTTATTAAACCCCTTAAAATAGAGTTAATGTATTCTTCAACGTTTTTAATATTAAGCGTGTTTTCGTTATTTAAATTAAACACGTTATTTATCTTTAAAATAGAATCAGCAAGTCTTCTTACTAAACCATCATATTTTACGTTATTTACACCCATATCTTTTGAAGGTGCATCATTTAGTCTTCTTCTTACCGTAATTATTAACTCACTACCATTAAGATTAGCAAGACCACACAATATTTCATAGTAGTTTCCATCAAAAGACTGATATTTAAAACTAGGTTTGGTATTTCCGTTTTTAATTTCATCTTTTATCTTAGGAACACTCATCATGCCCATAAAACCTTTTATAAACTCCGGTTTAATCTCGTTTTTTATGTTAACCAAGTAATTTTGCATGGTATCAGTTTTTTCTTTTTTTACCTCACCTAGTAACACGGCGTATTTATCAACCCTATCATTAATAACATCAAACACATAAAGCGTTAAATCATCATTTATTACCATCTTCTCTAAAATATTTTGTAAAACGTTAGTATCCATAAAAGCACCCCTTCCTATTTATAAAGTCTTATATTTTTGAATTATCATTTTAACTTCATTAAAAGCATTTAAAAGTTCATTATAATGAGTATTAACATAATCCAAATCATTTGCCTTACCAGCAAGTTCATGAGCGTAGCAAATATCACCAAGTTTCATAAACCCAAAGCTTCTTGCATTACTTTTCATCGCGTGAACCAAAATCGCATAATTAGGCATATCACCTTGATTTTTAAAGTTATCTATTTTAGATAATTCCTCATCCATACTATTATAAAACTCATCCATCATCTCATTATAAGTTTTAATATCCATCATGTTTGTTATTCCAGCATCAGCATCTACTCCCATGCTTTTTAAAAAAGTTATTTTACCATTTTCATCCATTTAACCTTCAGTCCCTTCTATCTTAATATTATTTTACTATAAAACTATTAAAAATACAAACGTAATACTAAAATTATGTAAACTATCTAAATATTTGTTCTAACAGAGTTTACTCCTAATTTATAAAGTTCTTCTTCATCAAAAGTTATCTTACTAAAGTTATAAATCGTCATATAATCATTATTATTTACTATTTTATATTTGTTCTTATATTCATCTTCTAAAAATGCTTCTTTAAATTTATATTTATAACCTAAGTTGTACTTACAAACCATCGCTTCTGGATAAGCGTCTTTTATAACCTCCACGTTAGGATGCGCGTTAAACAAACTTTCATACGCATCCATTAAACATTTTATCCCGGCATAATTAAGTTCATAAGATAAGGTAACTTTTTGCGCTCCTAGTTTATGCAAAAAATAAACCGAATAGGCATTAACCACGTTAAATGAAAAGTCAGTATCAAAGTTTTTATACTTAAGTAAACTTCCAAACTCTCCTATTAAAACCCTACCATCATAAGTATCATACTGATTAATAACTCTAGGAAGTTTAAGTACGCACTTATCGCTTAACAAAAGACTTTTATCGTTTACGTAAATAACGTCTTTCTTATCTTTTAATTTAAAATAATCATCTTTACTATCTATCAAAACACTTGTTTTTTCTTCTTTTTCAAAATCTTTTATACTAACTTTAAATTCATTTTCTTTAAAAGGTATTTGATAGAGCCTTTCATCATCAAGCATTAAAAGCACTTGTCTTCGCAAATCATTTAATGCTTTTATATTTATAAAAATATTATCATCCATGATAACTTTTATATTACTTAATTTATATATGGTATTACCCGTTTTAGATATTTGTTTTATTATCACATCTTTAGTTATAGAATTATTAATAGATTTTTCTACTACGTAATTACTTTCATAAGTTACAACATTTTTATTTTCATCAGTTACTTTTATTTTTAAAGGCTTATTTTCTTTAGCTTCTATAATTACATCTATTAAAACCCGTCTTTTATTATCATCTATTAATTTATCGATTTCTTTTACCATGTTATAATCGGTTGTTAGCAAAACGTCTGATCCTTTTTTTACGTACTTACAACACTTTATTGTAACAACATCACCACAATTAGCTCTACTTCTTTTTTCATTATTAACACGCATACTAGTTACAACAAAGCCTTTATCTTCTTTTTCATCAAGTATTCTTATGCCATCATTTAAAGATAACGTATCACTTAATTTAATAATTAAATTATCTTTTATTTTGCTTTTTACGTTTCCTATTTTAATGCCTAAATGATTAGGCCTTAAGTCATTTGCAAATAAGTTATTTTCTTCCCCTAACATAAAACCTTTAGTAAAATCTCTATTAAACATTTTCTTAAGATCAATAATGCATTTTTTAAAGTCTATTATTTTATTTTCATAATAACTATCGATTGCTAACCTATATATTTTAGTAGTTAAATAAACGTATTCTTTTCTTTTCATTCTACCTTCTATCTTTAAGCTGTTAACACCTGTTTTTATTATTTCACTTAAATTTTCTAAAGTGCATAAATCCTTGGTGCTCAATAAGTAATTATTGTCATTTAATTTATTATTATTTTTATCATATAAGTTGTATTTTTTTCTACATATCTGTGCGCACGTGCCTCTGTTTGCACTTCTGTTTCCAATTAAAGCGCTAGCTAGACACTGACCTGAGTAACACACGCATAACGCTCCATGAATAAATACCTCAAGTTCAATATCTATGTCCTTTTTTATTTTTTCTATTACGTCCAAAGGTGTTTCACGCGCCATAACAACTCTTTTAAAACCAAGCTTTTTAGCAAGCAGTGCACCTTCATAATTATGAATATTCATTTGTGTTGATGCATGAATGGTAAGATTAGGAAACTTATTTTTCAAAAGATAAAACATTCCTATATCTTGAATTATTACCGCATCAACGTTATTTTGATGTAAAAACCTAACGTAATTTAAAAATGTATTAACTTCTCTTTGATATATAATTGTATTTATTGTAACGTATACTTTAACACCATAAAGATGAGCATACTTTATTGCTTCTATTATCTCATCATCAGTAAAATTACCCGCAAAACCTCTTGCACTAAATAACTTACCACCGATATAAACAGCGTCACACCCAGCTTCTATAGCAGCTTTTAAACACTCCATATTACCTGCTGGAGATAAAAGTTCTACTTTCCTCATACATCTATCACCTTATTTAAGTATAACATAAAAACACACCTTTTTACGGTGTGCTTATAAGATTTATAAACTTTCTGGAATAATTACGTTAGCATTAGACTTATTGTTTAATATTACTTCTTTTGCTGCTTCATCTTTTACATAAATAGTCATTCCACTTGGTGTATTTACAAAACCAATAGAAGTTGTGCTTATAAACTCAAAATTTCTTATATCTAATTCCATTAACTTACTACAATTTGCAACAAAATTTATCATGGTAGTTACTTTTGAAATATCAAATGAAGATAAGTCAAGACTGGTTAGTTGGTAACAAGATCTAAATACCCAATCCATATTTGTTACATTTGACGTATCCCAATTTGCTAAATTAATTTCTTCTAAGGAAGCACACTCATTAAACATCATTGACATACTTATTAAACTAGACGTATTCCAACTAGATAAATCAATTGTTTTAAGTGACGTACACCCTTGAAACATCTGTCCCATATAAGTCACTTTCTGTGTATTAAATGATGATATTCCTGGATTTATAAGATTAGAACAACCATCAAACATTTGTGACATATTTGTAACATTTGATGTTTCCAATGAGGATAAATCTAAATTTTCTAAGGAAGAACAACTTTGAAACATTAAACTCATATTTGTAGTATTTGATGTATCTAATTTAGATAAATTCACATCGGTTAAACTACTACATCCTAAAAACATAGACCAGGTAGTACTTGGTTTAAGCTCACCTATAATAACACTATTAAGTTTATAGCACTCTCTAAACATTCTACTTAAATCAACCGTTGATGCAGATTTAAAATTACTTAAATCAATATTTTGAAGACTAGAACAACCATAAAATATAGAATTCATTGTTGTTACATTTGATGTATCAAAACTGGTTAAAGTTATATTCATAAGCGATGAACAATTCAAAAACATTCCCTGCATATTTGTAACATTCGACGTATTAAAAGATGATAAATCAAGGTTTACTAAACTAGAACATCCACTAAACAAGTATTGCATATCTCTTACTTTAGATGTGTCAAAGGAAGGTAAATTAATATCTGTCAAGCTTGAACAATATTGAAACATACGATACATATTTGTAACATTCATAACATTAAAACTACTTAAATCAAGTGTTTTCAAAGAAGAACATCCAGAAAACATTAAATACATGGAAGTTACTTTCTCAGTATTAAAGCTAGATACGTCTAAGATTTCTAAAGATGAACAATTTGTAAACATACCATTATATGTATATCCAGAACCAAAATTAGTAACGTTCGATGTATCAAAAGAAGATAAATTTAGTTTTTTTATTTTTCTACAAGCTGAAAACATAGCATCCATACTAGTTACTTTAGAAGTAACAAAATTAGATACATCAAGTTCTTCAAGACTTGAACAATTATAAAACATAACTGCCATATTAGTTACATTACTTGTATCAAAATTAGATACATCAAGCTCTATTAATGATGAACAACCATTAAACATACCCCACATATCCGTTACATTTTGGGTGTTAAAATTTGATAAATTTAGCTTTTCTAGTGATGAACATGACCAAAACATAGCGTACATAGTTGTTACATTTTTTGTATTAAATGTAGACATATTGATCGTTTTTAATCCTGAACAATTATAAAACATTCCTCTCATATTTGTTACATTCGATGTATCAAACAAAGATAAATCTAGCTCTGTTAACAAATTGTCTCCATAAAACATCACATACATATTAGTTGTATTTGATGTATTAAAATATTGGTTAAGATTTATTGAACTCAATCTAGTAAAGTTTTGAAATAAACTTGATGAATTAACTGGAGCTTCTACTTCTCCTACTCCTCCAATGTATAACTCATATAAATCATTGTTATCAGTGTCTTTATACCATGCTATTACTGATCCATCTTTGTTATATGATGCATCCCAATATCCTATTGCATCTTCTCCTACTTCTAACGTAGGCATAAATGTTATTTCCTCTACACTTTCTTTTGTTATTGTTCCATTATAAAACGTACTTGTTCCAGTTCCATTATTTCCTCTTGCTAAGATTGATCTTGGTTTTACAAAGTTAAATTTTATCGTGGTATCTAAGTTTGTATTAGAAGGAAGAGATATTCCATCTTTATACTTTATTGTTACAGTAAACTCTTTTATATCTCCTGGATTAATAAGTTCTCTTATTCCTATTCCTTCTATTACATATTCCATATTGGTATTATTATTTATAGGTTGTTCTATACTATCTATCCACATCGCAACATTTCCAAAGTTTGTTATTTCTACTTTATAGGTTATTTTAGAAGTTAATTCTTTTAAATCTACTCCTAGTTTTATTGTATTTTTAGAGTAATCTGATTCATAGTTTTCTAAAGAGTTTAGTACTTCACTTAATGATACATCTGTTATCCTTATATCTTCTTGAGGTCTAAACTTAGCCTCTCCACTTATCTTTATTTCTCTATTTAATGCAGCATATCCAACACTAAATGAAAGTACGAATATCGTAACTAGCATAAACATCATTTCGTTAAACTTATTCTTTTTTATTCTCTTATCTTTTGCTTTTCTTAATCTTAACCTCATGTGGATAACCCTCTTTTTTAGCATATTCTACATGTTTATAATATCATATACCCCC
>CALVSY010000015.1 GCA_944359725.1 uncultured Bacilli bacterium | reverse complement strand
GGTCAATGCTTAATGCATTAACCATCTCTATAATTTTCACTTATTTTGTGTTCACACACACTATTTGACAATTATCCCAAAAAATGCTTTATATGCAAGGTATGCACTATATATATCAAATTTGCTTGTTACTTCATAAGGAGAATGCATTGATATAACAGGAACACCACAGTCTATTACATCCATTCCTTTATCTGCTAGAATATAGGCAATGGTGCCTCCGCCTCCTAAGTCTACTTTACCAAGTTCTGATACTTGGTATTTTACGCTTTTTTCTTCAAAGATTCTTCTTACTTTTGCAACGAATTCTGCGTTTGCATCAGATGCTCCGGATTTGCCACCGGATCCAGTATATTTATTAAGTTCAACACCAAAACCAATTTTTGATGCGTTATTTTCTTCTGCGGTTGATTTATAGTTTGGATCGATTCCTGCACCAACGTCTGCGGATAACATCATTGAATTACAATATGTTTTGTTTAAAGCACCAGGTGTGTTCTCGCCTTTTTTATTTAATAATTCGTTTATAAATAAATCAAACATTTGTGAACACATCCCCGTGTTTCCAACGCTTCCAATCTCTTCTTTATCAGCAAATATTGAAACAATCGTTTTATCTTTTACATTAGCATCAGTTAAAGCTTTTAATGATGTGTAGGCACAAACTCTATCATCTTGACCATATGCTGCTACCATGCTTCTATCAAATCCTAAATCTTTTGCTTTAAAAGCTGGTACTACTTCTAGTTCTGAACTGTAAAAATCAATTTCTTTAATGCCATATTTTTCATTAAGTAAGTTCATTATATTTTCTTTTACTTTGTCATCATCATTTGGAATACTTCCAACTAAAACGTTTAAATCTTCACCAGTTACTGCTTTTCCAACCTTTTTTTCGTATTGTTCTTGTGCTAAATGAGGAAGTATATCCGTTATTGTAAAAATAGGATCATCTTCTTTTTCTCCAATTTCTACTTCTATTTTCTCTCCACTTGGTTTAACTATAACACCATGAATTGAAAGAGGTATCGTAGTCCACTGATATTTTTTTATGCCACCGTAATAATGAGTTTTAAAAAGGGCAAGTTTAATATCTTCATAAAGTGGATTTGGTTTTAAATCAAGTCTTGGTGAGTCAATATGAGCGCCAATTAGATTTACACCCTCTGTTATATTTTTACTTCCGATAACTGCAGCATAAATACTTTTTGATCTATTTATCATGTATACTTTATCACCTGGTTTTAATACATCAACATCATTAATGTTTTTAAAACCAAAATCTTTTAAAATAGATATTATTTCCTTTGAAGCTTCTCTTTCTGTTTTAGCAGTATTTAGAAATTTAATATATCCTTTACAAAAATCAAATATCTTTTCTTTTAGGTTACTATCAATTTTTAACCAACCACTAGTTTTTTTATTTATTATATCTTTTTCCATATTTCCTCCTCCTTTTTATATAATACCACTTAATTAAAAAAATACTCAAATAATTTATAAAATAAAAACGAACCAAATAGTTCGTTAGTTTAATAATGGTGCCGCTTGTAAGAATCGAACTTACAGCTAATCATTACGAGTGACTTGTTTTACCATTAAACTAAAGCGGCACATAAAGCTTTATTTGAAAAAGCCATTTACTACGTATTTTGTTTCATTTATTACCATAAATGCATTTTCATCAATTTTATTTATTATCTTTTTTGCCTCATCTAAATGTTTTTTATCTAGTTCTATAAAAAGCATTAATTTGTTTACGTTATCTTTTCCGGTACAGTTAACTTGTGATACGGCAAAGCCTTTATCTCTTATTTCATTTATCTTACTTTCGTTTTTCTCATCTAAAACTACTTGCATGGATACTTTACCGTTTATTAACTTATTTGATAAAGTAGTACCAATAAAGGTTCCGATTGCGTATCCTAATGCATACGATATTGCTATCCATAAACTTCTTATATCAGTTGTTAGAGCTTCTCTTACAACTAAGAACCATATTATAACATCGATAAAACCTAAGATTGTTGCAAGAACTCTTTTTGATTTAACAGTTAGTATGGTAACAAATGTACCAAGTGATACGTCAACTATTCTTGCAAAAAATATTATTAAACAAATTGAAAGTATTTTCATCATTTTCTCCTTATTGCTCTTTTATAATAACACAAATATTTTTTTTCTTCAATACAAAAATTTCCTATATAGTGGTATAATATTTACGGAGGTTACTTATGGAAGAAAAATTAGAAATAAAAAAGAATGGATATGTTTTATTCGTTGTTAACATTATAACCTTAATTACTTTAGTTTTTTTTAGAATAATTTATTCGCAGTTAGGTTTTTATAGTTTGCTTTTAAACATATTTTTAACAATTAATATAATTCTTTTAATAGTGGGAATTATTTTTAACATATTATTTATAAAAAACACAAATAAGTATGATGTTAAAAAAAGTATTATAATCACGCTAATTATATTTTTTATTTATTTACTTTTAAATACGGTTGGTATTTATTTTATAAATAGCCAAATGAGTAAGGGATATTCAAAGATAAATAGTATGTTATCTTCTTATTGTGAATCTTTTGGATGTGATAAGTATGATACGGTAAGTGGAAATGGATATGAGGACTTCGTTATAAACAAATCTTATTACGATTATGATGGTTCTTCAAATAATTTAGAGATAACCGTTAGATATAACACTAATAGTGTTGATTATGTTGAGGCGGTAATATACTCTAGAAACGAACTTTTTTCTCCTAGAATAATAAGAACTGAATTAAGTGATTATTTTGCTAATTTTAATTATGAAATAAGTGAAGATAAGATAAAGGAGGCATTTGATAATAGGTTTAAATCTTCTGTTAAGGATGGTAATGCAACTTATAGAGTAGTTGAAATATATAAGAATGGAGCCTTAGAAAGGCTAAAAACAACTATTAATTTAAAAATCAATTAACAAAACATGTTGTGTTTTTATTAAAAATTTGTTAATATTATAAAAGAATAAGAGGTGGATATATGAGCGAGTTGTTTGGAGAAAGCCCTATGCTAATAATAGCGATAGTTGCTTTCATAGTGTGCGTTATTATTGGCTTTTTTGGAGATAGATACTTAAGAAAACAAAAAAAGATAGGAAAAATACTAATTGATTATGATGTTTATGATGATGAGCAAAATAGTAAAAAGCAGGCTAATGATTCAAACATAGCAGATAATCAAAATGATAATCAAGTAGAAACCATTACTGAAACTAACGAATCATCAAAAAAACTAGGTGATGTTTTAAATAGTAATATAAATTCAAACGTAAATAATAATGTTAATTTAAATAATAATGCAAATATGAATAACAATGTAAATATGAATACTAATACGAATTTTAATAACAATATGAACGTTAATATGAATACTAATTTAAATAATAATCTTAATATGAATTCGAGTACTAATATGAACGCTAATATGAGTACGAATCAAAATTTAAACGTAAATTCAAATGGTAATTCTAACGTTAATACACCTAATAACTTTAATATGTCAAACAATGATGACCAGATAAATAATATGTTTTAAAAAACCTTATAAAATAAGGCTTTTTTCTTTTAACGTGAAATTTATTTTAAAAATAATGTTTAAATATGATATAATTTTGATATAATTAAGTAGACCCTTACGGAGTAAAAAGGAGGATTTTATGACTATAAATAATGTTTTAACTATCTTAAAGGATATTATTGATGTATGCCTTGTTTGGGCTGGATTATACTTTATATTAAAAAGTATAAAAAACAATGTTAAATTTACGATGCTTTTTAAGGGTATCATTATAATAATTGTAATTAAATTGCTTAGCGATTTATTTGATTTAAAAACGATTGGTTTGTTACTAGAATACGTTGTTATGTGGGGGCCACTTGCTTTAGTTATTATTTTTCAACCGGAAATTCGCTCGGTACTAGAACAACTTGGTAGGTCTCAATTGCTTGGAAGACATAAGGTTTTAACCATATCTGAAAGAGAAAGAATAGTTTATGAAATAGGACTTGCTTTAGAGTATTTAAAGAAACATCGTATCGGAGCTTTAATCGTTATTGAAAGGGATAATTCTTTATCTGAATACATAGAGCGTTCTAAAAAATTATACGCTGAAATTTCTAATGAATTGTTGGTTGCAATATTCTTTCCTGATAATCCGCTTCATGACGGTGGTGTAATTATACAAGGTGATAAGATAACGTCTGCTGGTGCTGTTTTTCCAACAACCGTTGAAATGAAGTTTAGTAAAAGGCTTGGAACAAGACACCGCGCTGCAATTGGTATAAGTGAAGAAACTGATGCAATAGCAATCATAGTATCAGAAGAAACCGGAAGAATATCAATAGCTATTAATGGTGATTTAAAATACAATTTATCAGTTGACGAAGCTAAAATGATTATTCTAGATGAACTAAAACCTAAGAAGACGGCTGAGTTTGATTATGAAGTAGATGCTAAAAATGAGGATGGTGATAATAATGAGTAAGATATTTAAAGCCATTGGTCATTTGTTTGAAAATATTGGTCATTTTATTGATAAGAAAATAATTCTTCCAATAACTAAATTTTTTGTTGGAATATCTAATAAATTTAAGAAGAATGGAAAAAGTTTTGAAAAGATATTAACAAAAAAACCAGGGCTTATAATTGTTTCTTTAGTTGTTGCTATAGGAGCGTTTTTAATTGCTGATAGTAGAACAACATCTTTAATTGAGACTTCTGCTGAGGTTTTGTATAATCAGCCAATTTCCGCAACTTATAATGAAGAGGCATACGTAGTTGAGGGATTGCCTGAAACCGTTGATATTACTCTAATTGGTAGAAGGTCTGACGTTTATTTAGCAAAACAATTACCAGCTAATGATATAACGGTTGATTTAACCGGGTTAGAACCTGGCGTTCATGAGGTGAACTTAAATTATAAAAAGGCTTTAAGTTCCGTTGAATATAAACTTGATCCTTCGGTTGCAACGATTGTTATTTATGAAAAGGTATCACAGGAAAAAGAGCTAAATTACGAAGTTATAAACAAAGATAAGATAGATTCAAAACTTATGGTTGAAGATGTAAGTTTAAGTACTGATCAAGTGTATATAAAAGGAAAAGAGGCAACTTTAAATGAAGTGGCTTCAGTAAAAGCTTTAATTGATCTTGAGAATTTAGCAAATCCAGAAGTTGGTACTCAAGAGTTAAAAAACGTAAAATTAGTTGCATATGATAGTAAAGGAAAGAAGGTTAACGTCGAGATTGTTCCTTCTAACGTTACGGCAACGGTAAAAATAGCATCTCCTCAAAAAGAAGTTCCAATAAGAGTTATACCAGAAAATTATGATGACATCGTGTTTGGTAAGGCAATTAGTAATATTACAACAGATGTTACTAACGTAACTATATACGGTAGTGAAAAGGACTTAGAAGATATAACTTATATACCAGTATACGTTGACGTAAGTGATTTGAGTGAGGATAAAAAATACTCAATTACGATAAAGAAACCAAGTGGTGTAAGAGCTATGAGCGCTGATTCGGTAAACGTAACGGTCTCTCTTGGAAATGAAACTACTAAGGAATTTAATAATATCTACCTTGAGTATGAGAATTTGGCAAATGGATTAGTTGTTCAAGCTGTTGAACAAAATAGTACTACTGTTACAGTAAGCGTAAAAGGTGTTCAAAACGTACTATCTAACATGGATGCAACAACAATAAAGGCATATGTTGATCTAGAAGGTTTAGGTGTTGGTGAACACGAGGTACCTATTTTGGTTGAAGGACAAGACTTAAGAGCTAAGTATTCTTCATTAACTACTAGGGTAACCCTTAGAATTAGTGAACAAAATTAAAAATAGTATTAAATTAAGTTGACAAATGTACCAGTTTAAAGTAAAATTTAAATTGGTACATTTTATAACCCACGTAAGTTTGTCCTGGGAAAACAAACTTATTAAGGAAAGGAAAATAAAATATGACAACATTTATGGCTAATGCCGCAAACATTGAGCGTAAATGGTATGTTATTGATGCAAAAGGAAAACCATTAGGTAGGGTTGCATCTAAAGCAGCTACTTTGTTAAGAGGAAAACATAAAACTACATATACTCCTCACGTAGACTGCGGAGATAACATTATCATAATAAACGCTAAAGAAGTAGTATTAACAGGAAATAAGTTAGATCAAAAAATTTATTATAACCACAGTAGATATACCGGTGGGTTACGTGAAAGAACAGCAAAAGTAATGCGTGAAAATTATCCAGTTGAAATGGTTGAAAGAGCGGTTAAAGGAATGCTTCCTAAAGGTAGATTAGGACGTCAAATGTACAAAAAGTTATTTGTATACGAAGGAAATGATCATAAACACCAAGCTCAAAAACCAGAAATCGTGGAAGTTTAAGGAGGAAGAGTAAATGGCTAAAACATTCATTGGAACAGGACGTCGTAAACGTTCAGTAGCACGTGTTAGAATGACATCTGGAAAAGGAAAAATCGTAATCAATGGAAAAGATGTAAATGAATATCTTCCTTTTAAAACTTTGGTTATGGATTTAATGCAACCATTAGAAGTTACTAAAACAAAAGATAAGTTTGATATTGATGTAACTGTTCACGGTGGTGGATTCTCAGGTCAAACTGGTGCGATTCGTTTAGGAATTACAAGAGCGTTATTACAGTATGATCAAAACACAGATCCAACATCAGATGCATCATTTAGAAAGATTTTAAAACAAGCTGGATTTATAACTAGAGACGCAAGAGTTAAAGAACGTAAAAAATATGGTCTTAAAAAAGCACGTCGTGCACCACAATTTAGTAAACGTTAATATTACGATAAAGTCAGGTATATCCTGGCTTTTTTTAATATTTTGAATTTTGACATATTTTATACAATGACATATTTTATTATTTTTATAGTCCCTAAGAAAAGACATATTTTAACATTATTTAATAAACATTTAAATAATTATATGTTATAATTTAAAATAGGTGATGCTAGGTGAGAACAAAAGAGTTTAAAACCTTAGATGAGCAAATTGAAATATTAAAAGAAAAAGGGTTGGTAATAAATGATGTTGATAAGACAAAATCATTATTACTAAGAGAAAACTATTTTTTTATTAATGGTTATCGTCATATCTTTATGAAAAGTAGTAAGGAAAGAGTTTTCATAAAGGGTACTAATTTTGATGAGTTATATGCTTTATTTCAATTTGATAGAAGTTTTAGAAATGTTTTGTTTAAAAATTTTTTAATTGTTGAGAATAATTTGAAGTCGATAATATCATATAGATTATCTAAGAAGTATGGTATTAAAGAAAAGGATTATTTAAAGCCTTCTAATTTCTCTCAAGACATAAAGAAAGTAAGGCAAGTTAATGATGTTTTAAACAAAATAAAAAGACAAATAAAACTAAATGGAAGACAACATAGTGCAACGCTTCACTACTTAAGTAATTATGGATATGTTCCTTTGTGGATACTTGTTAAACTTCTTTCTTTTGGAATGATTAACGAGTTATATTCCATACTAAAACCAGAGGATAAGTTAGCGGTGGCCCAGTATTATGATTTGGATGTTGAAACTTTAGGTATTTACATTTCTCTTTTATCAAATTATAGAAATTTATGTGCTCATGAGGATATTGTTTACGAGCACCGTACCCAAAAAGAAATACCTGATACCAAATATCATAGGGAACTTGATATACCAGTGATGAATGATGAATATATATATGGTAAGAATGATATATTTGCGGTTGTAATAATGTTAAAATACATGCTAACGGAAAGTGATTTTACTGATTTTATAAATGAGGTTAGCTACGATTTAAGTCTTTTAGATGGTAGAATATCAACTATTCCACAATATAAGATATTAGATAGAATGGGATTTCCGGAAAATTGGGAAGAAATTTCAAAGCTTAAATAAGGAGGTCATAGTTTATGGACAAAATTGAATTAATTGATTCTAATAAACCAAATAAGAAGAATAACAAGTTTAATAAGAACATTAAGTTTATATTAATAATTATACTTGCTTTTGCGCTTGGTGTTGGACTTATGTACTGGTATAGTGTTGCAAATCCAACCGTTGTTACTAAAAACAGAACCGTATCAGAAACAAAGGTAACTGAAGAGGCAATGGAAGATGCTATTGATAAGGTTTATGATTCTGTATTATGTATTGAGGTTATGTCAAGTGACGGAACAGTATTAAGTACTGGTACTGGATTTGTCTATGATAAAGATGATAAGTATGGTTATGTTTTAACCAATGCACACGTTGTATCAGGTGGAACTAACATACAAGGTGTTTTATCTAATAATAACATGGCTGAACTAACTTTATTAGGATCTGATACTTACACTGATTTAGCGGTACTTAGAATGGATGTTAAAGATGTTTTACAAGTTGCTAGTATTGGTTCCAGTAGTAATATAGAAATTGGTAATACCGTATTTACAGTAGGTTCTCCAATGGGTGCAACATATGCAGGTACTGTAACAAAAGGAATTTTATCTGGTAAAGATAGGTTAATAGAAACAAGCACTTCAAATGGTTTATCATCTGAGTCATACATTGTTAAAGTTTTACAAACTGATGCTGCAATAAGTCCTGGTAATAGTGGTGGACCTTTAGTTAACTTAGCAGGTGATGTAATAGGTATTACGTCTTTAAAACTTGTAGATGATGAAGTAGAGGGTATGGGATTTGCAATTCCGATTGAAGATGCAATGAACTACGTTGATTATCTAGAGCAGGGAAAAGAAATTCAAAGACCAGTTATGGGAGTTTCTGTAATTGATTTAACTAATCCATATGTTTTATATAGATATAATATAAACGTTCCTGATAACGTTGATAGTGGTATTTACTTAGTTGAGGTAAATAACGGATACCCTGCAAATGATGCCGGCTTAAGAGCAGGCGATATAATAACCGCTATTAATGGTGAGGAAGTAACTACATCAGCGGAATTTAAATATGAATTATATAAATACTCTATTGGTGATAGTGTTGAGGTAACTTACTATAGAGATGGAAAAGAAGCTACAACTAACGTAAAGCTAGATAAAGCAAGCTAAGAGAAACGATTGTTTCTCTTTTTATGTGTCATTTGTTTAAGGGCTTTCATACAATACTTTGAAGGAAGTGATAATATGGTTATAGTGGATGCAGGACATCAAAGATACTTTTTAACAAGGTATATAAAATAAAGAAATATAAAAGTTTTAACTGACAATAAGGGTCAGTTTTTTGAATGTTTAAATTTATTTCCTTTTATGAAAAATTAAAAGAAGGAGGAATATTAAATGATAAAGAGCAAAGTAATTGCAATTGCAAATCAGAAAGGTGGTGTTGGAAAAACAACCACAACTTTTAATTTAGGCGTGGCTTTAGCGAAAGAAAATAAAAAAGTTCTCCTTGTTGATGCAGACCCTCAAGGTGATTTAACGACATATATGGGATGGTATAAACAAGATGAAATTCCAATGACTTTAGCTGACTTAATGGAACAATCTATGAATGATGAGGACATTAGATTAGATGATGCCATATTACATCATGATGAAAAAATAGATCTAATACCATCTAATTTAGACTTATCGGCATTAGAAATGTCTTTGGTAAATGCGATGAGTAGAGAATATACATTAAAAAATTGTTTAGAATCATTAAAAGGAAAGTATGATTATATAATTATAGATTGTATGCCAAGTTTAGGAATGCTTACAATTAATGCACTTGCTTGTGCCAATAGTGTTATTATACCTGTTCAAAGTCAATTTTTAGCCGCTAAAGGCATGACTCATCTAATTAATACAATTTCGAGGGTTAAAAGGCGAATTAATCCTGATTTAAAAATAGATGGAATTTTATTTACTTTAGTTGATGAGCGTACAAACTTATCAAGAACTGTAAAATATCAGTTACAAAAAGAATATGGGGATCATATAAAAATTTATAATGCACATATTCCCTTAGCCATTAAGACAGCGGAATCTACATCTCATGGTCAAAGTATTTTTACTTACTATAGAAATAGTAAAGTTGCTGATGCATATTCATCCTTTGCAAAGGAGGTATTAAATAGTGGAAAAGAATTATCAAAAAATGCCTTTACCAAAGTTAGATGATTTATTCACTACTGAAGAAGAAAGAAAAAATGATAAGTTGGAAAAAGTGGTTGATATTGATTTATCTTTAATAGATGACTTTCCAAATCATCCATTTAAAGTTACTAATAATGAAGAGATGAAAAGAATAACAAATAGTATTAAGGAGAATGGTGTATTATCTCCAGTTTTAGTTAGAAAAAAACAGAATGGAAGGTATGAAATGATATCAGGCCATAGAAGAAAAATGGCAAGTGAGCTAGCAAATAAAACTAACATCCCATGTATTATTAGAAAATTAACAGATGAAGAGGCAACTGTTATAATGGTTGATAGTAATATGCAAAGGGAACATATTTTACCAAGTGAAAGAGCGTTTGCTTATAAAATGAAATTAGATGCCATGAAAAGACAAGGTTTTAGAAATGATTTAACTTCTGACCAAGTTGGGGAGAAGTTGACATCAGTTGATAAATTATCGAATGATAGTGAAGACAGTAAATCGCAGATTCAAAGATATATACGTCTTACAAATTTAATTAGTCCGTTACTAGAAATGGTTGATAAGGGACAAATAGCATTTTCTCCAGCAGTAGAAATATCTTTCATTTCCAAAGAAGCGCAAAAATGGTTATTCAATAGTATAGAACGTAACCAATCAACTCCTTCATTATCTCAAGCTCAAGAAATTAAAGGTTTGAGTAAAGATGATTTGCTAAGTATAGATAAGATTGATGATATATTATCTAGAGAAAAACCTAATCAGGTTGAGAAATTAAAAATAGAAATGAGAAGTTTAAAATCAAAGATGCCTAAAAGTGTACCAATGACGCAATATAAAGAATATATTTTTAAAGCTTTAGATTACTATAATAGACATTTGCAAAGAAATAATTCAAGGGAAAGATAGTGGGAGTATAAATTACGGTTTTCCCTCCTTATAAACCTCCCTTGTATTATTACTATCTGTTATTTACTTACTGAAAAAAGTATATACAGTATTGCAAAATAGAAAATTTAATGATATGGTGAGAGAAAGAGGAGAAAGTACAGATGAAGAAAAAACTTTTAATTTTAGTAGCAGTTATAATCATTTTAATCATAATAAGTGTTTTGATTTTTGTTTTTTGGAATAATGGTACAGGTTCAAAAGAATCAAAGAAAACCAAAGAAAAAAAGATAATTACGACAACAAGTAAAAATGATGAATTCGTAGAAGAGGTCATTGATCAAAGCAATCAAGAAACTGAAGCAGTAGAAGAAAATAGCACCATAACTACAACAAAGAAAGCTAATAGTTCTAATAGTAATGGAAATAAGACTACAAAAACACAAACAAATGCTAAGTCAACAAGAACAACAACTACTAGAAGCGCTGTACAAACAACTACAACCACTTCTAAAAAATGTGTTGAAAAACAATTTTCTTCTCCGTTTTTTAGAGGGGATTTTAAAAATAGTGAGTCATCATGCCATTCAACAGGAATAAACTATGTTTCAAGATCACATAGTAATCATTCATACGAATGTGAATCCGAAGTTGATGACTGTGGAACGACATGGTGGATGTTAATAATGTATGATGAAAACGGTAATTCGTATTATTATAAAAATTTTGATAGTTTATATCCACAGTATTAAAAAGGAGGAAATAATGAAGAAAATTATAAAAAAGATTTTAACGCAGGTAATTTTACCTGTTTTTTTATTGGGATTTTTATTTATACCTAATAGTAACGTAGAAGCTGCGGTAGCAGATGATTCGTTTTATGTCACATGGTTAGATAATATCTATTTTACAAAATTTAAAGATGGTGTTCAGCGTTCTGAAAGAGCAAGGTTGTTGCGTAGGTCGAGTGATGGTCAATTTGTTTACTGTATTCAACCTGGAGTTAATTTGATTGAAGGTCATTTAATGCCGGGTTATGATAGTAATCAAGATGCTTGGGCTGGAATGACACAAGATGAATGGACAAGAATAAAACGTTTAGTTTATTACGGTTATGGTTATAAAGATAGGACCGATCCAAAATGGTATGCAGTAACACAGTACCTTATATGGCAAACTCATACATTAGGCTGGGATACGTATTTTACTGATTCATTTAAAGGTAATATAATTTATCCTTTTCAAGATGAAATAAATCAATTAAATGCCGATGTAGCAGCACACTTAACGAGACCAAGTTTTAATGGTCAAAGTTTTGAAATGAATGTAGGTGAAACATTAGAATTAGTTGATACTAATAATGTTTTATCTAATTATGAGTTAGTAAATGATGGTGGAGTTGATGTAAAGGTAGAAGGTAATAAGCTAATTGTTAACTCTGATAAAAAGGCTGATGTTAAGATAAAACTTTCGAAGAAACTTGAAGACTTTGCTACAGCACCAATAGTTTATGTTGATAATATTAGTCAAAATGTTATGACAAAAGGTTTTCTTGATCCAGTTTATTCTGAATTTGAAATTAATATTCACGGAGGTAAAATAGAAGTTACTAAAGTAGATAAGGATACCGGTGTAAATGAGCCTCAAGGCGCTGAGTCATCTTTAAAAGGTGCTACTTATGGAATTTATAATATGAAAGATGAAAAAGTAGGAACTATAGTTACAGATGAAAATGGAAAGGTTACTAGTTCTGAGTTACCATCTTTAGGCCGTTATTATTTACTTGAAGAATCTGCTAGTGAGGGTTATCAAGTTTCAAATGAGAGGTATTATTTTGAAATCACGAGTGACAATATCTTTCCAGAAATAACTGTATATGAAAAAGTTATAAATCGTGACTTTGAATTTACTAAAGTTTATGCGGATGATAATACTGGTATAATGACTCCAGAACCAAATGTTGAATTTGGCTTTCACGATATAAATGGTAAACTAGTAGCTAAGGAAAAAACGGATTCAGATGGTAGAATTAAAGTAAATTTAGTTTATGGCACTTACATGGTTAAGCAATTAACAACAACGCCTAATCATGAAAAAGTAGAAGATTTTATTGTTAAAGTTGAAGATGTCGGAAAAACAGTATATAAAGTAATTGCAAATGCTGAGATTAAAGCAAAGTTAAAGTTAGTTAAAATAGATAGTGAATCCGGTAAAGCTCTTAATTTAAGTGGCATTAAATTTAAGATATTTGATATAAACAAAAATGAATATGTTTGTCAAAATATAACTTATCCTACAACCGAAAAAGTATGTGTATTTGAAACGGATAAAAATGGTGAATTTGTAACACCATATGAATTATCTTCTGGTAAGTATAGAATTGAAGAAATAGATCAAGAAATAAACGGTTATTTATGGAACAGTGAACCTTTTGAGTTTGAAGTTGGAGATAATTCTGAACTTATTAATGATAAAGATTATGGTGTTATGGTATTGGTAAAATTTGCTAATAAACAAGTAAAAGGGCAAGTTACTATTAATAAATTAGCAGAAAAGTTAGTAATAGAAAATGATAGTTACCATTATGAAAAAGTCAATCTTGAAGGAGCGGAATTTAATATTTACGCAGCTGATAATATAGTTACTAAAGATGGCGTTACACATTATAAGAAAGATGAGTTGGTTGCAACTATAAAATCTGATGAAAATGGTTTAGCTAAATTAGATGATATGTATTTAGGAAAATATTATATAAAAGAAGTAAAAACGTCAGATGATAATTTGGTTTTGGATAAAAATATTTATAATTTTGAATTAACATATAAGGATCAGTATACTGAATTGGTATCTGAATCGGTTGATATTTTAAATAAATATAAAAAAGGTACTTTAGATTTTACTAAAGTTGATATTTCTACTGGTGAACCTTTACCTAATACAACCATAAAAATTTATGATGATGATAAAAACATACTTATTTTTGAAGGAAAAACTGATTCTAATGGCAAAATAGTTATTGACGATTTATATATAGGAAACTTTAGATTAGAAGAGAGTGAAGCACCAGAAAATTATAAAATTAATCCAAATCCTCAATACTTTAGCATTAAGGAAAATGGAGAGATTATAAAAGCAACAATGGCAGATGAATTAATTATTGAAGTACCAGATACAGATTCTGATTTTAATATACTAGAGATAATTATTCCTACAGCTATAATAGCGTTAGGTGTAGGGATGGTTTTATATGCAAGAACAAAGAAAAACAAAAAGAAAAGCCAATCTAATTAATATAATTGGCTTTCTTCTTTTATTTTTTGGAATAGGAATCATTATTTATATAATATCTATAAATTATTTCAATGCTAAATTTGAAGAAAGGTACATCGAATCTTATTTAAAGCAATATGATAACGATGGAAATTCTGTTTTACATAATCAATCTTCAGTAGTAAATAATCAAAGTAAATATGATTATGTTGCTATTCTTGAAATACCTAAAATTAATTTAAAAAAAGGGTTAGTAATGTCTACCAATGATTTTAAATCTATTAATTATGCAATTAGTATTGATCAAAATAGCAATATGCCAAATGAAGAAGGAAATTTAATTTTATACGCACATGCTGGTAATAGTAAAATATCTTTCTTTAAAAATCTAAATAAGTTGATGATAGATGATAAAGTTAATGTGTATTATCGTGGTAAAAACTATTCTTATAAGGTTAATAAAAAATATGAAATAGAAAAGACTGGTTTTTTAGCTTTAAACGAAAATTATTCAAAATATAATCTTGTTTTAATAACATGTGTTCATAACACAAATAAACAGTTAGTTATTATATGCACTTTAAATAATGTAAATTGAAAGGAGTGATAATGTGGCATATAGAAAAAGAATACCGCCAATAGCGGTAGAATTAATAACTACAAAATATAATTTATTAATGGAATATTTATCAAGTATAAGTGATGAAGAACAAAGAGTTGCGGCTGAGAAACTTAAAGAGAAACTATTAAGATATAGTATTCCTTGTATAACCGAAAGAGGTACTTTTATTTTAGTGAGATTTTTTAATCAAGAAGTAGTACAACTTGTTAACTTACTAATTAATAAAATTAATACAGAGGAATCAGGTATAAATTATTATGAAATGTTATTAGAAAATAGAAATAAAAAGGAGGAAAATAAAGATGGTTAATCAAGTGGTAATGGTTGGAAGATTAGTGAGTGAACCTGAAATAAAAGAAACTGAAAATGGCATTAAATTTACTAATCTTACTATAGCCGTACCTAGATCATATAAAAATACTCAAGGAGAATATGAAACGGATTTCATAGATTGTGTGTTATGGAAGGACGTTGCAGAAAATACTTGTGAATATTGTAAAAAGGGTGACTTGCTTGGAGTTAGAGGAAGAGTACAAATGAGAACTATTGAATCAAAAGAAGGTGATTCTATAAGAAAAATGGATATAGTAGCTGAAAGAATTACGTTTTTATCTAAGGCAAAAGAAAAAGAACACGTTGTTAATGAAAGATAACTATGGGATATTATTCTAAAGAGGACATACAAAAAGTAAAGAAACTAGATTTATATACATATTTAAAAAACTATAATCCAGATGAATTAGTACGCTTTAGTAGAAATACCTTTGTTACTAGAGAACATGATAGTTTGAAAATTAGTAATGGACTTTGGTATTGGTTTTCGCAAAACATTGGTGGTAGAACCGCGTTAGAGTATTTAATAAAGGTAAAAGGTTTTTCTTTTACCGGTGCAATTGAGCATCTTTTGAATTGTTTGGAAGTTAAAACCATATCGAAAGATGTTTTGCCAGTAAAAAAAATACGGAGTAAATTAATTCTTCCTAAACATAACATCAATAATGATATTGTTATAAGTTATTTATTAAAAAGAGGTATTGATAAAGATATAATTGATTATTGTATTTATAATGAATTGATTTACGAAGATATAAATAATAATGTTGTGTTTATTGGTTATAATTATGAAGGTAAAATTAAATACGCCGGGATACGTGGCACAAAAAATGTAAGATTTTTAAAAGATGCGTATGGAAGTGATAAGCAATATTCTTTTAGAATAAATTCTGTGGAAAACTCTAAAACAGCTCATTTATTTGAAAGTGTTATAGATTTATTATCATACGCAACTCTATTAAAGCTCCAAAAAAGAGATTGGCAACAAGATAATTTAATTTCTTTAGCTGGTGTATATATGCCTTCTAAAAATTTGGACAACAGTAAAGTTCCATCAACATTAAAAGTGTTTTTGGCACATTATCCTGAAATTAATAGAATAGTACTTCATCTAGATAATGATAATGCAGGTATTAAGGCATCAAAAGCTATAATAAAATCACTATCAAAACAATATGAAGTAATTAATAATCCACCATTAATAGGTAAAGATTATAATGATTTCTTATTGTATTATAGGAATAAATATAAGAATTACGAACGCTAATTCACGGCTTACCGTGTCCTAGCCAGCACTGAATATTTACTCCCGTAAATATTCTTTATTATGGTAATCCCTAAAACCCTCTTTATTATCAAATGATCTTTATGATATAATTAATACATAGTAGTATTGGAGGTGAACATTAATGAAAAAATCCGAAATGATAGAAGCTTTAGCAAATGAAACGGGTTTGACAAAAGCAGAAACCGAAAAGGTTTTTAATGCTACATTTAATTTAATTAAAGACGAGCTTGCAAAAGGTAATAAAGTATCAGTAGCGGGTTTTGGTACTTTTAAAACTTCTGATAGAGCAGCAAGAGAAGGTAGAAATCCACAAACCGGTGAAACTATCCATATTGCAGCTTGCAAAGCGGTAAGCTTCAAAGCTGGAACTGAACTAAAGTCGATTGTTAATAATTAATAGTATTAGAAGACTGGTATAGAAATATATCAGTCTTTTTATTATGCATTTATGTTTAGAGAAAGGAGAATTTAATGAGAACAAGACAGATAAAAAAACAGATATGGCTCAACAGAGAAGAAGCTATGCTTTTAAGAAAGAAAGCAAAGAAAGTAGGTTTTACTGAATCTGAATTAATTAGAAATCTTATTCTTGGATTTGAGCCTAAAGAAAAACCTGATGATAGGTTCTATGAAACTATGAGTGAAATGAGGGCAATTGGTAATAATCTTAACCAGATAGCTAAAAAAGCAAACTCACTTAATTTCATAGATGAATTATTGTATAAGAAAGAATCAGAAAATTGGAATCGGTTTATGCTTAAAGTAAAAAAAGAATATTTGCTTCCAAAAGTAAATAAATAATATCAATATGATGTGCTCATGTAGTATAGATTATTTTTAATTTTAATGATATAATTAGCATAACAAACAAGTCATTAAATAGTAATTTGAAAGTGAGAGAATATTATGAAAAAAGCTTTATTATTAATACTATGTGGAATTGTTATATTTGGAATGACTGGTTGTAATTATTCTGACAAAAATAATACAGATAGCACTTTAAATACACAAGAAGAAAAGAATATAGACATTATATATAATGATGATGAAGGTATTAATTTATTTATTAATAGATATAACGAACTTTATGAACCAGATATAACAAGCGATATGTTATCTAAAAAACATATTGGTGGAAGTGATAGGGATAATGTAGTTACTGTTGCAAATAATAAGTTAGAAATAAGTATCTATGATAATTATGAGTCAAATGGGGATTACAATATGAGTGTTTATGTTGGATATAAAACTGATGTAGATGCAAGTGTAGACGAGTATAAGCAACAATTTATTAACTTTGTTAAATTATTTGATCAATCATTATCTGATGAAGATATAAATAATTATTGGAATGATATGATTTCATCTTATCATAGTAGTTATGATATTAATGATATAGATATTGTAACAATGACTGATAACGGTAATATAGATTATTTTAAACTTACCAAAGATTTGAAATTATAAAATTCTTTTAAAATTAACTAAACAAATTTATATAGTAGATTATTAGAGCGTATCAGAAATGATATGGTCTTTTTTTATGAACAAAAAGAGAGGAGTGAGGAAAATTGCTACTACGGGTATTTGGAAAATAGAAAAAAGATTAGATCATGTTATTGATTATATTACTGATATAGAAAAAACACTTAATACTGATTATGGGGTTAATACATATGCCGAGTTACATAATCTTGATGAATATACAGGTATGAATTTTAAAACGGAAAAGCAATATTATGTATCCGGCATCAATTGTACTGTGGAAAACTCTTATGAGGAAATGCTTATAACTAAGAAGCAGCATAATAAAACGAATGGGATATTAGGCTTTCACTCATTTCAATCCTTTAAAGAAGGAGAGGTAACTCCAGAACTCGCACATGAAATAGGTGTTAAACTGGCTGAAGAAATGTGGGGAGATAGATTTGAAGTGATTATAAGTACTCACATGAATACTAATCATATCCATAATCATTTTGTTATAAACTCGGTTTCTTATAAAGATGGGAAAAAATATTATGATAATAGAACTAATTATGCTAAATTAAGGCATTTATCAGATTCGTTATGTCAAGAGTATGGACTTAGTGTTTTAAAGGAAAAAACTTGTAAACGTAGTAAGATAAATTATTCTAATTATTATGATAAATACATTTCAAATGATAACTATTATGTTACTGCAAAAGCTGATATTGATAGAGCTATTGCACAAGCATATTCATATAAAGATTTTGAAAATTTAATGCGAGCTATGGATTATGAACTTATATATCGTGGAAAAAATATATTAAGTATAAGACGCGAGCCATATAAGAAAAACATAAGAATTGAAAGAAATTTTGGTAAAGAATATAGTATTGAAAGAATAAAAGAAAGAGTTTATGAGACATATGAGAAAAGAGTTCCATTTATAGAAGAATATGGTTTAAAAAGAATAAATAAAAAGGATATTCAAAAGGTAAAACAAAAACATCATGGCTTATATGGTTTATATTTGTATTATTGCTATTTACTTAAAACTTTTCCACAACAAAATCCATATCAGAAAATACCACCATCTATTAGAGCTGATGTTAATAAAATGGAAAGAATATCAGAGCAAACTAAATTACTTGCAAGTGAAAAAATCGAAACTTATGATCAATTTTCTTTGTTTAGTAATAAATTAAAGGATAAACTTGATATTCTTTTGGATAAAAGAAGTAAACTATGGTATCGATACAATAAGACACAAGATATTAATATTAAACAAGATATATCTTCTTTGTTCGATGAAATTGGTGAATTACGTAGGAAAATTAAACTTTGTGATGAAATAGAAGAAAGATCAGAAAAGATTGAAAAGAATATAAATGAATTTGAAAATCAATTAGAAAAGGAGGAATGTTTAAATGAACTCGTCAAGTGATGCGGCAGAGTCAATGGTAAAAATGACTTTAGAAGGGACCCAAGTTGCTTTAAAAATAACTGGTTCTGCTGCAAAGAATGTTACCGCAATCTTAATGGCTTTATCTAAAAATAAAATAAGGACTAAAGGTAAAACTAGTTTAGGTAATATGCTTAAGTCAGGTAAAGAACTTAAAGTGTTTTCTTTAAGACAAGATGATTTAAATAAGTTTGTAAAGGCTGCTAAAAAATATGGAGTTTTATACCATGTATTAATAGATAAAAAACAATCTAAAAAAGATGGTATGGTAGATATTCTTGTTCGTGGTGAAGATGCGGCTAAAATAAACAGAATATTTGAGCGCTTTAATCTTTCTTCTTTTGATCATGCAACGGTTAATCCAAAAGAAGAAAAGCATAATGTAAAAGCTGATAACATTTCTAAAAATACAAAAAGTAAAGAAACGGTTGATAAAATAAACCCCAAGAAGAGGACGTCGGAGAAAAGCCCTCCGTTCGATATTTCCTCAATATATTCAAAGGAGGGCTCTAAAAGATTATCAGTAAGGGAAAAGATAAATAAAATAAAGCAGGAATTAGCTTTAAGAGATAAATCTAAGAAAAAACAGAAAAAGCATATTATAAATAAATCCAAAGGTAAAACAAAATAACATGAGGAATAAATATGAATAAAATTAATAAAAGTTTAATTGATGTATATGATAAAAATCAGAAATAAGTATTGGAAAGATAATTATGAAACAAGAAAATAATTATCTTTTTTTGTACTTGCTTGGAATAATTCCTTGTGTATGGTTAGGCCTTTTGATTGCGCCTTTTATAGGAGATGGGATGAGCACTATTATTAAAGAGTTTCCAAAAGCAATAAATAACCCTTTAAGTATTAATTTGTGTGATAATAGTTTGAAAACCATTTTATATACTTTGATAATTTATTTCTTAACAGTTAGTGTTTGTGTTTTTTCAAAGAAAAATTACCGTCGTCGTGAAGAGTATGGTTCGGCTAAATGGGGTAGCCCTAAAAAGATAAGTAAAAAATATAGAGATAGTATAACTAGTAATAATAAGATATTAACCGAAAATTTTTATTTGGGTTTAGATGGAAAAAAACATAGAAGAAACCTTAATACTTTAATTTGTGGTGGAAGTGGTTCAGGTAAAACAAGATTTTATTGTATTCCAAATATTATGCAAGGAAATACAAGCTATGTGGTTCTTGATCCGAAAGGAGAAATATTAAGTTCGATGGGACATTTACTAACAAAATTAGGATATAAAATAAAAGTCCTGGATTTAATAAATATGGACCGTAGCCATTGCTATAATCCGTTTGTATACTTTAAAAGTGATAACGATGTTCAAAGGCTAGTTACCAACTTTTTTAAAGCAACAACTCCTAAAGGTTCTACTAGTAATGATCCTTTTTGGGATACTGCTGCGTCAATGTTATTACTTGCTCTAATATTTTATCTATGGTATGAGGCTCCAGAGGAAGAACAAAACTTCCCAATGGTAATGGAATTATTAAAAGCAGGAGAGGTAAAAGAAGAAGATGATAATTATTCTAGTCCTCTTGATATGCTATTCGATAGATTAGAAGAAAGAAATCCTAATCATATAGCTGTTAATTATTATCGTAGTTATAGATGTGGTTCTGCAAAAACATTAAAATCAATTCAAATAACTTTAGCAGCTAGACTTGAAAAATTTAATCTTAGAAGTATGGCATTATTAACCATGACCGATGAATTGGATTTACCAAGTTTAGGAGAAGAAAAAGTTGCTTTATTTGCTATAATACCTGATAATGATACATCTTTTAATTTTTTAGTTAGTATTTTATACACACAACTATTTCAGCAATTATTTTCTCTTGCTGATAATAAATATGGTGGTAGTTTACCAGTGCCCGTTCATTTTGTAATGGATGAATTTCCTAACGTAAGTCTTCCTGATGATTTTGAAAAAATATTAAGTGTAATGAGATCAAGGCAGATATTTGTATCAATAATCGTTCAGAATCTTTCTCAATTGAAAGCATTATTTGAAAAGAAATGGGAAAGTATTGTTGGAAACTGCGATGAATTTTTATATTTAGGTGGTAATGAACAAAGTACTCATGAATACGTTAGTAAACTTTTAGGTAAAGAAACCATTGACCTTGATACTCATGGTAAAAGTAGTGGTCACTCTGGTAATTACTCTACAAATTATCAGATGAATGGAAGGGAGTTGATGACTGCTGATGAAGTAAGAATGATTGATAATAAGTATGCGCTTCTTTTTATTAGAGGTGAAAGACCAATTATTGATTTAAAGTATGATGTCTTAAAGCATCCTAATGTATCAATGACTTCCATCGGAAGAGCAAAACCATATGTTCATGGTAATAGTGATTTAGCTATTGCTACAATTAGTGTTGATTATAGCATTAAGAACTTTAGTAATGATCAAAAGAATGATGATAAAGAAGATAGATTTGATATTGTATCATCTGAAATTATTGAAGAATATTTAAGGAGGAATGATAATAATGAACAAAAGTAAATACGAAAAAACTTTGTATAAAATATATAAGGTTTATATTATTGGAATTATAGTTTTTACTTTTACTTTTGCAACAAGCATGACTGTATTTGCAACTGATGATCCGATGGCTGTTGTAAATAACTTATCTAATTTTATTTTCAGTCTTATACGAATGATAGGAATAATTTTATTAGGATTTGCAGCATTGCAAATAGGTTTATCATTTAAAAGTCATGATCCTTCTCAAAGAGCTAATGGTATATTATCATTAGCGGGAGGAGTAATTATTACTTTTGCAAAGGAAATTATAGATATGATTACAAAGTAAGCATAAAGGTGGAGGTGATATATTTTGAGCGATAATTGGGTTGTTGAAAATTTACAAAATGCTTTAGATATATGGGATTCTAAGATAAGTGAAATTTGGTCTTTAATAACGCAAACACCCGAAACCTTTAAAGGTGGTGCTATTTGGGGTGTCATTAAAAACATACATGGAGCAGTCCAAGCTATTGGATTTGCTCTTTTAGTTTTATTTTTTGTAGTTGGTATGGTAAAAACGTTTTCTTCTTTTTCGGATGTTAAAAAACCAGAGCATGCTGTAAAATTATTTTTACGGTTTGCAATAGCAAAAGGCATAGTTACCTATGGATTGGATATTATGCTTTCAATATTCAAGATTGTTCAAGGAATAATATCTACTATTATTAAGACATCAGGTGTTGGTTTAACATCGAAGACTACTTTGCCACAACAGTTAATAACTGCAATTGAAGATTGTGGTTTTATAGAAAGTATGCCTCTTTGGGTTGTTGCTATTATAGGTGGACTGGTCATAACCGTACTCTCATTTATTATGATAATGACTGTTTACGGAAGATTTTTTAAATTATATTTATATACGGCTATCGCTCCTATACCTTTATCTACTTATGCAAGTGAAGCAACACAAAACGTTGGCACTAGCTTTTTAAAGTCTTATTGTGGGGTTTGTCTGGAAGGCGCAATAATAGTGCTGGCGTGTATAATTTTTTCTTTATTTGCGACATCACCACCAGTAGTAGACGCAGATGCTTCAGCAGTTACTCAAGCATGGAAATATATTAGTGAATTAATATTTAATATGTTAGTTCTGGTAGGAACAGTTAAATTATCTGATAGAGTGGTAAAAAATATGATGGGATTATAAATTTAATAATAAAAGATAGGAGATGATTTATTTATGAGAAAACAATATGATGATTTTACACAGTTAAAAATAAAAGATATGAGTAAAAGTATAAGTGATATGACATATTTGTACATAAACCCTGATACACAAGAACCAACAAAAGTTCCGCCTAAACATTATGAATCGATACTAGATCAAGTTACTGAAAAATATGTTAGTGATGTCACAAGTAGGCAATTTCTAAATATTATGTACACACAGTTAATAAATTTAAAAAAAGAAGATGAGAAATATTTTAATCAAGCACTATTATGTATGGACTTAGGTATTAATCCTAAAGACTTAAGAGTTAATGAGCAAATATCTATTGAACTTACAAATGACTTCATAAATGAAAAAAAGAGTTTTGAAAAAAAAGATTATCATTTTTTAAGTGAAGATATAGTTTCAACTTATTATAGTATTAAAAATAATCCTTCTTATCAGGCAAAGGCTATCGAAAGTACCAAGATGCATGAAAATTTTGAAAAGGAAAATAAAGTTAATAGTTTTTTTGAGAGGTAATAAATGGAAGTAAAGATTAATAAAGAGATAAGAAATTACACCGAGAGTATATTTTTTGGACTATCTATGAGACAATTCTTTTTTTCGGTATTAGCTTGTGTAGTAGCTATTTTTTTATATTTCTCATTACGTAATAGTATTGGAGCAGAAATGCTTTCTTGGATATGTATGCTAGGTGCCGCTCCTTTTGCGGCGCTTGGCTTTGTAACCTATAATGGTATGACTGTTGAAAAGTTTATTTGGGCATGGATAAAATCAGAAATATTAGTACCAAGACATTTGAAATTTATATCAAAAAATATTTATTATGAGTTAATGAAACCTTATATAAAAAATAAGGAAAGGAGTGATTTATAATAGTGAAAACAATAAAAAGAATGAAACAACAAGAAAAAGAGGGTTATCATATACCTAAAAGAGTTCAAGATGTTATACCAATACAAAGAATGTGGGATGATGGTATATTTTTAGTAGGAAAAAACAAGTATTCCTTAACTTTTAAATTTACCGATATTAATTATGCTGTTGCATCTAAGGAAGATAAGGAAAGTATGTTCTTAGACTATTCTGAATTACTTAATTCTTTTGATAGTGGATCAACTACTAAAATAACCATAGCTTTAAGAAGAATTAATAAGAAGAATTTTGAAAAAGACATACTTCTTGAGTTTAAACAAGATGGATTAGATATATACCGTCAAGAGTATAATAAAATGCTTTTAGAAAAAGCCATTGATAGCAATGGAATGGTTAGAGAAATATATTTAACTGTTTCTGTTTATAAAAAAAGCCATGAAGACGCAAAAAATTATTTTAGAAGAATATCAAGTGATATTATTTCTCATTTATCAAAATTAGGATCAAAATGCACAGAATTAAATGCGACAGAAAAGTTAAGAATTTTGCATGACTTTTATAGAATAGGAGAAGAATCTAACTATAACTTGGATATAAAGGGCTTGATGAGAAAAGGGCATAGTTTTAAAGATTATATATGCCCGGATAGTTTTTCTTTTAAAAGTGATTATTTTACAATGGGTAGTAAATTTGGGAGGGTTTTATTTTTAAAAGAATATGCTTCTTATATTAAAGATAGTATGATAGCTGAGTTGACTGACATGAAGCAGAATTTAATGTTAAGTATAGATGTTATTCCGATACCAACAGATGAGGCTGTTAAGGAAGTTGAGAATAGATTACTAGGAGTTGAAACAAACATTACTAACTGGCAAAGGAAACAAAATGCTAATAATAATTTTAGTGCAGTAGTTCCTTACGATATGGAACAGCAAAGAAAAGAAAGCAAAGAATTTTTAGATGATTTAACAACAAGGGATCAACGCATGATGTTTGCTAATCTAACATTAGTTATTACCGCTGATACTAAAGAGCAATTAGATGCCGATACTGAAACAGTATTAATTACTGGAAGAAAACACCTTTGTCAAATTGTACCGTTAAAATATCAGCAAATGGATGGGTTAAACACCGTTTTACCAATTGGTGTAAGGAATGTAGAGATTTTAAGAACATTAACGACCGAAAGTTTGGCTGTATTAAATCCATTTAGAGTACAAGAGATTTTTGATAAAGGTGGTATATACTATGGTGAAAACGCAATAAGTCATAACCTTATTATGGTAAACAAAACAAACTTACTTAACCAATCATCATTTCTTCTGGGTGTTCCAGGTAGTGGTAAATCATTTAGCGCCAAAGAATTAATTGTTTTTCTTTCTTTATCAACGGAAGATGATATATTGATTTGTGATCCAGAAGGAGAGTATTCCGCACTAGTAAAAGCATTGGGTGGTGAAGTTATTAGTATTTCCGCTAGTAGTAGAGATCATATAAACGCCATGGATATGAATGAAGGTTATGGTGAAGGTGCTAATCCGGTTGTTAATAAATCTGAATTTGTTTTATCACTATTTGAACAATTAGACAGAAAAAAAGAATTAGGTTCAAAAGAAAAATCAATTATAGATAGATGTACTTCATTAGTTTATCAGGAATTTAATAATACTGATGAAATTCCTACATTGCTTGACTTGAGAAAATGTTTATTAGAACAGCCTGAAAAAGAAGCACAAAACTTAGCGTTATCTTTAGAACTATTTACTGACGGATCACTTAATGTTTTTTCTCATGAAACGAACGTTAACACTAACAGTAGGATTATATCTTATGATATATATAAATTAGGTAAACAATTAAAATCAATGGGACTTTTAGTTATTACTGATGCAATGATTAATAGAGTTGCTGAAAATTATAAAAAAGGTAAGAGAACACATATTTTTATTGATGAGGTACATGTAATGCTTGAAAACGAATATTCGGCGGCATTTTTCAATAGTGCATGGCGTCAGTTTAGAAAGAGAAACGCCTATCCAACTGCTATTACCCAAAACGTAGAGTATCTTTTATCTTCGGTAGAAGCTTCTACAATGCTTTCTAATAGCGAATTTATTATTATGTTAAATCAAGCATCAGCAGATAGAATGGAATTGGCCAAGCTATTAAATATTTCTGATGAACAAATGTCTTATATAACAAATTCCCCGGCAGGATGTGGTTTAATAAAATACGGTAGTTCACTTGTGCCTTTTGTTAATAAGTTTCCTAAAGATACTAGGTTGTATAAGTTAATGACAACTAAGCCTGGAGAAAGATGATAAATACATGTCAAGAATTAAACTTAAGGAGGTTAATGATAAGTATATAAAGAAGCTTGATAAAAAGCATATTGCTTCAGATAAGTTTAAAAGTCATTTGGTTGATATAAAAGAAAAGAATAGCGAGGAATCGGTTTCTGAATATGGAAGTAATAAAGTTGAATATATATCAACTCAAGCTTCGAGGCGTGGTGCTAGAGCTTTTTCAAAATTAGGTAATAAATCCGTATTAACTACTAAGAATAATTTTTTGAAAGTTAAAAATAAAATAAAGACAATTAAAAGTAAATTTGCAAATAGAAAAAGTAAAAAGTTAGCAATTAAGACTTCAAAAAGGGTTGTGAAGAAAACTGTTAAAGCACCAATTAGAATTGCAAATAACATAAGACGATTAGCAAAAGGAGTAAAAGTAGCAATAACTACGACATTTAAAACCATTAAGGCAATTGTGTTTGGAGTAAAAGCAATTATTACCGCTTTAATAGCGGGTGGGTGGATTATAGTTGTTGTAATAGTTGTTATTTGCGTAATCTATTCCGTTCTTAATTCTGTTTTTGGTATCTTTTTTAGCAGTAATAATACTGGGGAAAAAACTATGAGTAGTGTTATATCAGAATTAAATAATGAGTTTGCTCAGAAAATAGCAACCATTCAAAGTGAAAACGTACATGATGATTATGTTTTAAATATTAATAGGACTGAATGGAAGAATGTGCTTGCAGTTTATACCGTCATTGTCTCAAATGGTAAAAATGCTACAAATGTAGTTACAATTGATGATAATAAAACAAAGGTTTTAAAGGAAGTCTTTTGGAAAATGAATGTAGTTAATTACAGTGTTCAAGATGAGAATGATGGAATGGGAGGTATGAAAAGAGTTTTATATATTAATGTAGAAAGTAAAAGTGTTAACGATATGATGGTAGAGTATAACTTTAATACCTTGCAAAAAGAACAAATAAAAGAACTCTTAAGTGATAAATATGCTAGTCTTTGGTCAAACGTTATACACATGACTGGTGGCGGAGATTCTAACGTTGTTGATATTGCATTATCTCAAGTTGGAAATGTTGGTGGTAAGCCCTACTGGCAATGGTATGGTTTTAATTCAAGAGTAGAATGGTGTGCTGTTTTTGTATCTTGGGTATTTAATCAAGCAGGATACCTTAATACAGCAGTACCTAAATTTTCAACTTGTCATACGCAAGGTGTTCCTTGGTTTAAATCAATGGGCTTATGGAAAGAAAAAGGGTACATACCTAAAGCTGGTGATGTTATATTTTTTGATTGGGAACAAGATGGTCATACTGATCATGTGGGTATTGTAGAAAAAAGTGATGAAAAAAATGTATATACTGTTGAGGGTAATTCAAGAGATGAAGTTAAGCAAAAGAAATACTCTATAAACAGTAAGTATATATATGGTTATGGAATTCCTAATTATTAAAAAAATTAACTGATATTTATTGACAATAAAAAAACATATGTTATAATTAAATTAGAGATATTCTATTAAATTGTATATATTTGCGATGAGTAGCAGTATTTTTCATCTGAAAAATACTGCTTTTGCTTTTTAATTATGACTATTACATGCTTAGGCATTTAATAGATATTAGAAAGAAGGAGGTGAATATATGAAAAGAAAAATTGGTATGATGATATTTGTTGTTACTTTAGCATTTATTATTGGAACACAAAATGTTGAAGCAAGAAATTATTCTCCTTATTATCAAAGCCCATATATGTATCAAATTTATCCGATAGTTCAAGGGGATGTTGCTTCAGTAAAGACTTCTTATAATACTTGTAGATCAGAAAATAGTGGAGTTCTTTTTTCTGGATTTAAAACATTACCTTCATACTATCCATATTCTGATGGAGTTCTGGTTCATATGAATTTTTATGAAGATGATCCGCCTGCGTCTGAACCTGATGAACATATTAAAAAGTATACTGCTGTTTATTTTGATAGAGAAATAAGCGAAGTGCAAATTTCTGGTTATTCAGGCGATAGAAATATAGACAGTGCTGGGGATCAAACTTGTGAATTATATTTAACTTTTTATATATCAGGTAATCAAGGTGGAACTCCTATAACTCAAAGCCTTTTTACTTATAGAATGTTTATGGAATAAAGGAGGTGTATTATGAAGAATAAGTTAAGGAAAGTTGTAGTCCCTTTAATTGTAGTATTGCTTGTGATTACGTTATTCATTTTTAGTGATAAAATAAGTGTTGATGCAAAAAAAGTTGAAGGAACTGATTTTTCATTAAAAAGTGCATACGAAAAACAGGAAGATGGATGGTTATATTTGTTTAGAATATATTACCCGGATGATAATTCTGATAAGTCTTATATATTTAATGGATATAATTTAAAATATAAAGAGATGGAAGGATATTCCATACCAGTGATTGATAAAACAACGGGCGAAATTGTGGATGAAATAAAACCGGAATATGTAAGCTTAATAAACTCCGAAGAATATAGGGATGATTTAATTGCTATAAGAAACTATTTTAATAAGAAACAATTTAATAATTCAATTACTGTTGATGATTTAAATGGTCTAAACATTGGTGTTGTTAGTAAAGAATATTTGGTTTCAATATTTAATAAGGCGATTAATTCTTCAAAAGAAAAAATAGATGGAGATTATGCCGCAGCAAATTTCTTTGATATAAAAACTAAAGAATCAACTGACGAATCAATGAAAGGGACGTGGCAAGTTGCTTATATTTTAAGAAATGGAGATATATTTGATGTCGATATAGAATTTATTGATGAAAGTGGTAATTATATATTAGACAGTGAGAATAGGATAACAACTTATTCAAATGATAATAACTTATCTAATCAAATTAAACTTATTGAAGAGGATATGGTTAAAAATCAAGCTTTATATTCAGAAAAAACTTCGGATGAAATTACTAATGGTGATTTAGATTCACTTTTAGAAGAATTTCAGTCAGAATTGGAACAATAATATATTTGTTATAATAACAAAACAGTAAAACTTAGGATTTACTGTTTTGTCATTATAAGTGATTTATTATTAAAAATAATGATAAAATGGTTGACTAATTATTCTAAATGTGTTACATTTAAAATGACAAATGAATATTGTAGATATACGGTGTTGATTAATATATGTTGGATTATTTTCCAAGTTTATTGATTAACACTGCTTTTTTATTTTATAAGTAATTATTTTTCTCTATATGTCCGGACTATAGAATTAATAATCGTATATTTATTTTTATTTAATTGTCAAAATAATATTTAATATTAAGAATAAAACGGTTTTGATTACGGTATTTTGATCTTTCTAAATATTAAATAAAATTTAATATAAGGAGATGAAAATATGTCTGTTAAAGCAGCAAACTCTGATCCATATGTACTAAATGTACAAAAATGGGTTAACGATACGTATCGTGGAAAAACAGGATACACAGAAATACCAGAAAATGGTAAAACAGGATGGACAACCATTTATGCGTTGCTACATGCTTTACAAATTGAATTAGGAATTACTGCAACAGCTGATAATTTTGGCTCATCAACAATCTCAAAATTTAATGCTAAATATCCTAATGGTGTACAACAACAAGATGATGATGATACTACAAAAAGAAACATATATGGCATCATTCAAGGAGGGTTGTTATGTAAAGGATATGCTATAGGGGCTAACACTCCTACATGTAACTTTTATGGTGGAACAGGTGCAGCTGTTAAAAACCTAAAAGAAGATGCGGGAATTAATGCATCATCTTCAACTGTTACATTAAACATAATGAAAGCGTTAATGTCTATGGATTATTTTTATTCATATGATACTTCTACTAAAACTAAAAACATACAAAAAATACAAAGATATTTAAATGCAAATTATGAAAATTATATTGGACTTTCTCCATGCGACGGAGTTTATGGAAGAAGCACTAATAAAGCATTGATTTATGCTTTGCAAGCTGAAGAAGGAATGCCAACTTCAGTTGCTAATGGAAATTTTGGACCTTCTACAAAAGGATGCTGTCCAACAATTCCTTATAATAATGTTGAATCTAATTATTCTGGTTCTAAATATAGCACGAGTCAGATTGGTCGTTTTGCTAAATTGGCCAATATGGGGCTTTATGTTAATGGTATAGGTGATGGAAATTTTGGAACTACTGTAAGTACAGCTTTAGTAAAACAATTTCAAAATAAATATGCATTATCTATGACAGGTGTTTTAAATTTGACGACATGGCTTTCTATTTTTATTAGTAGCGGTGATACCACACGTTCTGCAAAAGCCTGTGATTGTGCGACGATATTAGATTCTGCAAAGGCTCAAACTTTATATAATAATGGATATAGATATGTTGGTAGATATTTATCTGGTAAAATTGCTAGTGGGGCAAGTAAAGCATTATCTAAAGAGGAACTTCAAATAGCATTTAATGCTGGATTAAGAGTATTTCCAATTCAACAGGCTAGTGCTAATAAGGTGTCATACTTTACTGAAACACAAGCCGTTACTGATGTTAATAGCGCATATGATTATGCAACAAATTTAGGTATACCAAGAGATACAGTTATTTATTTTGCGGTAGATTGTGACCCACAAGATACAGAAATTACTTCTAATATCATTCCATATTTTAAAAAAGTTTATGAGACAATGAAAAATTCTAAAAACAGTAAATATAAAATAGGTATATATGGTACTAGAAATGTTTGCTCTAGAGTTAGCGATAAGGGTTATGCGGTAAGAAGCTTTGTTAGCGATATGTCAACAGGATTTAGTGGTAATTTAGGTTTTACTATTCCAAGTAATTGGGCATTTGATCAATTTGCAACAGTTACTGTTGGTTCTGGTGCTGGGCAAATAGAAATTGATAAAGATGGTTTTTCTGGTTTAGACACTGGTATTGGATCAATTACAAGTTCAACTGAAGAACCAGTTATAGAACCAGAACCAGATTATAGTCAATCAATTGGGTATGATACTACTTCTCCTCAGCCAGCAGTAATGGTTAATACTTCAAATAGAGTAATTAATGTTTATTCGTCTAAAGCACAAGGAGTTGCAAGCCATAATCCTGCAAAGCAGGAATTAGAGACTGTTATGGATGAATTAGATATACATTTAACTAATCCTTCTGAAGTAAATTTTTGGGGAGTATCAGGCCATAAAGTAGGTGAAATAAAACCAGGAGATTTATACATTAGGTTTGAATGTAGAAATCACGAGTATGACGGAGTTCCAAATTATGCAGGTTTAGTTTTAAATGAAGGTGATTCTGTTCATAAAGTAATGTTTAGAAATTCTGATGGTGTAGTTCGATATGGATATATCCAAGAACTTCTAACTGCTAGTGAATATAATAAAGAGGATTCTTTAATGTATGGAAGAGAGAATTTTTGCTATTATAATTTTGATCCAGAAAATAATACTTTGGTTAAAAATAATGTATTAGATCCAGACGATGCGATATTTACAGTAAAGAGAGAATTAAAATATATAAACAGCGCTGGAAATAATCTAGGTGTTTTAGCTATAGGTACACAATTAAAAGGAACCGGTAATGCTGGAAAAACTAATAATGGATATATGTATTTTAAGAAGAAACGAAATAATAATGGTGCGGAGTGGCAGGATTTAGATACTCAAAGTTCGACAGGTGCTTTTGTTGATTTAGATATGAAAAACGGGGTTAATGGTTACGACAGATCATTATGGTAAAATAAAAAGAGAAAAGTACTTTATTAGTATTTTTTCTCTTTTTTTGTTTAATAATATAACTCCTTTGGAACATCTTTTTCTTCTATATATTCAACTGTTGATAAATCTAAACTTATTCTTGCATAAAATTTATCTGCAACATAAATATATTCATAATAAATAAAATCATCATAAATTCCCAAAACTCTATCCATTCTTCCAGTAGTGCCATTGAATAATGATGAGCTATTTTCATCTGTTATTTTTCCAGTAGCTAAATCATATGATTTGGCATCAAAGTTTAATATATATAATTTATCATTTGTCCAACAAACAAACCTGCTTTCAACATAATTGTCATTTACAACCTTAAATTGTTTTTTATACATATCTGATTCTACATTTTTAAAAACCGCAAAAGTATCAAGTTCTGAAAGATGTTCATCGAATGCTAACACATATTCATTATGCTGGGATATTACTTCAAGATTGCTTAATCTTCTATAATCTTTATTATTTTGACTTTGATTTTTATCTAGCTTAAAAAATATTAAGGCGCCACCAATAACTAATATAATAATAAACACTACTAAAAATATAATATTCTTTTTTTTCATTTTGTCCTCCTTTATAAACATTATATCATGTTATTGTCAAAAAAGTCTTTTATATATTAAAGGAGATGGTATTATCAAAAATTTTATTGTAAACATAGGAAGTTTATTCAAAAACATTTTTTTGTTTTTATTTGGCGATTTTGATTTTTTGATTAAAGCAATTCTTGTTTTAATGTGTTTAGATTATATTACTGGTGTTTGTAAGGCTTTTATTAAAAAGAAGGTCAATAGTAGTGTTGGTGCAAAAGGAATAATAAAAAAAGTTGTATATTTATGTATTATTACTGTATCTGTTTTATTGGATCATTTGCTTAATGTAAATGGTGGATTAAGAACCCTTATAATAGTTTCCTTTATTTTCAATGAAATACTATCTATATTAGAAAATAGTAACGAGATAGGTATAAAAGTACCAACGGTGCTATATAAATCAATAAAACAATTAATTAAAAAAGAAAAAAATAATTCAAAAAAATAAAGTAAATTTACCAATTTAGAGAAAAATGGAGAAATATGTAGTATAATACTTTTAATTGCATTACCATTTTATATATTATATAAAATAAGAAAGGAAAAAAGTAATGGTATGTTTAAATTTTATAAATATACAATGAGCAGTAACAAGCAGTATGTAGTAATTTAGAAGTAATTAAGATTTCTTTTATTATATATATATTAGTTAATGTTTATTGGAATAGAGTTTGTGTAGTATTTATCTATACCAATGACAATGGTATACGCAATTACGGAGTGATTGCTTATGATAAAATACTACTTTATTATTAATATTTATTTTTTTTATAATAAAGCTGCGTCGCATTTATATACAAGCGTGCGCGCTTTTTTTTTATATTTAAACAACAGTTATAGTCAAAGGGCTCCACCGATTTTCTATCAAATTTTTTTGATAGGAGGAAACGTGGAACATAGACCAAAAAGAAGAAAGAAAAAAGATAATCCATATGTATTAACTTTTGATAAGAAAAACAAAAGATATTTTGTATCATTTGATGATGGTCAAAATAATCATCATATCGTTGAAATAGATAAGTTGTTATACGAAGCATTTGATAGATTTGAATTAGATGATTTATCGGAGTTAAATGAGTATGATAATCATATTGAACATTCTGAAATGATTGAACAAACTCTTTATAAAAGAGCAATAAAAAAACAAGTATCTATTGATGATATTGTTGATGGTAGGTTAAATAATGAGTATTTAAATAACCTTATTAATAATTTGCCATATATCCAAAGAAAAAGATTAATAAAATATTATTTTTATGGAAAAACATTCGAAGAAATAGCTAAAGAAGAAAATTGTACAAAAAGAGCTATAAAATTTAGTGTTGATATTGCTATTAAAAAAATTCAAAAAAATTTTAAAAATAGACTACACAAATAAGGTTTTATTTAGGAAACAGATGAAGGGGAATATTTTTTCTCCTTTGCCTGTACTAAATAACAATGAATTACTAATATTTTATAATTTATAAGCATTTTAAGATAGTGATTAAATAAAAAGAAGAACGGAGATGAAAAAATGGCATATTCACAAAAAATACCACCAATTAAAATGGTACTTAAGATATCAGAATATAATGATTTAATAGAAGTTTTAAGTAAAAATATAGAAGAACTAGAAGACCTTGAGGAAAAGAAACTGGCAAATTTAACTAAAGAAAAACTATTAAAATATAGTGTGCCAAGACAAAGAGATAATGATGTGAATATAGATGTAAGGTTATATATAAATGAGGCTGTTGATATTATTTCTCAATTATTATTATATTTAAATTTTAGACTTGATAAAATTGATTATTATCAAGTGTTACTAAAAGTAAGAGAGAATATTGAAAAAAGAGATTTATAAATAAGATTGATTATACGGTAATTGTTGTGTTTTTAGTATGTGGCTATAGTGATTTTTATAGATGGAGGAGATATAATGAAAGAAAAATTAATATCATCAATTATTAATTTGTTTAAAGTAAAATCAATAATTACACTACTTACATTTGGAGCGTTTTTTTACTTATCTATTACCGAAAAAATAGGAAGCGATAATTTTATGCTTATTATGGGAATGATTGCAACTTATTTCTTTAATAAGGATAATTCTGATAAAACCAAAACCGAAGCCGTTGAAGTGATAAAAAATGAGCAAGATAACTAATTTAATATTTAAAAATGCTAATCATTATGTAACATCTGGTTTTGGTAATAGAAAAGTAATGAACACTAAAGGTGGTTATACAAGTTCTTTTCATAATGGAACAGATTACGGCACAAACGGCGTTAAACTACCACAATATGCTATTGAAAATGGAACTGTATTAAGTTGTGGTACGGATTCTTTAGGAGGAAAATTTGTTTGGGTTAAATATCCTAGGATAAACGTTAAAATGCTTCATTATCATTTATCTAGTGTTAATTGTAAAACTAATCAAATAGTATCTAAGGGCACGCTTTTAGGATACACTGGTATGAGTGGTAAAGCAACTGGTATTCACCTTCATTTATCCATTGTTAATTTATCTAATGGAGAATATTTAAATCCTGAGACATATTCTTATACTGAGCAAAATGAAACATCTGCGTCTGTAAGTAGTAATTCATTTTTTGGAAACAAATCATATTTCAAACGTGGTGACTCATGTGATAATATAGGTAAGGTATGTTATTTTTTCGCAGAATATTTTTATGGATATTTTTGTAAAACTAGAGAAGAGGCTCATAAGTTGTTAGATGGTAATTTATTTGGACCATATCTTGAGAAATGGGTAAAAGAGTTTCAAGAAAGAGCTAAAGCAGAGGGGAGATATGACGATAATATTGATGGTTATATTGGTCCTAAAACTTTAAGGGCATTAGAAAGTTATGGGTTTATTTATTGACTAATAAAGGGTACAAATTATTATTTTGTATCCTTTTAAAATATTCATATTTAATTATTTTATTAAATATGATATTATAAATTTATAAAATGTGTTAATTGGCAGTAAATAATATTTATAAGGAGAAATCATGACAAAGAGATTAAAACTATTTATAATAATTGCTGTATCATTAATTATAATAATATTTATTTTCAGATCATTTCCTTTTGGATATAACCAATATAAAATTAGCTCAGATTTAAGTAAAATTACTTTGCCTAAATTTTCATATGATATTAAAAATGAACAAAAAGGTATAATAACTTTTAAATCGCATAGAAGTAAATTTATAATTCAAGATGAAATAAACGATATGTTTGAATCTTATGATAAATATATTTGTAATAACAAAGTGTTATATTATGATAAAGATCATAATATAACATTCATGGATTATGAAATTTCATATAGGTTTTTTACTAATAATATTAAGTTAATATATCATAGTGGTAAATTTAGTGATAATGAATGTGCAAAGGTATTTGATTATAAACAAATGGATTACAGAATTATCCCGGTTAATAGTACAGGGCATTGCTATATTAAAGAAGATAAGTTTGAATATAGAGATGAAAATAATGAATTACATAATGTGTATTATGAATGTTTTGGTAATTTAGCATTTAAAAATGGAATGAATAAAATGGAATATATTGATAGAGTTTTATTTTTTAGATGGATTTCTATGAAGGA
>CALVSY010000014.1 GCA_944359725.1 uncultured Bacilli bacterium | reverse complement strand
ATACTTATATGTCTTTTATTATGAAAAAAAGTGCATATAACTATTTTCTAGTTACACACACTAAAAATTATACATCCGTTTTATTTGTTTTTTAGTATAATAATTTTAAGAGGTAAATTATGAATACAAAAGAAATATTAAATAGTAACAATTTTACATTTAAAAAGAAGTTCGGTCAAAACTTTTTGCTCGATCAAAACATATTAAATAACATAGTAAACTTATCTAACTTAAATAAAGAATCATTGGTAATAGAAGTGGGTGTTGGAGCAGGTGCTTTAACTAAAAAACTAGCCTTAAAAGCTAAATACGTATTAGGATACGAAATCGATGAAACTCTAAAAAAACCGCTAGATGAAATTTTAAAAGATAATGATAACGTTAATGTTATTTATGATGACTTTTTAAACAGAAACATTAAAGATGATATAAAAAAATATGAATATGACAAGTTATTCGTAGTAGCTAACCTTCCTTATTATATAACAACTCCTATAATAACTAAGTTTATAGATGAAAAAATAGACGTATCAAAAATAATCGTCATGGTTCAAAACGAAGTTGCTGATCGTTTTTCAGCAAAGCCAGGAACTAAATCCTATAATTCATTAACGATATTTTTAAACTATTACTTTGATATAAAAAAAGCATTTACAGTTTCAAGAAACGTTTTTTATCCAAAACCGAACGTTGATTCTGCGATAGTTATATTTACTAAGAAAACAAAAAGAAGTGATTTAAAAAACGAGGATTTGTTTTTTAAAATGGTAAGGGATGCTTTTTCTAAAAAAAGAAAGACCTTAAAGAATAATTTAAAGGCATATGACATAGAAAAAATAGATAGTGTGTTAAAAAAACATAATAAGAACGTAAACTTTAGAGCAGAGCAAATAACGATTGATGAATTTATAGATATTGAAAATAATTTAAACTAAACTATCATGTTTAGTTTTTTTATGCATATATTTATTTGGGTGATATAAATGTTTAAAGTAGGGGATTTAGTAACTAGGACATCTCACGATAATGACGTTATATTTAAAATAGAACAAATAGCAGATGGGGTTGCGTATTTAAAAGGAGTTAACGTAAGGTTATGTGCAGATAGTGATATTTCTGATTTGGTGCTCGTTTCAAATAACGAGCAGCAAGATGATCGACAGTTTTATGAAAAAATAGAAAAACTAAGGGATTTTCAAAGAAGTGATTATTTTTATATTCCGGGAAAAATACTTCATGTTGATGGTGATAAAGAATACTTAAATAGGTGTCTTGAGTTTTATAAGAAAGCAAACGTACTTGCGTTTGGAGTTTATTCAAAAGAAGATCAAATGGCAACAAACATCGAAAAGTACTTAGAAGATATAAATCCTGATATAGTTGTAATAACGGGGCACGATTCGTTAGTTAGAAATAATTCTAAGTATTTTTCAGATGCTGTAAAAGTATGCCGTAAATATCAAAAAGACTACGATAAGCTAATAGTAATAGCAGGTGCGTGCCAGTCTGATTATGATAAGTTAATAAAGTCAGGAGCTAATTTTGCATCTAGTCCTAAGAAAATTAACATTCATGCTTTAGATCCTGCGATAATTGCCCTATCACTTAGCTTATCTGATAAAAATAAAGACATAGATTTACTTGAATTATTATCAAAAACAAGCAATGGAAAAGATGGTATCGGTGGGGTTAATACTAAAGGTGTTATGACAACGGGATACCCAAGATAAGGAGAAATTAATGTTAGATGATATAAAAGAAAAGATAGAAAGCCTAAAGGGCAAAAAAATAAAAATATGCGTGGATGTTGGTAGAAATAAAAATGAGGTATATGAAGGTTATATAGCTGATACTTATAAAAACGTTTGGACGTTTAAAACTGGTTTGGATGTAAAAAGTTTTTGTTATTCTGACATATTAATCAATAATGTTATAATAAGTTCATAATATATGAACTTTTTTTGTTCTTTTATTGATTTTTCTTTTTATTTATGATTAAATTAAAATGTATATACTAGAATGGAGGTATTTTATCGTGAACGCAGATACAAATACAAAAACAAAAATTAAGGATTGGTTTTTAATTACTAGAATTAGAATTCTTAATTTTATTGGTGAACATAAATATATATCAGCAGCAATCGGAATATTTTTATTATCGCTTATAATTGCGTTAGTTGTAAGAGCAGCAACTAATGAGACAATTAGCAACGCAACTGCAAGAGTTGATAATTTAAGTGTTTCAACCGAAGGTGATGATGGTGTTGCACCTAATTTTACCAAGGTAACATACACACTTCATTTTACTTTGCAAGATCAAAATCAATGTCAAAATGAAGGAAATGTGTATCAAGCTGATGAAGTAACAATTATTGCAAAATTACCTGATAACGTTGATACAAATAACGTTAAATGGTTAGGTGCTGATGAAAATGCCTCTTCAGATATTTCAAAGGACGGAAAAACGTTAACTGTTAAAATTTCTCCGGTTAACGTATGTTCTGGTCAAAGTCAATTATTTACCTTGTCTATTTTAAATGCTAATAAAGATACTACAATAACTCCAACCATAAGTATTCAAGGAGGTAAAAACGCATCAGTAGTTCCTGTAAATGATGTTAAAAGTGTAAAAACAACTTATGACAAAGAATATGAATTAACACCAGTTGTTAAGTCTGGCGTTGCTAGAAAAATAGAAGGGTCTAACGATAGAAACGTAAGATTTGGTATATTGCTTGGCGTTAATATTGATTCAGATGAGGAAACGGTTTCATTAAAAGGAGCTCATTTAAAAACGTCGGCTGATTTATTATTAACAGCAGAGCAAGGAACAAAACCTGAGTATTTAACTTTGTATACGAAGAATGAAACTAATTTTAATGGTGAGTTTGATGGAAATTATTTTGGTATAAATAATGAATCAAGGCATTATTTCGCGTCTGATGTGTTGCCGGATTTAAGTTCAACATCTGGTAAAATCACATCTTTTAGTAGAACACCTTCGTCTGATGCTACAGAAGGAACCGTTGATACTCAAAACGTTGCGCCAAGCGCTAAGTTTGTTGGAGATACTAATGTTGAAATAGAAAAGTATCCTGAAAGTAGTGATGCAACGTTTAGAGAAGAATTAGATGATTCTAGAATAACGGTAAATGGTTCATCTAGCAGCGATATTAAAGAAACAGTTTATAAAGATGGTCAAGAAGTTCAAGGTAATGAGATTAAATTAAATGAAATAGGAAGTTATGAAATTAATTATAATGTTAAACTAAATAATAAATCTAACGTAACTTTTAAAAGGAAGGTAAACGTAGTTGAACCTCAAAATAGCTCATATTCATTAATTGGAGCTAAAACGGTTTATATAAAAAAATATAGTATTTTTAGTGATGACGGACTTTATAATAGAGAAACAGCAGAAAAAGCATCTAGCTTACTTGATTATTCTGTTAAGTATTATAAAGCTGATAGTGATGAGGAGATTTTGTCAACGTCCATGCCTTTAAATACTGGTACTTATAGACAAGAATATACAATAAATGATAGTGATGAAAAAATCACAAGAACAATAATAGTAGTTGATGATTTACCTACTATTTCTACTGATCAAATTTCGGTAAAAACGGTTAATAAATATAGTGATGAAGAAGTAACTGATCATAAAATTAGCGTTAATAATAATGAGGTTACATGTAATGGTGATAATAATTGCTCATACAAAAAAGAAGATGATGGTTCTTATTTATACACGATTAATAGATCTAATGATAATTATGTTGTTGAAATAATAAGGGATATTAATAATTTGCCTAGTCAATATAAATTATCAATTAATAATATTTTGCCTACTGATTATGTAAATAGAACTTCCGATGGATTTTACGCTGTAGGAGCATATTACGTAACCGTTAAATCTACAAGAACTGAAAGTGAAACGGGAGATATTAACGTTAAATTAAGTGCTAAATTAGGTGATAAAACATCATCAGCAAGCGTTGAGAATAAAGAATTTGCAAGTGGATATGAAACTACTTCTTTAACAAGTACAATGTACGTTGTTGAAAATTCTCAAAACGTAGCGGTTGATAGCTCTGATAAGAATGGCTTGTATGGTAATTATTATACTGCTGCAATGGGTGAAGAAGTAACTTTGATGTCTAGATTTGAATATGGAAATGATGCTGATAATAATATATCTGAATTAAATATTAACATACCTGTAAATAAGAACTTAATTCCAATTTCTTATTCCGAAAACGTTTCTGAAAATTCTTATTTCTACATAAGAGCTACATATAACAATTCGGTTATTGATGCATTACCTAATTTTACAATTCAATATTGTGACGCATCAGGAAAATGTTTTGCACCTGAGGAATTTGATTCTTCAAGTCAAGTTGTTGATCATATTAATATTACAATAAAACCTAGTGAGGATGGTAATTTTAAAATTAGAGCCGGAACACTTATAGAAATCGGAACAAAATATAAAGTAAAGACATACTCTGCAACGGATCCAGAGGCTAGTGATTTAGCAAATCTAAAATTTAATTCAAGTGCCACTTTTACTTGGAAAAATGGTTCTGAAAATTTTGAAAAAACTTCTAGCACTCCAGATGTATATATAACTCCTTACAAATCAAGGGCAACCGTAAACATTGGTAAAACAGATGATTATAGTTCGGCTGATGTTGTAATTTTGGATGCATCAAAAAATGATAATTACACTGTCTTTACAACTCTTGATGTTGTATCTCCGGCAATGAATATTAGTTCAAATATATTTGGATATAACAGACTTGAGAACTTTGTTGTTCAATTTACTTTACCTGAGGGAATAAACTATGTTTATAATAATAACTATGAAATGGAACCTTCAATTTCGTATAATAATGAAAATACAATTTTAACATATACTTATACATCAGTTGAGCCTAATAGCTGGATCGAACCAATATATTTTGATTTTAACGTTGATGTTACTTCTATTTCAGGTGACTTTGAAATTGCTGTTTCGGCAGGTAATACGTCTGGTACTGATACTTCTATAAGAAACGATTTATCTAGTATCAATAAGTATAAGACTAAAACTAAAAAAATAAGAATTGAAAATACCGAACCAGTATCATATGGACAATATATATATTCAAATGATAGGTATATTTCTAATATAAATAAAGGTGATTCATTTGATTTTTCAACCAAGTTATTTAATAACGCAATTCCTTCAGATAATGATGTTAGTGATGTAAATGTATATACTGTTTTACCTTATACTGATGAAGTAAATGGATCTTCATATACCGGTAGTTTGCAATTAGAGAATTTGCCATCAAATGCTATGTGTACAGCAGATGATCCAAGTTTAGTTACATCTGAAAACTTAAAAGATCAAGTTAAGTGGTCATCATGTAATGATTTTAAAACCTCTGATGGAAAATATTCTGGATTAACAGCATTTAAAGTTAGTTATGATACATTAGGAGTACAACAACCTGCTACTACTACTATTAAAGTTAACACAATAAATAATGATGCCGATGATGTTTACACATTTAAGTCATATTTAGAATATAAAAATAAGAATGGTACCTCATCAGGTTATAAAAACTTTAAAGATATTCAAATTGTGGTAATAAGCAAGCAAATTACTGGTGTTGTATGGGAAGATTTTAACGTTGATGGAATCATGGATGATGATGAGAAGAAAATAGATGCTGTAACGCTTGAATTATATGATTCTAATGATAATTTAATAAATACAACATCTCCAAATAAGGATGGTGTATATAGTTTTAGTGCCTTAGAGGAGGGTAATTATTACATTGTTGCTAAATTTAATACCGAAAAATATGGTGCAACAGGTCAGCCATCAGAAGATTTCTATGATAAAACAAGGTTATCAGCATTTAAAGAAGTTCCTTTAGAAACTACGACTGATGATGATACAAACGATGATCCGCAAGAAGATGATCAAGCATCAGATGATTCTTCTTCGGTAGCTGATGAAAATGATGATCAAGTAAATGATGATGGTGAAACTGAACAAACGCCTCAAATAAAAACAATTATTAAAACTGATATAATAAACGTAAATTCTGAAACTAGAATCATTAGAAATATAAATCTAGGGTTATCTTTAAAAAAGGTTTTTGAATTAAAGGTAAATAAATACATCACCAAAGCAGAAGTTACAAATGCATTTGGAGTTGTAACAAATAAAGAATATGGTAATGTAAAACTTGCTAAATTAGATGTAAAAGACATTAATAACGTTAATATAAAAGTTATTTATACAATTGAAATTCAGAACGTTAAATACTATCCAGGTTATGCAACTTTAATAACTGAAGAAATTCCAGATGGAATGAGCTTCAATCCAAATTATTCTGAGAATAAAGGCTGGGTAGTAAATGGTGATGGTACTTTATCAAATACTACACTTTCTGATCAAATAATAGAAGAAAACGAAAAGAAATATTTAACCGTTGCTTTTGATATAACAAGAAAAGAAGCTGGTTCATTCGTTAACTTTGTATCAGTTGATGAACTACAAGTTTTAGGAGGTAATGATTAACATGAATAAGAAGTTAAAATATTTATTAGTGTTATTAATATGTTTATTTATATTTCCATTATCAACTAAAGCTGTTTCTATTACAAATAAAGCTTTATGGTCAAATTTAGGTTATAGTAATACTACATATTCAACAAAGGGTTATGGTAAGACAAGAGAAACAAAATATTTGGGACGATGGTATCTTGCTGGTAATACCTCATCAAGCGGATCGGTATTTTGTGTTGAACCGGGAGCCGATTTTAAATCGAATTCAACCGTATCTGGTTATGAAACAACAGATGAGGTTCCAACGCACGGCGGATGGGCAAGTGGAATTAGAAGCTCCGCTGCTGATTTGGCAAAGGTAATGTCTTGTTGGTCAAATAATAATGCAAGTACGGTTGCAACCCAAGCAATAATTTGGGAATTGATTTCGGATGAAAGAGATAATATTAATGCAACTGAAATTTTAGGTGGAACGTATGAGCCAAAGCTTTCAGATGGTAGCGTATATGGAAAACAAGAAGGTATAACTACTTTGTACGAAACATTTGTAAATAAATCTAACGTCTTTAATGAATATAAAAACGTATTAAAATGTGCTGCAAGATTTAATATATATCCTTCGTTTGCATATCTAGCAGATGGTACTGCAAAAAATAATGCAAAAATCTTATCAAATTATAATGATAATACGCAAACTTTTTCTCAAACATTTAAGCAATCTTCAAGTCTTGCTAGTGATTTGTTAAAGTATTATAAGGTTAGTTCGGATGATAGTGATGTTGATGTATCTTTAAGTTCAACGGGAATTACCGTTACGACTAAAAAAGAACTTGCTACAAAATCAGATGCGGTAAAAATTACTTTAACATACGCGTATAAAGATAGTAGTAAAAAACAACAACTAAATGATTTTGGACCATTAACTTATTACGTTAATAAAAGTAATTCTGCAAAACAATCTCTTATTATTGGTTCAACAACGAAGGTTTCTTATATATATGTTTATACTGGAAAAAAACCTACTTATCAGTTAAGAGTTCAAAAGAAAGATGAAGATGGTAATCCTATTGCGGGCGTTAAGTTTAATGTTTATTCAAACTCTTCATTAACAGACAAAATAGGAACAACAGAAGCTTCGGATAAAAATGGTTGGGCTACTTTAAAAGGCATAAAAAAAGTAGGAAAATATTATGTTCAAGAAGCTGCTACGCCTGATGGTTACATAACTAATAAAGAAGTTATGACAGTTGATGTTTCTGGTAGTGATAGAGAAGGTTCAAATAATTATGGTGAGGCATCAGGTGCTTTCGTTAATAAATACATGCATTTATCATTATCTAAAAAAACGATAGATTCTGAAGGAAACGTAATAAATATAAATGATTATACAGCTCAAAGTTGTACAGGAGACTATATTGGTCCGGTATTTACCTTATCAAAAGATGGAAAAGACATTTATGTAACACAAACGTCTGCTGGAAATTATAAGTTATCTTCGTCATCAGCATCAGGTGCAACTAACGAATTAAGAACTTGTAACGGAAAATTTGATATTGAACAGATTGAGTCTGGTACTTATGAGCTAACTGAAATAGAAGCTCCAGATGGTTATACACTTCCAGAAAATCCAACTCAAACCATTACGGTAACTAAGGGTGAAGATGCAACGGCAGCCGTTATGTACAATGGTGTTACCGGAGTTATATTTAATAAAATAGATGAAAATGGAATATTAATAGACGGTGGTAAATTTGCCTTACAGCAAAGAGTAAATGGTGTTTACCGTGATATGCTTTTAAAACAAGATGAAGGTGTTTATTATTCGTACGTAGAAGGCTTAACCGAAGAAGATGAAGGAGCAACTTATATTTTGGATACAACAAACGGAACAATTAACGTTAGAAACTTACCTCCTGGTGAGTATAGATTTGTTGAAAAACAGGCTCCGGATGGTTATGACATAATTAAAGATAAAGACTCTAATGCAACGTTTACGATAAGTGATAAAGGAATATTTGGTGATGATGGCGAGCCTGTAACCGATTATTATCAGGTGCGTTTGGTTAACCAAAAAACAAGGGTTGCCGGTAGTTATGATCAGGCCGAATTAATTGTTACCATTATAACTGGTAGAAAAGTTGCAAATTATACTTTAATAATTGCAGGCCTTGCAGTATTACTTACCGTATTAATAATATTAAGAAAAAAATTTAAAAAATAGCAAGTAATTATTTGCTATTTTTTTCAATTATGGTAAAATTATATTAGTATTTACCAAAAGGAGTGATTGATTAATGGAAGTAACGAAGGTAACTGTTCAAAAAGAAGAAAAAACAGGTTCTAGAGTTAAAGGTTATGCAGTAATTGAATTAGATGGAGTACTAAAAATAAATGGAATAAGATTAATCGAAGGCAACTCAAGGTTATTTGCCGCTATGCCTAACAGAAAAGTTGGCGATGATAAATACATTGATTATGTATACCCAATAAATAAAGAGTTAAGAGAAAAAATAGAAAAAGCAATAATAGAGGAATACGAAAAGGAAAATTAGTTATAATTTTCTTTTTTTTTAATATAATTTATCAGGAGGAGCTATGAACAAGGAAAATGAAACAGCAGAATTATTAAATCATAGTATTAGTATTACCGAAAGACAAAACATTAAAATAAGTGGTATTACTAAAATTGATAGCTTTGATAACGAGGAGTTTTTATTAGAAACGCAAGTTGGTCCACTTGGTATTAAAGGCCGTGATCTTGAAATAATAAAATTAGATACTTATGAAGGTACCATAATGATAAAAGGAATAATAGATGCGCTTTCTTACTTTGATAATGGTAAATCTAAAAAGGAAAACTCAGTAATATCTAAGTTGTTTAAATAATGAGTTTACAAGAGCAGTTTAAAGTCATTTTTTATTCTTTTATATATGGTATGTTTTTCTTATTTACTTTTAGGTTATTTATGTTTTTAAAGGTTAAAAACGTTATTTATAAATTTATTTTTCAATTAATCTTTTTTGTTTTACACGTTTCACTTTTTTATTTATTACTATATAGAATAAATGGTGGAATGCTTTCGTTTTACATAGTAATATTCCTAATTTTAGGAATCATTAGTTGTCACTTACTTTACTTTAACGACAAAAAAGATTGAAATATTATGCTAATCTGTTATATAATAACTTATATAATGGAGATGGTATAATGAAGCTTACACATAAAGAAAGAAGAAGAATTATTTTAACATCAATCATATGTTTTTTTGTAATTAGTCTTTGCATTATATCATCGGTTGATAACATCATTAAGATAGGTCAGAAAAAAGAAGAGAAAAAAGAGTTAACGGCAAGATTAAACGAATTAGAAGAAGAGGAAACAACCCTTTCTGATGATGTTGAAAAATTAAAAAATCCTGAGTATGCTGCAAGGTATGCTAGAGAAAAATATTTATATTCAAAAAATGGTGAAAAAATACTAAAAATAGATTAGCAAGGAATATATTTCCTTGTTTTTTCTGATTTTATGTGTTTTAATACTAATGGATGTGAAAAAATGAATACTGATATTATAAATCCTAAGGTACTTGCGTACATAGGTGATGCTGTTTATGAAGTTATGATAAGAAGTTATTTATTAAAGATTAAAACAAATGATCTAAATAAGCTTCAAACGTTAAAAATAAAATACGTTAGTGCTAAAAATCAAGCTTTAATACTAGATGATTTAATAAATAATAATTTGTTAAACGAAGAAGAGTTACAAACCGTAAAAAGAGCTAGAAACACTAAGGTTTCATCAAAACCTAAAAACACTGATATCATAACTTATAAAAAAGCAACGGCATTAGAAGCTTTATTCGGTAAGTTATATTTAGAAGAAGATTTAAAAAGAATAGAAGAATTAAAAAACATAATACTAAACAAAGGTGATTAAAATGTACGTATACGGAAAAAACGTCGCTAAAGAATTATTTAATAACAATAAAACAATTTATAAGGCATACTTACAAGAAAACCTAAAAGGTAGTAACATTGATAACATGCTAACGAAGAATAACGTAAAAACTGCTTACTTAAGCAAAAAGGACTTAGATAAAATAACTAAAGAAAACCATCAAGGTGTAATATTAGAAATAGATGATTATAACTATTACTCACTTGATGAAGCACTTAAAAACGCTTCTTCTAATCCTTTTATCGTTATCTTAGATCACATAGAGGATCCTCATAACTTTGGTGCTATTATAAGAACGTGTGAGGCTGCAAAGGTAGATTTTATAATAATTCCTAAAAACAGAAGTGCATCCGTTAACGCAACTGTTATGAAAACAAGTGCGGGAGCATTATCAAACGTTAAAATAGTAATGGTAACTAACCTTAATAACACGATAAGAAAACTAAAGGATTCTGGTTATTGGATAGTTGGAACGGACATGGACACAAACGTTTCTTATGATGATTTAGATTATGATATGCCGATTTGCTTGATAATCGGAAGTGAAGGCTTTGGAATGAGTAAACTAGTTAAAGATAACTGTGATTTTATTGTATCAATTCCAATGTATGGTAAAGTAAATAGCTTAAATGCATCAGTTGCCTCTGCTATCATAATATACGAGGTTTTAGAAAAAAGGAAGAAGGTGTCTTGTGAAAAATAAAAAAGATTACCGAGACTTTTTAGATGATGGTGAGCTTTTATACATGATATCTGATAATAATGAAGAGGCAAATGAGGCTATTTATAAAAAATATGAACCAGTAATATCCTATTATGCTAAAAAATATAGTAGTTATACCGATGGTAAAGGAATAGATTATAATGACTTATACCAAGAAGGTTTAATCGGACTTATGCAAGCGATAGATAAGTTTAAAGAGCAAAAGGATATAAAGTTTTCCACTTTTGCATTTTTATGTATTAAAAGGAAAATAATATCTTTAGTAAGGGACGTTAATAGAAAAAAGCATAGTGCTTTAAATGATTCGTATTCAATTGATTATAAACAAGAGGATGATACCAGAAGTTTTGATAATATACTAGCAACCAGTTATGGTGGAATAGAAGATTTACTAGTAAACAAAGAGGATAATGATTATCTAAATAAAAGGGTTAACGAAGAATTATCTGATTTTGAAAAAACTGTTTATGATCTTAGGTTAAACAATTTCTCCTATGAGGAGATATCACACATATTAAATAAGACTCAAAAATCAATAGATGGGGCCCTTGCAAGAATTAAAGTAAAAATTAAAAATATTTTGGATGAAATAAATTGACTAATATGATTATTTGTGCTAATATTTAGGTAGTTAGCACTTAAATGAGTGTTTTTATTTTGGAATACAGGAGATTAATTATATGGCTAAAACAAAAAAAAGAAGAAATTTATTTGTGTTTTTAAAGGATTTTTTTGGAAGTGTTATAAAAGAGGCAAAAAAGGTTATATGGCCAACTAAGAAGAACTTATTTAAGTATTCTATGGTTACTATTTTGTTTATGATATTTATAAGCTTATTCTTTGTTGGAACGGATTTAATCATTGCTTTAATATCTTATGTAAAGGAGTTAATCGTTTAGTATGGAAGAAGAAAAGAAATGGTATGTTGTAAACACCTATTCAGGACATGAAGATAAAGTAAAAGAAAAGCTAGACATGAGAATCAACTCAATGGAAATGCAAGAAAACATCTTTAGGGTAATCGTTCCTGAAAGAAAAGAAGTTCAAATAAAAGATGGTAAAAAAACCGAGAAAATGAAGAAGTTATTTCCTGGTTACGTATTGGTAGAGATGATCATGTCAGATGAATCTTGGTACATCGTACGTAACACACCAGGTGTAACAGGATTTTTAGGATCATCTGGTAAAGGTGCTAAACCAGTTCCTTTATATGATGAGGAAGTACAAAGAATATTTAAGGAAATAGGCTATAAAGGGGATAACGTTGTTGTTAACTTTGAAGTTGGAGATAAAGTTAAAATAACTGATGGTCCATTTAAGATGCTTGCCGGAAAAATACTTGATATAGATACTGATGAGGGTAAAGCAACGGTTGCAATCGACTTATTTGGACAAGAAACAAACGTTGAGTTAGAACTTACTCAGTTTGTTAAAGAATAAAAAAGCACTTGCTTTTATCATATATGCTGTGATAAAATTAAATGCGCAGCTATATATTTTATATAGATGGTAAAAGAAAAATTAGTGGAAGGCGCGGATTTAAAATAAAAGCTATTTGACCACTCGCGAAAAAATAATTTATAGGAGGTGTTTTTCGTGGCAAAAGAATTAGTAAGGAAGTTAAAGTTACAATTACCAGCAGGAAAAGCTACACCTGCTCCACCAGTAGGTACGGCACTTGGTCCATTAGGAGTTAACTCTGGTGAATTTTGTGTTAAATATAATGATGCAACAAAAGATAGAATGGGAGATATCGTTCCAGTTGAAATCTCTGTTTATGATGATAGAAGTTTTGAACTTAGATTTTTAACACCACCGACTCCATTCTTACTTAAGAAGTATGCTAACGTAAAGAAAGGATCTGCAGCTGGATCTAAGGAAAAGGCTGGATCTATTACTAAGGCACAATTAAAAGAGATTGCTGAGATTAAATTACCTGATTTAAATGCGTACACAACAGAAGAAGCTATGAAGATAGTTGAGGGTACTGCTAAAAACATGGGTATTGAAATTAAAGATTAATAAAATAATAAAAATAGTCATATAGGTTTATCTATGTGGGAGGAAAATCCGCTTATACCACAAGGAGGTTATGAAAATGAAAAAGAAAAGCAAGAAGTACATGGAAGCTTTAGCTAAGATCGAAAAAGGAAAGTTATATCCTTTAGAAGAAGCTGTAAAACTAGTTAAAGAAACTTCTATATCTAAGTTTGATGGTACTGTTGAAATAGCGGTTAGATTAAACTTAGATACAAAGAAAAATGATCAACAACTAAGAGGAGCTATCGTTTTACCATATGGAACTGGTAAATCAAAGAAAGTATTAGTACTTGCTAAGGGTGATGCTGCAAAAGCTGCTAAGGAAGCAGGTGCTGATTACGTTGGTGATGTTGATATGATATCAAAAATCGAAAAAGAAAACTTCTTTGATTTTGACGTTATCATCGCAACACCAGAGATGATGCCACTTTTAGGTAAGTTAGGTAAGGTTTTAGGACCAAAAGGCTTAATGCCTAACCCAAAGACTGGTACGGTTACAATGGATACTAAAAAGGCCGTTGAAGACGTTAAAAAAGGACGTGTTGAGTATCGTACTGATTCATACGCAAACGTTCATGCTTTAGTTGGTAAGGTTTCTTTTGATGATGAAAAACTAGTAGAAAACGTTAAAGCATTCATGGATGTTATAATAAAATCTAAACCACAAGCCGCTAAAGGTATTTACCTAAAAGGTGTTGCACTTGCATCTACCATGGGACCATCGGTTAAGGTTGATTTAACATCATTTGACAATTAATAAAAAATAATATAAACTATTAATAGTTTTTATGCATGCGCATAAAATTTAAAGTACCAAAGACAGTAGGAGCAAATTTTGCATAACTTATATTCCTACCGAGGACTTATTTATTTCAGTTTAGGAATTATAAGGTCTTTTCTTAGTCTTTGGCTTGGAAAGACCTTTTAATTTTATAGGTACTTATTATACTAAAAGGAGGATTGATGATATGGCAAATCAAGCTATAATAGCTAAAAAAGAAGAAGTTGTAAATGAAATAGCTGATAAGGTTAAAAACGCAACTAGTGCTATTTTATTTGATTACCGTGGTTTAACTGACGCAGAAATAACTGAATTACGTCGTAAATTACGTGAAAACGAATCTTCTTATAAAGTATATAAAAATACTTTAACAAAAAGAGCATTAGATAAGTTATCTATTAACTTAGATAATTGCCTTGAAGGTCCATCTGCAATCGCAGTATCAGATGATGCTATTGCTCCAATTAGAGTTTTAGCAGATTTTGCAAAAGATCACCCAGCATTAGAGCTTAAAGGTGGTATCGTAGATGGTAAAGTAACAAGCTTAGATGAGTTAAAAGAATTAGCAACCGTTCCATCAAAAGACGGATTACTTACAATGCTTGCTGCTGGTTTAATGGAGCATGTTAAAAACGTTGCTATATGTTTAGATTTACATGCTAAAAATCTAGAAGAGGAAAATAACTAAAAATAGGGAGGAAAAGAAAATGGCAAAATTAAGTACACAAGAAATTATTGATGCAATAAAAGAAATGAAAATTCTTGAAGTTAAAGAATTAGTAGACGCTATGAAAGAGGAGTTTGGTGTTGATCCATCAGCTGTTGCTGTTGCTGCTGCACCTGCTGCTGGAGCACAAGCTGAAGAAAAAACTTCTGCAACAGTAGTATTAAAAGATGCTGGTTCAGCTAAGATCCAAGTAATCAAAGCAATCAGAGATATCACTGGTTTAGGATTAATGGAAGCTAAAAAGGTAGCTGACGAAGGTGGAAACGTTAAGGAAAACGTTCCAATGGATGAAGCAAACGACATCAAGGCTAAGTTAGAAGAAGCTGGCGCAACTGTTGAACTTCAATAATTTAGATAATAAGTACTAAAAGAATGCGAATTATGATGTCTCCTAATTGGGGCACATCATTATTTCGTATTCTTTTTATTTATGTTATAATTATTTAAACGGAGGGATATTATGTTTGACTTTATAATTTCCAATAAAGATTACATGCAAGATTTTATAACACGCAGTACTTATCATTCAAATGCAATTGAAGGAAGCACTTTAACTTATGCTGAGACCTATGCAATAATTTATAATGATAATAATTTCAAAATAAATAATAAAGAACCTAGAGAAATATATGAAGCTATAAATCATAAAAAAGCACTTTTATACGTTTTTGATAACATAAATAATCCATTAAGCGAATCGTTAATTAAAAATATAAATAAGATTATAAATCAAGATATAAAGGATATAGAAGGTTATAGAAAAGTAAACGTTATAATAAAGGGAAGCGAACATATTCCTCCAAAGAGTTCTTTAGTGGCTAATATGATGTTTTACTTTGTTTATAATTATAATAATGAAGTGGTAGATGATCTATTTGAAAAAATAGCAAAGTATCATATTGAATTTGAAAAAATTCATCCTTTTGAGGATGGTAATGGAAGAACAGGAAGACTTCTTATTAATTATGAATTATTGAAAAATAATATTGCACCTGCGGTTATAGAAACAAATGATAGGGTAAAATACTTTGAATTACTAAGAAAAGAAGACGTAAAAGGATTATCTTCATTTTTAAAGGATTTATCATCTAAAGAACTAGAAAGAATGAAAATGTTAGGATATAAGGAATAGGTATTATGGCACATTATTTTACTAATGATGAAAATTTAAAATCTGAAATTAAAAAAGTAGATACAGTTATCCACAGTATAAGTTATTATTTTTATACTGATAATGGAGTTTTTTCTAAAAATAAGTTAGACGTTGGGACGGAACTGTTATTAAACACTTTTAAATACACTTATCCACAGGAAAAAACATTTCTTGATATAGGGTGTGGCTGCGGTGCAATCGGAATATATGCATCGCTTCTAGGTTTTGCTGTGGATATGTCTGATGTTAATAAAAGAGCGATTCATTTGTCAAAAATAGCATTAAAAGAACAAAAACTAAATTCCAATGTCTTTTTATCTGATGCATATGAAAACATAGATAAAAAGTATGATTACATAGTATCTAACCCACCAATTAGAGTAGGAAAAGAAAAACTTTATGAAATCATAATGAATGCTAAGGATCACTTAAAAGAAAATGGTGAGCTTTGGGTAGTTGTAAGAAAAAAGCAAGGTGCAGATTCACTAGTTAAAGATATGAAGGAAGTTTATAAATCAGTAGAAGTAGTTCTTAGGAAAAAAGGCTATTATATAATCATGGCAAAATAAAGCGCAAATAACTTAAATTATTTGTGTTTTTTTGTGAAATGTATTGACAACGCTAGCTTTTTCTTGTAATATTTTAAATTGGTATTGTGTCTTTAATTTTAGACATGTTCTTTAAAAATTTATAGTTTAGGGGTGGAAATGCGTGGCTTATAAGATTAAAAAAGTAAACGAATACCGTGAAAGAAGAGATTTCTCAAGAGTAAATAATTCCCTAGAGTTATCAGACTTACTTGAGATACAAACAAAATCCTACAATTGGTTTATTAAGGATGGAATCAAAGAAGTATTAGAAGAAATAAGCCCAGTAGAAAATTTCTCTGGAACATTATCTTTAGAATTTGGTGAATATTCATTTGATGAACCAAGACATACGATTAAAGAATGTAAGGAGAAGAAAACTACTTATGCTGCTCCGTTAAAAGTTGAAACTCGTCTTTTTAATAACGAAACTGGCGAGGTAAAAGAACAAGAGATATTCTTGGGTGATATGCCACTTATGACTGATTCAGGATCATTTATATTTAATGGTTCAGAGCGTGTTATCGTATCACAATTAGTACGTTCTCCAAGCGTATATTATGGAAGAGAAATAGATAAGAATGGACGTTCTATAATCTCATCTCAAATCATACCAACAAGAGGTACTTGGCTTGAGTATAAACTAAATAGTAAAGACGTTGTAGACGTTAGAATTGACCGTAACAGAAAGGTTGTTGTAACGGCTTTCTTAAGAGCTTTTGGATTATCTTCTGATGATGATATCTTAAAGCTATTTGGTAATGATGAGTATTTAGTAAATACTTTATCAAAAGACTCAACTAAGAATACTGATGAGGCTTTACTTGAGATTTATGAAAAGTTAAAACCAGGTGAACCAGCAACGCTTGATAGTGCTAAAAACCAGTTAATAACTAGATTTTTTGATAATTTCAGATATGATTTAGCTAAGGTTGGTCGTTATAAGTTTAATAAGAAATTAAATGTAATAGATCGTTTATTAAATCAAACAATAGCAGAAGACGTTGTTGTAGATGGAAAAGTTATAGTTAAAAGTGGAACTAAACTTACTCATGATGTAATGGAAACTTTAAAACCTGTTTTAGCAAATGGTTATGGCATGATTGATGCAACAGATAACAAAGAGTTAGACGATCATACATTGGTTCAAGTTGTAAGTATATTTGCACCTAACGAGCCAGATAAAGTGTTAAAGGTAATTGGTAATGATCCTAACTTAACTGTTAAAACACTTACTATATCTGATATATATGCATCTGTATCTTATTATTTGAATCTTTTACATAACGTAGGTTCAATTGATGAGATAGATCATTTATCTAACCGTCGTTTAAGACAAGTAGGAGAGTTATTACAAAACCAATTTAGAGTTGGTGTTGCACGTATGGAAAGAGTTATTCGTGAGAGAATGACAACTTTAGATGTTGAAACTGCAACTCCAAAAACTTTAATTAACATAAGACCGATAACGGCAGTAATAAAGGAATTCTTTGGGTCAAGTCCATTATCACAATTCATGGACCAAATTAATCCGTTATCAGAATTAAATAACAAAAGACGTTTATCAGCGTTAGGACCAGGTGGACTTTCTCGTGATAGGGCTGCTATGGAAGTACGTGACGTTAACGTATCACACTATGGTAGAATTTGTCCTATTGAATCACCAGAAGGTGCAAACATTGGACTTATTACATCACTTGCAAATTATGCAAAGGTAAATGATTATGGCTTTATTATGACGCCATACAGAAGAGTTAAAGATGGTAAGTTACAAGACAAAATCGATTATTTAACAGCTGATGAAGAAAATGGCCACATTATAGCACAAGCAAAGGTTAAAATGGATGGTGACACAATTGTAGAAGAACATTGCCCAGCTCGTCAAAATGGTGAAAACATTCTTGCCAAACCAAGTGAGATTGACTATATTGACGTAGCTCCACAACAAATAGTATCTGTAACTACAAGTTGTATTCCATTCCTTGATCATGATGATGCTCACCGTGCGTTAATGGGATCTAACATGCAGCGTCAAGCACTTCCTTTATTAAAGGCAGAGGCTCCTTTGGTAGCAACTGGTATAGAAGCGCAAGCTGCAAAAGACTCAGGTGTTTGTGTAACTGCAAAAGCAGATGGTGTTGTAGAATACGTTGATGGTAAGAAGATCGTTGTTAAAACCGCAAAGGCAAAAGATATTTACATCTTAAAGAACTTTGAAGGATCAAACGCTGGTACTTGTTATCATCAAAGACCAATCGTTAGAATTGGCGATAAAGTAAAACGTGGACAAATAATAGCAGATGGACCTTCTACTGATAAAGGAGAAGTTGCATTAGGTAAAAACTTAACCGTTGCGTTTATGACTTACAATGGTTATAACTATGAGGATGCTGTTATTTTAAACGAAAGAATGGTTAAAGATGATGTTTTAACATCAATTTATATAGAAGATTATGAAATTCAGTGTCGTGATACTAAGTTAGGACCTGAGGAAATTACTCGTGATATTCCAAACGTTAGTGAAGAGGCTCGTAAGAACTTGGATGCTAATGGTATCATAAGAATAGGTACCGAAGTTAAAGAAGGTGACATTCTAGTTGGTAAGGTAACTCCAAAAGGAATGGTAGAATTAACTTCAGAAGAAAAATTATTACACGCGATTTTTGGTGAAAAGACTCGTGAGGTTAGGGATACATCACTTCGTGTTCCACACGGTGGCGCTGGTATCGTTCATGATATTAAGATTTACACTAAGAAGGATTCTGATGAATTACCATCAGGAGTAAGCAAAGAAATTCGTGTTTACATAATTCAAAAACGTAAGATTCAAGTTGGAGATAAAATGGCTGGTCGTCACGGTAATAAAGGTGTTATTTCACTTGTTGCTCCACAAGAAGACATGCCATACTTACCAGATGGTACTCCAGTTGATATATTACTTAACCCACTTGGTGTTCCATCTCGTATGAATCCAGGACAGATTCTTGAAATGCACTTAGGAATGGCTGCTAAGAAGTTAGGTGTTTATACAGCAACTCCAGTATTCGATGGTGCAACTTGGGAAGATATCCAAGAGATGATGAAAGAAGCCGGAATGGCTCCAGATGGTAAAACGGTATTATATAATGGTAAAACTGGTGAACCTTTTGACAATCGTGTTGCGGTTGGTGTTATGTATATGATTAAACTAGATCACATGGTTGATGATAAGTTACACGCTCGTGCAACAGGTCCTTATTCACTTGTTACACAACAGCCACTCGGTGGTAAAGCACAATTCGGTGGACAAAGATTTGGTGAAATGGAAGTTTGGGCACTTTATGCATATGGAGCTGCGCACGTACTTCAAGAAATCTTAACCGTTAAATCTGATGATGTTGTAGGACGTGTTAAAGTTTATGAATCAATCGTTAAGGGTAAACCAATTAATCAAGCTGGTGTTCCAGAAAGCTTTAGGGTACTTGTTAAAGAGTTCCAAGCATTAGGTTTAAACATCGCAATGATTACTGAAGATGGTAAGGAAATAGATGTTAAAACCCTTGAAGAAGAAGAGGATAAAGAGTCATCTCCATTATCAATAGAAGAAATTGATAATGTTTCGATGGTAAATAAAAAAGAGTCGGCCTCTGTAATTTCAGAAACAGAAGCTAAACAAGAGGATGATGAAGCACTTGAGGAAGAAACCGATGATTATGAGGCTGAGATTGAAGATGAATTAGATGAGTTAGACGACTCATTAATGGAAGGGGATGAAGAATAATGCTAGATGCTAACAGATTTGAAGGAATTAAAATATCTATCGCTTCACCCGAACAAATTAGAGAGTGGTCTTACGGAGAAGTAAAAAAGCCTGAGACAATTAACTATCGTACTTTAAAGCCTGAAAGAGATGGTTTATTCTGTGAGAAAATCTTTGGTCCTACTAAGGATTATGAATGTGCTTGCGGAAAGTACAAAAGATTAAGATATAAAGATATTATTTGTGATAGATGCGGTGTTGAGGTTACTAAGTCTAAAGTACGTCGTGAACGTATGGGGCACATTGAACTTGCAACACCAGTGTCTCACATTTGGTTCTTTAAAGGTGTACCAAGCCGTATGGGACTTGTTCTTGATATGTCTCCAAGAGATTTAGAGGAAGTATTATACTTTGTATCATACGTAGTAATTAATCCAGGAGCCGCACCTTTAGAGAAAAAACAAACTTTATCTGATAAAGAATACCGTGCTTATTATGAAAAATATGGAAATACTTTTGAAGTAGGTATGGGTGCTGAAGCTATATTAAAGCTATTAAAAGAAATTGATGTAAAAGAAGAAATAAAGAAAATAGAAGAAGAATTAGAAGACGCATCAGAACAAAAGAAAACAAGATTATTAAAAAGACTTGATATATTAGATTCTTTTGATAAATCAGGTAATAAACCAGAGTGGATGATATTAACGGCTCTTCCTGTTATTCCACCTGAGTTAAGACCGATGATACAATTAGATGGTGGACGTTTTGCTACAAGTGATTTAAATGATTTATATAGACGTGTTATTAACCGTAACAATCGTTTAAAGAAATTACTTGAATTAAACGCACCTTCGATCATTGTTCAAAATGAAAAAAGAATGCTTCAAGAAGCAGTTGATGCATTATTTGATAACGGAAGACGTGGAAGAAACGTAACTGGTCCTTCTAACAGACCTTTAAAATCAATTTCAAGTATGTTAAAAGGTAAACAAGGTCGTTTCCGTCAAAACTTACTTGGTAAACGTGTTGACTACTCAGGTCGTTCAGTTATCGCTGTTGGACCAACTTTAAAGATGTATCAATGTGGTATACCAAAGGAAATGGCACTTGAATTATTTAAGCCACACGTTATTCACGGTTTAGTAGAAAGAGATATTGTTCATAATATTAAGTCTGCTAAGAAATTAATTGAAAATCAAGATGAAAGAGTATGGGACGTTGTTGAAGATGTTATAAAAGAACACCCAGTAATGTTAAACCGTGCTCCAACGCTTCACAGATTAGGTATTCAAGCATTTGAACCTAAGTTGGTTAGTGGTAAAGCTATTCGTCTTCACCCACTTGTTTGTACGGCATTTAACGCAGACTTTGATGGTGACCAAATGGCAGTTCACGTACCTCTTTCTGAAGCGGCTCAAGCAGAAGCTAGAATATTAATGCTTGGTGCTAATAACATTCTATCTCCTAAAGATGGAAAACCAATCGTTACTCCATCACAGGACATGGTATTAGGTAACTATTACATAACCATGGAAAAAGCTGGAATAGGAGGAGAAGGAAGAGTTTTTAAAGATGCTAACGAAGCAATTGAAGCATATGAAAGAAGAGAACTTACATTACATGCAAGAATTGCACTTCCTGCAAAGTCATTAAAGTATAAAACGTTTACTGATGAGCAAAAAGAAATGTACTTAGTAACAACACCAGGTAAGTTAATCTTTAACGAAGTATTACCAGATGGTTTCCAATACATAAATGAACCTACTGATGATAACTTTGAGAACTTAACTCCAATGAAGTACTTCTTACCTAAGGGAACAAATATTCCAGAGGCAATTAAAGAAATGCCACTTGTAAAACCATTCCCTCAAGGTGCTTTAAAAAGTATAATAGCTCAAATATTTAAACGTTATAAAACGACTGAGACTTCTATTATGCTAGATAGATTAAAAGACTTAGGATTTAAGTATTCTACTTTATCTGGTATTTCAATTTCAATCGCGGATGTTGAAACCAGTGAAAAGAAGCATGAAATCGTTGAAAAATCTCAAAAAGTTGTTGATACGATAAATAAACAATATAGACGTGGTTTAATAACTGATAGAGAGCGTTATGAAAAGGTTTGTGCAGTATGGAACGATGCTACTAACCAAGTTCAAGCTGAGTTAAAAGCTAAAGTAGAAGCTCCAAGTGATAATCCTATCATGATGATGATTAACTCAAAAGCTCGTGGTAATATTTCACAATTTACCCAGCTTGCAGGTATGCGTGGATTACTTGCTAAACCTAATGGTGAAGCAGTAGAAATACCAGTTACATCTTCATTCATTGATGGACTTTCAGTATCAGAGTTCTTTATTTCTACTCACGGTGCTCGTAAGGGTAACGCTGATACGGCCTTAAAAACAGCAGACTCTGGATATTTAACAAGACGTTTAGTTGATGTTGTTCAAGACGTTATCGTAAGAGAAGAAGATTGTGGTACAATGCAAGGTGTTGTTGTTAAAGCATTCGTTGATGAAAATGCTGGTACCGTAATTGAAACTCTTCATGAACGTATCGTAGGTCGTTATACTAACAAGAAAGTTATTGATCCTAACACTAAGGAAGTAATAATTGATAAAAATGAGCTTATTACTGAGCCTATAGCTGATAAGATTGATAAAGCTGGAATAACTGAAGTTGAGATAAGAACCGCACTTACTTGTAAGAGTGAAAATGGTGTTTGTGAACATTGTTATGGTGTTAACTTAGCTACTGGTAACGTTGTTGAGATTGGTGAGGCTGTTGGTATTATGGCAGCTCAATCAATTGGTGAACCTGGTACACAGCTTACTATGCGTACGTTCCACACCGGTGGTGTTGCATCTGGTGAGGATATAACTCAAGGTTTACCTCGTGTACAAGAGTTATTTGAAGCTAGAAATCCAAAGGCTAAATCAACTATTGCTGAGATAAATGGTAAAGTAACTAAGATAGATGATTTAAATGGTAAATACAAAATTGAAATAACTAATGATGTTGAATCAAGAGAACATACAACTAATTATGGTGTTAAGCTTTGTGTTGAAGTAGGAGACACTGTTAAAGCAGGAGATAAGCTAAACGTTGGATCTATTAATCCAAAAGAATTACTTGCGGTAACTGATCCTATAACTGCTCAAAACTACATTCTAGAAGAAGTACAAAAAGTTTATAAATCACAAGGTGTTGACGTTTCTGATAAACATATTGAAATACTTGCACGTCGTATGATTGCACGTATTAAGATAATAGACGGTGGAGAAACTCCTTTAGTATCTGGTAAGTTAGTTTCAATGCACGAATTTACCAAGGTTAATAAAGATGCAATTATTATGGGTAAAAAGCCTGCAACTGGTCGTCCAATTATGTTAGGTATTACCAAAGCATCATTAGAGACTGATTCATTCTTATCAGCTGCATCATTCCAAGAAACGACAAGAATATTAACAGATGCTGCAATTAAAGGAAAAATTGACCATTTAACAGGATTAAAAGAAAACGTTATAATTGGTAAATTAATTCCTGCAGGTACTGGTTCTAAATATTATTCAAACGTTGATTATACTTTGGAAAGTGAACAAGTTGAAGATGATGCACTAGAAGTATTAGAAGATCAGTTAACAGATTAGAAAGTCCTTTGACTTTCTTTTTTGTTTGTGCTATTATATTTGCCATATTATTTAAAAAGAGGGGTATTATGTATAAAAGAAGAAAAAAAGTAATTAAAGAAGCTATAAATAAAAGACTAGAAGAGATTTGTCTTGATTTTTTAAAATTTAATCAAGATGCGTTTTTCATGACATCAAGAAAATTTGTTGAAAACACTGACAAAACTTTAGGTAGCGAAATAGAAAGTTTGCCTGTTATTATTTCGTCTAAACCGTTAGAAGAGCTTGTTGTTCCATCTTGTTATTCACTAAAAAAGAGTAATGATTTAACTACTTGGTGTGATTCTGATCCATTAATTAAGATGATGTATAGTAAGGTAAATTTTACTAGTGGAAACGTTAATGGAAAAGAAATAAAAAACTTATACATGGATATAGAAAAAGAAGACGAATATAAGAAAATAGCATTTAAATCTTTTTAAAAATTATTAAAACGTACTTAATTGAGGTGCGTTTTTTAATTTTTATGATACAATATACGTTAAGGTGATTTTATGGATGAGGTACAAACTTTTTTAAGTAAACTTAATATTAATAAAAATGATTCCTTAGTAGTTGCAGTGTCATTTGGACCGGATTCTATGTTTTTGCTTAACCTTTTAAAAAAAATATATAAAGATAACAAAATTATTTGTGCACACGTAAATCATAATCACAGAAAAGAAAGTGAAAAAGAAAAGGATGATTTAAAAGCGTATTGTGAAAAAAACGGTATCGTTTTTGAGTTAATGAAGATTGAAAAATATAAAGATAATAAATTTACTGAGGAAGAAGCAAGAAGAAAAAGATATGTGTTTTTTGATAAACTTATGAATAAATATAAATCTAAGTATTTATTTACCGCACATCATGGTGATGATTTGGTTGAAACCGTTTTAATGCGCATTTCAAGAGGTTCTAACTTAAATGGTTATGCTGGTATTAAATTAATATCTAAAAGATCTAACTATAACATAGTAAGACCATTATTATATTTAACTAAGGATTTTATAAAAAAATATTTAGATGATAATAATATACCTTATGCTATAGATTATTCTAATGATGATTTAGCTTATACTAGAAATAGATTTAGAAAAAAAATTCTTCCTTTATTAAAAGAAGAAAATAAAGATATTCATAAGAAGTTTCTTTCTTTTTCAAATGAGCTTTATAGTTATAATGAATTTGTAAATGAAATCGTAAAAGAGCGTTATAATGTAGTAGTTAATGATAATGAAATTTTAACCGATGAAATAAAAAAAGAAAAGGATTTGATTATAAGAAAAATAATAGAGTTATATTTATTAAATATCTACAAAGATGATGTTAATAAGGTTAATAATAATCATGTGGATAGAATAATTAATATGCTTTATAATAAAAGAACGACTTATAAAATAACACTGCCAAATGAAATAAACATAATTAAGTCTTATAATAAGATTTATTTCGACAAAAAAAAGGAATATAATAGCTACTGCTATTGTTTAGATGAATATGTTGAATTACCTAATAATTACGTGATAAAAAGGATTAAAAAAGCAGCTGACACATCAAATTATACCGCTTGTTTTTCAAGTGATGAAGTAAAACTTCCATTATACGTAAGAAGTAAAAAATCAAAGGATGTTATGGAGGTTTTAAATCTTAATGGTACTAAGAAAATTAAAGATATTTTAATCAATTCAAAAGTTGATAGAGAAAAAAGAAATGTGTATCCGGTAGTAACTGACAAAACAGGAAAGATAATATGGCTTCCAGGACTTAAAAAATCTAAATATGATAGGTCAAAAATAGGAAAGTATGATATAATATTAAAGTACTCGAGAAAGGAGAATTTAAATGCAGAATAATCAAAACATGAAAAAGGGAATGTTTCCGTATGTTTTATTATTAATAATTGGTGTTGCTATAATGATTTTTTATAGCATGTCTAATAATTTAAATACGGAATTATCATATAATGAGTTTAACAACGAGTTAAAGGATAATAACATTAAAGAAGTTGTTATAACTCCTAGTACGGCTGCTTATACGTATCAGTTAACTGGTACTTTAAGAGATGCTAAAGAAGGTGAAACCTTTAGTGTTAAAACGCCACTTTCTGATACAGTTATTGAACAGATCGTAAAGCAAAGTGATGAAAAGGATTTTAAGATTGTATCAAAATCTGATCCTACATCATCAACTTGGTATGTATTCTTAATGAATATTTTACCTTACATCATATTAATTGGACTTGCTTTTTGGTTCTTTACTAAGCAACTTGGCGGACAAAAAGGTTCAATGGACTTTGGAAGAAGTAGAGCAAAACTTAATCCAGATAAAGGAAAAGTAACATTTAAAGATGTTGCAGGTCTTCCTGAGGAAAAAGAAGAATTGCAAGAGTTAATAGATTTCTTAAAGAATCCTAAGAAATTTACTAAGTTAGGAGCTAGAATACCAAAAGGAGTACTTTTAGTAGGTCCTCCAGGAACTGGTAAAACATTACTTGCAAAAGCGGTTGCAGGAGAAGCTAACGCACCATTTTACTTTATATCAGGATCTGATTTCGTAGAGTTATACGTTGGTATTGGTGCAAGTCGTGTAAGAGATATGTTTAAACAAGCTAAACAAAACGCTCCGTGTTTAATATTCATAGATGAAATAGATGCGGTAGGTCGTCAGCGTGGTACTGGTATCGGCGGTGGACACGACGAAAGAGAACAAACATTAAATCAGTTATTAACCGAAATGGATGGTTTTGGTGCAAACGAAGGTATTATAATTATTGCAGCAACAAACAGACCAGACGTACTTGATCCGGCACTTTTAAGACCAGGAAGATTTGATAGGCAAGTAACGGTTGCACTTCCTGATGCTAAAGCAAGAGAAGAAATTTTAAGAGTACACGCAAGAAACAAAATTTTATCTAAAAATGTTCACTTAGATAGTATTGCTAAAAGAACGGTTGGTTTTTCTGGTGCTGACTTAGAGAATTTACTTAATGAAGCTGCCTTACTTGCGGTAAGAAGAGAAAAATCAGCGATTACTATGTCTGAAATTGATGAGGCGGTAGACAGAGTAATAATGGGACCTGCAAAGGTAACTAAAAAGTATACTGCTAAGGAAAAAAGGCTTGTTGCATATCACGAAGCCGGGCATGCAGTGCTTGGTATAAAGCTTGATGATGCAAATGATGTACAAAAAGTAACGATTATACCAAGAGGTCAAGCTGGAGGCTACAACCTAATGCTTCCAAAAGAAGAAAAGTATACCGCTACAAAAACCGAGTTATTAGAAGAAATAATGGGATTACTTGGTGGACGTGTTGCTGAAGAAGTTGTGTTTAAAGAAGTTACAACAGGTGCTCATAACGACTTTGAAAAAGCAACTAAAATTGCCCGTAGCATGGTAACAGAATATGGTATGTCATCGCTTGGTCCGGTACAGTTAGAAACACCAGAAGGAAGCTCATTCTTAGGAAGAGACTATAATAAAAACAGAAACTTCTCTGATCAAGTTGCTTTAGAAATAGATAACGAAGTAAGAAAAATAATTAATGATTGCTATGATAAAGCTAAAAAGATTATTGAGAAGAATAGAGACTTACTTGATTTAATAGCAACTAACTTAATTGAGCATGAAACGTTAACTAAAGAACAAATTGATTATTTAGCAGAAAACGGTAAAATGCCAGATGAAGATATGTTAGACGATGTAACTTTACCAAAGCTTAAAGAAATGGCTAAGGAAAAAGGTATAAAAGGATATTCTTCAATGTCTAAAGATGAGTTAAAAAAAGCCTTATCAAGTGAGTTAAAAGAAGAAAAAGAAGAAAACGACTAATCGCTAGTCGTTTTTTTGGGTTGTAGTAGTCTTTTTAGTTGTTTTGCTTTTATAACCAGGTTCTGTTCCTTTAACAAAGTATAATATCTTTTTTAATTTGGAATCATTGGTTGCAACTTCTCCTGTTTGTACGTCTGTTAATACGCCAACTACGTTATCAGGTTTTTCATACCAAGATGCATCTTTTTCTCTTAAGTATCCTTCTATGGTATCTGCCCATATGTTTTTAGAGTATTTGTATTCTTTATTTGATAGTTTTCTATTATCGTCATATCCGGTCCATACTCCAACTACTACATCTGGATTATAACCAACGGTCCATAAGTCATAGTCAGTTGTTCCACTTTTAACAGCGTATTTTTTAGTTAGTTTAGGAGCAATTGATGCACAAGTAGGTGAGGTATAGCTTATTAAAGACGTATCATACGTGTTTGAAAGCAGTTCGCTTAGAATGTACGTGTATGATTTATTTAGAATCCTTTCATTATTACCTTTATATTTATATATTATGTCACCATTTCCATCTTCTATTTTATTTATTAGATGTTCTTTAACACTTAGCCCGGTGTTTGCAAGTGCCGCATAAGCGTTTGTGAACTCTAATATGGATAATTCATTAGTACCAAGTGGAAGAGATGCATTAGCTTCTAACTTGCTTGTTATTCCCATTTTCTTAGCATACTTAATCATCATGTCTTCTCCAAGGAATAGGTGCGTTTTAATGGCGTATATGTTGTCCGAGTAAGCGATAGCTAGCGCCATTGTTATTTTGTCATTAGGATATATATCGCCATAATTACTAGGCGAGTAGGTAAGTCCGTTTCCTAGCGAAAAAGTAGTTGGCTTACTTAAAAAGGTTGTTGCAGCGGTAAGACCGTTTTCTAGCGCGGCATAATACAAAATCGGTTTCATGGTTGATCCTACTTGTCTTTTTGATTGTACGGCTCTGTTATATTGTGATTTAGAGTAATCTTTTCCTCCCGCTAAGGCAATTATCGCACCGGTATTAGGATCCATTACAACGGCAGATGTTTGCATTTCGTCTTTATCTTCTAAATTATTATTAATTGCGTTTTCTAAAGATGTTTGTGCACTTATATCTAAGTTGGTGTATATTTTAAGACCTTCTTGTCTTATGGTATCATCACTTACTACTTTTAAGTCTTGTAATTCTCTTATTACGGCATCTTGATAATACATTAAGGTACTTAAGTTTAGATTTTCTTTTTTACCATTATATGTAAGTTCAACTTCTAGTGTTTCATTCATTTGTTTTTCGGTTATGATGTCGTTATTAACCATGGCTCTTAGAATTTGTTTTTGTCTTTCTTTAGCGGCAGCCTCATCATTTAAAGGAGAGTAATTATCTGGTGATTTAGGAATTCCTGCTAGCATGGAACTTTCAGCTAAATTTAGGTCTTTAGCAGACTTATTAAAGTAGTATAAAGCTGCGTTTTCAATTCCCATAATACCATTTCCATAATTGATGGTGTTTAAGTATCCTTCTAATATTTCATCTTTTGAGTACTGGGCTTCTAGTTTAAAAGCATACCAAGCTTCTTTTATCTTTCGCTCCCAAGTCTTATCAAAGGTTAAAAATAAGTTTCTTGCGTACTGCTGTGTTATGGTTGATGCTCCTTGTGTTAAATCTTTTGATTTTATGTTTATAAACATTGATTTTATTATTCTTGGTATATCAAAGCCATTATGTTCATAGAAATTTTTATCTTCTGAGTATATGGTTGCGTTTATTAAGTCTTTTGATATATCTTTTAATTTAATCCACTTTCTAGTGCCATTATTACCCTCATAGAAGCTTTTACCATCTTTATCATACATATAAATACTATTTGAGTTTTCAATGTCTATTTTGCTTCCGTATTTAGCACATAAGAATAACACTGAGTATGAAAAACAAAAAATAAGCATTAAGGCGATAGCTATTTTACATAATAAATATATTTTTTTCAATTCAATCGCCTTCTTTCTAATTTTAGTATTTGTAAAAGTTAGCAAAATATAATTATTTTGTTGACCTTTTTTATTTTATATGCTATATTGTTGCTAGAAAAATTTTAAGGGTGTTTTTTATGTCTAAAATTATTGTTAATCATGAAGTGATATCAAGCGAGGATAAATCATTATTAAATGAAATAAAAGCATTAAAAAAAGATGATGAAATAACGTATTTTGATAATGATGTTAAAGTTAGTTTAAAAGTTTTAAATAACAAGATATTACTTACAAGAGAAAATGATAAATTTAAAATAGACTTAGAATTTGAAGAGAATAAAAACTTAGTAACAGATTACGTTATTAAGGATTTGGGGTTAAAAGTAAAGCTTGAAACTAAAACAAAAAAAATCGTTATAAAAGATGAAAGCATTTATGTTTCTTATGATCTTTTTATGAATGATTCGTTTAGTGATAGCTTTACTTATAAATTGGAATGGAGATGTTTATAATGGATTTAAAAAGCGATATAAGAAACATTATTTATGATGCACTAAATTCTTTGAATATATCATTTGATAAAGATGATTTATTAATAGAAGTTCCAAAAAATAAAGAAAACGGAGATTTTTCTTCTAACGTTGCGATGAGGCTTGCAAAAACGCTAAAAGATAATCCAGTAAATATTGCAAATAAAATAAAGGATGCTATAGATTATTCTGATAAAATAGAAAAAATAGAGGTTGCTAATCCTGGTTTTATTAATATTTATCTAAAAGATGAATATGTTTTTAGCGGTATATCAAATGTTATAAATGATGGTGATAATTATGGTAAATGTAACGTTGGAAAAGGAAAAAAGATAGATATAGAATTCGTAAGTGCCAATCCAACTGGCATACTTCATTTAGGTACGGCTCGTGGTGCGGCATATGGATCTAACTTAGCTAATATTATGTCTTTTGCGGGATATAACGTTACTAAAGAGTATTATATAAATGATGCTGGAAACCAAATTAATAATCTTGGTATATCAATTAAAGAAAGATATAAAGGTTTATGTGGTAAAGAAGAAAACATGCCAGAAGACGGTTATTATGGTAATGAGATAATAGATATAGCTAAAATGATATATGATGAAAACAAGGATACAAAACTAAATGAAGATTTAGAGTATTTTAAAGAAATTGGAGTTTCTTATCTTCTTAACATAATTAAAAATGATTTATCATCTTTCGGTGTTACTTTTGATGTTTGGACTAGTGAGAAAGCTATTCGTGCTAAAGGAAGAATAGAAGAGTCTTTAAAAATATTACATGAAAAAGGTTTAACTTACGAAAGTGATGATGCTTTATGGCTTAAAACAACGGTATATGGTGATGATAAAGATAGGGTATTAATAAAGAAAGATAAAAGTTATACGTATTTAGTTCCAGATATTGCATATCATTTAGATAAGTTTGACCGTGGTTTTGATTATTTAATAGATGTATTTGGAGCGGATCATCATAGTTATGTATCTCGTCTTAAAGCTAGTATTGAAGCTTTAGGCTATGATAAAGATAAATTAGAGGTAAGGCTTTTACAAATGGTTAGGTTACTTAAAGATGGGAACGTTGTTAAGATGAGCAAAAGAACCGGTGGTAATATAACTATTTCTGAGCTCGTTGATGAAGTAGGCTGTGACTGTGCAAGATACTTCTTCGCAGAAAGATCACTAGATGGTCAAATGGATTTTGATATAAGCCTAGCTTTAAAAAAGTCAAATGAAAACCCTTTTTATTACGTTGGATATGCACACGCAAGAATCTGTTCGATATTAAGTGAAGCTAAAAATAAAGGTTTAAAAATAAATACTAATATAAATAATATAACGGATATGGATTCAAAAACATTAATGCTTAAGGTTTATGAGTTTATGGAAGTTGTAAAAACATCTGCTTTGAAAAAAGAACCACACTTAATTACTAATTACGTGTATGAACTTGCAAGTTTGTTCCATAATTATTATGGTAAACATAGAATATTAACTGATGATGTTAAAAAAACAGAACAGTACTTAGGTTTAATAAAAACCGTAGAGATAACTATAAAAAACGCTTTAAACTTAATTGGTGTTAAGGCACCTGATAAAATGTAGGAGGAATTAAAAATGAACGTAAGACAAATGCCATATGAAGAATTAGAATTATTATCTTATCCAGATATTGCTTATGAAATATTAAAAGAAGATAAAACTCCAAAAACAACTTTTGATTTGTTTAAGGAAGTGTGTTCATTACTTAATATAAATGAAGATCAAATGATGGATATGATAGGAGATTTTTATACTAACTTAACAACTGATAAGAGATTCATCTTGCTTGATGATGCAAAATGGGATTTAAAAGAGTTCCATTCGGTAAAACTTGTAGTTGATGAAGAAGACGAAGAAGAGGAAGATGAAGCAGATGAGGAAATAGCAGAAGAAACCGAAGATGAAGCGGTTGAACCTGAAATGGATTATGAAGATAATGACGATGATGATATGGAAGATTTAGAGGATTTAGTCGTAGTAACAGAAGAAGAGATGGAAGATTAAATGTTTGAAAGATTAGAAGATATTAAAAAAAGATATGAATATATAACTAATGAGTTAACTAAACCAGAAGTTATAAGTGATGTTACTAAAACTACTAAATTATCTAAAGAACAATCTGATTTATCAGAAATAATTGATTGCTATAATGAATACTTAAAGGTTAAAAAGGATTATGAAGATGCTAAAGAACTTTCAAAAGATCCGGAGATGGCTGAGTTTGCCTTTGAAGAGGAAGAAAAGGATTTAGCTAAGCAAAAAGAGTTAGAAAAGAAATTAGAGATTCTTTTACTTCCTAAAGATCCTAATGATGGTAAAAACATCATTGTTGAAATAAGAGGTGCAGCAGGGGGAGATGAGGCTAACATCTTTGCAGGTGACCTTTATAACATGTACGTAAAATACGCTGAAAATCAAGGTTTTACCATAGAAAATTTAGGAAGTACGCCTGGTTCTTCCGGTGGATATTCAGAAATATCATTCATGGTAAAAGGTAAAAACGTTTATTCTAAGCTTAAGTATGAATCAGGCGCACACCGAGTTCAAAGAGTACCAGCTACTGAGTCTCAAGGAAGAGTTCATACATCAACGGCAACCGTACTTGTTATGCCAGAGGTTGATGATGTTGATTTCGAAATTGATATGAATGATGTAAGAATTGATATAACAAGAGCATCTGGTAATGGTGGGCAAGGAGTTAACACAACCGATAGTGCTGTTAGACTTACTCATATACCAACTGGTATCGTTGTTTACTCTCAAACTGAAAGAAGTCAGATAAAAAATAAAGAAAAAGGATTTAAAATACTTAAATCAAGAGTTTATGATCTTAAGATGAGAGAGCAAGAAAAAGAAATTGGTGCCGAAAGAAGAAGTAAGATAGGAACTGGTGATAGATCAGAAAAGATAAGAACCTATAACTATCCACAAAACAGAGTAACTGATCACCGTATAGGTTATACAACAAATACGCTAGATAGAGTTATGAATGGTAAGTTAGATGATATAATAGAAGCGTTAATAACAGAAGACCAAAGAAGAAAGTTAGCTGGAGAATAATTCTTCAGCTTTTTACTTGTTTTAAATACCTTAAATGTTATAATTATGTTGGTGATATTATGTGTTCTTTTAAAAGTTATAAAAATGAAGAATTAGTTAATTATGTTATTAATAATCCGAAGGTAGAGTCTATTTTAACTAATGAAGAGTTTTTAAATTACATATTAAAGCCTGAAAACAACTATGCTTTTATATGGCTTTTATATGGTTTGCATGATAATAAAAAGTTAACGAATGCGTTTTTAAATAAAACTTTTTTAAGTGATGTTTTAAATGATAAATTAGCGGTAAATAAATATGAGGCAATATTATCTCAAAGCGCTTACGTATTAGAAGATGCAAACGAAGACGTTATTTCCTTTTTGATTAATACAAATAAACTATACTATTCATTTACTTATTTAAACTTAGTTGTTGCAAATAAACTGTTAGATTACATAGTAGAAAAAGATAATGATAAGGCTTTTGTATTAGCAAAATTATCTACTAAAGTACAGGATGGCCTTTTTAATCCAACTAACATGGAAAAGTTATTAAAGTTAGAATCTTTAAAAGGTTGTTACCTAAGCTTTGCACCTTCTGTCATTGTAAAATTATTTGAGCATAAAGAATACAAAAATCTAATTCTTAATTTATCACAAGATGAATTTGATTATTTAGCAAGTAAATTTGAAAATTATGAAATACCTGCTTATATACAAAATAATAAAGAGTTAATAAAGGCACTATCAAGCGTGGAAAATCCAAGTTATTTTAGAAGTATAGTTAACCATTTAAAAATAAATAATTTTGTTCTAGCGAATACCTTAGAAGAAGAAAGAAAAAACTACGTTCAAGATTTATTTAATACTTTAAATAGTGATGGTGTATTTCAAAAGTATATAGATTTTTATAATTATTTATCTAACAACGGAATAAATTATAATATGTATAAAAGTTTGCCAGCAGAACTTCATCTAAATAACTTAGATAATAACGCGTTAAAAATGGTAACTAAAAAAAGATTATTTGAAAACATGTGTGATTTATTTTTTAAGGATTATCCTAAAAACGTTTTATTAAACATAAAACAGGTAATGAATTTTCTTAAGTTTTCAAAAGAAGAATTAGTTCCAAGCGAAAGAAAAATAATATATAATCTAATTTTAAATTTTGGTGATTTATCCATAAACGAAATAAAAGAACTTTATAAAAACTTAAGTAAAACTCCTTTTTTATCCTCATTATTATACGAGGATATAAGAAATTGCAGAGATAGATCATACCAGCTTTTTAACGAGTCGTTTTTAAAACTAAAAGATAGTAGTAATTTAAAAGATGAAATGTTATCTAAAAAAACAGGGTTAGACGTTTATGTTTTAGACGGAAGTGATTTTACAGCTTGTGTTCACGTTGGTAAAATATCAAAAGAATCACCTAAAAAAACAATTTCATTATCAATTATAGGATCAAAATGTATAGGAACGTTTTATTATGATGATGTTATAGTAGGTTTTGAACATTTGGTACCTAATAGGATAATGCACGTGTATAAGTCAGATTCATATAGTTCTGGTATAGATGGAACCGTTAAGGTTAATGAGATATACACGCCAGATGCACTTTTAAGGCAAACCGCATCTTTTAATGAGGTTTTATATAACGAGATGAGTAATGGTGTTTTGCTTCCTAGTTACGTTGTTTGCAAAGATGAAATTGATTTAAAAAGCATAGATTATGCAAAAGAAAATAACTTACCTATCGTTTTATTAAATACCAAAAAGTATTATATTAATTTTTATCAAAGCAAAGATGAAGATTATCAGCAAAGTGCTAGTGAAAGTTTAACTGAAAACTATTTTTCTAAATCTAAATAAAGGACGTGATAAAATGAAAACTTTATTTCCAGATTATGATAACGGGTTAGTAAATGTTATGTCATCCATTTTAAAATACTTTAACATTTACCATAAGCATAAATCTTTGAATATATTAGATGATGTTTTAAAAAAGAAAAAGAAAAAAAACGTGGTGTTAGTGTTATTTGATGGCTTAGGATATAACATTTTAAAGAGAAATAAAAAATATACTCCATTTTTAAATAAATACTTAATTAGTAATATATCATCTTGTTTTCCAACAACTACTATGTCCGCAAGAACAACAGTAGAATCAGGCCTATGCCCAATAGAACACGGCTGGCTTGGATGGGATGTGTATTTTAAGTGCTATGATAAAGTAATTACGTTAGCTAGAAATTACGTAAAAGGATCTAAAGAAAAGATAACGGATTATAACATTGCTAAAACACTTTTAAAATATGATCCGGTAATATCTAAGGTAAGTAAGAAAGAAGGATGCCTTGGAAGTAAAGTAACGTATTACCCTACGCACGGACAGTCTTTTAAACAAGCTAGAAAAAAAATAAAGAAAATATGTAATAATGGTTTAAAAAACTACGTTTACTTTTATTGTAACGAACCGGATCATACTTTTCATAAGTACGGACTTGATACAAAAAAGGAGAAGAAAGTACTAAAAAAACTTGATAGGAATTTTAAAAAGCTATGTAAGAGCTTAAAAGACTCCCTTGTTATTGCTCTTGCGGATCATGGTCATTTAAACGTAAGTTACGTAACGCTTAGTAATTATCCAAACATTATTAACATGTTAAAAGGAGATTTTTCAGGAGACTCAAGAGTAGCTGTATTTAGAGTTAAGGATGAGTATAAAAAAACTTTTCCTATAGAGGTAAAAAAAGTATTAAAAGATGATTTTATAATAATGTCAAAACAAGAGGTAATCCAAAAGAAGTTATATGGTACGGGTTTAAAAAACAAATACTTTGATGATGCTTTAGGAGATTACTTTGCCATAGGAATAGGCAACAAAGCAATTAGATATGATGAAAAAGGACACATGCATAAATCAGCACACTCTGGGATAACCGTTGATGAAATGCTTGTTCCATTAATTATTTATGAAGGTGAATAACATGAAAAAAGAAATAGAGTATTTAAAAAAATATTATAAGGGCAATATAGATGATGCAATTAAGTTATTAGAGGAGGGAAAACCTGTTCAGTACATAGTTGGAGACGTTGATTTTTATGGATACGTACTCGATGTTGATGAAAACGTTTTAATTCCAAGACGTGAGACAGAAGAATTGGTAGAAGAGGTAATAAAACGAAGCAAAGATTTTTTAAATCCCACAATCATTGACGTTGGAACGGGTTCTGGTGCCATTGCAATAAGTCTATCAAAAGAACTAGGAATAAACGTATATGCATCAGATATTAGTAAAAAAGCCTTAGAAGTTGCTTATAAAAATGCTACAAAAACAAATGCTAATGTAACTTTTTTTAAAGGAGATATGTTAAAACCTTACATAGATAAAAAATTAAAAGTAGATATAATAGTAAGTAATCCACCGTATATAAAAGAAGATGAAGAAATTGAGGATATTGTAAAAAATAATGAGCCAAATATTGCTTTGTATGCTAAGAATAACGGTTTAGAGTTTTACGAGAGCATTTTAAAAGACGCTAAGTATGTATTAAATGATAAGTTTTTAATTGCTTTTGAGATAGGATGCGACCAAAACGAAGATATTAGTATTTTAGCAAAAAAGTATTTAAAAGACGTAAAAGTCGAAACCAAAAAAGATTTGTCGGGTAAAAACAGGTTTGTTTTTGTATATAATTATTAAAGATCACTCACTAAATAATAGAGGGTGATTTTTATATGAAAAAAATAATACTTATTGTTCTTGCTGGTTTAACTTTGTTTGCCGTTTATAATAGGGTAAAAGAAAACGAAACCGTTAAGATTCCGAATTCAGCAATTAGGTTTAGAGTGCTTGCAAATAGTAACTCTCCAAGGGATCAAAAAATAAAACAAGACATTGCTAAAAAGATGCAAAATGAATTATACATGCTTTTAAAAAGTACTAAAAACATAAGTGAAGCTCGTGGGGTAATTAATAATAACATGGATAATTTTAATAGCATTTTAAAAGAAGAAACGAAGGATTTAGAATACTCTTATACAATTGATTATGGAATGCATGAGTTTCCAGAAAAAGAATATAAAGGTGTTGTTTATGATGAGGGATACTATGAGTCACTACTTGTTACTTTAGGAGAGGGAAAAGGCGATAATTTTTGGTGCGTATTATTTCCACCGTTATGTTTGATGGAGGCTGAAGAAACTGATGATACTACGGAAGTTGAGTATAAATCTTTTATAAAAGAGATAATTGAAAAATATTTTTAAGTGTTTAGTAATAATATAATGTAGAGGTGATTTATCATCATTAACATTATATTAATTGCAGTAAGTCTTAGTATGGATGCTTTTAGTTTAGCTTTTTCTTATGGAATAAATAAGTTAAGTAAAAAAAGTGTTATTATAACCGCTATAACAGTTGGTTTGTTTCACTTTTTTATGCCGTTAATTGGTAATTTTATTGGTATATCTATATTTGATTACACAATAATAAAGCCTAGATATGTTATGTTTTGTATATTTCTTTTTTTATCAATTGATATGTTTACGCATTTTTTTGAAGAAAAACTTAAAATAAGGTCATTAAACCTAATAGGTACGTTAATATTTTCATTTTCTGTTAGTTTTGATAGCTTATCTGTTGGAATAGGATTGAGCTATTTATGTAATAATTTAGTGCTTGCATTAAGTATATTTTGTTTAATTAGTTTTACCTTTACTTTATTAGGATTTTGGCTTGGTAAGATATTATCATCTAAGGTAGGTAAATACTCATTTTTATTAGGATCTTTTACTCTTTTTGTTTATGCAATATGGATATGTTAAACATTAGTTAAAATGATACCGATTTATAATGTGGATAACAAACAAAGGTAAACCTTGTTTGTAGTCAT
>CALVSY010000013.1 GCA_944359725.1 uncultured Bacilli bacterium | reverse complement strand
TATCCTGCTAGTAAATTTGCCGTAAATGGTCTTACTAAATCCTTAGCAAGGGAACTAGGACCTGATAACATTAGGGTAAATGCTGTTGCTCCGGGTGTTATTTATACTGATATGATGAAAGACGTACCAGAAGAATTAATAAAACCAGTTATTGCTGGAATACCACTTGGTAGAATAGGAAGACCTGAAGACATCGCCAACGCATTTTTGTTTTTAGCAAGTGACATGGCAAGCTACGTAACGGGTGAGATTTTATCAGTTGATGGAGCTGCAAGGAGTTAAAAATGGATAAGAAAGTTTTAAGAAATTTATCATATGGTGTATACGTTGTAACAAGTAAAGATGATGATAAAAACGTAGGTTGCATCGCTAATAGCGTAATGCAAGTAACCTCAAATCCGGCAACGGTTGCAGTAAGCATAAACCATGATAATTACACTAATTCTTGTATCAAAAAAAGTGGAAAACTTGCTATTTCAATTTTAAAAGAAGATAGTGATGCAAAAATAATTGGCGAGTTTGGTTTCAAATCAAGCCGTGATACTGATAAATTTATAAATACAGATTATAATATAGTAGATGATCTTGCGGTAATTGATGATTCTTGTGGGTACCTTATTTGTGAAGTAATAGATAAAATGGAAACAGATACTCATACGGTGTTTTTAGCAAAAATAACAAACGCCGGTGGATACACTACCAATAATCCAATGACTTATAAATACTATCATGAAAAGTTAAAGGGAACGTCTCCTAAAAACGCTCCTACTTATCAAGAAGAGCCTAAGGCGGAAGATGTTTCTTTAAAAAAGGTCCAAAGATGGCGCTGTAAAGTGTGCGGTTACATCTACGAAGGAGAAGAACTTCCTTCTGATTTTATCTGTCCAATTTGCGGACAACCCGCAAGTGAGTTTGAAAAAATAGATTAACTAGCCTTGGGCTAGTTTTTTTAAATTCAAAATGGTATATTAATAAAGAGGTGATTACACTATATGTATGATGTTACTATAATAGGTGCCGGAGCATCAGGAGTTATGTGCGCGTTAGCACTAAAAGAAAATAATAGGAATTTAAAGGTATTATTACTTGAAAAAAATGATAAATTAGGTAAGAAACTTTCCATAACGGGAAACGGGCGTTGTAATTTGGGAAACATAAACACTGATATTTCTAATTTTAATAGCAAGTCAGATTTAAGTAATTTTAAAAAAAACTTAGAAGCCAGAAATTTTGAATTTTTAAATAAATTAGATAATCTAAACAATTTAGAAAGCTATTATGATTATTTGATTCGCTTTGGCGTTTTGTTAACAAAAGAAAAAGAGTATTTATATCCATACTCGATGCAGGCATTAAGTGTTTGTAAGTCTTTTGAAAGGTGTTTAAATCATTTGAACGTAGAAATAAAGTATAATTATGATGTTTCAAAAGTTTCTAAAAAAGCTGATGTTTTTACTATAAATGATGATATAAAAAGTAAGGTTATCGTTATTGCAACCGGCGGAAAAACATATCCTAAAACTGGTTCTACCGGATTTGGCTATGATATATTAAAAAGTTTTGGACATACCATTACTAAATTGTATCCTTCCTTAACACACCTTAAAACCGATTATAAGTATATTAAAGATTTGCAAGGAGTAAGAGTAAACGTTAAAGCCAGCTTATGTGTTAGTGAAAAAATAGAAACAAAAGAGAATGGTCAGGTTCAATTTACCAGCGATTCATTATCTGGAATATGTATATTTAATTTATCTAGAAATGTTAAAAAGTATTTAAATGAAAATAAAACAGTTAAGATAATAATGGATTTGGTACCAGATTATAGTAATATTGAATTACAAAATTATATAAAAGGTTTTTCCTCATATAAACTTCAAGATGCGTTATCCTGCATAATAAATAATAAGCTTGCAGTAGCACTTGCAAAAGAATTAAAATTTTCTAACAAGCTAGTGAAACAATTAACGAAAAATGAACTTGAAGGTGTTTGTCTTGCACTTAAGAATATGCGTTTTAACATAACTGGTAGTGGTGATTTTAATACCGCACAAGTAACTAGTGGAGGCGCACTGTTAGACGAATTTACAAAAGGTTTAGAGTCAACCAAGTGTAAAGAATTGTACGCTATAGGAGAAGTATTAGACGTTGACGGCAAGTGTGGTGGATATAACCTTTCTTGGGCATTTACTAGCGCCATAATAGCAGCAAATGATATTTTAAAAGATAATGATTAAAAATCATTTATCTTTTTTTGATTGTTTAATAAATCAATTGATAGTATAATAAAATTATAGAGAATAGGAGAAGTAATATGAATGATGAGTTTAAAATGATAGAAGAACCTGATGAAAATGAAAATAATACTATGAAATCTAAAAAACATAAAAAGAAAAGAAAAAAACTTAGTAAAAAAGCGAAAATTATAATTTTAGTTGTAGTTGTTTTATTAACTGTAATAGGGGTGTTAGCTTTTGTTTTATTAACTCAAGATAAGAATAGTGCAAAAACAAAAGAACCAGAAAAAAAGAAAAAAGAGATAACAAAAGAAGAAAAACAAGTTCAAATCGTTGATTTATCATCAAACTCAAGACCATACGCCGTTATGATTAACAACAACAAAGCGGTTTGGGGATACCAAGCTGGATTACAAGATGCATATATAACATATGAAATGATCGTAGAAGGCGGAATAACAAGAATGATGGCCTTGTTTAGAGATAAAGATACGGCGAGAATTGCATCGGTTAGAAGTTCAAGACATTATTATTTAGATTACGTAATGGAAAACGATGCGATATATGCACATATCGGATGGAGCCCTCAAGCTCAAAGTGATATTAGTTCATATGACATAGATGTTATAAACGCAAATAATTCAAGTGCATTTACTTGGGATAGTGCTTTAAGAAACATTGCAAGAGAACACCGTGCATATACTTCCATGGCAAAATTAAAAGAAGTTGCTGCAAAAAAAGGCTACAGAACAACAACGGATGAAGACTTACTTTTAAAATATCAAGCAGAACCACTTGATTTAGCAAGTTATGAAGGAGCAGTGCCAGCAAACACGGTTAGAATTCCATATTCATCTAGTCATTTAACAAGTTATGGATATGATGCCGAAAACAAAGTTTATAAAAGATATCAAAACAATACGGAACATAAAGATTATGTAACAGGACTTCAGTACACGGCTAAAAACATCATTACTTATAAAGTGCATAATTACAGATTAAATGATGGTTATTCCGGTGGAAGGCAAGGCTTAAATAACGTTGGAAGTGGTGAAGGATATTATATTTCAGAAGGTTATGCAATCCCAATCACGTGGGAAAAACATTCTCGTTCAAGCAAAACAATTTACAAAGTGAAAGCAACGGGCGAGGAGTTAGTTGTAAATGATGGAAATACATTTATTCAAATACAACCAGATAGTCAAACTTTAACAATAGAATAGTAAGTAAAAAAAGGCATATAATTATTTAGGTGATTATATGTCTTTTATTAACCTTTTTTTAATTGGCATATTAATTGGTACGGCAATGATTGTTCCTGGAGTATCCGGCGGCGTTATTGCGGTTATTTTTGGTGTCTATAACAAGATGATTTATGCTCTTACGAATTTATTTAAGGATTTTAAGAAAAGTTTTTCTTTTTTATTTGTATTAGGTATGGGAATATTAATAGGAGCAGTTTGGTTTAGTAATGTTATGATGTTTTTGTATGAAAAACATGAGGTCATAACAAAACTTGCTTTTATTGGACTTATTTTAGGTGGCGTTCCTTTTCTTTTTAAAGAGGTTAAAAGGTGTGGTGAAAAAAGTGAAAATGGAAAAATAAATTATATAGCACTTGTTTTAACTTTTATTTTTTGTTTAGTGCTTTTGGTTTTGTCTAAGAACGTTTTTAAAATCGATCTTGATGCTAAAACGAATTCATTTTTAATTGCTAATTTAAACTTGTTTTTAGCAGGGGTGATATATTCGGTAGGAAAGGTAGTTCCAGGAGTTAGTGGTTCTTTTTTACTTATCACAATTGGAATGTATGAATATGTTTTATCGGTTATGGCACATCCAATTACTTTTGGGTTAAGACAAATCAATAAGCTTATTCCGTTTGTAATGGGGCTTGTTTTTGGTGTTGTTGTTTTGCTAAAGGTAATGAATTGTTTATTAAAGAGAAAGTTTAGCTTGATATATAGTGTAATAATAGGCTTTGTGCTAGGTTCTGTACCCGCTTTAATTCCTGCTGCGTTTTCTTTTAGTGAGCTTGTTTTTGGTATTTTCATATCAATTATTTGTTTTGTTTTGTCATATAAATTAACAAAATAGTATGAAAATTCAAAAAAATTCAAAGTGGTACTTGACAATGGTATGTTATTTTTAGTATACTTAAAGAGCTTTAGGAAAAAAGCATTTATGGTTCCGTGGTGTAGGGGTTAACACGTCTGCCTGTCACGCAGAAGATCGCGGGTTCAAATCTCGTCGGAACCGCCAATTTTTTTTATATGGCTCTATAGCTCAGTCGGTAGAGCAAAGGACTGAAAATCCTTGTGTCGGTAGTTCGATTCTACCTGGAGCCACCAGTTTTTAAAAGTTAACTAACCGTGTGGGTTAGTTTTATTTTTTTATTTGGTTGCTCCAGGTATTTACATGAAATTTTGTACATTTATGATATTTTGATAATTTTTTAAATGTTAGTATGTGTTATAATTGTTTTAGAAAGTAGTTGATATTATATGAAAAAGCAAATAGTTGTAATAAATGGAACCGGTGGTAGTGGTAAGGATACTTTTGTTGATTTTTGTTCAAAGTATTGTGAAACATTTAATTTTTCATCAATAACCAAAATTAAAGAAATTGCTAAATTAATGGGGTGGACCGGTAGTAAAACGGAAAAGGATAGAAAGTTTTTAGCGGATTTAAAATCACTTTCAACCAATTATAATGATATGCCTTATAATACTATAAGAAGTGCAATTGATGATTTTTATAAAAGTAATGCTTTAATTATGTTTATTCATGTACGTGAGCCGGAAGAAATCGCAAAAATAGTTTCTGATTTTGAGGCTGTTACTTTATTAATAAAAAGAAAAAATTATAAATTAATAACTTCGAATTCATCTGATGCGAACGTTGAAAATTATAATTATGATTACGTGATAGAAAATGATACTTTAGAGGCTCTAGATGTCTCCGCAAAGGAATTTGTTAATGAAATTATTTCTAATAAATAGTTGACATTTTTATAGTATTACTAAGAATTATTTAGGCAATTTATCATGCGAATGTTTTTTCAACAAATAAAAATCCTCTTTTTATAGCATCTTATGGTTCCACGATAAACATGTTTACAAAGGTACAATAATAAACCATAAACAAAAAAGATGTATTACATAAAACTATATAAAACAAAGAATTAATAAATTAATTTAAATGGTACTTGAAAAAAATAAATATAAGTGATATAATTAGTGGCGTCGCAGGGATTCTGTGATAATTGTTATTGCGCTCGTAGCTCAGCTGGATAGAGCGTTTGGCTACGAACCAAAAGGTCAGGGGTTCGAATCCCTTCGAGCGCGCCACTTAATTATAAAAAATGGTAATAAAGTAAACTTTTTTGAACTATTACATAAAATATTAAAAAAGGCTTGAACTTTATTTAGCCTTATGATATAATCATATTGCTTTTTCGGAAAGTAGCACAATTTGGTAGTGCACGCGGTTTGGGACCGTGAGGTTGCAGGTTCAAATCCTGTCTTTCCGACCATTTAGAAGATAACTATCCTTTTATTGGATAGTTTTTTTATTTATTTTTGCAACTGCAACCTCACGGAAATAAGTACAACACCTACTATTCATCATATTTATCATATAATTTTAGTAAATCATATTCTTTTATTCCAAAAACAACACCATGGTCATGTTCACGTCCAATTTTAGGACCACTTTTATATACGCTTAAGCAAAAATATATCCTAATTAAACTTTCTTCGATTAGATTGAAAAAAGTATTTATATCTTTTAATTTATAAAAATTCATCTCGTTATATTTAAAATAATCATCTTTTCCAATCGCTTTTTTATCATATTTAACAATGGCTAGAGTTTTTAATTTTCTATTTATCATGCCAATTATTTCATCGAAATCCCAATAAATGTTTTTTTCAATTAAACGTCTTTTTCTATCATAGATTAATAGATAAATTCTTTTTTCACTATATTTAATTTCCAATTTTGCCCAATAACCAGTATCCAAAAAAGACATTTTATTTGCAAAAACAGATTTTATCAAAATTTTTACTTTCTTAAAATGATTGTCATATTCTCCATAAGTATTTCTTAATCTTTTAAGTTCTATTCCGAAACTGTTGCTTGGAACTAAGTTAAATAGTTGTAAATATCGGTATCCAAAATTGTTTTTAACCTTAATTTCGATACCATCATAGTCCGCGATTTGAAAATTATCATTTTCTTTACCAATTAATTTTTCAAATGTAAGTCCTGAGTTGCCTTGGCTTTTTTGCTTGATTCCTTTTACGTATCCCATGTTTTTAACTTCACTAAATTTTTCTTTTAAATTTTTTATTGATTCGTTTAAATCATAATCAGTTATCATTTATTATTTTTTCTCCTTTCGGGTTTGATATAATACGCCAGTTATTTTTCAAAAAACATCGAAAAATGTCATGCAAGCGTAAAAAAATGTATTTTTGTATAATTTACATGTTATAATTTAAAAGAGGTGTTTAAATGAAGTTAGTGTCATGGAACGTTGCAGGTTTTAGAGCATGTTTAAAAAAAGGATTTGAGGATTTTTTCTATGCTTGCGATGCAGATATATACTGCTTGCAAGAAGTAAAAGCAGAAAAAGATCAAATAGATTTCGAGCCAAAGGATTATTATTGTTACATAAACCCGGCGGATAAAAAAGGCTATTCTGGAACGCTTATTTATTCATTATATGAACCAAAAAGCGTAACTTATGGAATGGGTATTGATAAGCATGATCATGAAGGAAGAGTAATTACTTTGGAATTTGAGGATTTTTATTTAGTTAACCAGTACGTTCCAAACGTAAAAAGAGATTTATCAAGACTTGATTACAGAATGACATGGGAAGATGATTTAAGGGCTTATTTAAAAAAATTGGAAGAAAAAAAGCCGGTTGTGGTATGTGGAGATTTTAATGTTGCACATGAGGAAATAGATATCAAAAACGCAAAAGCAAACATTGGTAACGCTGGTTTTACTTACGAAGAAAGAGGAAAGTTTTCAGAACTTTTAAAAAGTGGCTTTGTTGATACTTATAGACATTTTAACCCGACTAAAGATGATGCGTTTTCATGGTGGAGTTATATTGGAAATTGTAGGGCCAGAAACATAGGATGGAGAATAGATTATTTTATCGTTTCAAAATCCATTATAGATAAGGTATCTGACCCGGTTATTTATAGTGATGTTTTTGGTAGTGATCACTGTCCAATAGGTATAAATTTAAAGCTTAAGTAAGCTTTTTTGCTCACGTAGCTCAGCTGGATAGAGCGTTACCCTCCGAAGGTAAAGGTCAAAAGTTCAAATCTTTTCGTGAGCGCCATTATATCGGAAAGTAGCTTAACTTGGTAGAGCGCTACGTTCGGGACGTAGAGGTTGCAGGTTCAAATCCTGTCTTTCCGACCATAATATTGATTAAAACTAATTATTGATATATAATACTTCTCAAACAAAAGAGAAGTTTTTATTTTGAAATATTAAAAAGAATATAAATTGCAAATTATATAGGTTTGTTTAAAAAACATAACTTAATGTGTTTTAAAGATAATAAAACTAAAAAAGGAGGTTTACTTTATGAACAAATTAGAAAACCTAAATGACAATGTTTTCGAACAAATTAAATTTATAGATAAAGATTATAAACTGTCTAATCCTCTTTTAGTAACCCCTAACGCAAAAGGAAAAATATTATATTTAGGTCAGGAAACTAATGGATGGTTTTCCAGTCATAATAATTTTACTTCCGCGAGAGAACTTGAAAAAGAATACGATAATTTTTTCATGAAAGCAAAAATGCCAAACACGTTATTTTGGAAATTTATAAGGCGTGTAACGGGTGTTAATGATGTCGCAAATCTCGGTGATATTACGTGGGGAAACATCTTTGTGTGCGGCAACAAGGATTGTAAGGGAACTCCTTTACTATTTGATGAAATAAAAGATATCTCAGTAGATTACTTGGTTAATTTGGTAGACATTCTTGGAATTGAAAAGATAATAGCTGTTGTAGGACCTAAAAATCCATACTATATGGTTTTGGATACACTTGCTTCTTTATTAGGATGGGAATTTAATGATTGGCCAAAAATAAATAAACCATATGTCTATTCAGATAACGAAAAATTATTTTATACATATCATCCGATGTACTTGCAAAAATCAAATAATCTTAATAAAACGATTGATGGGGCTAAAAAGTTTATTAAAAAAAGATAACATAGGACATAAAACCGCTCTATATTTTTTCATTTGAATAATATATTAATGAAGATGCATCTTCGAAAAATGTTTAGGGGAATTTGGTTTGAGTGGTATTATACTGTTAAATTAGAAAACTCTGTGTTTTTAAAAAAGTATTATAATGTTAAAATTCTTGGGCGTTTAAATACGTATGTTGAAATTTAATAACGCATTTATGATTTTGAAACGTTAGTTTACGTATTGAAAGAAGAGTAATGTGTCATTAGAAAAAATTTAAAAGTGCGGTTGATTATTAATGATAAAGAAGTTATAAAAGTATAATTATAACTTCTTTTGTGTTTAAAAAAAATTTTTTGGCACATAACTTAAGTGAAGGAGGAAAAATATAATGCAAAATTATGAAAATGCACCAGCAATGATTAGCACAAAGGACTTAGATTATCTAAGTGATATTTATAATTGGAATTTTAACGCATCAAAGGTGGCATGTCATTTTAAAGAAAACGTTACCGATGAGGAAATAAAAGACTTATTAAAAAGAGTTTCCGAAATGCATAAAGAGCATTGTAAAGCTGTATTAAATATATTAAGTTAAAGGAGATTAAGAATGAATAATAATAATAATAAAGTTAGTAACCCAAAAACAGAAGTTCCACAAACAAATAAAATGAATGATAAGGATTATATTACTGCTATGCTTTCGATTGAAAAATCTATGCTAAAGAATTATGCGGTTTCTTTAACTGAGGCTAGTAACGATGATTTATACAATGATTATTATGACATGTTTGATGATGTAGCAAACATGCAAAGAGAAATCTATAATTTAATGTTTAAAAAAGGTTGGTATGAGCTTGAAGTTGCAGATACTAGCAAAATTAGTCAAAAAGTTAATACTTTAAACGAGGAATTATCACAATTAGAGTCTAATAGTGAAAAAATTTAATTTAGGTATTGATTTTTATAAATCTTTTTGATATTATTAATATGCATTCAAATTAATGCATATTTTTCTGGGGCTTTAGCTCAGCTGGCTAGAGCGTCTCGCTTGCACCGAGAAGGTCAAGGGTTCGAATCCCTTAAGCTCCACCAATTTGTATATAAACCACTCAAAACAAGTGGTTTTAATTTTATGGTTTCGCTCAAGGGATTTCGTTAACAATATGATTAATACATACCTTTTTTACAAAAAAGCCGTAAAATATATTGATTTTTTAAGATTTATATAGTAGAATTAAGTAGTCAGTTTTACCAGTACTATGAAATGGGCTTGTAGCTCAGCTGGTTAGAGCGCACGCCTGATAAGCGTGAGGTCGATGGTTCAAGTCCATTCAGGCCCACCATTTTATATATAAACTGGCGCGTTGGTGAAGTGGTTTAACACACCGCCCTTTCACGGCGGCATTCATGGGTTCAAATCCCATACGCGTCACCATGTTGAATAATAAAGTCTTTCTAATAAAAGAAGGACTTTTTATTTTGCTCCATGAAGCCGAAGGTGTGTTAAACTCCATTATGAATGGACTTGTCATAATTTACAATTAAGGCAATGCCAAGCATATAACTAAGAAGAGAAGACCCGCCGTAACTTATAAACGGAAGCGTAATTCCGGTTATTGGTAGTAATCCTATGTTCATACCTATATTTTGAATTTGCTGATAAAGGATCATTGTTACAAATCCAATTATTATGAATTTAAAATTTTTATCCTTTGCATTTTGAGCTAATCTTATTAAGGCATAATCAAAAATTATAATCGTAATAATTAATAATAACGTTCCAACAAAACCAAAATTACTAGAGAAAACAGAAAATATAAAATCCGTGTGAGACTCAGGTATATAAATCGGTGTATTTCCAACACCAAAACCAAATAAACCTGCCGCCTTAATCGCAGCAAGAGCATTGGTAAGCTGCATTCCACTTTTATTTGACCAATCAAGAATTCTATCAATTCTATAAAAGAAACTCGTTCCAAAAACATCTATAAAGCTATCTTGAAAATTAAAATAATAATATAAAAACGCTCCCACAAAAACACCAGCTAAAATAAATATTATTAAGAATATTCTTTTTTTTATGCCATATATGAAAAGCATAACAAAAGAAATAAGAAAATATATTATAACCATTCCAGTGTCTGGCTCTAAAAATGTTAGAATACTTGGAATTAACGTTATTACCATAACCGTAAAAAATATAACTAAATCATTTTTAAACGTTCTTTTAGGATATTTATTATCAAAGTATGAAAACACTTTAGCATTCATTAATATTAATGCTAATTTCATGAATTCACTTGGCTGAAAAGAACCAATCCCAGGAATCGTAAACCAGCATTTAGAACCATTTATTTCCGTTCCAAAAATCAAAAGCAAAAAAAGTAGTATGTTACCCGCAATATAAAAAACAATGGCATAATCAGTTATGAATTTTAAACTTTTTTTAGCGGTAATAATTAAAATAGCAAACCCAACCAAATACCATATTACTTGTTTGACTACTATTTGGTTTGAGCTGGTGTTTTTTGTTGCACTGTAAATTGATAACACACTTATTATAAAGAAAATAACCAGTGGTATTATGATCCCGTAATTAATTTTACTTTTTTTCATTTATATCACCACCTTTTTGTATTTTTGCTTTAACTAATGAATATGTTTATATGGGAGGATGGTTATGAAAGATAAATTTCCGGAAATTTATAAAAACAAAGTAGAAAATATTAAATCTAAAGTTCAAAAGGACTTTTATTATCATGCATCAGATGAAAAGTCTAGTAATGATATAAGACAAATAAGTGATGAAAAGTTAGATAGATCAGATATTATAAATAAAATAAATAATATTTTTTCGAGTCCTAATTTCGTATATCAAGCAGATGTTAATATTATGTACAAAAATGGTGAAAATATAAATGAAAAAGTAGTGGGAATGAAGGATAATTACTTATTAACTTTAGACGGAAGAAAAATTTTTATTGATGATATTTCAAACATAAAATAAAAAAGCCACCTAAAACAAGTGGCCTTTTTTAAACACCTTCAACGAAAGTATCAGCTAAGCACTTAATAGAGCAGCAGCAGTTTGTATTTATAGTGAAAAATGAATTTGTTGCGGTATAAGTATTCGTTCCTGAATCAAACGTTAATACTCTTAAAGTAGCGCAGCAACCATCTACTTTTTCAACTCTAAATATATTTGAAGTTGTGGTTTCTCCTGGTGTGTTTGATACTGGCATTGTAACAGGAGCTGCGTTACATGTATATAAAGTTACTGGTCTAGTGTTAAAAGCAGTTGCCACTGATGGACCGAAGAATGCTCTTGTACATGTCTCTAAGCAGCTATCGCCAGGACAAACTTCACATTGAAGAATGTTTATTACTTTTAATATTTCAGCAATGCAGTTACAGCTTTGTTTTGAATTAGAATCATTACACATAATATTTCACCCTTTCTATCTTTTTCATTAGTAGCTTATTCAAAACATGATAAATAGTGCAAGTCAAATGTCCAATTACTTTGATTTAACTATAAAAAAACGTTTGCTTGCAATTTTAATAAACTTGTTATATAATTTTTGATAGGGTGATGATATTGTTAAAATATATTATTATAATTGTTGTTTTAATTATAATTGCACTAGTTGTAATAAAGGCAAGTAAGCCTGACTTTAAATATGAGGCTAATAAGTTGGTGGAATATCTAGGTGGTATTAAAAACATTACTAATATGGAAGTTAGTGTATCAAGGTTTAAGGTTACTTTGAAAGATCCATCTAAGGTAAATAAAGAAGGAATTCAAAAACTAGGTGCAAGAGGAATCGTTGAAATAGATAATACCATAAAAATAATTTTAGGTGATAATGCTAAAAAGCTAAAAAAATATATTGATCAATTAAACGAAGATTAATTTTTACAAAAAATTATTTTTTAATACAAAATTCGACAAAATACGGCACGGAAATTCGGTATAATTTCTCATAGTAAGGAGGAATTATATGGTAGCTTCCGTGCTTTTAAATTTAATATATTTATTTTTTCCACTTTTATGCTATTTTATATACATAGTTTATAGTAAAGCAACTTATGAAAAAGAAAAAATGATATTTTTTGATTTGGCACTATTTAGCAGTTTTTATTTTTGTGCTAGATTTGGAAAGTTATCATTTATTTCGGCAATTTTTCTTAACGTTCCGATTTTACTTTCTCTATATAAAAAAAGAGTTGGACCAGCCATCGTATTATCTGTTGGAATATCATTTATTTTATCCAGGTTTTATGAAATAAACTTTTTTATAATGACAGTGCAGTATGTATTAATGTTTATTTTGGGTTTCTTTACTAAATTTAAAATTAACAATATCTTTATCATGGTAAAGTTTCCTTTTTGGCTTTTAATTGTTATTTTCTTTCCTAATAGAATGATTAACATAAATAATTTTTGGTTCGTTTTAGTTTTTTGGATTTTGCTATATTTAGTAATATACGTTATAATTTCGTTTTTTAATAAAATTGAGGTTATCGTTAAAATGTATAATTCTCTAAAAGATATATCAAGAGAAAAAAAACTATATGAATCTTTATTTAAAATTACTCATGAAATAAAAAATCCTTTGGCAGTATGTAAAGGATATTTAGATATGTTTGATATTAATAATCCGTCTAAGGCAAGTAGGTATGCTGGAATTATAAATCAAGAGATAGATAGAACTTTATTACTGCTTAAGGATTTTTCTGATATATCAAAGCTTAAGATAGATAAAAGCCCAATTGATATTAGCATGCTATTAGAAGATGTGTGTGATGAGGCAAAGTTAATATTAAAAAATAACATAGTATTTAAATATAAAATAAGTGATGATGAGGTTTATATAAATGGTGATTATAACAGATTAAAGCAGGTTTTTATAAACGTTGTTAAAAATGCTAAGGAAGCAATAGAAAAAAAAGGAGAGGTAACTCTTAAGGCAAGGCCTTTTAATAATACGTACGTAATCACCATTAAGGATAATGGAATTGGAATGAGTAAGGAAGATGAAAACAAAATAGGAACGGCGTTTTACACAACAAAGAAAAACGGAACCGGTTTAGGAGTTTGTTTTTCAAAGGAAATAATTGCAAAACATGACGGAACTATGAAATATATATCCAAGGAAGGTAAGGGAACAAGTGTTATAATAACTTTACCAATTAATAAAACATCTGTTAGTTAGCAGATGTTTTATTTAGTCTATATAAATACATTGTTGGATGGTTAAATAATCTTGCATTTATTTTACTTGTACCAATTCCTGGGTTTATGTATAGTTTTGTGTTTTCTACTTTTTGGTAATTTTTATTATATTTACCTCCTATAAGTAAGTCTTTTATTTTTATAATGTTTATTTGTCCATTATGTGTGTGACCTGCAATTGCCATATCAAAGTTATATTTAAGTAAGTCATCTATATCATTAGGATCATGTAGTGCTAGTATTTTAAATTCTGGAGGAGTTTCGGTATTATTGAAATATTCTTCACAAGACGTCTTATCGATTAGCAAAATAGGTTTGTTGCTACCTAAATAGATGGTTTGTGGGTTATTTTCTAAATTTACGAATCCAGCTAAATTAAGCACTGATGTTGCATCATCAAAATCTTCTTCACCAGTTACGTAGTATTTTCCTAGTTCGGCATTGATTTTTTTTAGTTCGTTAGTTAAAAAGTCTTTTTCTTCGTTTGTTATCTTATGGTTTTCATTTATTAAATCACCAGTAAAAATTACTATATCGGGTTTTGCTTCATTAGCTTTTTTAACTATTTTTTCAATCATACCATCAGTTACGCTAGATCCGTAATGTATGTCTGATATCTGAAGGATTTTAAGACCGTGCATCTCATCAGATATTTTACTAGTGGAAACTTTAAATTCCCTTATAAATATTCCTTTAGTACCAATAAAAAACGCATATAAAACTATTAACACTATTAAAATGAATAATTTAACTTGCCATTTAAGTTTTCTTTTTTTCTTTTGTTTTTCCTTTGTTTCTTCTTTTTCCATTTTTTATCTCCCGATTATTTGTACTAAAACTAAAATAGTGTTATGAAGCATGTGAACGATTATTGGCAAAGTTATGTTTTTGGTCTTGATTAAAAGGTATGCAAAGCAAGATCCCATCGCACCATACGGAATTATGTATAGAAAATCTAATATACTGTTATAGCTTCCTAAAACGTGTAAAAGCCCAAATAAAACACCGCTTAACACGATAAATAACCATTTAACTTTAACTAAACCATATAAGGATCTTCTAAATACCATCTCTTCAAATATAGGAGCGATAATAGAGCATGTAAAAAGCATGTATAAAGGAGCTACCTCAATACTTTCTCTAACAAGGGATTCGTTTTGTGATACGTTTTGACCCAAAATGAGTCCTATTATAATGGATGATACCGTCATTATTACGCATCCAACTACCCAGCAATTAAGTGATAAAATCGCTCTGTTTAAAAAGTTTTCTTTAAGATCTTTAAGACCTTTTACTATTTCTTTTTTAAACATTAAAATAAGTATTACTATGTATATTAAGTCGGTAAATGCAAATAAAAAGATTCTTGGCGTTCTTGGAATACTATAAACGTTAATCCCTAAAGATGAGATAAGAGAGATTATAAAATTGCTTTGATATAGTAAGTAAAGTAATATAACAATTAGAAACTTACTGTTTTTTTTAAACCAATCTTTTATTTTGCCTTCTATTTTATCTATTATGCTATCTTGCATTTATGATTCACCTCTAGTTTAGATTATAACAAAAATAAAAGAATTATAGAATAATTTAATGGTCGTTTTACATAAATATTATAAAAAGCATTGCATTTGAACTTTTTTATGTTATAATACATGTAGCAGCAAAGAGTAGGGCAAGAATAGTCCTGCTCTTTATATTTGAAGGAGGTATTAAATATGGATGAGAAGGTAAAAAAGCTAATTGAAAAACCACTTAGTGAAAAAAACATTAAGCTTTGCAGTGTTAATTACGTACTTGAGGGCAATACTTATTTTCTTAGGATAACGATTGATAAAGAGCCTTTCGTAGACGTTGACACGTGCGTTTTAGCAACAGAAATTATAAATCCATTAATTGATACTCTTGAAGATGAATTTGATGATTCATACGTTCTTGATGTATGTTCACAAGAAAAAGGAGATAAATAAAATGAATAGTAAAGAATTTGTAAAAGCATTAAAAGATATTTGTAAGGAAAAACAAATAAGTGAGGACGTAATCTTTGATGGCATGACAACCGCGCTTGAAAAAGCGTATGCTAAAGATACTGGTCTTCCAAACATTAGAATTGAAATTAATAAGGATACAGGAGAAATAAAAGGTTATTCATACCAAAAGGTAGTTGATGAATATACTGATGATGAAGATGATGATGCTGTAGAAATATTACTTGAGGATGCTAAGAAGATAGTACCTGATATAAAAGTTGGAGAAACAATCGAAGAAGAAGTTTCCCTAAAGGACTTCGGACGTGTTGCAACGATGACTGCTAAACAAATCCTTGTTCAAAAGGTAAGGGAAGCGGAAAGACAAAGCATCATGAAGGAATTTGAAGATAAAGAAGGAGAATTATTAGTTGGTACTTTATCAAGGGAAGATGCTAAAAACTATTATGTTGATTTAGGAAGAATGCATGGTGTTTTACCAAAGAGTGAACTAATTAAGGGTGAGAATTTAAAAATGGGTTCTCAAGTTAAGGTTTACGTAACTAAAATAGATGACACTGGTAAAAGTCCTCTTATCTTACTTTCTAGAAGTCATTATGGTTTTGTTAAAAGGCTTTTAGAAAACGAAATTCCTGAGTTGAATGATGGAACCGTTATTTTATATAGCGTTGCAAGAGATGCAGGATCAAGAAGTAAAATAGCGGTATACTCAGAAGATGAAAACGTAGATGCAGTAGGAGCATGTATTGGAGAGAAAGGTTCTAGAATAAACCGAATAACCGAAGAGCTAGGTGGCGAAAAAATAGACGTTGTAAAATATGATAAGGATCCTATAACATTTATTAAAAACGCACTTTCTCCAGCTCGCGAAGTTGATGTATACATACTAGACGAAAAGAAAAAAGAAGCTTTAGCAATTGCGGAAGGTGATAATTTGTCATTAGCAATTGGTAAGAAAGGTCAAAACGTTCGTCTTGCTGCGCGTCTTACACATTACAAGATAGACGTTAAAACGCATGAGCAAGTAAATGAAGAGGGCATCGACCTTTCAAATGCTTTACACTAGAAAGTGGTGATGATAATGAAACAAAAAAAGGTTCCTATGCGTACTTGTGTTGTTACTAAAGAAAAATACCCTAAAAAAGAACTTATAAGGGTTGTAAGGGATAATTTAGGTAACGTATCGGTTGATCCAACCGGTAAGCAAAACGGAAGAGGAGCATACTTAAAAAAGGATTTAGAAGTAGTTGATTTAGCTAGAAAAACAAAAGCTTTAGAAAAGTACTTAGAAGTTTTAGTTCCAGAAGAGGTGTATGAACAATTAGAAAACATAATCGGTAAATAAAAAAGAAAGGAGCTGATGGCTTATGATGAGTGTTTTAGAATATGCTTTAGACATGAATAAGGATGAAAAAGAAGTATTAAACGCGTGTGAAAAACTAGATATAAAAGTATCATCTAAGGATGATATGTTATCTGATGATGCGATTGTTGAACTTGATAATTATTTTGCAAATGAGGCAAATGATGAAAATGATGCTTCTTTAGACATTAATCAAGATGAGGAAATAATTAAAAAGATGGAGGAAGATGATTATTATGATGAGGTAGTTGATACCTTAATTGATAAGAAAGATACCATCTATAATAGTGAACCAAAGGCTAAGAAAAAGAAAAACAAAGGTAAAAACAAAGCTAAAGACATAAAAGAAGAAAAGAAAAACATGTATAAAAATAAAGAAAAATTAGTTTCTAATGAAACGGAAAAAGATGAAAACGTCATTTTATACAAAGATGGCATGAGCATTAAAGATTTTTCTTCAGAACTTGGTATTTCGGTAACTGAGGTTATAAAAAAATTAATGAGCCTAGGCATTATGGCTAGCATCAACGCAAGTTTAAGTTTTGATGATGCATCAGTTTTAGCTTTGGAATATAATAAAACTTTAAAGAAGGAAGAAGCATTAGACATTTCTAACTTTGAGATGTTTGAGGTAAATGATGATCCTAAGGATTTAGAGCCAAGACCTCCTGTTGTAACCATTATGGGACACGTTGATCATGGTAAAACATCACTTTTGGATGCCATTAGAAAAAGTAGTGTTGTAGAAGGTGAGTTCGGTGGAATAACCCAGCACATAGGAGCATATCAAGTTGCTTATAAAGATAAGAAAATAACTTTTATTGATACTCCTGGGCATGCTGCTTTTACCGAGATGAGGGCTCGTGGTGCTTCTATTACTGATATCGTAATTATTATAGTTGCTGCTGATGATGGCGTTATGCCTCAAACGATTGAAGCAATTGATCATGCAAAAGCTGCAAAGGTTCCAATCATAGTTGCTATAAATAAAATCGATAAGCCAGGAGCTGATCCTGAGAAAGTAAAAAGAGAAATGAGTGAACATGGTCTTACACCTGATACTTGGGGTGGAGATACTTTGTTTGTTCCTATTTCTGCTAAAACTCATGAGGGTATAGATAAATTATTAGAAAACTTACTTTTAATCGCTGAATTAGAGGATTTAAAGGCTAATAAAAAGCGTTATGCAATGGGTACGGTAATTGAATCAAAACTAGATAAAAACGTTGGTTCAGTTGTTACCTTACTTGTTCAAAACGGAACTTTAAGACTTGGAGATCCTGTTGTAATAGGTGAGTATTACGGAAAGATAAGGACTCTTAAGAATGATTTAGGCGAAGAGGTAACTTTTGCTTTACCATCAACCCCGGTTTCGGTAACAGGAATAACTGGTGTTCCAACATCCGGAGATAAATTTATGGCGTTTGAGTCTGAAAAACAAGCTCATTCTGTTGCTGAACACCGTATGCAAACGGCTAAGTTAAAGGCTAATACCACTAAAACCGCTCTTAGCTTAGATGATTTATTTGGAAAAATATCAGATGGCTTAAAAGAGATTAACATAGTTTTAAAAACGGATGTTAAGGGAAGCGAGGAAGCTGTTAAAAACGCACTTTTAAAAATAGATGTTGAAGGATGCCGTTTAAACGTAATAAGAAGTGGCGTTGGAACGATTACTGAAAGTGACATCGTTTTAGCTAACGCATCTGATGCTATAATAATAGGCTTTAATGTAAGACCATCTGGTAAGATAATGGATTTTGCTAAAGAGTACGGTGTTGATATAAGACTTCATAACATAATATATAAAGTTGTTGAGGAAATGGAAGCCGCAATGAAAGGTATGCTTGATCCTGAGTATGAGGAAAAAATACTTGGTCAAGCTGAAATAAGAAAGATTTATAAATTCTCTAAAACCGGTAACATCGCTGGATGCTACGTGCTAGATGGACTAGTTAAGATGGGTGCTAAAGCCCGTGTTATAAGAGATGGTGTTGTTGTTTATGATGGTGCTATAAAATCACTACAAAGAGAAAAAGACCAAGCTAAAGAAGTAAAAGCAGGATATGAATGCGGTATTACTTTAGAAAACTTTGGTGATATTAAGGAAAACGATATCATAGAAGCATACGAACTAGTTGAGATAAAGAGGTAATTATGAGTATTAAAACAAAGAGAATAGCAAGTTTATTAATTGAGGAAATAAGTGATATACTTCAAAACGAGGTAAATGATAGTGACATACGATTTGTAACCATTACTGGTTGCGAGGTTGATGCTGATTTAACTTTAGCACAAGTATACTGCACCGTTTTAGATGAATCTAAAAAAGATAAGTGCTTACATGATTTAAATGAAGCAAAAGGTTTTATAAAAACAGAACTAGCTAAAAGAAAATTAGAAATAAGAAGAATACCTGATTTAAGATTTATTTATGATGAATCAATAGAGTATGCTTCTAGAATTGAGAAAATAATAAGTGAAATTAACGAATAAAGGTAGATTTTTCTATCTTTTTTTTATTTTTTGTAGAAATATGGAAGAAAAAAAGGTATAATTGAAATAGTAAGATGCTAGGCCGGTGGTGATAAGATGATTAACTTAGTAAAAAAGGAAAATTTAAACCTTGGTATTTTAGAGTCTGATTTTGACGTTTTCGCAGATATAGTTAATACGTTTTCTTCTGAAAACTTAAAAATAGATTGTTTAGCAGACATAGATGATTATATAATACCTGAGTATTTTAAAAATAAAATCACGATTGTAATTCAAACTAATGATATGTTAATAGGCTATGCCTCTTTTGAATTCAAAAGCAGAAATAATGCGTCTGTTGTTGAGATTAACAAATTATACGTTTTAGATGAATTTAAAAACAAGGGTATGGAAGGCCTTTTAATAGAAGCGGTTATATATGTAGCAGGTGAAGTGGGTTCAAGAAACGTTTGCGTATGCGTTGATGAGCATGATTCCTTAATGTTTAACATATATAGAGCGCTTGGATTTTATGAAGTTGGAATGAACGAGGACGGAAGCGTTTTAAGCATAAACGTTGTCTCAGCGGTAACAACAAGAGGTTTAAATGAAAAGTTTAGGGATATTCCAAGTGATGCGGTTGATTATAAAACATTAAAGTTAGTAAAAAAAATAGCATCAGGAAGATCTGGTAATATTTATCTAACTCAAGACGGAAGGATTTTAAAGATGTTTACGTCAAATTCGTTTACTTACATTAAGGATCGTGAAGAGACTTTAAGATATATTAAAACTTTAGATATAGAAGAAATCGTAAAACCGAAGAACTTAGTTTATTATGATGGTGTTTTTGTTGGATACATAATGGAGTATTTACCAGAAGGTGAGGCTTTATGGTCCAAGAACAAGAATTATAATTTTGAGGATAAGATAGATAAGATAAAGGTAATTGAAGATGTTATGAAAAAAATTCATAAATATAATGTTTATATATGTGACTTAAATCCTGATAATATTTTCTTTGATAAAAATGGAAAAGTAAAATTAATTGATTGTGATGCTTTCGTAATAAAGAAAAACGTTATTAATAATGAAGTTGATTTTAAATATCGTGATCCAATTTACAAAATAGTATCAGAAAAAACTGATTTATATGCTTTTGCAGTAACTTCTTTAGAACTTTTAATTGATGAGAGAATAGATAATAATGCTTCTTTTAGTGATGTGGAAAGAATATATGATAAGAATAAAAATAAATTACCGGTTAGTTTTAAAAACTATTTTGAAAGTATTTTTAAAACGAGTGATCGCTATTATTTATCAGATTCTTATGAAAAATATCTTCATAACATGTATGATACGGATGAGTCATCTTCGTCATTTGCAACTAAAAGTGGTAGAATAAGCGTTATAATATTATCCTTAATGATAGTTGTAATAGCAGTTATTGGATATTTGGTGTTTAGATTTAGATAATTATTGATTAAAAGCAGACTTTGATTCTGCTTTTTTTAAATCATAGTAACTATTGACAAAACATATCTTTTGTGTTACCATATGGGGCATTCAAACAAAAGGGGGAGATTTGAATGAATTTTAATGATAGCATTTTAGCATTGATTAAAAGTGCGGAAGAAGAAATAAAACAAATAGATGATGAAATAAAAAATGAAGTAGCTAACATTGATAAAGAATGGATTAGAAAACTTAGTACAAGTGTTGATGAGAACCTAAAAACTGATTCTGTAAAAACAATTAGTGATCGTGTTGCACTTGCAAAGAAAACTCGTAAAGCTATTTTAAGTGAGTTATCAAATTCATCAAGAGATACTCAAAAACAATTAAAATTACTTGATAGATTAAAGTATGTTAATCTTGCAATAGAAAGTTATGAAAATGCTTTTGCAGATAAAGAACAAAGGAAAACTGATCTAGAAATTGATGTTGCTAAAGCTAAAAAAGTAAACGTAATTACTAGTTTAATAGATCAAATAATCGAAAAAGTTGATGCTGAAATAGATTCTTTAAAGAATGATATTATAGAAAATAGTTCTAATATAGCTCAATCAATAGGAGATTCTAATTTAGATAAATATATTAACCAAATAAAATTATTAAATAATAAAATAGTAGAATTTTCTAAACTAAGAAAGTCATTTTTAAAGTTAAAAACCTATAATGGAATTATTAAATCAGAAAAGAATATTTCTGATTTAACTAGCACATTAAAAAAAGATTACGTTAAATTAGTTGAAGAATGTTATGATTTAATTACTTCAAATAATGTAAATATGAAATCTGCTAACAGACCAGAAGTAGAAACAGTAAATCCAGAAGCTGAAGTTAGTAGTCCAGAAGTAGAAACTAGTAATCCAGAAACTAAACCTGTAAATAATAATGAAAATAATGATATTCAAAATAAGTTAAATGAAATAAATTATTATTTAGATTTAGCAAGAAAAAACCTTAATGGAACAGCTTTAAATCATGTTGCAAAGTTGGTTAATGCGTTAGATGATGAGGATTTAAAAAATGATTTACAAGCTGAAATAGCTGACGTAAATGATATGATAATTGATGAAGTAAATACTTTATTAAATAATGCTTTAATTAATTTAGATGACAAGTTTTTACAAGAAGCTGAAGAAATAATTAATAATATGTCTGTAAAACGTCAAAAAGATGAGTTTTTAGGTAAGCTTAACGTTGTAAAGGCTAAACTTGCTGAATCTAAAGAATCAAAAGAAGTAAAAGACGCGAAAGAAGCTATTGAAAAAGTTAAGGATAAAGCAAGTGCTGATAAAGCTCGTAATGCTATATCTAAAGTTAATGATGAAAATAAGAAAAACGAATTAAATAATGAATTAAAAGCTAGAATTATAGAATTAACTAATCATTTTACAACCATATTTAACATGGTAAAAGACAATTTAGATAATAATCCTAAAGATATCACTAAAGAAATAATGGATGAATTAGTAACTAGGTTTGATAATTTATGTGAAGATACTATTTCTGATATTGGATTTTCAAAGGCAAAATATGGTGATGATTTAAGAAACATGATTCTTAAGTTTAATGCATTAAAGCAAAAGGAATATCAAGAAAATAAAGAACCAGAAACTGATAAAAAAGGTAAAGGTAAAAAAATATTTAGCATGTTAGATAAAATTATTGAAATGATTCCTATGCCTAAAATAGTTAAAAATCTTTACTTAAAACGTAAAAAGAAACAGTTGGTTAAAAGTACGAAAGAAAATAACATTGATAGAGTAAAAGAAATAGAAAGTGATATTAAAGATTTAGATGTTATAGATGGTTTATCTTTATTCGTTAACAGAAATAAACTTGCACAATTAAAACCTAAATTATATAAAAATGGTGTAAATGGTTTAACAGATAAAGAAAAGGGTAAATATAAAAATGCAACAAACAAGATATCTACTGATATGTTAAAAAAATTAACTAAACTAAGTGATGATAAAGATGTTCAAAATGATAAATTAAGATTCAAAACCGTTATGGGGCAATGGTTAGAACTATATTCAACTATGTCTTCATCTTCTCAGTTGATAAATGGTGATGAAGTTTGGAAAAAAGAAGATGTATCTGATTACATAGAAAAATTTATTAGAACCGGTATAAAAAGTAAAGCTATTACAACAGAAGAAGCAGTTGTTTACGAAGATGAAATATTAAATATAGATTATTATAAGGGAAATTATGATGAATTTTATGAAATACCAAGTTCTAAACGCAACGATCAAAAAACATATTATGATTTAGATGATAGTTTAAGATACTTTAAGGGAAATCCTGTAAATTATATTGATGCTGAAGGTAAAAAAACAACTTTACCTCCTGTTAAAAGATAAAAGAAAGTTTTAAAGAAAGCTTAAAACTTTCTTTTTTTGTGGTAGAATAGTATTAGGGATGTACGAAAAAGTAGGTGTTATACATGGATGGTATTTTAATGATTAATAAGCCTAAAGGATTAACAAGTCGTGATGTTGTAAATAAAGTATCTAAAATATTAAACACCAAGAAGATTGGACATACTGGTACACTTGATCCAATCGCTACTGGAGTACTTGTTTTATGTATTGGAAAAGCAACTAAATTGGTAGATGTTATAACGGGTACTGATAAAGAGTATGTTGCTTCCGTTAAGTTAGGAGAATTAACAGACACTTTAGACACAGAAGGGAAAACATTAGAACAAAGAAAGTGTTTTATTAATAAAGATGAACTAGTTAATGTATTAGATTCTTTTATAGGAAAATATGATCAAGAAGTACCAATATATAGTGCTGTTAAAGTAAACGGAAAAAAGTTATATGAATACGCAAGACGTAACGAAAAAGTAAACCTTCCTAAAAGAAAAGTTGAAATAAAGAAAATAGAGTTATTAGAGTCTAGTAATGATTCATATAGTTTTAAAGTTACGGTGTCAAAAGGAACGTATATAAGAAGCTTAATAAAAGATATTAATGATAAATTAGGTGTTATAGGGGTAATGAGTGATTTATTAAGAACAAGGCAAGGAAAGTTTAAAATAGATGATGCATATACTTTAGAGAACATTTTAGATAATAAATATAAAATACTTTCCATAAATGATGTTTTAAAAGATGAAAATTGTGTTACAATAGACGATAATTTATTTAATATTATTAAACATGGTGGCATTATTAATAATGTTTATAAAGATGATTATGTTACTTTTATGTATAACAATAGTGTAATCGCAATATATAAAAAATATGATAAAGATAACACCAAGATGAAACCATATAAAATGTTTGTTTAAAGGAAGGTAATTAAAATGACTTATTATGAAAAAGAAAGGTTAGTTAAAGAATTAGAAAAGGAAACTAATTTAAAATTAAAAATCAAGGTTTTAGAAAAGAAATTATCACAACTTGATATTCTTAAATTGGCTAGTTATTTAAATGATAATGAAAAAAAACAATTTATTTATGATAATTACGTTTTTAATAATCCATATACTGATTATGAAAATTTATCAATGTATTTAAGAAATGATCAAGATAGAATATGTTTAATAAATAGCCTGATAAAATATAACTCATTTATAAGTGCATATGATGTTGTTAAGTTTATGAATGATCCAAAACAGTTAGATAAAGAAGTTTTAAGAAAAATACTTCATTCATGTAAAAATATTAGTGTTTGTGATGTTATTAAAGATTTTGACTTATTATTTGTTGATGAATTAGTTACTAGAAAAGATTATTATGAATTATTAAAATATAAGAACAAATTATCCTTAAAAATAATTAAGGATATATACATAAAATCATTTAGTTCTTTAGATGACTATAAGAAAATTGCTAATATTTTAAGTTTTCAAGAAAAAAAAGAATATACTAAATTGTTTTTGAGGGAAAAATGTGATAATGCCTTTATTGCTAATGAGATATTAAAAAATAATTATTGTGAAAAAGAAGATTATGAGAAATTACTTTTAATAGTTGGTATGTTTGCTAAAGCAGATGTTATATATGATGTTTTGATGCGTGAAAACTTAAGTGAAAGTCAAAGAAAAATGCTAGAAAAAGCACTTTTAGAAACTGGTGATATAGAGTATATATCATATTATTACTTTTATAAGAATAAAGAAAAGTTTAAATTATTATTTGGAAGTTCACTTTTGTTTTTAGCTTATGTACAAATGAATAAGGAAAAGTTTTTAAATAAGAACATATTAAAAGAAATAACTGAGTCTATAAAACAAGAAGATAATGATTTATTTTCTAGTATAGAAAGTAAAATAGGTGTTAGTTATACTAAAAAACCTAAGAAAAATGTAAAATAAATAAAATATTTCTTGCATATTCTTGTGTTTTAATGTATATTAGTATTGTTGCCTGTTCTTGGTTATTGGATTTAACTCCTAGCCGTAGCTCAGAATAAGGTGTATTAATAAAATAAGGAGGAATATAAAAATGTTAAAAAAAGAAGTTAAACAAGCGATTATAAAGAAGTATGCAACTCATGAAGGAGATACAGGATCTCCAGAAGTACAAATTGCAGTACTAACTGAAAAGATAAACGTTTTAACTGAACATTTGAAAACAAACATTCATGATTTCCATTCTAAAAGAGGATTGTTAATGATGGTTGGTAAAAGACGTAACTTACTTAACTACCTAAAGAAGACTGACATTAACAGATATCGTGAATTAATCAAAAGTTTAGGATTAAGAAAATAAATTTGTTAAAAGTAGGCACTCTTTTTTGGGGTGTCTTTTTATGTAAAAGGAGATGTATTATAGATGGAAAAAAGAGTATTTGAAATGAATTTTAGAGGAAGACCACTAATTGTTGAAACAGGAGAACTTGCAAAACAAGCGCATGGTGCAGTTCTTGTAAGATATGGTGATACGGTCATCTTATCTTGCGTTTGCGTAAGTAAAGATGCAAATGTTTTATCTGATTTTTTTCCGTTAATGGTTTTATATCAAGAAAAACTTTATTCGGTAGGTAAAATTCCTGGAGGCTTTATTAAAAGAGAAGGAAGGCCTAGTGAAGCTGCAACGCTTGCTGCTAGAATGATTGATAGACCTATGCGTCCACTTTTCCCTAGTGATTTTAGAAATGAGGTTCAAGTTGTTAACACGGTTTTATCAGTAGATCCTGATAATTCACCAGAGCTTGCCGCGATGTTTGGATCAAGCTTAGCAACATCAATTAGTAAAGTTCCGTTTAACGGTCCAATTGCGGGTGTTAAGGTAGGAAGAGTTGATGGTAAACTAATTATTAACCCTACTGTTAAAGAACTAGAAGAAAGTGACATTGACTTAACGGTTGCAGGAACAAAGGATGCTATTAACATGGTAGAAGCAGGTGCAAAAGAAGTGAGCGAAGATGATATGTTAGAGGCATTAATGTTCGGTCATGATGCGGTAAAAGAACTAGTTAAGTTTGAAGAAAAAATAATTAAAGAAGTTGGTCAGGAAAAGATGGAGTATGAAACTCTAGAGATAACTGATGAATTAAAAGAAGAAATATACTCTCTTGCAAAAGAGCCACTTGATAAAGCTATGCGTATTAAGGATAAACAAGAAAAGTATGATGCAATTGATAAGGTAAAAGAAGACGTGGTAGCGAAATTCGAGTATGAAAATGAAGATTTAGATAAAGATGAGTTAAACGAACTTATTACTAAGGTTAAACTTTGCTTATCAGAAGTTGAATACGAAGTATTTAGAAAAATCGTTGTAAAAGAGAAAAAAAGAGCAGACGGAAGAAAGATGACCGAGATAAGACCAATATCAACAGACATAGATTTACTTCCAAGAACTCATGGTTCAGCTTTGTTTACTAGAGGTGAAACACAAAGTTTATCTGTTGTAACACTTGGTGCATTAGGTGAACATCAAATACTTGATGGACTTTCACCAGAAGATGAAAAAAGATTTATGCTTCATTATAACTTCCCACAATTCTCAGTTGGTGAAACAGGAAGATATGGGGCTCCAGGTCGCCGTGAAATAGGGCATGGTGCCTTAGGTGAAAGAGCACTTTTACAAGTTATTCCATCAGAAGAAGAGTTTCCTTACACGATTCGTGTTGTATCTGAAATATTAGAATCTAACGGATCATCTTCTCAAGCATCTATTTGTGCTGGATGTATGGCTTTAATGGCAGCAGGTGTTCCTATTAAAGCTCCAGTTGCAGGTATTGCAATGGGACTTATTACGCATGATGATGATTACACGATACTAACAGATATTCAAGGTATGGAAGATCACTTAGGAGACATGGACTTTAAAGTAGCAGGTACAAAAGATGGTATTTGTGCATTACAGATGGATATAAAAATAAGTGGTATTACAAAAGAAATATTAAAAGAAGCTTTAGCACAGGCTAAAAAGGCAAGGCTTGAAATATTAAAGATAATTGCAAAACAAATAAAAGAACCAAGAGATGAAGTAAGTAAGTACGCACCTAAAACAATGACGTTTATGATTGATCCGTTAAAAATCAAAGACGTTATTGGTAAGGGTGGAGAAATGATTACCAAGATAATATTAGATGCTTCAAACGTTGATTCGGTAAATGATATGAACGCGGTTAAAGTTGATTTAGAAGATGATGGTAGGGTAGTTATTTACCACACTGATCAAGAAATCATTGATAAGACTGCGGAAATGATTAAAAACGTTGTTAAAGAAGTAGAAATTGGAAAAATTTATACTGGACGTGTTGTAAAGATAATTGAAGAATTAGGCTGCTTTGTAGAACTATGGGAAGGATGCGAAGGATTAGTACACATCTCTCAATTATCAGATAAAAGAGTTGCAAAAACATCAGACGTTGTATCACTTGGTGATGAAATAATCGTTAAAGCAACCGGATATAAAAATGGTAAACTAACGCTTTCTAGAAAAGAAGTCTTAGTAAAAGATAAAATAAAAGACGAAAAAAAAGAGAAAAAAGAAGATAAAAAAATAACTAAGAAAGAAGAAAACATAGAGTAAGTGTTTTTCCTCTTTTTTATTTTGTCAATATAATGTCAATAATAATAAATTATACTTTCTCTTTTTATGTGTCAATGCTATAATCAATATAGAATAAAGGAGTGTAGAAAATGAAAAAGAAAAATGGTTTTACTTTGATAGAACTTTTAGCAACAATCGTTATTTTAGCCATTATAATGGTTATTGCAACTATTGCCATTAATGGTCAAATAGAAAAAGCAAGAATAGATTCGGTGGTAGTTTCTTCTAGGGAACTTAAGAATGCAACTAATCTGTATAAATTAAATAATAACATGGATGATATTTCCATAGATTTTAAAACCAATACAACAGATTATGGAATTGATGGTATGATACCTGCATCAGGTTATTATTCAAACAATGCTAATGAAGAAATTTCATACGTATTATGGTATAAAGAATATAGCGTTTGTGTTACTAAAGAAAAAGATGGAGAGCCGGTTGGTGAAATAGACGTTAGTGAAGGTGATTGCTTAGCAAAGTATAATCCATCTGATGAGGATTCATCTGGTGAAAAGGTTGTAACACTTGATAGTCCGGATTATGCATGTTATATGACAGAAGAAAATGAAGATGGTGGTTTAACGTTAAAAGGATATACTGTTTGGGTTAGAAAATGCGTTTCTCTTTTAGGTGACGTACCTAAATTAGAAGTGCCATATAAAATCAATGATAAGCTAGTAACTAAAATAGGCGATAATGCATTAAAGAATGTTAATGCTAAATCAGCAATTATTCCATCTAGTGTAAAAGTTATTGGTAAAGAAGCTTTTCGAGGAAGTGAAATAGAAGAGTTAATATTAAACGATGGTTTAGAATCAATAGAGGATTATGCTTTTAGTGAAACCAATTTTACAGAATTAAATATTCCAGGAAGTGTAAAAACAATTGGTAAGCATGCATTTTCTGTGTCACAAATTCAAAATTTAACATTAAATAATGGTTTAGAATCAATAGGGGATTTTGCTTTTTCATCTAATAAAATTAAAAGTGTTATTTTTCCAAAGTCAGTTACTACCATTGGAAAGGGAGCTTTTAGAAATAATAATTTAACACAATTGGATTTACCTTCTAATATTAAAGAGATTGGTGTTGAAGCCTTTTCTTATAATTCATTAGTTAAAGTATCATACAATTGCAATAATGAAATCAAAGTGCCTTCTAATTTATATTCTTTATTTTATGGTAACAAAGTATCTTTGGAATTAACAATAGGTAATAATGTTACTGATATAGAAAAATTTCTTTTTGCAAATTCCAACATTACCAAATTAAAAATATCAACAAACGTGGAAAATATAGAAAATAATGCATTTTATAATAATCCTTTAGAAGAAATTACCATAGAAGGAGACAAAACAAGATTTAATAAAAATTGGACTTATATAGGCTTCCCATCAAATTTAAAACCAACACAATAAAAGGGCAATAAAGCTCTTTTTATTTTGACACATTTTAAACAAAGCATTATAATAAAATGTAGTTAAATGGAGGTATTATTATGCTTAAAATATTAATCGTGGAAGATGAGGAGAACATAAGAAGGATTTTAAAAAAGTACTTAAGTAAGTTTAACATCACTTGTATTGAGGCTGAAAATGGTAGAAAGGCCTTAGAAATTTTTAAGAAGAATAAAGATGGTATTGATCTTGTATTAATGGACGTTATGATGCCGGAGATGGATGGCGTTGAAGCAACGCGTGAGATAAGAAAGATAAGTAACGTACCAATAATCATGTTAACCGCTAAAAACCAAGATGAGGATGAAATAGAAGGTTTAGAAGTAGGTGCTAATGATTTTATTACAAAGCCATTTAACTTAGATGTTTTACTTCTTAGAATAAAGAAACTAATTAACTTAGATAGTGCTAATGATTTAGAGCTTGTAAAAGAACAACGTTCAATAAGAAAAAACGGAAGGTTAATTCCATTAACCAAAAAAGAGTATTTAATACTAGAATATTTCTTTGAAAATCCAAATATCATTTTAACTCGTGATCAAATATTAAACCGGGTATGGGGAATAGATTACTTTGGTGATGATAGAGTAGTTGATACAAACATTAAAAGAATAAGAAGGAAAATTGATGAAGATAAAAAATACATTAAAACATCTAGTGGAACGGGTTACATATTTGTTAAATGAAAAAAGAGTATCAATAAAACTTAAGATATTCACCTTTGTTGGTTTATTCGTGATTTTAAATATAGTTATTAATTTATTAATAGTTAGATTATCAATTAATGATATATATTTAGGTTTTGAAAAAAAAGAGTTAGAAAATGAATATACACTTATTAAAGATAATATAGATAGTGAAAATAAACTTATTAATATTATTTATAGAGCGAACAGTAATGGTATTAAAATAAAGTTGGTTGATGAAGACCTTAATCTTTTATACACGATATTTAGTGATAAAATGAATAGTAGGTTTACTAACCTTGATTTAATGCTTTTAAATTCTTTAGGAGAAGATGAAAGTAAAATTATAACGCTTAAGAATTATAGTAAAAGTGGATATGATTTACATTTGGTTGGTAAAACCGAAAGTGGATACGCAATAATATCAACCTCGATTGAGTCATTAAAAAAAGATGCTAGAACAAGTGTTATTGTTATGCTTGCATCATCTTTAATTACTTTTATAATACTTTTAATAGTAGCTTACTTTATATCTAAGGTGTTTAGCAAGAAAATAAACGAGGTAAAAGATGTTACAGATGACATAACAAGTTTAAAATTTAACAAGAAAATAGAAGTAAAAACAAATGATGAGTTAGGTGATTTATTTAATAATATAAACTTGATGAGCGATCGATTACAAAGTAATATAAAAGAACTTGAAAAAGCAAATACTAAGTTAAAAGAGGACTTGCTTTTAAAAGAAAAACAAGAAGAGATAAGAAAGAAACTTATTGCAAATATCTCTCATGAGTTTAAAACTCCTTTAACTATAATATCAGGTTATTCACAACTTATGTTAGATGACGTTAAGGATCCTGAAAATAAAAAGAACATGGAATTAATTATAAGCGAATCAGAACGATTAAGTGATTTGGTTCATGAATTTTTAGAGTTGTCTAGATTAGAAAGTGGTAACATCACTTTGAATAAAGTTGATGTAGATGTTAAAGAGTTAATAAAAAGTGAGCTAGATAAGTTAAGTATGAAGATAAATGAAAATAATATAAAAGTAGATACTAAGTTTACTGGAAATCAGATTATAAAGGCTGATAAAAAGCAAATAACTAAAGTAATAGAAAATATTTTAACCAATGCAATTAAATTTGTTAAAGGAAAAAACGTTATAAAAGTAAGAACGTATAGTAAAGATGAATATTTTTACTATGAGGTTTATAACAGTGGTGATAATATAAAAGATAAGGACTTAGAAAACATATTTAACTCATATTACAAGGATAAGAGTACAAGAAATAAAGAAGGTACTGGTCTTGGACTAACGATAGTTAAGGCAATTGTTACATTGCATGATGGTACTTGTGAGGTTAAAAACGTAAAAGATGGTGTTAAGTTTATTATAGGTATAAAAAAATAGAAACCGTTTAAAGTTTCTATTTTTTAATATCTAAAATAACTGGTAAGATAATTGGTCTTCTTCCTGTTTTTTCGTAAACGAAAGATAAAATATCTGAAATCATCTGACTTTTTAATTCATTATAATTAATTACTTTTTTCGTTAATTCTTTGTTAACCGTGTTTTCTGCTACTTGTTCTATTTCATTTAAAAGTTCTTCGTTTTCGTTAACTAATATGAATCCTCTTGTTGTTATGTTTATTTTTCCAAGTAGTTTGTGTTCACTTATGTTTATGTTACATATTGCAACTAATATTCCATCACTAGCCATTATTTTTCTATCTTTGATAATTACGTTTTTAATATCACCAATTCTGTTACCATCGACGTATATGTCATCGGCTTGTATGTTTGTTTTTTTATAGACTTTGTCTTTAGTTAATGCTAAAACATCACCATTTTCTAAAAGAAACGTTTTTTCCTTTGGAATATCGCAGTCAACTGCTAAATCCTGGTGGGCCTTAAGCATTCTATACTCACCATGAATAGGCATGAAATACTCAGGATCAATTAACCTAATCATTAATTTTAACTCTTCTTCGTTAGCGTGACCTGATGTATGGATTTCATTTTCTTGGTTATTTACATATACGTCAACACCTTGTAAGTATAACTGGTTAATCGTTTTTGCAACTGATGCATTATTACCAGGGATTGGATTAGAAGAAAAGATTACCGTATCGGTTGGTCTTAATTTAATTTGTTTATGAGTACCGTTTGCAATTCTTGATAAGGCTGCTAATGGCTCTCCTTGAGATCCAGTACAAAGTAAACATACTTCCTCTGGTGCAAGTGTGTTTGCAACTTCTGGTGATACAAATATTTTATCATCTTTTATGTATCCGCCTTCAATTGAAATTTCGATGTTGTTTTCCATACTTCTTCCAAATAACGCTACTTTACGATTATATTTTTTACAAGTTTCAACGATGTGCTTTAATCTATATATGTTAGAAGCAAAAGTTGCAACTATTATTCTTCCTTTTTTCTTTTTTTCAAATATTTCTTGTAATTCTTCTTCAACTTTTGATTCACTAGCAGAAAATCCTGGTGACAAAGCATTTGTTGACTCACTCATTAAAAGTCTTACACCTGATTTTCCAGTATCTGACATTTTATGAATATCACTCATTGGACCAATTGGTGTTAAGTCAAATTTAAAGTCACCAGTTTCAACTATTTTTCCGTTAGGTGTTGTAACAATTATTCCGTGTGAGTCAGGAATAGAGTGGGTTGTTGCAAAAAATTCAACCGTAAAATGTTTAAATTTAACAGCCGTATCCTCATTATATACCTTTAAATTATCATAGCTTATGTTTCTGTCTAAAAGTTTTCTTTTTATTAAACCACAAGCTTGATTAGGTGCGTATATAACCGGTATGTTTACTTGTTGTAATAAATATGCTACTCCTCCTATATGATCCTCATGACCATGCGTTATAAATAAAGCTTTTACTTTACTTTCGTTTTCTTTTAAAAAGGTATAATCAGGAATAACATAATCAATACCCATTAATTCATCTTTAGGAAACATTACTCCAGCATCAATAACAATAATTTCATCATCGTGCATTATGGCATAACAATTTTTTCCGATTTCTCCTAAACCTCCTAATGCAACGACTAATGTTTCCAAATCATTTTTATTTGAATTTTTCATTTATAATTATAAACTCCTTTCATTAATATTTTTAAAGAAAAAAAGAATTAACGCACATAATTATACTATTTTTTTGATAATTTGTCTATCGTTTGGTATAATGTAGTTATTAGTGAGCTAAGAGGTGTAAAATGACTGCAACTGATTTAATAGAAGTAATTTTAAAGGTAACCAAAAATAATTATTCACATTTGTTTGGGGAAAGTGATTTAAAAAGGTATGTTAACTCATCAATAAGTTTTATAGAAAAGGATAAAGAGTTTAAAAGTTTGATTTCATCTACTGAAAAAGATGTGGCATTAAAATTAGAAAAGTTAAGTAAAGAGTTATCCGAGTTGAAGAAGGATTTTGAATATTTTTCTAAACTAGAACAAAAAGAGTATAAAAATCCAATGGATACGATAGCGTATTTAATTTTAAAATATAAAAATAAGATTTTAGCAAATGATCAAAATCAAATTGATGTTAACACGTTTTTAGGATATGACTTTTTTATAAACGGTATAGATTATTATGAATTAATTAGAAAACTTGAATATAACATAGAAAGTATAGAAGAAGAAACATCAAGAAAAAAGGTGTTTTATAATAAGAAAACAAATTTTGAAAAATTAAAAATAATATTAAGAGTTTTATCTATGCTTTCTATGCTAAATAAAGAAAATGATAAAAGTAAGATAAAGAAAGTAATTTTGTTAAATAAAATTACCGCTGGCATGAATGATGCGTTTAAATACAATAGAAGAGCTCATAAAACGGATTTGTTTGATACGCTTTATGGATATGATAATTTAAAGAGAGTAAAGTCAATGGATGATGAAAACGGACTAAAGGCTTTAGAAGAAATTACGGATAGTAATGGTGTTTTTAAGGATTTTACGAATGATGAAATCGCTAGGTTATTGTATAGTTTTTTCGTTTTGTATGGAAATGCTAAAGAAATTATAAGTAATACTGATGATTTTGCTTTTAAAGACATAAGTGAAATTGCTGATGTTATAAAAAGAAGAACTATTGATGGAATAGATGCATCTAAAACAATTGATGACATAGCAAGTGGGAAAATAAAAATGCATTTTAACGAACAAACCTCAAAACACATATAAGAAGCTTTGATAAGTTTCTTTTTTTATAGTATAATTAAATAGGTGATTAATATGGGATTATTTAGTAAATTAAAAAACGTGTTTAAAAAAGAAAGTAAAAAAGAAGATAAAAGTATTTCTACTTATGAAAAAGGTCTTTCTAAAACAAGACGAAGCTTTGTTAACAAGTTAGCTGATTTATCTAAAGAATATGATGAGATAAATGAAAATTACTTTGAAGAGTTAGAAGAGTTATTAATTAACGCTGATATTGGTGTTAATACCGTAATGGAATTCATGGACAAATTACAGCAAAGGGTAAGTAAAGAAAAGATTAAATCTCCAAGCGAACTTACCGAGATAATCGTTGACGAGTTATTTATAATATACGTAAATGATGATATATTATCCAATAAGATAAATTATAATGATAATGGACCTACGGTTTTACTTTTTGTTGGGGTAAACGGTGTTGGAAAAACAACAACCATTGCGAAACTTGCCTCTAAGTTTAAAAAGAGTGGTAAAAAAGTCCTTTTGGTTGCAGCTGATACATTTAGGGCAGGTGCTAAAGAACAACTAATTTCATGGGGTGAAAAAATAGGCTGTGACGTTGTTAAGGACGATAATACAACTGATCCAGCTAGCGTTGTTTATCAAGGTTTAGAAAAGGCTAAAAAAGAAGGATACGACTTGGTATTAATTGATACCGCAGGACGTCTTCAAAACAAGGTTAACTTAATGAAGGAATTAGAAAAAATTAACAACGTTGCTAATAAAATTATCGAAGGTGCACCTCAAGAAACGTTTTTAGTAATAGATGCAACAACCGGACAAAACGGTATTAGTCAGGCTAAATCATTTAAAGAAATAACTAATTTAACAGGTATTATTTTAACTAAGTTAGACGGAACGGCAAAAGGTGGTATTGTTATTGCAATAAAAGAAGAAGTTGGAGTTCCTGTAAGATACATTGGTTTAGGAGAAAAAGAAGAGGACTTACAAGACTTTGACATAGAAAAATATATATATGGTTTATTTAAGGATATGATGTAATATGGAAAATCGTAATTATTTAATTATTTTATATGATTATTATGGTGAATTATTAGATGAAGATGATAAAAGTTACTTTGAAGATTATTATTTTGATAACTTGTCTTTAGCAGAAGTTGCATCTAATAATAACATAAGTCGTAACGCGGTACATAAGCATATTAAAAAGGTAGAAGAAAAACTATTATTTTATGAAAATAAATTAAAATTATATGAAAAAGATGAAAAAATAAAAAATAAAATATCAAAAATAAAAGATAAAAATGTAAAAGAATTAATTATTAATGTATTAAATTAAAAATAATGCTTGAAAATAATAAAAAAGATGTTATAATTAATTATGTAATATAAAGATAAAAAGGAGTTTAGGTTATGGCTACAAAAAAGAAAAGTACTAATCCAGTAGGAAGACCAAGAAATACACATGGCAAAGAAACGCTTTTAAATGGTAAAAAATCATTTAAAGTAGATAAAAACACAGTATTTGATAAGTGGATTGATCCTTTGATTATAATGGTAATTATATTAATTATCGCATGTGTTTGCATATGGTTTGTTAAATAGTCCTGATTGGACTTTTTTTTATTGTAAATTATTGTTATAATTATTAAGGTGATAAAAAATGTTTGAAAGTTTAACTGAAAAATTAGAAAAGGCAGTAAATAAAATAAAAGGTTATGGAAAGATAACCGAAGATAACATAAGTGATGTAATAAAAGAAGTAAGACTTGCTTTATTAGAAGCTGACGTTAACTATAAAGTTGTAAAAGAATTTACTAATAAGGTAAAAGAAAAAGCATTAGGAGAGGAAGTAAAAAAGTCTTTAAAGCCTTCTGATGTGTTTTTAAAAATTTTAAAAGACGAATTATTAGAACTTTTAGGAAATAATGAGTCCAGTATGGATTTATCCAAGAATCCAAGTATCATTATGCTAGTTGGTCTTCAAGGTTCTGGTAAAACGACGACTATTGGTAAGTTAGGAAATTTGCTTCGTAAGAAAAATAATAAAAAACCTATTTTTATTGCGGCGGATGTTTATCGTCCAGCGGCCATTGATCAGTTAAAACAACTTGGTCGTGAATTAAACATAGAAGTTTATTCAGAAGGACAAGGCGATGCTGTTAAAATAGTAGAAAACGGAGTTAAATATGCTAAGGAAAATGGCTATGACTTAGTATTAGTAGATACCGCAGGACGTCTGCACGTTGATGAAAAGTTAATGGATGAGTTAAAGAACATAAAAGATGCCGTAAATCCAAATGAAATAATCTTAGTAATTGATGCGATGATTGGTCAAGATGCGATAAACGTAATAAATGGATTTAATGATTCACTTCCACTTACTGGTACTATTTTAACCAAGATGGACGGAGATACTAAAGGTGGTGTTGCTTTATCCGCTAAACACTTAACTGGCGTTCCAATAAAGTTTATTGGTACCTCTGAAAAGTTAGATGGCTTATCAAATTTTGAACCAGAAAGAATGGTATCTAGAATTTTAGGTAATGGTGATATCATGTCTATCATTGAGAAGGCGGAATCTGTTATTAATGAAGATGATGCTAAAGAAGCAGCAAAAAAAATACAAGCAGGAAAAATGGACTTGGATGACTTTTTAAAGCAACTTAAACAAATTAAAAAGCTAGGACCATTAGAAAACATAATTAAACTTTTACCAGGCGCAAGAAAATTAGGTCTTAATAAAATTAGTATTGATCCAAAACAGTTTTCTAAGTTAGAAGCTATAATATCATCAATGACCATTAAAGAAAGAAGAAATCCAGATATTATAAAGGCATCTAGAAAACAAAGAATAGCAAAAGGTAGTGGAACAACGGTAAATGATGTAAATAAGTTACTTACTCAGTTTGAACAAATGCAAAAGATGATGAAAATGATGAAGAGTGGTAATTTTAAAATGCCATTTTAAAAGTTATATAAAAACATGTAAATGACCTATTCAAACATTTAAAACTCTCATACTATAAAGTAGATAAGGGGGATTTTAAATGTTTTTTAATAATAACAAATGTTGCCAGCAAAACAATTGGCATCAAGAAACCTGCTGCGGTATGGAACCTTGCGGATGCGCTCCAATAGTTGAACCTACTATAGAAAGATGTGTTGAAAGAAACATTTGTCATCAAATTGAACACATCTGTCCAATACACACCAGAATAATTAATAATCATATATTTGAACACAGCTATAGACCAGAGTATACATGTTCTGAGGAAAACACCGTAACCAACATTGATCCTGGTTGCAGCGGACAAAACTTTTAAGAAAAATTCCTAAGGTTAGGAATTTTTTTCTTTTTTGTGGTATAATTATTTATGTATTTAGGAGATTTATTATGACAAGACAAGAAACATATGAAAAAGCTAAAAAAGATCCAGATATAATAAGAAGAATAGTTAAGTTACATGTTCTTGATACTATAAATGGTAACGGAAGAGACGACTTAAACTTTGTTGATGGACTTTATCCAGCCATAGAAGAAATGTTTGGAATTGACGTTTGTTTAGAATGTATGGGTAATAAAAATGCTTTAAAAGATTATTATGAAGAAAATTATGATCAAGGAATTAGTTATGAACAGCTAAAATCATATTTTGATAGTGCAAAGGAAATATGTGATAATCTTCCAATAGATAAAAAGGATAAAATATTAAAAGTATGTAAGGAATTTATAGATGACGTACTTGAAAAAATATATTCAAATAAAAAAAACAAAAACTATGTAAAATAATGTATAATCTATTGATATTTACCTTACATTAGGTATATACTATATTTATAAGGGAGTGTGATATTGTGATTTATCCTTCTATTGATAAATTATTAACAAAAGTAGGTTCAAAGTATTTGCTTGTTCATGTAGCATCTAGAAGAGCTAAAGAAATTTCACAAACAAATCATTTACAAATGCCTGAATCTAAATATAAATGTAAAAAGAATATTGGAAGAGCTTTAGAAGAAGTAATGGAAGACTTAATACATATTAAATAGTATTATGTTTTTTTATATACTAGGAAAGTGCGTTAAAAAATATACACCAGAAAAACGTAGTATATACAGCCGAACATACGTATG
>CALVSY010000012.1 GCA_944359725.1 uncultured Bacilli bacterium | reverse complement strand
CAAGGGATCTATTTAAAAGAGGAGCAAGAAGCGTTTATAAGGGACCAGATAAAAGCGTATGCAATGAAAGATGGTTATAATGATGGCCTTGAAAAAGGCATGGAAAAAGGACTTAAAGAAGGTCATACCAAAGGCCATGCTGAAGGCCTTGAAGAAGGTTTAAAAACTGTTGCAATTAATATGTTAAATAAAAACATGGATATAAAAACAATTAGTGATATAACAGGTTTATCCACCTGTGAAATAGAAAAATTGAAGTAATATAACTAAAAAATTTTTATTTATCCAAATTATGCTGTATAATTATATAGTATGGAGGAATAAAAAATGGAGTACATAATAATAGGATTACTTGTTTTAATAGTGATATTAGTAATATTTTCTATAACAAAAAACATTAATGAAAGTAATATAACAGAAAGATTAGGTAAATTAGAAACCAGTATGATAAAGGAACTTGGTGAGTTTAAATCAGGTGTTAGTAATAATTTAAATAATGATTTTGAAAAGTTAAACGATAGAATAGAAAGAAAACTTAACTTAATAAATGATCATGTTAATGAAAGATTAGATGTAAATTTTGAAAAAACTAATAAAACTTTTACATCTGTTTTGGAGAGATTATCTAAAATAGATGAGGCTCAAAAGAAAATAGATAGTTTATCTACTGATATAGTATCACTAGAGTCAATATTAACTGACAAAAAAACAAGGGGTATATATGGAGAGGTAAACTTAAAACATATTTTAGTTAGCGTGTTTGGAGAAAATAATGATAAGATATACAAAATGCAATATATGTTTCCGACTGGAGTTATTGCAGATTCGGTTTTGTTTGCACCAGAGCCATTAGGTACAATTGCAATTGATTCAAAGTTTCCACTTGATAATTATAGGCTAATGATTGATAAAAAAACTCCGATAATTGAAAGGAAAGATGCTGAAAAACAATTTAAACAAGATGTTAAAAAGCACATTGATGCAATTGCAAGTAAGTACATTATAAAAGGTGTAACAAGTGATCAAGCAATAATGTTTTTACCAGCTGAGGCAATATTTGCGGAACTTAACGCATATCATCCAGATATAATAGAGTATGCTTATAAAAAAAGAGTTTGGATAGCATCTCCAACGACCTTAATGAGTACATTAACAACCATAGAACTTGTTATTAAAAATATTGAAAAAGATAAGTATACATCTATTATTCATGAGGAATTAAATAAATTAGCGGTTGATTTTAGAAGGTATAAAGAAAGATGGGATAAATTGTCTCGTAGTATAGAAGCGGTAAGTCGTGATGCTAATGATATTCATATTACAACTGATAAAATAGCAAAAAGATTTGAAGCTATTAATAACGTTGATACTAAAGAATTAAATAATACGGAAAGTATTGACAATAGTATAAAATAGTAGTAATATTAATATTACCCCGTTTAAAAAGCAGTATATAATAAACGAAGGTTTATGTAGTAAAAATATAGATAGAAAGGGTAATATAAATGAATTCAGATCAAAGTAAAACAACTGGTTTTCTATTTGACATTAATGATCCAAAATTAAATTGTCTACTTGAAGAATCACTTAGGAACAATGCTTTATCGGTTGTTGGAGCAGAAGGTAAAGTAAACGATTGTGATTTGTTATCAAGAATGTATAATTTAAGAGAAGAAGTTGAAAAAAGAGTAGATTGCAGAATTTATGAAAATTATTCTGAAAATGGTGATGATTTCACTGCCAGTGTTAGTTTTATAAAAAAGCCTAGAAAATTTTAGTTCTAAGCTTTTTTTGATACTTCAATTATTTTGTTCATATCATCATCGTTTGCCATGATGTTTTTATGAATTTCTCCACATTTTTGGCACTTATAAATTATTTTATAAGTGTTTTTAAACTTTTCTATATCAATTGGTTTTAAAAGACCTTTGCAGGAGTTTTGTCTATCACCTGGATTAATATCAACGTGTTTAGAATACAAGCAATAAGGGCAATGATCTCTTGCTGAGTAATTTAATTTATTAACTTTTTTTCCGCAGTTTTCACAAGTAAATGTCTCGTCTAACATGTTAAATTTTTTCAAAGTAATCACCATAACCAATTATATCATACTTGTTTAAAATAATGTCGAATTATGTTATAATTGTAAGTGAAATTAGGTGATTATGTGGTAATTGAAAACATTAATAAGGAAAATTTTAAACTTTTAGTTGAAAGACAAATAATAAAAAATAGAAAGTATGAGATATCATATTGTTATGCTCCTGATTTGGGTAATTTTCCAAAAAGAATTATTGTTTCAAATATTAATGAAAATGATCCTATTAATCATGAGGAAATTTACGGACTTGATTTAATTAATGGAGATGTAAAATCGCTTTATCTTTTAGATGATGAAAAAGGATCTACCCAAAATGCTTTTTATACTGATGATAACTTGGAATATGCTGATTATGTAATTGATGCTTTTAATGAACTTATTAGTTCTAATTTATCAGAGTTTACACCAAGTGCTATGAGCATATTAAAAGAGATAGAAAAGAATGTAAATAAAGGAAGTAAAAAAAATGCATTATAAGGTAATGATTAATGAATTCGAAGGCCCGCTTGATTTGCTTTTACACCTAATTAAGGAAAATGATATTGATATATATGATATTAAGATAGAGGAAATTACAAAACAATACCTAGATTACATAAAAGCCATGAAAGATCTTAACTTATCTATTGCTAGTGAGTATTTGGTGATGGCATCGGAATTATTAGAAATAAAATCTAAAATGCTTCTTCCTAAAAAAGATGTAAATAAAGAAGATGACGATTATGAGGAAGATCCAAAGGAATTACTTATTCAAAGACTTCTTAATTATAAAAAATATAAAGAAGTAACAAGCGAATTTAAAGAATTAGAAAATACAAGAAAGCAATTTTTTACAAAGGAACCATCTAATTTAAATTATTATGCAACTGATGAGGAAAATAAAGAAGATGTATCACTTAATGATTTAATAAATGCGGTAAATGAACTTTTAAAAAGAAAAGAAAAGGAAATACCACTAGAAACAAAAATAACGAAAAAGGAACTATCAGTAACTGAAAAAGTAAATAAAATAAGACGTATTTTAAATCTAAAAAAGGAAGTTAATTTTAACGAATTATTTGATGTAGAAACAAAAGAAGAGATTATCGTAAGTTTTCTATCTATTTTAGAGATGGTTAAGAAAAACGAGATTACGTTAATACAAGATAAAAACTTTAACACGATAAAGGTAGCTTTAAAAGAGGGTGTATAAAATGAAAATGGGAGTACTTGAGGGATTACTATTCATAACTGGGGAAGATGGTATTTCTTTAAGCGAAATAGAAAAAATACTCGAGCTAGAAAAAGAAGATGCATTAAAATTAATTGATGAGTATAAAAAAACACTAGAAGATGAAAAAAGGGGATTAAAGCTTGTTTATTTAGGTGATAAATATAAGCTTACTACTAAAGAAGAACACAAAAAGTATTATGAGGCTTTAGTAAATAGTGTAATATCAAGTAGTTTATCACAAGCGGCATTAGAAGTGCTTGCAATTATTGCGTATAATGAACCTATTACGGTAGGGCAAATAGATGAAATAAGAGGTGTGTCATCAAGGGATATGGTAAGGAAATTACTTTTCAAAGGTCTTATTGATCCAGCAGGTAAAAGTAATTTACCAGGTAAACCAATGCTTTATAAAACAACAAGTAAGTTTTTGGATTACTTTAATTTATCAAGTAAAGATGAACTTCCTAAAATAGATTTTGAAGTAGGTGATGTAAGTACAGAAGAAACTGATTTATTTACTTCTAAATATAAAGAACAGTAATAAATATTATATTAAGAAAGGATGATGAATAATGAATTTTATAATAATTTTATTAATTATATTAGTAGTAATAATACTAGCTTCAATTAAGCAAATTGATCAATATGAAAGAGGAGTAAAGTTTACCTTTGGTAAGTTTACTAAAATAATGAATCCAGGATGGAACATAGTTTTACCAATTCTTCAAGGTTATCGAAAGGTTGATATAAGAACTAAAGCAGTAGATGTTCCAGAACAAGATGCAATAACAAAGGATAACGTATCAGTTAGAATTAATGCGGTTATATATTATAAGGTGTTTGATGCTTCAAAAGCAGTATTAGAAGTTGAGAATTTCTACTATGCGGTAGGACAGCTTGCACAAACGACAATGCGTAATGCGGTTGGTTCGGTATCACTTGATGAACTTTTAAGTGAAAGAGAAAAAATATCTGGTGAGATATGTAAGATAATTGATAAAGCAACGGATCCTTGGGGAATAGAAGTTGAAAACGTAGAGTTAAAGGATATTGCGTTACCAGAAGAGATGAAAAGAGTAATTGCACGTGTTGCAGAAGCAGAAAGAGAAAAAGAAGCAGTTATAACTAAAGCTGAAGGTGAGGTTGAAGCATCACAAAACCTAGCTAAAGCAGCATCTCTTATGGCATCAACCCCTGGTGCTATGCATTTAAGGACTTTATCTACGTTAAGTGATATTTCTTCTGATCAATCTAATACCATTATTTTTGCTTTACCAGTTGAGGTGTTAAAGAGCTTTGAAGGAAAAGCGTTAACTAGTGAAAAGATAGAAGATATAGTTAAGAAAATAGAAAAAAAGAAGTAAGAAATAAGTACTAGTGTTATCTAGTACTTATTTTTTTGAACTTTCTTTTTTCTTATTATTCAATAATTCTTGTAAATTTTCTTTAACTTCTTCATATGGTCGGTTTTTATATTTTGATGCAAGCTCAAATAAAACGTTAGGGGTAATATCATCTTTTTCCTGTAATTTAATTTCTGCATCAAAAAGAAACATATTATCACCGTTTGGATTACTAGGGATAAAGTGTTGTAATTCAAAAGCTTTAGTCATTATTTTGTCCCACTCATCATATTTTCCAATTAGTTTTGCTTCTTTTTCTGTTAAATATATCAAATCGGTGCTTTTTAATTCTTCTAAATAACATTCATATTTTGTTTTTTCATTATTTTCTTCTTTTATTTGTGTTTCTTGTTCTTGTAGTGTTCTTAATTGTTCTTGATATCGTTTGTCAATTTCACTTTGATTATTTTTATTAAGAAGTTTACTTTTTATGGTGTCAAGGTAATAATTATACGTTAAGGCATCATTACTTTCTTTAGCGTCTTTTATCTTATTTATTAAATATTTTCTTTCAGTTTTTGAAAATGAAAAATTAGATTTTAATATTTTGGTTAATACTTCTATTAATTTATTAGAGTTAGTAGTGTTTAAATTAGTTAAGACGTCTTTTAAAACATCTTCTTTTATCCATGTTATTTTATTAAGGTTATGTTTAAACTCTTTTATAAAGTATGGGTTATAACAATAATAATACAAGTTTTTATCTTCCTTTACTTCTAATTTAAAATCTTCTTCCATAGCATTAAGACCAAATTCTTTTTTTAAATATTCACAAAGTGTAAGTTCATTATTCTTACCATTTACGGTCTTGCAACATGGTAAGTTATAGTCATTCTTGCTTTTAAATAAAGCGATGTTTCTATTCACATCAAATAGTACAACATATAAATTCATAACAATCATTCCTTGGTTTTATTATAACATGTATGATTTTAAACATAAAGATTTAATTATGAGTATATTATATTTTAATATTATGAACATTGACAATGCAATTTTATAATGTTATTATAATTAACGAATTTACAGTTATATATATTGTAAGTTCAAAAAATTTGATATAGCATAATGTATGAATATGTGTTTAGCTAACTGCTATAATAGTAATGGGTATTAGAGGGTGTAAATTTTCTTCTTGCACCACGCTTGGTAACGAGCCTAAGTAGGTTTATCCGAAAGAATACAAGCAGGAACTGGGAGACCTGCCTAATACTCAAAAAAAGAGTCTGTGTTCTTTAAGAGCGCAGATTTTATAATTATAAAATAATAATTTAAAAACTCAGGACTGTGTAACTTTCCTGAGTTTATTATCTATTTGGTACCGGTAGTCGGGCTTGAACCGACACGGTATTGCTACCACTGGATTTTGAGTCCAGCGCGTCTACCAATTCCGCCATACCGGCATCAACAAAAAGATTATAACATATTTATTTGTTTTTTTCTATAAAGTTTTATTAAAATAGTGATATAATTATATTGAGGTGGAACTTATGAAGTATTATTGTATAGGAATAAAAGGATCAGGAATGGCAACTTTAGCGGAAATACTTTATGATTTAGGAAATAGTGTTTCTGGTTATGATGATTATAAATCGTATAAATTTACTCAAGAAGGGCTTGATAAAAGAGGTATAAAAATATACTATGATAACGATCATGAAATAGATAAAGATACATTAGTTACTTACTCTAAAGCGTTTAGCGAAGATCATCCTGAGATTAAAAGAGTAAAGAACTTGGGACTTAAAATAATTGCTTATAATGAATTATTAGGTAAGTTAAGTAGTGCGTTTAAAACGATTGGTGTATCTGGCACTCATGGTAAAACAACAACTTCTACCATGTTATCCCACGTTTTATCTAGTACTAAAGGATGTAACTATTTTATAGGGGATGGAACTGGTTTTGCTAAAAAAGAAAACGAGTTATTTGTATTAGAATCATGTGAGTATAACAGACACTTTTTATCATACAAGCCTTACTATGCGGTTGTAACAAACATAGAACTTGAACATACTGAGTGTTATAAGGATATAAATGAAATAATTGATACGTTTAATGTGTTTGCTAACAAGGCTAATATAACGGTTGCTTGTGGTGATGATTTAAACGTAAGAAAAATGAATCTTAATAATAAAGTTATTTATTATGGTTTTAATGATAATAATGATGTGGTTGCTAAAAACGTTGTTTTAAGTAAAAGTGGAAGCTCATTTGACGTTTACATGGATAAAAAATTATATGGACACTTTGACATTCCAGTATTTGGAGATCACATGGTGTTAAACGCTTTAGCATGCATTACGATTTGTAATTTAGAGGGTGTTAAAAAAGAAGATATACACAATCTTTTAGAAACTTTTAGTAATGCTAAAAGAAGGTTTAAAGAAAAAGTGTTTGGTGATGTTGTAACAATTGATGATTATGCACATCATCCAACCGAAATAAAAGTAACCATTGAATCAGCAAGACAAAAGTATCCTGATAAAGAAATAGTTGCAGTATTTTTACCAAACACTTATTCTAGGACTGAGGCTTTAATGAGTGATTTTATAAGTGCATTAAGTGAAGCTGATAAAGCGTACGTTATGGATATTCACTGTGATAGGGAAAAGAAGGAAGATTATCCAGGGGTTTCTAGTGATGAAATAATAAAAGAAATTCCTAATGCCGAAAAAATATCAATTGGCACAGTAGATAAGTTATTAAAACATAAAAACGCTGCAATTTGTTTTATGAGTTGCACTAACATATATGAAATAGAAAATAAGTTTGAAGAGTTACTTAAGAATAAAAATAATTAAAATGATCACCATAATAATGGTGATTTTTTTATGAAAGTATTAATAACGGGAGCAGCGGGAGGAATAGGATATTTAACGGCTCTAACACTTGCAGAAATAGGCTTTGATGTATACCTTACTTGTCACACAAATAAAGAAGTGTTAAACATAAAAGAAAAGGTTTTTGATTATAAAAACATAAACGTATTAAAAGTCGATGTGACAAAAGAAGATGACGTAAAAAAGGTTTTAAGTCTAAACGTTGATGTTTTAATAAGCAACGCTGCAAAAGCAGTCGGCGGTAGTATAATTGAGTTAGATGAAAAAAAGATTAAAGATAACTTTGAGGTAAATGTTTTTTCTAATTTTGCATTAATTAAAAGAGTTTTAAGGCAAATGGTAGAAAAAGATAGTGGTAGAATAATTGTTATGTCATCACTTGCGTCAGTAGTTCCAATACCTTTTGGAGGTGTTTATTCTGCTACTAAAGCAAGTATTTCAAGCATGGTAAAATCTTTACAAAAAGAGCTATTTTTAATGGGGACTAACGTAAAGGTAGTATTAATAGAACCAGGTTTATACCATACCGGATTTAATCAGGTTTTAGTTGATAGTAAGTATAATTCTGGTAAGTATTTTAATGACATAGAAGATGAATTATATGATTTAGAACATTCTTTCTTAAGGTTTTTTGAGGTAAAAAAATTAGATTCAATCGTAACTAACATCGTAAGAGCAGTACTTGATGAAAATCCTAAAAGTACTTATCGGGCACCAATAATTCAAAGCGTGCTTGCCCGTATTTATAGCATTTTTAAATCATAATAAATAGTTATTTTAATAAAATTATAACAGGAGTTGATATATTGTATCCTGAATATAATTTTATTGGAAAAGAAAAAGTTTGTAAAAGTGTTGATATAGCGTTTCCTAATCAGCATCAAAACGTTCAGCCTGGATTAGAATACATAATGGATCCAAAACCTATTTTTGATAATCCAAATTACGTAGCAAGTGGTAAATTAAAAGGAAAGGTTGCTATTATAACCGGTGGCGATAGTGGTATAGGAAGAGCTGTTAGCGTTCTTTTTGCAAGGGAAGGTGCAAGCGTTATTATCGTATATTTAAACGAGGATAAAGATGCTAATGATACTTATAATTATATTAAAAGCTTTAATGGTAAGGTAAGTTTAATAAAATGTGACTTAACAAATAGTAGTAACGCTAAAAAAGTGGTAAATGAAGTAATTAGTAAGTATGGCAAGATAGATATTTTAGTTAATAACATAGCTGTTCAGTTTATTAAAGACAGTATTTTAGATATATCAGATGAGCAGTTAGAACTAACTTATAAGACCAACGTATTTTCATATTTTTACATGATAAAAAGTGTTCTTCCACACTTAAAAGAAGGCGATTCTATTATAAATACAGCATCTATTACGGCTTATAATGGTGAGAAAAAACTAATTGATTATAGTAGTACTAAAGGTGCTATCGTATCACTTACAAGATCGCTTTCCTTATCACTTGCAGATAAGAAAATAAGGGTAAATGCTGTTGCACCAGGTCCTGTTTGGACGCCTCTTATTCCAGCATCTTATAGTGCTAACGAGGTAAAAACCTTTGGAACTTATACATCTAAAGTACCAATCAAAAGAGCAGGCCAGCCATTTGAAATCGCACCAGCTTATCTTTACTTAGCAAGTGATGATTCTAGGTACGTATCAGGTCAAGTTATCCACGTAAATGGTGGAGCCATAACCGAAAGTTAAGATTTATCTTAGCTTTTTTTCATATAATTAATTATGAGTAATAAGGAACTTGAAAAAAGATTAAGACAGTTAAAAATAGAAGATTTTATATGGATAATTTATATTGGTATTATATTTTTTAGTTTATATTCTAATACATTAGAAAGAAAATATTTTATTTATAATGATGTAAAAAGCAAAAACACTTATCGAAACATAACAATTGGTATATTTACTATTTTAGTTATTGTTTACTTTTATTTTTTAAAAGATTCTTTTAACGATGTTAAAAGTTTAAATGCAAACGATACTTATAAAAAGAGGTATTTAACGAAGTTATCTTTTTTTGGTTCTTTACTTATTTTTATAAGTGGCATTATTTTTCTTTATATAGCATATAGCGATGAAATCATTGATGTTGAAGTTGCATTTAATTAAAAAATATAAGTAAGAAGTGATTTTATGTTGCCTAATATTCCTCCAAAGTTATTTTCATTATCAGCGGTAGTAGTTGGTTACATCTTAATTGATGACATGACTGCTAATGAGCAAAACGCCGTTGGTAACTGGCTTATGCTTGTTGCTCAGGTATTATCAACCAATGCTTTTTATCGTGCCGTAATGCAAGAACGTGGCTTAGAACCAGTTGATTCAACCGAAACTGGAAGAAATAACGCTGATACTTTTGCTGGAGTTAATGGACAAAGTGCAGATAACGTAAATACTAGTAGAAGCAATGATAACGAAGAAACTATTGCCATGTTAGAGAAGATGGTAAAAGCATTACAAATGGAAATAGATAATATAAAAACAACTTTTAATTAAGCTGTTTTATAAATCTCCCTTATATTTATATAATTTTTTAACAATAGGATTATAATCTATACCGGATAAATCTTTGTTTTTGAAATCGGCAATATATTTTACAAGATAAATACATTTATTAAGAAGTATAAATTCATTTATTATGTTATCATTTGTTGATTTGTTAAGCACTATAATATCTTTATAGTATTTTGGTAATTCGTTTAGCATTAGTTTATCAAGTTCGGTAGTATTATTGAAATATATAGCAATGTTATTTTTGTTGATTGATAGAGTAGACCTTCCATGACAATAAGAATATTTATCATGTACTATTGGAACTGTTATCCCGGATTCTATCATTGTTGATTCTAAGAAATTAGAAGCAGAACTTGTTTCACATCCACTAAATATTTCATAGCAATCACAGTTTGTGTTAAAATTATAATCATATTCATTAAAATCAAATATTATTTTTTCTTTTGGATTTGAGTAATTTTGTTCACTTAGATAATAGTCTAATAATATGGCACATGGAATTATGGTTGATGATAATGATATAAAGCTTTTTTCTTTGTCATCTTTTAATTCATAATAAAGTGGTATTACATTAGTGTTATTTGATTTGCTTCCTGATAATAAATAGTGTTTTAAATTGTTATCAAAAGCTAGTTTGACTCCGTAGTTATCTCCTGAATAACTACATGCTATTACGTTTTTATAACCATTTAAGTTCATGTATTTAAAGTCTCGAGGTTCCGTATTTCTTGTTATTATTTTATTAGTTTTATTTAATACGTTAGTGGTAAAGTTACTAACCGTATTAGAACCTCCAACTCCAGATACTAAAGTAGGTGAGTCTATTTTTTTAAATTCATATCTTATTTTTTCTAAATCAGTATTATATAATGCATTAAATAGCCTTTTTTCTAATTTATCAAAGTTTTCTTTCATATTTTTTTCCATAAAAATTTTCTCCTTCAAGTAAAATATATCACTTGAAGAGGAAATATTTGGTCTACTCATATTTTTCATTTAATAATTTATAATTTATTATTCTTCTAAGTTCAAAGTGCCTAATATCTTTTTTTAATTCACAAAAGGCAGCGCAGTACCAACCATCTTGGAACAAGAACATTTCTGCTGGATCAATTATTCTTTCGTTTTCTCCTTTGCCATAAGAATAGTATTTTATTTTTACTTTTCTTTTTTCTCTTATAGCTCGTGTTAGAAGATTAAACTTTTTTAAGTTCTCATCTTTTAAGTTTAATTCATTTGCTTCGCTTTTAGAGCCTATGTAAGTTCCTTTTATTTTATCTTGTAATAATTCTAATTTATGCTTTTTTAATTTATCCTTTTCATCTTTGATATAACTATTTAATAATTTAGAATCTTCGTATTTAAATTTTCTTATTGGAAGTTTAATGTTTTGGTTTAACACGTATCCTCCATATGGTCCCATTATGGTATCTACGTATATACCAGATTTATCAAGATCTTCTTTATATATTCTTACCATTCTTTGTGATACTTCTAAAATATCAGAAAGTTCTTTTACTGAGTATTTTTTTCCTGATTGAAGTAATAGTAGCATTGTAAGAATGTTAGATAATTTTGACATAAAAATCACTTCCTTAGAGCTTAACTGTGATTTGTTTCTTCATTTATCCACAGCATAATTAAATTTACTATATAATCTATTTCTTTTTCAGAAAGCATTCTTCCTTTAGGTATATGGTGCCATTTTTCTAAGCATCCACGGCAGCATGTTGCAGTTGCGTGTTGTGCGATAAATACTGGGTGACCTTTCATAGGCGTTTGCTTTCCATCGTTTGGTATTACGCTAGGTGCAAGCCTTTTTCTTATAAAATCATATGCATGCTCTTTTATTTTATCTAAGCCTTTTTCATTAATGTAATTTAACATGTAACGTCTTAAATGAAAACTGCTTCTAAACTTTGATTTTGATAATTTATATAATATTTCATCGCAATTCATAATTAACCTCTAATGTAATTATAATACTTTTATAAAAAAATTAAAAATATTTTTAAGTATTATATGTAATTTAAAATGGATAAATTTTTTAACAATAAAATATTTTAATATTTGTAGTTTTAACTGAAAAAAATCACCTAACAAGCGTTAGGTGACACCTATATAGGCAACACTAAATTGCGATATTATTTTTTCATTTTCAATTTTATGAAGTTTCCTTCATTTACATATATAATATCTTTAAATTAGTTACCTTTAATTTCTTAACTTAAATGTTTTAGGAGCATAACGATATGCTAAATAAAGAGAAATGACTGAGTATAAAACGCAAAAGATGATTGCAACCACACCAAATGAAATAATAGGCATTTTTATTTGTAACATAAAGTAGCATACGAAATAGGTTAACCATTGTACTATTTTATATGTTCCGCTTCTTACTTCAACGTTTACGTTATATGGTTGAAGAAGATAGTACATAACTAGGTAGTGTACGGAAAAGAAAATGCTCATTGAAATAATTGAGATAAATAAAACCAAGTAATTTAAATTATTGTCCGTTCCGCCGGTTATAAAAAGAATAATCGGTAGACCAAGAGCGATAACTAAAGCCGGTAGTAAGTTTATTTTAATTAGCGTTTTAAGTCTTTCTTTAAAAAGTCCTAAAATAACCTTTGGGGTTTTATAAAAACCATATGTTAACATACTATGATCACAGTTCATAAACATTGCCTGGGTAACAGTTGGACCTTTATTTATTATGTACATGACAAATACCATGTAAGGCAATAGGGTAAGTAAACTCTTGTTTAAAATGATTTTGAAATTAGGATTAATGATGGATAATATAATTAAGAAAATAATTATTATAAGACATATAAAAGCAGTTCTTTTAGAAGCTTTGGTTAAGATTTTTTGGTGTCTTTTAACAAAAAGTTCATGGAAAAAAGCAAAACCACTTTTATTACTAGTATAAGTGTTCTTAGTATCTATTTGTTTTAGGGATTGTTCTTTTAGGATTTTTTCTGCATTTTTGTTTGCCATCGCATAAACGTTATTGGGCGTTAGTATTTGCTTATAAACTTTTTTATAATCGTTAAACTTAAATATATATTTAAAGCTAAATATTCCAAATATAATACTTATGATTAATAAAAATAAATAAGTTAGATAGTTAAGTGAGTATCCCATATATGGAACGCCATAGGAAATTACAAGCAAAATACCAACTATAATCCACATTAATTTATCAGGTAAGTTTTCGTTAGTTGCTTTTTTTGTTTTTTTATACCTAAAAAGAAATAAAGCACTTGTAATAGCTTTTACCATTATAGTAAAAACAGGCATCGTAATTAATATCCATAAAGGTACGTTAACCATTAATCCAAATATAATCGTAAAAGGCATAAGACCAACTAGAACCTTTAAAAGCATGTATAAATAATTTGATAAGGTATACGTTTTAGCATCCATTCTCATTAATATCATGGCGTAGTATTTATCTTTAGTAGGATTAAACATAAACGTGTTTAAAAGTGCTCCGCATAAGGTTAAAAAGATAAATATATGAATAAAGCTTTCGCCTTTATTAGCATTTGAAATATCAAGCATGAAGAAAATCATAAATAAAATATAAAGAAATTTTCCAACAAAGAATGATAATATTTCAATTATAATACTAATTATGTTACCAATTATCTTTAATGCTTTACTTTTGTATAAAGAATCAGGTAATATTTTTTTAATTATTGGAATTTGTTTTATCGAGTAAATAATGCTGTTTACCCGGTATGTATTCTTAAGTTTAAAGGCCGTTATAAAAGACTTAATCATTGTTATCCTCCGTTAAGGCACTTATTATTTTTTCTTTAAACTTTTTGTTATCCAAGTCTTTTTTATCTACTTCTTCTAACGTGCCATGATTTAAAATAACTATTTCATCACATAAGTCTAATGCTAATTCTAAGATATGTGTTGAAAATATTATAATGTGATCTTTTTTTATTTTTCTTAACATTTCTTTTATTTCTTCTGATACGACAACATCAAAAGAGGTTAATGGTTCATCAAGTAATAAAACACTCGGACTTGCAATAAAGTTAACTAGCATTTGCATTTTATTTTTCATACCATGTGAGTAGTCTTTTAAGAGTTTATCTCTGTCTTCTTTATCAATTTTCATAAAGTCAAAATATTCATCTATCGTTTTTAAGTTTTTAATTTTATCTTTATTAATATCGATGAAGAATTTTAAAAACTCTCTTCCGGTTAGAAATTCAGGAACGTTAGGTGTTGAAACAACGTAACCGATATCTTCTGGTATTAAAGCTTTATCATCAAGTAAAAAGCATCCGTCATCACTTTCTATATCTTCGTTTAAGCAGTTAAAAAACGTTGTTTTACCAGCGCCATTTTTACCTAGAAGACCATATATTTTTCCTTTCTCAAACGTGAAGTTTATTCCTTTTAAAACTGATTTTTGTCCAAAACTTTTCTTTAAATCTTTAACTGTTAATTTCATATTTACTCCTTAATAAAAAATATGATTTTATTATACCATATAAAATCATATAACACTTGTGTTATAAAAAATTTATTTATTATTTTTATATACTTGATACAAGATGTCTTTTAAAACTAACATTGCATCTAATTTATTATATCCATAATCATTTTCTAAAGAGGTAAGTAGCATGATTATTTTTTCTTGATATTTTTTAACATCTACTTTGTTTTGATAACTTGCTAATACTGGATACTTTTTGCTCCATGCCTTTGTCCAATTTACTTTATCTTGATTTTGTTCATTGGTATTTTTTATTATGTCTTCTATTTTTTTCATTTTTCACTCCTTAAATTTTTAGTTAACTTTGTTATGATAATCGTTATTATGGTTAGAAGAATTGGTAATAATAACATTCTTGCTAAAACTCTTGGGGTAGGAGTTTGGTTAAATACATACATTCCGGTTATATATAATATGAAAATGGTTATTAATAGGTAAATAACGTAAGTTATAACAACTCCTAGTATGTTTTTAATCATTTTATTTGTCTCCTTTAATTTTATAATACATTTTATTATTTATAAACTCATAAGTTATTTTATCATCATTATAAAGACATGATAGGTAAGCTTTGATGCTTGCACCAACTAAGTAATACTGATTTACGTTCATATTTAAATTATATATATCAAATATTTCTTTTAGCACGTCTTCATATGTTTTTTTATTTTCTAATATTTTATAAATGTTATTTATTATTTCATTTATTTTATTTTCGTTTGCCTTTATTAGTTCACTTATGTTTTCTGTTACTTCACTATGAGATAAAACGTATTTTTTAGCTTTTAACGTTTTTAATTTTTGTAAAGTATTTAAGTATTCTTTAACATCGTATAAATAAAAAATATGGTATTTATTAATTGTATTTTCACTTGCCAATGCATCTCCTAAAAAGATAACATCATCATCTGTTTTAACGCCTATCATGTCGTATGAATGACCTTTTAAATCTATTATTTCTATGTTATCTATATTATTATCAATTACTTTGGCATTAGATTCTTTTGCATATAAAAACTTGTTTTTTAAAGAAGAAAGGGGACTTGCACCGTAAAGTCCGATTGGCTCTAGTATCGTGTTATTAATAAGGGATGTTTCAATTTTACCTGAATATATATCACAATTACATCTTGCTTCGATAACGTTATTACCACCGATGTGATCTGCGTGGGAGTGAGTATTAATAATCGTTTTTACAAACCAGTTTTGTTCATTAATTATCTTTAATATTTTTTTTCCAGCATCTTTATCATTACCAGTATCTATTAAAATAACGTTTTTATCATCTATTTTATAAATACCTATGTTTGTGTTGTTTTTAATGTAGTATGTTTTTTCTCCTAATTTAATTAGTTCCATAATTATCTTCCTTTTAAATATCTTTATAAATATTATATCACTATATTGTATAAAAAAAGATTATTCTTTTTTGAATAGTCTTAATTGTCTTTATTATTTTTAATTAGTAAAGAGATGCTTAGTGAAAATAGTCCAATGCCTAGCAGTAATATAGCGTTTTTAGTTTTTATTTGGTTTAGGATAATTAATACTGTTACCGAGATGCCCATTGCAAGTGCTATGGCATTAAAGATTAAAATCATTAGTTTATTTGCATCTTCTTTTTTTGAGTAAGGATTTATTTTGCTTTCTTTTTCACATAAGTCTATTAGGTAAGATGTATCAGTATCAAGTGCTTTAGCTAAAAGAGATATTGATGATATATCAGGATATGATATACCGCGTTCCCATTTGGATACCGCTTTATCTGTTATGTTTAGTTTTTTAGCAAGTTCTAATTGGGTTAGACCTTTTTCTTTTCTTAGTTTTGTAATTACGTCTTTAAAATTTTCTTGCATTATTTTTTCCTCCTTAAGTTAATTTTAACATGTTTTTAGTAAACCAAATATATCTTGTTAGTTTACTTTGTAGAAATTTGGTTTATTAGGTATTAAAATTAAATTATTTTGTATTATTTAAGAAAGGTCGTTTATTAGATAATAAAAAAACTAGATGTTATCATCTAGTTATGTGCTTATGGTAGCGAGAGAGGGTATCGAACCCACGACCTTTCGGGTATGAACCGAACGCTCTAGCCAGCTGAGCTATCTCGCCATAAAAACGTTAGCAAGATAATATTATCATATTTATTAAGGTTTTTCAATATATTTTTTTAAAATAAACAAAAAAAGATAGACAAAAGTCTATCTTAACTAAATATTAATGAAACAATTAATAGTACGATGTAGCAAAATACGGTTGTAATTAAATATATGTAGCCATGTTTGTTTTTATCTTTAACACCTAAAACTTCTATTCCTTTAAACATATAAACCATGTTAAGAGTTGAACCAAGAACTAAAATAATAAGTCCTAAACTAACGTTTATGAATAAAAAGATTGCACTAATTAATAAAGTAATAGATGTAATAATCGTGTTTACCGCGTACATTGAAAACGTCTTTTTATAATCTTTATCTCCTTTAAACATTACCGTGTTTACTAAGTATAATAAACCGGTATAAATAAAGCTAAACGCAATTACTGCTATTAAAGCAATAAAGAAATATTTTAAATATGGAATATCAACTGATGCTGTCATTAATGAATAAAATGAACTTCTAGTTGCACTCATAATCTGCAAAAAAGCATTTTTAAAAAGTGATAGGGTAAACAAAGCTGCTGCAACACCAAATATTGCAACCAATATTAACGCTAAATTAAAGTGTTTTTCATCCGTGTATTTTTTAATTGTATCAACTGGTTTTACAAACATTCCTTTTAAAGCGTCTAAGAAACTTTCTTTAACATCATAAGAAGTTTGTTTATTTTCGTTTTCCTTACAATTACAAACTTCGCCTTCCTTTAGTTTTTTACCACAATGTATACAAAATTTTGCCATTTTATATCTCCTTTCTAATATCTTGAGAAATATGTTGTTAAACCTAACATATCCACAAGTTTGAATCCATCAGCATAATCAAATGTTAAATAGGCTATATCGTTATCTTCTTTAGACACCGTTTCGTCTTGAATATATTTTTCTGCGGTGTATTTATAACTTATTTTTGTTTGTACGTATAAATATCCATCACTATTTATTGAAATATCTTCTATTTCAACTTCATCTACGTTATACTCTATAAGACCATTAATTGAATTTGAAAATGAGTTATATGAGCTTTCTAAATCAGATAAATCTGCATCATCATATTCGAAGCTAGTTTTTACATCATCAAATGTCTTTTTTTCAATCGCTGCTTTATATAGGGTATTTATATTATCTTTAATGGTGTTTTCCAAATTATCTTCATCTTCATCAGATAGTTCTAAGTCATTGATATTTGCACTATAACTATTATTTACGTTAATCGTAGTTTTTGTTGTAAGACCGTTTTTTAATGAAATAGTAACGTCATAAGTTCCTTTAAATAGTGCTGGAATTACGTAAGTATCATAGTTATAGCTACTATTTTCTTTATATTTTTCATCAACTGTTATGCCTTCTAATTTTAAAGTAGCATCTTTAATTGTTGTAATCGTATAATCTTCATTTATCATAGAACTTTGATTACTAATTTTCCAGTTATCAAATATAAGTAATTTGTTTTTCTTATCCTTAACTAGATAAATGGTTTTAGTTGATGTGGTTTTATCATCTTCTTTTGTATAGCTAATTTCAACTTCAGCGGTTAAGCCATCATTTGATATTTTTTCACTAGTTACTTTGTAATTTAATAAATCATCGTCATCATCATTATCGTCATTTACTTTTTTAAACATTTCTTTGGTTGTAAATTCGTTTTCAGGCACGCTTATGTAATCATATAATTTATCAGTATCATTTTCCATAAGAGCGGTAAAATATTCTAACGCAACCTTAGAAGGTTTATAATTATTTGATAAAATTAGTCCCACTATAGTTAAAGTAACACATAAAACGATAATTATAGAGATTATTATTTTGTTTTTCTTACTCATTGGTTTTTTATCTTTTTTTGGCTTTTTTTCCTTGATAACTTTAGTATCATCAACTATTTTAGCACCACAATGTTCACAAAACTTTGCCTCACTCAAATTCTTTTTGCCACACTCCGGACAAAACATAAAACATCACTTCCTTTCTTTTTTGATAAAGTATTTCTTTATCTACTTAAATTATATCTTATCAGACATAATTAGGCAAATAAATTTTAAAAAAATTTAAGTATTTACTATATTTTATAAAAAGTAATTATTTTTATGAATAAGAAAAAATAATTTATTAAATTTTATAGTAAAAATTATTGATTAAAATAAATTTACTCGTTATAATAAATAGCCAATGTGTAATTAATAATTTACAGTATTGGATGGTGTTTTGGTATGAATTATGAAACAGTAACTTTAAAAACGAATCGTTTAATAATGAAAAAAGGAGAAAAACAAGATTTTTTAAAAGTGTATGAATACGATTTTTCAAAATTAAAAAACATTGATAATGAAAACTTTTTTATAAAGCAAGATCAAACTAAAATAAATAAATTATTTGAAAAAGGTAATTATTATAAAAAGGCAAAAAAAGCTCATATGTTTGATTGGATTGTTTATTTAGATAATGATGCTATTGCAAATATATTAACTAGTGAACGTAGTGATAAGGAAAAAACGGTGGAATTAGAATTTAACATGCATCCATCTTACTGGGGTTATGGTTATATGTTAGAGAGTTTAGCGTGTGTTTTAGAATATCTTTTTTCTTTAGGATATGATGAGGTTATATGTACTTATTTAGAATGTAATGTAAGAGCTAAAAACTTGCTTGGAAAATTAGGTTTTAAAGCGCATATGATAATAGAAGATGATTTTAAAAGTCCAAAGGGTAATATGTTAGATGAATATGAGGTAATATTGACAAAAGATGATTGGTTTTCTAAAACTGGAAAGTTAATTAAAGTAAGTAGTTCTTTATAGAACTATTTTTTGATTTAATATGATATAATTATTAACAAGGAGGAAACATAATGAAAGTGCTTGTTACCGGGGGATGCGGTTATATTGGAAGTCATACTTGTGTTGAATTATTAGATGCTGGGTATGATGTTGTAATAATTGACAATTTATCTAATTCAAAGAAAGAAGTTAAGGATTATATTGAAAGGATAACGGGTAAGAAAGTTTCTTTTTATGAAGCAGACGTTAAGGACAAAGATGTTTTAAAAAAGATATTTACGGAGCATAAAATAGATGCAATAATACATTTTGCGGGTTATAAAGCGGTTGGAGAGTCGGTTTTAAAACCACTTATGTATTACCGAAACAACATTGATTCTACCTTATCTTTACTTGAGGTAGCAAGTGAGTTTAACGTTAAAAAAATCGTTTTTTCATCATCTGCAACAGTTTATGGAAAGCCAAAGAGCCTACCTATAAAAGAAAGTTTTCCACTTTCTACAACAAATCCATATGGAACAACAAAACTAATAATAGAGGGCATTTTAAGAGACTTGTATAAATCAGATAATGATTGGAGCATCGCTATATTAAGATACTTTAATCCAATTGGTGCACATCCTTCTGGTTTAATAGGAGAAAATCCAAATGGTATTCCAAATAACTTAATGCCATACATAATTAAGGTTGCAACCGGTGAGCTTCCTTGTTTAAATGTTTTTGGAAATGATTATGATACTCATGATGGTACGGGAGTAAGAGATTACATACACGTTGTCGATTTAGCTAAAGGACACGTTAAGGCAATTGAAAAAGTGATGAAAGAAAAAGAATGTGATGCTTATAATTTAGGAACAGGAACTGGTTATAGCGTACTTGACATAGTAAATACCTTTATGAAGGTAAATAAAGTTAACGTGCCATACGAAATAAAAGAAAGAAGACCAGGAGACATTGATGCTTGTTATGCAGATCCAACATACGCTTATGAAAAACTAGGTTGGAAAGCACAAAAAGACATAAATGAAATGTGTCTTGATGCATACAATTTTGTAAAAGAGGGAAAGTAGTTATGGAAAAGTTTAAAGATTTAACAAAATATTTAAGCTTAAATGATTTTATTAATGCAAAAAAAATAGTGGATGAAATTGTATTTAGTACTAATAAAACAAATTTTGAGGAAAATATCGAGAAGATAAAAGAAGCTTTTAATGCAGGAAGACAAAACAGAGTAATTGATTTTGAACCTAAAAACGCAAAAGAAAAATTAATTAGTTTATATACTGACTCTGATAAAAAGGTTAGTAACGTAGATAAAGAAGCGGTTTTAATCGTTTATATAGCAAGATGTTTATATCAAAAGTTAGAACTTGAAAATCATTATTTAAATACAGAAGATGAAATAAAAGATATGAGAGGTAGCTTGGATAATTTTGTTAATAGTTATGCTTTAGGTTCTTGGTTTTATAAAGATGATACTGATTGGAAGGAAAAAAGACTATGAAAAAATTAAACAACGTACTTATATTTTTATGTTCACTTGCTTCTGTTTGCATATTTGTTAAGGATTTAAACATTGGTGCAACTGATAGATTCTTAGGTGATTTATCAATGGTATTCGTACTTTTAATACCTAAGATTGTAAGATGGCTGTTTAAAATAAAAATCACTGATGCGATGGAGTTCGTTTACGTTATTTTTATGATTTTAGCGCAGTTTATTGGAAGTGTGGTTAACTTATATAATCATACTTGGTGGTATGATTTATTTACTCACTTTTTATCAGGTGTTTTAACAACTATTTTAGCACTTGTTATAATGGATTGGATGGGTGTTTATAAAGATAAAAATAAATGGTTTAACTTTATTTTTATGATAAGTTTTACTCTTATGATTGCATCATTTTGGGAATTTATGGAGTTTGGTGCGGATTTAGTAATGAAAACGGATGTGCAACACTCACTTGATACGGGTGTTGCTGACACCATGCAAGATATGCTAATCGCGTTTTTAGGCTCCTTAATAGTTGCGTTTTCTTACCTAATAGAAGATAAGGTAAGTAAAAATGGATTTATTAAAAAAATAGTTAGTGACTTAAAGTAGCACTAGCTATTTTTTAATACCATAATTAAGGGTTATGGGATCCATAAAAATACTTTGTTCTGGAGGATCATAAGTTAATACTGCAAATACCATGTATATTATAATTACAAATAAGATAGCTGCGTTTTCCATGTGTAAATCTTTTTTTATGTTTATTATAAATATGGTAATTATCTGAGATATTATTATAACAAGTAACATTAAGAATATGGTAAGTAAAAGGTTTTCTCCAATAGCATTATAAATAGGCATGTAAATAATTAAGAATATTGGTATTGATAAAAGAGATGCAACAACGTTTGATATACATACGTTTTTATAAGGTAAATGTTTTACTTTAACAATTATTTTTTGAATGACTCCAGAAAACAAAATACTTCCAAATAGTATTTTCATATGTTCTGCAATACTTTCATTAACAGGTGCAATAACACTTGTTATAAAAGATGGTGCTAAATCATACAAAAAATGGATTAAAAAGCATAATAAAAACGCCATTATAACTCCAAGTAATTTTAAATACTTAAGCTTCATAAGACTCCTTTCATTTATTATTATGTGAAAAAAAGCTTTTTTATTTCAAAATATTTTTTCTTTTGACTAAAATTATCATTAATTATATAATTGTTCATGAGGTATATTATGGAAAGATATAAAGAAATTGAAAGAAGTATTATAGTTAGATTTAGAAAAGAAATATATAGATTGTTTACCCGTGCGGTAAGGGACTATGAGCTTATTAAAGAAGGGGACGTTGTAGGTGTATGTATATCCGGCGGTAAAGATTCTTTTTTGCTTGCTAAATTAATGGAGGAATTACAAAGACATGGTAAAGTTAATTTTACTTGTAAATACATCGTAATGGATCCTGGATATAATAAGGAAAACAGGAAAAAAATTGAGGAAAACGCAAAAATATTAAACATTAAATTAGATATATTTGAAAGTGATATTTTTGATTCAGTCTATAAACTAAATGAAGGATCTCCTTGTTATTTATGTGCTAGAATGAGAAGGGGATGTTTATATAATTATGCTAAGAAAATAGGATGTAATAAAATAGCTTTAGGGCACCATTTTGATGATGTTATAGAAACTACGCTTTTAAGTATTATTTATGGTGGCGAAATAAAGGGCATGATGCCAAAACTTCATAGTGATAATTTTCCTGGTATGGAGTTAATAAGGCCACTTTATTTGGTAAGGGAAAAAGACATTAAGTCATGGGCAAGATATAATAACTTAGAGTTTTTAAACTGTGCATGTAGGTTTACTGAAAAAAATAGTATAGAAAATAACGAAAACTCTAAAAGAATAGAAATAAAAAAACTAATTAAATCTTTAGAAGATGAAAATAAAAACGTTCCTTATAATATCTTTAGATCATGTGATAACGTTAATCTAGATACGTTAAGGGAGTATAAAACAAATGGTGTAAGGCATAACTTTTTAGAAAATTATGATAAGAAAGAAGATGAATGATATGGATTTAAAAAATGAAAAGTACGTAATATTAGAGATAATTCCAACGGCACTTGATCCTAAAAAAGGAGATGTTGCACAAATTTCCGCGTTAAAAATAGATGGTATAAAATTAATTGATCGCTTTGATTATAGACTTGATAAAAGTAAAGTTAAAATACCTGATATATTAAAAATGACGGATTATGATAACGAATCATTTAAATATGTTAAGACAACTAAAAATTTATTAAGTAACTTTAAGAAGTTTACAGGAGATTTACCTTTATTAATAATAGATAATAGTTATACAAGAAGTTATTTAAGTGATTTTGATAATAAAATGTATTCTGTTTTTTCGTTTTTAAACTTAAATGTTAGTGATGACGTTTTTGATAGACTTATGAATAAGTATGGCTTAGAGCCTAGCAACTACTTAGTTGATCTTTTATATGAAGCATTGATAAAGGAACTTTAGCATGAAAATAGAATGTGTAAAAACTGGCCCTTTAGAAGAAAATTGTTATGTTTTGAGTATAAAAAATTATGCCCTTGTTATTGATCCTGGTGATGATTTTGCAAAAATTAAAAAACTAATTGGAGATAAAAAAGTACTAGCAGTTTTGATTACGCATTATCATTTTGATCACGTTGGAGCTTTAGATGATGTTATAAATTTATATAAAGTTCCCGTTATTGATCATAAAAGTAATAAAAACCAAACAATAGGACCGTTTAAATTTGAAATAATAAAAACACCGGGTCATAAAAATGATGCAGTTACGTATTATTTTAAGGAAGATGAAGTTATGTTTGTTGGAGATTTTATCTTTAAAGAAAGTATAGGAAGATGTGATCTTGCTGGTGGCAATATTATTGACATGAGAAAAAGCATTGACAAAATTAAGCAGTATAGTGATAAAATAGTATTGTATCCAGGTCACGGAGATAAGACCACTTTAGGATATGAGAAAAAGAATAATTATTACATGGAAGGTGATTTAAATTGAGTAAAAAAGTAGTTATATTAGGAGGAGGAACAGGAGCATCTACGTTAGTTAGAGGTTTAAAAGAGTTTCCTGTTGATATATCGGTTGTTGTATCGGTTTGTGATGATGGAAAGTCAACTGGTAAGTTAAGAAAAGAATTCGATATACCAGCGGTAGGTGATTTAAGGCGTGTTATTGCAGCGTTATCAGAAACTGAACCATTATTTGAAAAATTATTAGAGTACCGTTTTAAAACGACTAGTGATCTAAATGGACACACGGTAGGTAACCTTTTACTTGCGGCCCTTTGTAACATAACTGGTAATATGTCAGACGGAATAAAATCATTATCAAAAGTGCTTAATTTAAAAGGTAAGGTTTTACCATTAACGGAAGATAACGTTGTTTTAATGGGTAAAATGGCTGATGGAAAAACGGTAGAAGGAGAACATAACATAACTGAGTATGATAGCAAGATAAGTAAAATATTTTATAAAGAAGAACCAGTTATTACTCCGAGTGTTTTAACTGAAATTAAAAACGCAGATTTAATTATTCTTAGTATGGGAAGTTTATTTACCAGCGTTATATGTAATTTAATAAGTAAAGACGTTATAAAAGCGATAGATGAATCTAAGGGTGAGGTAATGTACGTTTGTAACATGTTTACTCAGCCTGGTGAAACGGATAACTTTACCGTAAGTGATCATATAAATACTCTAAATGAATACTTAGGTAAAAGAAAGGTTGAGACAGTAATCGTAAATAATGGAATTATATCAAAAGATTTCTTGGAAAAATATCATAATGAAGAACAAAAAGATCCAGTTATCATTGATGATGATAAGTTAAAGAATATAAAAGTTATTAAGGATGATTTCTTAATGATTGATAATAAAACAATAAAACATGATGCGATTAAATTATCACTTAAGATATTTGAAGAATTAATAAATGGCACTAAATAGTGCTTTTTTTTCTTTTTTGTAGTATTATATACATAAATAAATTTACTCTTTTTAAGGTGAGGTGAGGCAAGTATGTTAGATACAAAGAAGTACTTTAGTAAGCTAGATAAACAGTTTTCTAAGAATTATCATGAGTTTATTAATTTGATACCTAATTGCAAGCAGTTTTCATCTAATGAAATAGCGCTTATTTATAAAGCGTTATATAAAGCGATGGAACTTCACGAAGGACAGGTGAGAAAAACTGGTGAACCTTATGTTAATCATCCTATTGCTGCGGCTAGTATTCTTGCGATATATGGCCTTGATTATGAAACTATTTGTGCAGCACTTTTACATGATACCTTAGAAGATACTTCATATACTTTAGAAGAATGCACTCGTGATTTTGGTCCTGTTATCTCATCACTAGTTGATGGTGTAACAAAAATTGGAATGGACGTTAATGAACCAACTCATCAAAAAATATTAAATAGTGCAAGAGAGGATATAAGATCAGTTGCGGTTAAACTAGGAGACAGACTTCATAACATGCACACTTTATCAGTTTTAAAACCTAGTAAGCAAATTGAAATCGCAGCGGAAACGAAGGATTTTTATGTCCCGATAACAAGGATCTTAGGTATTTATAGGCTTAAAGATGAACTACAAGATCAGTGTTTATTTTATCTAGATAACGAGAGTTTTTTAAAGTATTATAATTTAAGAGAAGAGTTAAAAGAAATAAATAATAAGCATTTAAATGATATGGGCCAAAAAACTCAAGAATTATTAAGTAAAAACGGAGTTGGTATGCGTTTTAATTACCGTGTTAAAAACGTCGGTGGCATTTATGAAGAAGTTTTAAATGGTAAAGATGTTTATGATATAGATGATTTGCTAGCGATTAAGATGATTGTTAATAATACCATTATGTGTTATGAAGCATTAGGACTTATACATAGTTTTTGTAAGCCATTAAAAAATGACATAGAAGATTTTATAGCAAATCCTAAAAGCAACGGTTATAAGTCATTAAACACTAACGTAATATATAAAGATAAAGAATTTCAAGCAAGAATAAGAACGGAAGAAATGCAAAAAGTAAATGATTTAGGAGTTTTTTCAGATTTAGATACTAATAAACAAAAAAACGTAACTGATCAAATGAAAAAAGAATTAAGTAAATTATCAAAGAAAAGGTGAGGCAAATGAAAAGAATAAAAAAGGAATACATAATTTTAACAATATTATTATTAATTTTTATACTTCTTAGTATATTTGTTAATTTAGGTAAATTAGACAGTGTGGATGAAGCGATTTATAATTTTGTGGCTAATTTTAAATGTGATTTTTTAACTCATTTTTTATATGCGATTACCCAAAGTGCATCAACGGTTGGAATTATTTCTATTTTTGTTTTAGTAATTGCGTTTTTCTTTTATAAAAAGGATTTATTTAGCATAAAGTACTTAGTATTAAACTTACTTTCTGGTACTTTAATAGTTAAAGGATTAAAGGAACTTTTTAAAAGAGCAAGACCAGCATGGAAATGGATTGAACAAGGAGGCTTTAGTTATCCGTCAGGACATACTATATCAGCTTTGGTGCTTTACGGAACACTTATTCTTATAATTAACAAGAAATTAAATAATAGATTAAAAAAACCGCTTATAATAGTGTGCATACTTATGATAGTTTTAACGGGATTAAGTAGGATATACTTTGGGGCTCACTTCTTTACTGATGTTTTAGCAAGCATGATATTAGGATGCATAATACTTTTAATATCAAGTTTGTTTATGAATAAGGAGTATGGTAGTAATGATAAAAATAAAGTTAAAAAAACCATTTAAATTATATGATACGGTAACGTGTGGACAGATTTTTAGGTTCTTTCAAATGGAAGACGGTAGTTTTGATGTTATTCTAAAAGATCGAGTAATTAACGTATATCAAAAAGACGACGTTTTATTTGCATCGTCAAACGATGAAGAAGATTTAGAAAAAGTAATAAGAAATTATTTTGACTTAGATAATGATTATGAAAAAATGGATGATTATTTAATACAAAATGATGTTAAGATAAAAGATGCAATTGATTTTTCAAAAGGACTTACCATGATAAGGCAAGACCCTTTTGAAACAGTTATGGAGTACATAATATCGGCTAATAATGGTGTTCCTCAAATATCAGCGGCACTTAATAACATTGCACAAAAATATGGTAAAAAAGTAACTTTTAATAATAAGAAATATTATCTTTTTCCAACGTTTAATGATTTAAAAGACTTAAGTGAAAGAGATTACAGAAATTGTAAGGTTGGTTTTAGAGATAAATATTTAAAACAAATGGTTGATAAATTAAATAATGGTGATGTTAATTTAGATGAATTTTATACGCTTGATACAAAAGACGCTCTAAGTAAGTTAATGGAAAATAACGGAATAGGCCCTAAAGTTGCTTCTTGTATACTTTTGTTTGCTTATCAAAAATATGATGTGTTTCCAATTGATACTTGGGTTAAGAAGATAATGAAAAATGACTATGAAATAGAAGGCGAAAAGAAAATAAGAGAGTTTGCTGTTAAAACTTATGGAAAGTATAGTGCGATAGCGTTGCAGTATCTGTTTAACTATAGTAGAAATAAAAAGTAAGAAAGTTAAATTTTCTTATTTTTTTTATTTTTTATAGGGGGAATTTTAAAAAATACGGAGAATTATAAGTATGAAGGAGGCAAAGATGTACGAGTTAAAAGAAAATATAGATATAAAAAATTTAATATATGAAGTACGTGGAAAACAGGTAATGCTTGATAGTGATTTGGCAAAATTATATGAATATTCATCAGGTGCTAAAGCACTTAATCAAGCAGTAAAAAGAAACATCGAAAGATTTCCTGATGATTTTTGCTTTAAGCTTACAAAGGAAGAATATGATTATCTTATTTCTAATCCTTATTTTTTGCGGTCACAAATTGTGACCGCAAACATGAAAAGAGCCTTGCCATATGTATTTACAGAGGAAGGAGTAGCGATGTTATCCGGAATAATAAAAACTAATAAAGCTGCTTTAGTTAACGTTGAAATAATGAGGGCTTTTGTGAGATTAAGACATTTTACTTATGATGCTTGTTTAGCTAGTGATATTTCAGTCATGAAAACTATGTTACTAGAACATAGTGATAAAATAGAAGAATTGTTTGATAAATTTGATAGAAAGGAAGATTTTAAAAGTAAATTGTTCTTTGATGGAGAGATATATGATGCTTATAGTCTTTTAGTAGATATTATAAGTAAGGCAAATAAAGAAATTATAATAATAGATAACTTTGTAGATAAAGTAACACTTGATATTCTATCTAAAAAGAAGGTAAACGTTATGGTGCTTTTAATAACGGATGAAAACAAAAGTAAATTAAATAACACTGATATTAATAAATTTAATAGTGAGTATCCTTTATTAAGAATAAAATATACAAATGCTTTTCATGATCGGTTTATAATAATTGATAACAAAGAGCTATACCACTTAGGAGCTTCATTAAAAGACTTAGGTAAGAAAGTATTTGGAATAACCAAAATAGAGGATAAGGAATATTTAAAAAACTTAATTGAAAGGACTAGATAAATGAACGAGCTAAAAGAAAATGTCGATATAAAAAATTTGATATATGAAGTAAGAGGAAAACAGGTAATGCTTGATAGTGATTTAGCCATTCTTTATGGATGTAAAAATGGTACAAAAGAAATAAATCAAGCAGTGAAAAATAATCCATTAAAGTTTCCTGATAGATATTGTTTTAAATTGAGTGATGAAGAAAGTAAAACTTTTTTGGTCAAAAATTTTGACCAAAAAATAGAAACAAGAGGTGGTAAATTTAAAAATCAGACGGTTTTTACAGAGCAGGGAATATATATGCTAGCAACCATATTAAAAACAAAAGTGGCAACTGAGGCAACAATTAAGATAATGGATACGTTTGTTAAAATGAGACGTTTAATAAATGAGAATAAAAATGTATTTAAAAGAATCATAAGCATAGAAAATAAAACCGATTATATAGAAAGTACTTTAAAAGAACATGACAAAAATTTTGAAATAATATTTGATAAATTTAATAGAAAGGAAGATTTAAAAAGTAAATTGTTTTTTGATGGAGAGATATATGATGCTTATAGTCTTTTAGTAGATATTATAAGTAAAGCAAATAAAGAAATTATAATAATAGATAACTTTGTAGATAAAGTAACACTTGATATTCTATCTAAGAAGAAAGTAAACGTTATGGTGCTTTTAATAACGGATGATAAAAAATCGAAACTAACAAAAACAGATATTAATAAATTTAATAGTGAGTATCCTTTATTAAGAATAAAATATACAAATGCTTTTCATGATCGGTTTATAATAATTGATAACAAAGAGCTATACCACTTAGGAGCTTCATTAAAAGACTTAGGTAAGAAAGTATTTGGAATAACCAAAATAGAGGATAAGGAATATTTAAAAAACTTAATTGAAAGGACTAGATAAATGAACGAGCTAAAAGAAAATGTCGATATAAAAGATTTGATATATGAAATAAGAGGAAAACAAGTAATGCTTGATAGTGACTTAGCGGTGCTTTATGGATGTAAAAATGGTACAAAAGAAATAAACCAGGCAGTGAAAAATAATCCATTAAAGTTTCCTGATAGATATTGTTTTAGAATTAGTGAAATTGAAAAAAATAATTTGAAGTCAAAAGTTTTGACTTCAAACTATACTAAAGGTGGATCAAGAAAGGGAAATACGGTTTTTACAGAGCAGGGAATATATATGCTAGCAACCATATTAAAAACAAAAGTTGCAACTGAGGCAACAATTAAGATAATGGATACGTTTGTTAAAATGAGACGTTTAATAAATGAGAACAAAGATGTTTTTAGAAGAATAATAGAAATAGAAAATGATACTAGTTATATTAAAAATGCGTTAATAGAACATGATAATAAAATAGAAGAATTATTTGATAAATTTAATAGAAAGGAAGATTTGAAAAGTAAATTGTTTTTTGATGGAGAGATATATGATGCTTATAGTTTGCTTGTAGATATTATTGGAAAAGCACATAAAGAAATCATAATAATAGATAACTTTGTAGATAAAGTAACACTTGATATTCTATCTAAAAAGAAGGTAAACGTTATGGTGCTTTTAATAACGGATGAAAATAAAAGTAAATTAACAAAAACGGATATTAATAAATTTAATAGTGAGTATCCTTTATTAAGAATAAAATATACAAATGCTTTTCATGACAGATTTATAATAATTGATAACAATGAATTATATCACCTAGGAGCTTCATTAAAAGACTTAGGTAAGAAAGTATTTGGAATAACTAAAATAGAAGATCAAGAGTATTTAAAACAAATAATAAAAAAGGTAAATGAAGCATCAAATATGTGTCCAATTTATTAACCTTAAATTTACATCTTAAAATTTACGTGTTATAATTATTTATGATAGTGGGGTGCAAAGAATTATGGCAAAGAAGAAAACTTCATCTAAGTCGAAGAAAAAGGGTATTCCTGTTGAGATATTTGGAATTTTATATATAGTTTTAACCGTTTTAGGACTTTTAAGATCAGGCTTTATAGGTAGAATGGTTAGTAATTTTGGAATCTTTTTGTTTGGTTCGTTTTATAATTGGGGATTGGTATATTTTCTAATTGTTGGCGGATACGTTCTACTTTTTAGAGAAAAACCTAAACTTTTTACTAAAAAATTAATAGGATTTTATTTGGTTGCAATTGCAGTTCTTTCAATGGCACACGTAAAATACATTATGTATGATACAAATATAGGCTCAGCGGTTTTTCAAGATACGATCGCAAACATCGTGTCTGGTTTTAACGATGTTAACTTTATTCAAGGTGGTGGAATATTAGGTGCAATATTCTCATACTTATTTGTTTTAGCATTTGATGTGTTAGGTTCTAAAATAATATGTTGGGTATTAATATTATTTGGTGCTATGCTTATATTTAACATATCTTTTGCAACTTTATTAAGAAAGATAATTTTATTTTTCATACCAAAAAAATGGCTTAATAAAGATAAAGAAGATGAAAATGAGGATGAAGAATCCGAGAATGATGAGGATAATGAAGAATCTTCTGATGAACTTAAAGATAAAAGAGTTGTTATATCAAGTGTAAATGATCTTAATCATGCATCAATTGAAGAAAACGAAAAAGAAGAGGATCAAGACGTACCAGCTGGTGAGTATAAACTTCCTCCAATCTCACTTTTACAAGTGCCTAAAAAGGTAAATACTAAGGCTAATGAGGAATCTATTTCATCTAACATAAAATTATTAGAGCAGGTATTAACTGATTTTGATATACATGGAAAAGTAGTTGCAGCCCATGTTGGTCCTACCGTTACTCAGTTTGAATTAGAGGTTAAATCAGGTACAAAGGTAAATAAAATACTTAGTTTAAATAAGGAAATAGCGCTTGCTTTAGCAGCTAAAGACGTTAGAATACAAGCTCCTATTCCTGGTAAATCAACGATTGGTATAGATATTCCAAATAAAGTTACGACGCCAGTTTCTTTAAGAGAGGTTTTATCTGCTGTTCCAAAAGAAAAGCAAGATAGTAAGCTTCTTGCCGTGTTGGGTAAAGATATCATGGGTAATCCAAGATGGATGGAAGTAAATAAAACACCACACCTTTTAATAGCAGGTGCAACAGGTTCTGGTAAGTCAGTATGTGTAAACTCTATTATTACAACCATTTTAATGAGGGCTAAGCCTGATGAGGTAAAGCTTGTTATGATTGACCCTAAAAAGGTTGAACTTTCAATGTATAATGGAGCACCACACCTGCTTGCACCAGTTGTAAATGATCCTAAAAAAGCATCAATCGTATTAAAGAAAATAGTAGAAGAAATGGAACATCGTTATGACTTATTAAGTGAATCTAACACCAAAAACATAGAAGGTTATAACCGTATGATACAAAGAAAAATAGAAGAGGGCAATACAAGTTTAAAAAAACTTCCTTACATTGTTGTTTTAATAGATGAACTTGCTGATTTAATGCTTGTTGCTGCAAAGGAAGTTGAGGATTCTATAATGCGTATTACCCAGATGGCACGTGCTGCAGGTATTCATTTAATAGTTGCAACCCAAAGACCATCAACGGACGTTATTACGGGTGTTGTAAAGGCAAACATTCCATCTCGTATTGCGTTTACCGTTTCATCATCAATTGATTCAAGAACAATTCTTGACATGACGGGAGCTGAAAAACTAATTGGTAAAGGTGATATGTTATTCCTTCCAATGGGTGAGTCTACACCAACTAGAATACAAGGCTCTTTCGTATCAGAAGAAGAAGTACAAAAGGTAGTTGACTATACTATAAAACAGCAAAAAGCAAAATATGATGAGACGTTTACTAACATAACTGATAAACCAGCAGGTTCATCAAGTTATAATTCAAAAGATGATCAGTACGATGATCCTTTATATAACGAAATAGTTGATTTCGTAATTAAAAGTGGTAAGACTTCTGCATCACTTCTTCAAAGAAAGTATAGGTTAGGATATAATAGAGCTGCTAGAATGATTGATTTATTAGAAGAAAGAGGAATAGTAGGTCCTCCTAACGGTTCTAAGCCAAGAGAAGTGTTAGTAAAGTATGAAGATAATAAAGATGAAACAGAAGATGATGAATAATAAAAAAGCAAGAGTTAAAAAATTAACGCTTGCTTTTTTTAATACTTATAGTTTTATTATCAAAATTATAAAGATCAATATCACAATACTTCAACACTTTCTTTTCATTATTAGGCGTAATATTTTTAATTAAATAATTTAAATGGTAAAATGCTTTTTCTTTATCATTTAAGTATTCTTTAAATAATTTTTCGGCAATAATATATGAATAATAATACATGGAAAGGTCACTTAGCTTGTTTGGTATGAATCTTATAAGATTAACATCAGTGTTTTTATGATTAGAATAATCCATTGCAAGTAAAAAATACTCTATGTTATAAGTGTTTTCATCTTTAATATGACTAAGAAGTAGTGATGCTTGGTAATCATTTATATATCCATTATCATATAAAATGAAAGCGGATATTAATTCGTAAAAAATACTATATACTTCTGTATAATTATTTAGTTTTATTTTATCGTGCATAATTATTTTTTTATCGATTGCACCATTAGTAGTAATAAGTTCATCATAATGTCCAACCTCATGACATAAACAGGAAAAATCTATGATTGTATTATTGTTTTTATTTGATACGTATCCATTATTTTTGACTAGCCAAAATGCATCTTTTCCAAAAGTTTTAGTTATTTTAAGAAAGTGGTTGTTAGGATTAAATAATTTATAGTGAGCTTTTTTTAGTTCTGGGGTTTTAGAAAACTCATTTTTAATTAACAATATCTGTTCATCTATTGTAATACGTGGATTTAATAGTGTGAAAAAATCTTCATCATCTTGTTGTAAAATTTTATTTGTGCTTGTTTTTATAACGTCTTTTTGGTGTTTTGTTGACCAATTTTTAACAACGTCGTCTATAGTCTTTTTAAGCATTTTATCTGTTAATAATAAATAAGGATATTTATCTAATAGGCCAACTTCAAACTTGTTTAAAACTATCATATCTTCAAGAGCATATATATAATGTTCTTGCATTAACATTTGTTCATCAGAAAACATTTCTTCTTTAATTTCACGTTTTAATGCAAATAATTGCCTTATCAAATCTTTTTTATACCATTTATATAATTTACTCATAAAATCACATCCAGCTGGTAAAATATTTTATCATAAAATATAAATTAATCAATCGTTTATGATATAATATTTTTATATAAGGAGATGATAGTCGTGCCAACGGTGCATAATGAAGCTAAAAAAGAGAATATTGCTAAAACGGTAATAATGCCAGGAGATCCGCTAAGAGCTAAATATATCGCAGAAAATTTTCTTGATGATTATAAGCTTGTTAATGGCGTAAGAGCAATGTATGCTTATACTGGTTTTTATAAAGGTAAAAAAGTGAGCGTTATGGCGCATGGTATGGGTAATGCATCAGCAGGAATATACTCATATGAGTTATTTAAGTTTTATGATGTTGATAACATAATAAGAATAGGATCAGCAGGCACTATAAATCCTGATGTAAAAATAAGAAGTGTTGCTCTTACAAGAAAAACTTATTCTTCATCTAGTTATGCTAAAGTACTTGATAATGATGATAGTAACGTAATGGAAAGTAGTAGTTATTTAAATGATAAAATAATTAAGACCGCTAAAGAAAAAAATATTAACTTAACACTTTTAGATGTGTATAACAGTGATGCTTATTATAACGAAACGGAAAACATACGTGAAATACATGAAAAATATGGTTGCTCTTTAATCGAAATGGAAACTTTTGCTTTATTTAAAAACGCAAAATACTTGCATAAAAACGCATCATGTATTTTAACGGTTTCAAATAGTCTTTTAACTAAAGAGGAACTTTCTAGTTTAGATAGACAAAATGGGTTTAATGAGATGATTGAGTTAGCATTAGATACTTCTTTATTATTATAATGTTTATGTTTTAATACTATGGTTATACTAACAAAAGGAGGAGAAACATGAAGATTGTTAATAAAAAAATAAATGGTATTAACGTAACTTTTATTAAAACAAATAAGTTTAAAAGTATTTATGGAAGCTTAATTTTTAAAAGTATAGTAACTAAAGAAAAAATGACTTATGGTGCACTTTTAAGAAACGTGTTAATGGAAAGTACTAAAAAATATAACACTAATGAAAAATTAAACATTAATACTTTAGAAAATTATGATGCGTATTACAGCGCTGAAAACGCAAGAATAGGTAATTATTATTTTAATAGATTTAATTTTAGTACACTAGAAGATAAGTATACTAAGGAAGATAATTTAAAAAACGTATTAGATACTTTTTGTGAAATAGTGTTTAATCCAAATGTTAATGGTGATGGATTTGATGAAGAAAGTTTTAAAACCAACTATGAAAGATTAAAATTATCCATAGAAAAAAGAAAAGAAAATCAAAGGTCTTATGCTGAAGAAAGAATGCTTAAATGTTTAGATCAAAACATGGCATATACCTTTGATAAGGATATGGACGTTTTAAATAGCATAACAAAAGAATCTTTATATGATTATTATAAAGATATGATTAATAACTCAAACGTAAGTTTAATTATCGTTGGAAATATAGAAGATGAAAATGCCTTTAATGATATCGTAAATAAAATAAAGAATAATAAAGAGTTTGATAAAGACTTATACATTAGTAATGATGATTTAAACGCTAGCTATAAAGATATCAAAGAAACCGGGTATGGCACTCAAAACGTTTTATACTTAGTTTGTTATTTAAAAAATATGAATGCTTACGAACTTAATTACGTAATGCCTTTATATCGTATAATTTTAGGAGGATCCGGAAACTCTAGGTTATTTGATAACGTAAGAGAAAAAAACTCACTTGCGTATTATTGTTTTGCAAGGTTAGAAAAAGATGATAACTTACTTGAAATAATTACGGGTATAGAAAAAGAAAATTATGAAAAATCATTAAAAATAATAAAAGAAGAGCTAAAAAAGATGGATAAGATAACTAACGAAGAATTAGAAGCTGCTAAAAAAGAGTTTATATCATCACTTTTAGAATCTGGGGATTATATAGAAAACCTAGCATCAAGATATCATATTGAAGTTATGTATGATTTGCCAAACATAGATGAGTTTATAAAAAAAATAAATGAAGTAACAAAAGAAGAAGTAGAAAGCATAAATAAAAAAGTTGCTTTAAAATTAAGTTATTTTCTAAAGGAAGGTGAAAAAGATGGAAGAGATTAAAGTTTCAAAAATAGGAGAAGTAATATATCACGAAACTTTAGAAAACGGACTTAACGTTTATTTATACAAAAAAGAAGGTTTTAATAAGAAAAATGCTTTTTTTGTTACTAAGTATGGTTCATCTTACAATGATTTTAGACCGATAGGAAAGGATAAAATAAAATCATTTCCACTTGGTATCGCACACTTTTTAGAACATAAATTATTTGAAAATAGTGATAATGAAAATACTTTTACTAAGTTTGAAAAGTATGGTGCAAACGTAAATGCTTATACAACAAGAAAAGAAACGTGTTATTATTTTACGTGTTCTAATTATTTTAACGAGTGTCTAAACCTTTTGTTAGACTTTGTTGGAAGTCCTTATTTTACTATTGATAACGTAGAAAAAGAAAAAGGAATAATAGAGCAAGAAATAAACATGACCAATGATAGTGTAATAAGATTTATATATGATAAGGATTTTTATAATACCCTTATATATGATAATAATAAGTATAGTGTTATAGGAGATAGTAAAAACGTAAGAAAAATAACAAAAGAGGATTTATACGAATGCTATAATACGTTTTATAACCCATCAAACATGACTTTGGTTGTAGCAGGCGATATTGATATAGAAGAAACCTTAAAGTTAATTAAAGATAATCAAAGTAAAAGAGAGTATCAAAAACAAGATGAAATATTATTAAAGGATTTTAACGAACCAAAACAGGTTTATAAAGAGTATGAAGAGTGTTATAAAAACGTATCAACCCCAAGAATAAGCGTTTGTTATAAATTCGTTTTTCCAAAATCTAAAGGATATGACTTACTATCTATTTTAATGATCTTTTCCATGATATTAGATATTAAGTTTTCATCTACTTCATCTTTTTCTAAGTATTTAAGAGATGAAAAAATTATAAAGTCTGATTTATCCGCGAACTATTCTAGTTTTGGAAACGTTGTTTTGCTTATGTTTGATGCAGATGTTTTAGATAAAGAAAGATTTGTAAAAGAATTAGATAAAAAATTAAAAGATGAAAACTATGATAAAAAGATGTTTGAACTTTATAAAAAGGCTTATATTTCATCCATTGTTAAAACTTATGATTCTCCAAGTAAGGTTGCAAACGTTATATATAGCCACATAATAAATTACGGAGAGTTCTTGCCTGATGTATATGATTTTTATAATAATTACACTTATGATAAATTTATAAATGACGTAAAAAAACTTGATTTTAGCAATAAATCAGTTATTTATGTTACCAGTGGTAAGGAGGTAAATAATGCTTAAAGTAGATGGTGTAACTAAATATTACGATGATTTTAAGGCCGTTGATAATTTGTCTTTTGAGGTAAAAAAAGGCGAGATATTTGGTCTTCTAGGAGTTAATGGAGCTGGTAAAACAACGACTTTTAGAATGATTATGAACCTAATTAGTCCTAGTAAAGGAGAAATTACTTGGAATGGTAAGAAAATAGATTATAGTATAACAGATAAGATAGGCTTCTTAACGGAAGAAAGAAGCCTTCTTACCAAACTTACCGTAAAAGAACAAATGCTTTTTTATGGTGCTTTAAAATCACTTGATGAAGAAACTATTTTAAAAAGATTGGACAAGCTGTTAAAAAAATTTGAAATAGAAGAATATAAAGAAAGAAAAATAAACACTTTATCAAAAGGTAACCAGCAGAAAGTTCAGTTTATATCAGCAATCATAAACGAACCAGAATTATTAATACTAGATGAGCCTTTTTCAGGACTTGATCCAATTAACATAGAGCTTTTTAAAAGCGTTATATTAGAACTTAAAGAAAAAGGAACGTCAATCATATTTTCTTCTCACAGAATGGATCACGTAGAACTTTTTTGTGAAAAGCTAGTTATTTTAGTAAGAGGAAAATCAGTTTTAGAAGGTTATTTAAAAGATATTAAAAAAGATTATAAAATAAAAAAGGTAATAATTGAGGGCGATGTTAAAATAAACGAATTAAAGAAAATAGATGGTGTTACAAACGCTATTAAAACCGCATCATGCTATGAAGTTACGATAAAAGATGAAAGCTATTATAAAAACGTATTTAATTATTTAAAGACAAAAGATAACATAACAAAATTTTCACTAGAAGAGCCTTCCCTAGAGGAAATATTCGTAAGTAAAGTAGGTGAAGCATATGGAAAATAAGTTTAAGTTTTTAACTAAGTATAGTCTTTCAAAAAAGCTTAAAAACAAATGGTTTTTAGTCGCTAACATAATTGTTTTAATAGTAATTGTAGGTTTGGTTAACATCGATTCCATCGTTAAGTTTTTCGGTGGTGATTTTAATGATGATGTTAAAATAAGAATCGTTGATAATGCTGGATATTACGAAGAAGTAAAAGAAGGCTTAAAAGGGGTTCAAAGTTATTTAACGGACTCTAAAATAAAAATAACTAAAGAAGAAAGTGAAAAAAAGGCAAAGAAAAAAATAGAAGGAAAAGATGATATTTTACTTGTTTTAAACGAGGATAGTAATAACGTATTTAAAGTTGATTTCATAACGGATTCATACGTTGATACCGTAAAATATCAAGCTATTATAACCTCGTTAAACACCGTTAAGCAAAGTATTGCTTTAGAAAACTCCAATATTGATAAAAATGAGCTTGCAAAAATATCTAAAGAAGTAACTGTTAAAAGAAGCTTCTTAAACGAAGATAAAACAAAAGACGAAGAACAATCCAAGATGATATTATCAGTTTTATCAATGATTATCGTGCTTCCTTGTTTCATGTTAATCGTATTTTTAGTACAAATGATAGGAGCAGAGATAAACGAAGAAAAATCAACTCGTGGAATGGAGATAATAATTGGTAACGTATCTGCTAAAGCACACTTTTTCTCTAAGGTTATAGCAAGTAACATATTTGTTTTATTACAAGGCTTTTTACTTATTGTTTATGCAGGTATTGGTCTTTTAATAAGAAAACTTACTACCGTACCAAATGAGTCACTGGTTAAAGATGTTGCTTCTTCTTTAGATTTAAATGAAATTGCCTCTTCACTAGCAAACGGAGGCATAGTAGATAAATTAGGATACATAATTCCGTTAATAGTAATTTTATTCGTGTTAAGCTTCTTAGCATATTCACTTTTAGCAGGAATACTTGCATCAATTACAACTAACATGGAAAACTTCCAACAACTACAAACACCGCTTTTAGTAATTAGTGTAATTGGTTATTATTTAATATTTTTATCAGCAGCATTCCCAGGATCTTTATTCATAAAAATAGTAGCGTGCATCCCGCTTATTTCGATATCACTGGCACCAAGTCTTTTGATATCAGGAGAAATAGGTGTTGGTGTTGTTATAATATCAATCGTTTTATTAGCACTTTTAGATTACTTATTAATTAAGTATGGACTTAAAATATATAAAGTTGGAATACTTAATTATTCAGAGTCTAATTTATGGAAAAAAATGTTTAAAGCGATTAAAGAAAAGTGATAAAATTTTATCACTTTTTTGTTATTTTTAGGGGAATTTTAAAAATTATGGTTAATAATTAATGTGAGAGTAACCTAAGACCAAAGGTTAGATATGCTTTCCTCATTTATTCTTGAAAAGAATGAAAGGGGGATGATGCCTATGAAACAAGAAATGAAGTTTCTTAAAGTAGTAGTAATCCTTTTAATTTTATTATTAGTGATACTAATATTTAAAATATAAAAGAAAAAGCATACTTAACTATTTGGTGGGTAAGTATGCTTTTTCTTAAACCATTTTAAGGAAAGCAGACTAACCTTTTTAGGTTGCTCTTTCTACTTTTATTATATCCAAAAATAAAAATAATATCAATATAAAACGTATATTTACACATACTAATAAAAGAAATTGAATTTAAAATAAGATTATGATAATATAAAATTAAGATAGAAAAAGATAAGAAGGTGTAAGAAGTGGAAAAAGATAGAACAAAGAAAATAACAATGATAGTTTTAATAGTAGCAGTAATAGGACTAACGGTTGCCTTTGCAGCATTATCACAAAACCTAACGATAAATGGAAGCGCAAACGTAGATGCCGCAACTTGGAATATTCACTTTGATAACTTAGGAGAAGCACAAATAAGTGGAGAAGCTATAGAAAACGAAAAACCAATTATAAACGAAGATGATAAAGTAAGAATAGATGGAATAAACGTAACATTAAACAATCCAAAAGATAAAGTAGTATATAACGTAGACTTAGTAAACGAAGGAAGTATAGATGCAGAAATATCAAACATAGTTGTTCCAACACTTACAGAAGAGCAAGAAAAATACTTAGAGTTTAAAGTAGCATA
>CALVSY010000011.1 GCA_944359725.1 uncultured Bacilli bacterium | reverse complement strand
TTTATAAGGGACCAGATAAAAGCGTATGCAATGAAAGATGGTTATAATGATGGCCTTGAAAAAGGAATGGCAAAAGGCATGGAAAAAGGCCTTAAAGAAGGTCATACCAAAGGTCTTGAAGAGGGTATTGAAAAAGGAATTGTTGAAGGAATAGAAAAAGGAAAAACAGAAGGAAAACGTGAGGGGAAAATTGAATCAAAAAAAGAAATTGCGAAGAATTTACTTAAAGAGGGTATTGATATAAAAATCATTTCATCATCTACTGGTTTATCTAAAGAAGAAATAGGAAAGTTATCACAAGAATAAAGGCCTATTTTTTTCTTTTTTAAATATTGACTAAGAATAGAAATGTTGTAAAGTAACGACCAATGTATGAAATTTATTTCACTTTTATTCTAAAGCATGTTATAATTATAACGCTTAAATATTTTAAAGATTGGAGGTGAAGTTTATGAGTAAGATTAATATATTTGCACTCGGCGGCCTAAACGAGGATGGTAAAAACATGTATGTTGTAAAAGTTGATAATGATATTTTTATCTTTGATGCAGGTTTAAAGTATGCTTCTGATAAGCTTTTAGGGGTTGATTACATTATTCCGGATTTTACTTATATTAAGCAAAATATTAAAAACATAAAGGGATTATTTTTAACTCATGGACATGAAAAAAACATGGGAGCAGTATGTGATATAGTAAAAGAAGTTCCAAAACTAAAGGTTTATGCAACTAAATTTACCGCGGATATGTTAAGAAAAGAGTTAGAATCTGATAACATTAAGTTTAAGAATTTAATCGAGATTAATCCTCATAAGAAGATAAGCTTTGGTAAGAACAGTATTTTTCCAGTAAGGCTTACTCATTCTATTCCTGATAATGTTGGATATGCTTTAAACACTAAGGATGGAACTATTTTTTACACAGGAAATTATGTGTTTGACGCAACGATGTTAGGGCCTTATAAAGCTGATATAGGAAAGCTTGCATACATTGGAAAACAAGGTGTTTTATGCCTTATGGGAGAGTCTTTATACGCAGATAAAACTGGTTATACCTCTCCTAAGAATCGTATATCAAAATTAATTAGGGAAACACTTAATAAAACTGAGGATAGAATAATCGTAAACGTTTTTACCGCTCATGTATCTAGGGTAGAAGAACTTTTTAATGAAATATCTAAAACCACTAGAAGAGTAGTTGTCATGGGACATAAATTACAAGGAATAATAAATGATATATTAAAAAATAAATATATTAATTTTGATATGGATAGAATTGGTGATTTAAGTAACATAAATGATAAAGATGCTGTAATTTTAATTTCTAACGAAAGAGAAAAACCATTTATGAATTTAAATAGAATAATAAATGGTTATGATAAATTTATTACCATTAAACCAACTGATACTGTGTTTTTTATGGAACCTATTAATGATTACAACGAAAAACTTGCAATAAAGGTAATCGATGATATATCAAAATTAGGTGCATCCGTTGTTACGATGTCTAAAAAGGATAATCTTTTGCATCACGCATCAAGTGAAGATATAATGCTTATGCTTGATTTAATGAATCCGAAGTATTACATGCCGGTTATAGGTGAGTATCGTCATATGGTTGCAAATGCTAACTTGGCAAGTCACATAGGTATTAAAAAGGAAAACATTATATTAAAGCAAAATGGTGATGTTGCAACCTTTATTAATGGAAGATTAAAAGACGTTCATGAAAAGGTAAAAGTAGATGATGTTTTAATTGATGGTACATCATCTAAGGATATTGGAGAGCTAGTACTTAAGGATAGGGAACTTTTATCTGATAGTGGAATAGTTATTATTTGTGCTACGTTAGATAAAAGAACAAAGGAAATACTTGCTTATCCAGACGTTTTAACAAGAGGTTTTATTTATGTTAGAGAAAGTATCGATTTAATAGAAGAAATGAAAAGAATTTCTTTAGAAGTAATAAATGAAAACATTAATAATAATTATGTTGAGTATAATAAAATAAAAACAAGTATTAGAGAACGTTTGAGTAAGTATTTATTTGATGAAACCGGTTGTAAGCCTATGATTATAACGGTTGTACAGGAAGTGTAGATAAGCACTTCTTTTTATAATTTGATTTTTAATTAAAATTTTGTTACTATTATTATTAGATATGATAGGAGGGTATAACTATGGCAAGAGAGTATAATGCTTTTGAGAATAATGATTTATCCATAAGGAATTATTATAAAGAATTACATTTATCTAAAAAACTAAGTAGAAAAGAATTACAAGATGAATTGGATTATATGAGAAAGAAAACAAATAATGTTGATGACTTAATGTTAATTGATCTTGCGGAAGAATATATTGTAAAAAATAAAGAAAGATATGATAAATATTTAGAAAGGCATAGTAAAGCAAAAAAGAAAAAAATCTTTAAAGTAGTAAGAAACGTAATTTTAACAGGCACTATAGCTGCGGTTGGAATAGCCTCTTTAAACGCTTATATAAATAATAAAAACGAGGAAAATATAAAAAGTAACGTATGCATTGAATATGAAGTTCAAGAAGGGGACACAAGAAACGAATTAGAAGATGTTTACGGACTTAAGGATATTAGTTTTGAGTATGAAGAAATATCGGGTTATCAAAGGCAGCAGGCATCTGGTGGAGATACTAGTAGGTTTTTAGCTGCTGGTGATGTAATAATAGCAAGAACAACTAAAGAAAACGCAGATAGATTAGTAAAGGAAAAAGGTGCTACAATAATAACTATAGAAGAAGCTATAGATCTTTTAGAGCAAAGTGGATTGAATTCATTTGCAGGTGAATTTAAAAAGGCAGCTGAAGGTGGAAGTACATTTGTTTTTTATGCTCCATCTAACGAAAAAACGCTTGGATAAGGGTAATTGTTAATTACCTTTTTTCTTTTTGTGTAAAATTTTTGTAATATTTTGCTATTTTGTGCTATAATTAACAAGTTAGTAAAAAGAAGGTGTAAGTTTATGGAAATAAGAAACGTTGCTATTATTGCCCATGTTGACCATGGTAAAACAACGCTTGTTGATGAACTATTAAAACAGTCAGATACTTTAAGAGAAAACCAGCACATTGATGATAGAGCGATGGATTCTAATGCTATTGAAAAAGAAAGAGGAATAACGATTCTTGCTAAAACAACGGCCATTAATTATAAGGGGTACAGAATAAATATTTTAGACACTCCAGGTCACGCTGATTTCGGTGGTGAAGTAGAAAGAATAATGCATATGGTGGATGGTGTTTTATTAGTTGTTGATGCGTATGAAGGCACTATGCCACAGACTAGGTTCGTGCTTAAAAAAGCTTTAGAAGCAGGATTAAAACCAATTGTTGCAATAAATAAAGTTGATAAACCATCAACCAGAATTGATGAGGTATTAGATGAAGTATTAGAATTGTTTATCGAACTTGGAGCGGACGACTCACAACTTGATTTTCCGGTTGTATACGTATCGGCATTAAACGGAACTTCAAGCTTATCTAAGGATTTATCTACTCAAGAGCATACGATGGATCCGGTACTTGACATGATAGTAAAACATATACCTGCTCCAAACACTGATAGCACATCTTCACTTCAATTTCAACCTGCTTTACTTGATTATAATGATTATGTTGGAAGAATTGGTATTGGTAGAGTTGCAAGAGGAACGATAAAAGAAAATGAGATGGTATCTTGCGTAAGATTAGATGGTTCTATAAAGCAGTTTAGAATACAAAAGTTATTTGGATTTTTGGGACTTAAAAGAATAGAGATAAAAGAAGCTCATGCAGGAGAGATAATCGCAATATCTGGACTTCCTGATATATCAGTTGGTGAAACCGTTTGTGATATAGGAAAAGAAGAAGCACTTCCTATTCTTAGGATTGATGAGCCAACTTTACAAATGACGTTTGGGGTTAATACCTCACCATTTGCAGGACGTGAAGGAAAGTTTGTAACGGCAAGAAAACTAGAAGAAAGACTAATGAAAGAAACACAAAGGGACGTATCTTTAAGAGTAAGACAAAATGATACAGAAAGCTGGATTGTATCTGGACGTGGTGAACTTCATTTATCTATTTTAATTGAAAACATGAGAAGAGAAGGTTATGAAATGCAAGTTTCAAAACCAGAAGTTATCATAAAAGAAGTAGATGGCGTAAACTGTGAGCCTTATGAGGATTTACAAATAGAAGTTCCAGAGGAAAACGTAGGAGCCGTAATAGAAGCATTAGGCACCCGTGGTGCGGTAATGGATTCGATGACTAATCATGAAAATCAGGTAAGATTGGTTTATACTATTCCTTCACGTGGTTTAATTGGCTTTATGACTGATTTTATGACGATGACTAAAGGTTATGGAATAATTAATCATACTTTTAAGGACTACATGCCAGTATCTGATGCCGTTGTTGGTGAAAGAAAGCAAGGTGTTTTGGTTTCAATGGAAAACGGAAAGGCATCCGCATATGGTCTTGGTCAGTTAGAGGACAGGGGAGTTATGTTTATTGAACCTGGTTTTGAAGTTTATGAAGGTATGATAGTTGGTGAGAATAACCGTGAAAATGATTTGGCCGTAAACGTTGTAAAACAAAAACAACAAACGAATACCAGAAGTGCAGGTAAAGATCATACGGTTGTTTTAAAAAGACCAAGAAAGTTATCATTAGAAGTATGCTTAGATTACATTAATTCTGATGAATTAGTTGAAATAACACCAGAAGCTTATAGAATGAGAAAAAGAATTTTAAATACAGAAGAAAGAAAGAAATTTGATGCAAGAAAAAATAGCTAAGTTTTTTAGCTATTTTTTTATGTTAAACTAATTCTTAATGATTTACCTTTGTTTTTTAGTTCTTCGTTAATTATCTTTTGGCTATCAGAGAAAAACTTTTCCATTTTCTCATAAACATCATTATCTACGTATATTTTCTTTTCCTTATATAATTTTTCAGCAGCATCATGTAAGCTTGTTCTTTTACTTACTGCCTTAATCCAGTGCATAACTCCTTCGTATCCTAATAAATGGTTAAATACTTTATTTGATGATGAATCATTTTCTTTATCTACGTAAGGAAAAAAATCATAACCATATTTATCTTCTCTTATAAAAATACCACATTCTTCTGCGTTATCAAATAAAGGACACACTCTTAAACCTTTTTCTAATTTGTTATTATATCCACCGGCAATTAATCCGTAATTACATGGAAACCTATCTGTGTTCCCATATATTCTGTCTAAAAAGAAAGTTTTTAAAAGTTGTACTTCACCTTTATATTTTTTAGCACTTTCATACTCATCACTAATTTTAGGAGTTGTGGAATAAGGAAGGATAATTTGTTCATTATTTCTTAGAAAAGAAGGTGAAACCAAAAATTCTTTATCATCTAAAACGGCTATATCATAGTTTGCGGTATTTACGTTCATTTGTTTTAAAAAGTACATTAAAACAAGTTCAATTACGTTATATTTTTCTTTTCTTGCTCCTTTTAATAATAATTTAGTTCCATTATTTAATATAATCCATTTATTGTCACGGTTTTTGTTCGCGGGTTTATTAGATAGGATAAAAGGTATGCTATTAAGAATAATTCTTCCTTTATCATCTCTTATTATATCACTTGGTATTTTTTGTTTGTTCGTAGGATTAAAAGCATATGTATTAAAAAACTCATCTACAAAATTGCAAGCATCAACATCGATTGGGCTTTCTTCATATAGTTTATTTTGCTTTAACGTTTCAATAATTTTTTGACTCATTATTATATCCCCTTTTCTTTTAAATTAGTGGATACTATAACATATTTTTAAGTATTTAGCAAACTTTTTCGTTTAAAATAATTATTATTGTATGATATAATTGATATGTTAGAAGGTGTATAAAATGAAACAATACAAAGTTATGGATGGTAATGAGGCTTGTAGTTACGTATCTTATTTATTTAGTGAGATTGCGGGTATTTATCCTATTACTCCAGCTTCAACCATGGCTGAAAAGGTAGATGAGCTATCAAGTAAAGGTTTTAATAACTTATACGGAACGCCCGTTAAAGTAATGGAGATGCAAAGCGAGGCAGGAGCTATTGCACTGGTTCATGGTGCTTTACAATCAGGGGTTTTAGCAACTACTTACACAGCATCTCAAGGACTACTTTTAATGATACCTAGCATGTATAAAATAGCAGGGGAATGCCTTCCATGTGTTATAAACGTAGCAGCACGTTCTATTGCAACTCATGCTTTAAGTATTTTAGGAGATCATCAAGATATTTATGCGGTAAGGCCTACTGGTTTTGCTATGATTGCATCATCAAGCGTGCAGGATGTCATGAATTTAACCGCGGTATCTTATTTATCTTCAATTGATAACAGCATGCCAGTAGTTAATTTCTTTGATGGTTTTAGAACGTCACACGAGCTTAAGAAAATAGAGGTATTAGACGGTAAGGACTTAAAGTATTTAATAAATAGAAAAGCACTTGAGGACTTTAGGAATAATAGTTTGATTGCAAAAAAACAAATTCGTGGTACAACCGAAAACGATGATATATATTTTCAAAACACCGAGGCAAGGAATGAAAACTATGATAAGATGCCAGATGTTGTAAATACTTATATGCAAAAGATAAATGAAATAACTGGTAAAGATTATAAACCATTTAATTATTATGGTGATAAAAACGCAAGTAAAGTAATTGTTGCAATGGGATCTGTTTGTGATACCATAAAAGAAGTAATTGATAATGAGGAGGACTTAGGCTTAATAGAGGTTCATTTATATAGACCATTTAGTAAAAAATATTTTATGGATGTAATGCCTAAAACGGTTAAAAAAATCGCGGTTTTAGACAGAACAAAAGAAGCAGGATCTATTGGTGAGCCATTATATTTAGATGTTTGTTCTATTTTTCAAGATGAAAAACAAAGACCATTAATAATTGGAGGTAGATATGGACTTTCATCTAAGAACACTGATGCTGCTCAAGTAAAAGCCGTTTATGACTTTTTAGATGATCCTAACTGTTTTACTTCATTTACGGTTGGAATAACTGATGATTTAACACATAAAAGCATACCCGTTAATGATTATAAAATAAAACATAAAGGACAAAGAGAAATATTAATTTATGGGTATGGCTCTGATGGAATGGTAACGGCATCTAAAGACATAATAACGATTCTTGGAAATTATACCAACGCTTACGTTCAAGGATATTTTCAGTATGATTCTAAAAAAAGTGGTGGCGTAACAAAAAGTCATTTAAGGGTGTCAAAAGACGATATAAGAAGTTCTTATTACATTGATAAAGCAAACCTACTTGTTTGTACAAAGGATAAATACCTACTTAAATATGATATTGTGCGTAGCATAAAAAAAGGCGGAATTTTTATAATTTCATCATCTTTAAGTAACGAGGATTTAATTAAATTAATTCCAAATAATGTAAAAAAAGAACTTATTGATAAAGAAGTAAAAACATACGTTATTGATGCTTTTAAAATAGCTAAGGAAAATAACATACCAAATAAAATAAGTGCTATTATGGAAACTGCTATTTTTAAACTTGCAAACCTTGTTAATTATGAAGCGGTAAAAGAAAAGATAAAAGATCAAATAATAAAGAAATTTAGCAAAAAAGGTAAAGAAATAGTAGATGCTAATTTAAATGCGATAAAAAGCGTTGATGATTCTTTAAGAGAACTTGATATTAACATGACATCTTTGACGAGCAAGGATGATGAAAAACCTGATTTAATGGAAGATAAAATACTTAAGTATGCATCAAGATTAAAAGGTGATGAACTAACCGTTAAAGACTTTATTAAGCATAAAGATGGTTCTTTTGCACCTGGTACTTCTAAGTTAGAAAAAAGAGATATTGCTGAGATGTTACCGTGCTGGAATAAGGATAACTGCATACAGTGTAACATGTGTGCACTTGCGTGTCCTCATGCTGTTATAAGACCTTTTGTTTTAACTGAAGATGAGGTTAAAAAGTTTGATTTAGAAGGTAAGGTAAAAAAAGTAACCGGAAAAGATGATTTATACTTTTACATGGCAATATCAAAAGAAGATTGCACGGGGTGCGGTGTCTGTAGCGAGGTTTGTCCTGCTAAGGAAAAAGCCATAACGATGATGGAAGCGGTAAAAAGCGATAGAAAAAACGTAAGCATGATATTTGAAATGGTAAAAAATAAAAACATTGCGCCTAAAAACACGATTAAAGGTTCTCAGTTTGAAAAACCATTATTTGAGTTTTCTGGAGCTTGCGCAGGATGCGGAGAGACTCCATATCTTAAGTTATTAACGCAGCTTTTTGGTGAAAGCTTAGTTATTGCAAACGCAACTGGTTGTTCATCAATTTACGGTGGATCTCATCCTTCTATGCCTTATAGTGTATCTTGGGTTAACTCTTTATTTGAGGATAACGCGGAGTTTGGTCTTGGTATGGAAATGGGAGATTTATATCAAAAAGAAAAGATTAAAAATATCTTACAAAACAGTAACTTATCTGAGGAAAACAAAGAAATAGCGGATAACTGGATTAATAATCCTGATGATATAGATGCGTGTGAACGAATGTTTAAATATTTTGACTTTAGTGAAGCTTTAAAGGCAGAAAGACTAAAAAAATACATAATGCCTAAAACAACTTGGATAATAGGAGGCGATGGTTGGGCTTATGACATTGGTTATGGAGGATTAGATCACGTTTTAGCATCGGGAGAAAACGTAAATATACTAGTTTTGGATACTGAGGTATATTCTAATACCGGTGGACAAAAATCAAAATCAACAAGATCTGGTGCAACGGCAAAATTTGCATCCAGCGGTAAAAAAGGAAAGAAAAAAGATCTAGCTAGAATGGCGATGGCTTATGATGATGTATATGTTGCAAGCGTATCACTAGGCGCTAACATGCAGCAGACGATAAAAGCCTTTACTGAAGCAAAAGAAAATATTGGTCCATCCATAATAATTGCTTATGCACCATGTATTAACCATGGTATTAAATCCGGTATGAAAAACAGTATAAAAGAAGAAAAACTAGCCGTTGAAAGTGGATACTGGCCACTATTTAGATATAAACCAAATGATGAAAAGTTATACTTAGATTTTAAAAATCCTAACTTTGATAAGTACGAGGAGTTTTTAAATAATGAAAACAGGTATACCATGACAAAACTAGTAAATGAAAATAGAGCAAAAGAATTATTTGAAATAAACAAAGAAAATGCTATTAAAAGATTTAATTTTTATAAAGAGTTATCTGAAAAATAATTAAAGTAAAAATAAGTTTACACTAAAACTTATTTTTATTTTGCTTAAGATGCATTATAGAGTATAATGAAATTAGGTGATAAAAATGCTTAAAGAGCTTAAAATAGATGAAATATACGAAACGGTTATAACTTCTTTAGAGAATGAAGCTAATGGAGTTTGTAAAATAAATGGGATGGTTGTGTTCGTGCCAAAGGCTTTGGTTGGAGAAAAAGTAAGAGTAAGAATAACTGAGTTAAAAAAGAATTTTGCGCGTGGAAAAATAGTTGAAGTGCTAGAGTCTTCTGAAAAACGAGTAACTTCAAAATGTCCTTATTACGAAGAGTGCGGAGGATGTAATTTAAGGCATCAAACAAAAGAGGAAAACTTAAAATTCAAAAAGGAAAAGGTAGAAAACGCACTAAAAAGAATCGGAAAGATAGATGCTAAAGTAGATGATTGCGTGCCTTGTTTTAAGGATGATCATTACAGAAACAAAGTAAGTTTTAAAGTAGAAGACGATAGAATTGGTTTTTATGCTGAGGGTACTTATCAGTTAGTTGACACAGAATATTGCCTTCTTGCAGAAAATAAAATAAATGATTGCTTAAACGTTATAAGAAATTATATAAAATCCCATAAGAACAAAATTAAAAACGTAACAATAAAACATGGTAATGCACTAGACGAGGTTTTAATAGATATTTATTCTTTAAGTAATGATGATATGGAAATATTAGATTATTTAACTACTAATATAGATAATTTAAAGACGGTTGTTTTTAATGATAAGGTAGTATATGGAACTGGTTATATCAATCAAATATCAAATGGTCTTATGTTTTTATGTTCATCAAAATCATTTTTTCAGGTTAATGATGTTCAAACAGAAAAGTTATATAAAATAGCTTTAGATAATGCAAAATTAAAATCAAGTGATGTAGTACTTGATTTGTATTCAGGAACAGGAACGATATCATGCATTATATCATCACACGTAAAGAAAGTAATAGGTATAGAAATAGTTCCTGATGCTGTTTTAAATGCTAAAGAAAACTTAAAAATAAATGGGATTAACAACGTAAGATTTATTTGTGGTGATGCCGCAAAAGAAATAAATAAGATAAAAGAACAAATAGATGTAATAATAGTTGATCCACCAAGACATGGAGTAGATAGAAAAACCATTGCAATAATGAAAAAAATGAATCCTAAAAAAATTGTTTATATATCATGCAATCCTGTTACTATGGCAAGAGACTTATCATATTTAACGGATTTATATGACGTGAAAAAAGTAATTCCTGTTGATATGTTTCCGAACACGGCACACACAGAGTGCGTAACCATTCTTAAAATTAGAAATTAAAATATTATAAAATGTAATTAAAAGGAAGTGTTTATATGTCATTTATAAAAGCTAAAAATCATTTAGCAAAATACAAATTAGAAAACAATGTAATAGAGTTTAATGATTCTTCAAAAACGGTAAAAGAAGCAGCTGACTTATTAGGTGCTGAAGAAGGTGAGATTGCAAAAACGATGTCTTTTTTAGTAGGAGATAAAAAAGTATTAATAGTTGCGGCAGGAGACAAAAAAATAGATAATTCCAAATATAAAAAAGAGTTCAAAACAAAGGCTAAAATGATTCCAAAACAGGACGTAGAAAAAATGATAGGTCATGATGTAGGAGGCGTATGTCCTTTTGGAATAAATGATGATGTGATAGTTTATTTAGATGTATCGTTAAAAGAGCATAGTGTTATTTATCCTGCCTGTGGAAACGGTAATAGTGCTGTTAAACTAACAATTGATGAACTTCAAAAAGCATCAAATTATAAAGCATGGGTAGATGTTTGCAAATAAAAGATTATATAAAGGAGTAAAAATGAAAAATTATATTAAGAAATATATTAGTGAAATAGATACAAAAATTAATGATAACCATAAATTTAGTAAGGAAGAAATATATGATTTTAAGCTTAAACTAAATTTATTTCAAAAAGAAAGAATAGTTCATTTAATCATTACACTTTCTTTTGCTTTCTTTACGTTTTTAGTTTTATTTCTAACAAAATATAGTATTATTATGTTTATACCATTTTTTATTTTTCTAATCCTTGATTTCTTTTATATATATCATTATTTCTTTTTAGAAAATAGTGTTCAATACATGTATAAACAATATGATAAAATGAAGAAATAAAAGATATGATAGATGCCATGGCTGAAAAATTTTTTAAAAGATATAAAGAAAAAAATAGGTATTGAAAATGAGTTAGGTTATGTATTTTGATTTGAGATAATAATTAATGGATCAAGAAGTTTAGGTTATGTAATTCTCATAATAGTTTCAAAATTTGCGTTTATGCGTTTAATTTAAATGTTATAGCTATTTTAATTGCATTATTTACTTTGGTATATATATCGTTTGCATTCGTATTAAGTAAAATTGGAAATAAATACTTGATCTAAGAAGTTAGCCTTTATAAAATTTAGTAAAAAGATTATATCTTAAGCTTAGCATTTTTAATAGTAGAGTGACCTTGAAGTTTAATAAGTTCAACGGTCATTTTTTTAAAGTCTCTGGAATAAGACATAGACATAACAATCACACCTTTCGTAATCAATAATAATTTATCATAAAATCTACATATATAACACCCTCTTTAACAACTGTCTAATAAAAAGTATACATCTCACTCGCTTTCCACAGGAAAAATCAAATCTTGACCGGGGAGGGGGTATATGATATTATAAACATGTAAATAATAGAAATAAGAGGGTTATCCACATGAGGTTAAGATTAAGAAAAGTAAAAGATAAGAAAATAAAAAAGAATAAATTTAACGAAATGATGTTTATGCTAGTTACGATATTTGTTTTATCATTTAGCGTTGGGTATGCCGCACTAAATAGAGAAGTAAAGATAAGTGGAGAGGCTAAGTTTAGACCTCAAGAAGATATAAGGATAACCAACATTTCTTTAAGTGAAATAGTAAATAACGGTTTAGAAAACTATGAATCAGATTATTCTAAAAACACGATAAAACTAGGAGTAGACTTAAAAGAATTGGCTTCTACAATAACCTATAAAGTAGAAATAACAAACCTAGGGAATGTAGCAATGTGGATAGACTCGGTAGAACAGCCTATAAATAACAACACCAATATGGAATACGTAATAGAAGGAATAGGTTTAAGAGAGCTAATAAATCCAGGAGATGTAAAAGAATTTACCGTAACAATAAAGTATAAAGATGATATAAGTATGCCATCTAACACAAACTTAGATACAACAATAAAATTTAACTTTGTAAAACCAGAGTCTATTTTGGCCAGAGGAAATGACGGTGCTGAAACTTCAACATTTTATAATGGAACAATAGCAAAAGAGAGTGTAGAAGAAATAACATTTTTACCTACGTTAGAAGTAGGAGAAGATGCAATAGGATATTGGGATGCATCATATAACAAAGACGGATCAGTAATAGCATGGTATAAAGACTCTGATAACAATGATTTATATGAGTTATACATAGGAGGAATAGGAGAAGTAGAGGCACCAGTTAGTTCTGCAAGTTTATTTCGTAACTTTACTTCATTGACGAATATCAATTTTAATGATTATTTTAAAGCAGAAGGTATGACATTGATGCAATATATGTTTTCGAATTGTCCTAAACTAGAAGAGCTAGATTTATCTTTTTTTAATACAAGTAATGTAACAAATATGCTATATATGTTTTATGGATGTTCATCATTAACAAATCTTAATGTATCATCTTTTGATACTTCAAGAGTGACTAGTATGAGCCAAATGTTTCATGGGTGTTCCAAATTAACAGAACTTAATTTATCTTCATTTAACGTATCAAATGTAAACAATATGTATCATATGTTTAATGGTTGTTCGTCTTTGACAGAATTAGATTTATCATCATTTAATACAGAAAAAGTGACAACAATGCAAAATATGTTTGGAGAATGTTCGAAACTAGAAAGTCTTGATTTATCAAACTTTGACACATCTAATGTAACGAGTATGTCTAATATGTTTTATGGCTGCTCATCCTTAATAAATATTAATTTATCAAACTTCGACACATCAAACGTAACAAGTATGTCAGAAATGTTTAGTAGGTGCTCATCATTAACACAATTGGATTTATCGTCATTTAATACATCACAAGTGACTAATATGTATTGTATGTTTAGGTTTTGTAATGGTTTGACAGACTTAGATATATCGTTATTTAATACAGAAAATGTAACAACTATGTTCTCTATGTTTCAGTCTTGTTCATCCTTGACACATTTGGACTTATCATCATTTAATACCTCAAAAGTAACAACAATGCAAAATATGTTTCTTGGATGCTCTTCTTTAACAAAATTAGATTTATCATCATTTAATACAAGTAATGTAAAGAATATGAATGCTATGTTTCAAAGTTGTTCCAAATTATCAGATATTGATGTAACTAGTTTTGATACATCAAATGTAACAGATATGGGTGCAATGTTTCGTGAATGTCCATCGTTAACAAGACTTGATTTGTCAAATTTTAATACTAGTAATGTTACTAGTATTTGGTACATGTTTTTTGCTTCCACAAAATTAACAGAGTTAGATATAAGAAATTTTGACTTTGCTAAAGTTACTAGTTATGATGCTGCATTTGCGGGTATGCCAGGCGGAATGACTATTTATGTAAAAGATGAAACGGCAAAAGAATTTGTATTAAATAGAAAATCTGATGCTAACGTAATTATTCCAGAAAGTCTTTAATTTAATACTTGCATTTTACTTTGTAAAATATTATACTATTAGTATCAAAACGTTGATGAAGAGTATTAGGTTAATTATCTTTTTAAAGAGAGTTTACGTTTGGTGTAAGTAAATAAAAGATGTTAATTGAACTAGCTTCGGAGTTATTATGTGAACTTTAAGTAATATAATACGGTTTACCTCGTTACAGGTTTTAAAGTGCATGCGTTATACGTATGAATTAAGGTGGTACCGCGAGCTATTTCGTCCTTATGGGTGAGATGGCTTTTTAAATAGGAGGAATTATGGTAGAAGTTGCAAAGATATTATTAGAGTTTATTTTAGTTTTCTTAATAGTTTATTTAGGTTATTATTTTTTATCTTACCGAAAGATTAAAAAGTTTGATAGAAAAAAGATGCCCGTAAACGTAAAATACTTAGTTTTTAAATATAATATAGATGTTGTAAAATTAGGATATAAAAGAGTTTGTAAAACGCTCATGCTCTGTGATTCATTTATCATTGCGATAGTTTTTACCGTAACAAGGTTCATTGATAACATATACGTAAGATTATTAGTTGCATTTATTTTAATTTTTCCTGTTTTTGCAGGAATCTATCATTTGGTTGCAACTTTTTATAAGAAGGAGAGTGAATAATTATGGAATATAATTTTAAAGAAATAGAAAAAAAATGGCAAAAATACTGGCTTGATCATAAAACGTTTAAAGCAGAAACTAATGATAAATCTAAAAAGCCTTACTATATACTAGTTGAGTTTCCTTATCCGTCTGGAAGTGGGTTACATGTTGGGCACGTAAGAAGTTATACGGCTCAAGATGTTTTGGCTCGTAAAAAAAGAATGGAAGGTTTAAATGTTTTATATCCAATGGGATGGGATGCTTTTGGTGCACCAGCTGAACAATATGCAATAAAAAATCACATTCATCCAAAAGATGCCGTTAAGGAAAACATAAAAACCTTTAAAGGACAAATGATGTCACTTGGTTTTTCATTTGATTGGGATAGAGAATTTGCAACTACTGATCCAGATTATTATAAGTGGACCCAGTGGCAGTTCTTACAATTTTATAAACACGGTATGGCTTATAAAGCTAAAAAGGATGTTAACTGGTGTCCAAATTGTAAAAGTGTTTTATCAAATGAGGACGCAGCCGGTGGTGTATGCGAAAGATGTGGAACGAAAGTAGTTCAAAAGGAAAAATCACAATGGATGCTTAAGATGAGTGATTATGCTGAGGACTTACTTACTGGTCTTGATGATACTAATTTTGCTGAAAGAGTAAAACTAGGTCAGATAAATTGGATTGGAAAATCAAAGGGGGCAGAAATTGATTTTACCGTTAGTGAAACTGGTGATAAATTTACTGTTTATACAACAAGATGTGATACTTTATTTGGTGTTACCTTTATGGTACTAGCACCAGAACATCCATTAATTGAAAAACTTTCTAATTTAATTACGAACATGGATGAGGTAAGAAAATATCAAGAGTATGCAAAATCAAAAAGTGCCTTTGAAAGAACTGAGGTAAATAAAGATAAAACGGGTGTTAAGTTAAACGGAATAACTGTTAAAAATCCTGCCAATGGTAAGGAAGTAGCGGTATTTATCTCTGATTATGTAATGATGGGATATGGAACTGGTGCAATAATGGCTGTTCCTGCTCATGATCAAAGGGATTATGAATTCGCTAAAAAATATAACGTTGATATCATTCCGGTAATAGAAGGTGGAGACATTTCTAAAGAAGCTTATACCGGTGATGGTAAGATGATTAATTCGGAGTTTTTAAATGGTTATACAAATAAAAAGGATTCTATTAAAAGAATGCTTGAATATTTAAATGAAAATGGTATTGGAAGAGAAAAGGTAAATTATAGACTTCAAGACTGGATTTTCTCTCGTCAACGTTTCTGGGGAGAGCCTATTCCTATGATTTACTGTGAAAAGTGTGGATGGCAACCTATGAAAGAAGAGGATCTACCACTTTTACTTCCAGATGTTGCAGAGTATGAACCTACTGATAATGGTGAATCGCCACTTGCAAAAATTACTGATTGGGTAAACACTACTTGTCCAAAGTGCGGAGGCCCTGCAAAACGTGAAACTGATACCATGCCAAACTGGGCTGGTTCTTCATGGTATTTCTTAAGATTCATGGATCCACATAATGATAAAGCATTTGCATCAATGGACGCGATGAAATACTGGAGAAGAGTTGACTGGTATAACGGTGGTATGGAACATACCGCAAGACACTTACTTTATGCAAGGTTCTGGGTACAATTCTTATATAACATAGGACTTGTTCCAAATAAGGAAATGATTTGGACGCGTGTATCACACGGAATGGTATTAGGTTCTGATAATCAAAAAATGAGTAAGAGTAAGGGTAACGTTATTAATCCTGATGACATAATAAACGAGTATGGTGCAGATACCTTAAGAGTTTATGAAATGTTTATGGGTGATTACCAGCAAGATGCTCCTTGGTCAACTGATTCATTAAAAGGATGTAAAAGGTTTATTGACAAGGTAGTAAGATTAAAAGATAAGATAAATGAAAAAGAAGCATTCTCTAGTGATTTAGAAGTTCTTCAAAACAGGACTATTAAAGCGGTAGATACTGATTTAGAAAGAATGAGTTACAATACTTATATTTCATCACTTATGATTTTAACTAACGCGTATGATGATAAAGAATCTATTACAAAAGAAGATTATAGGCTATTACTTACTTTATTAAATCCGGTTGCTCCTCACGTAACAGAAGAGTTAAATGAAAACTTAGGATTTAAACCTATATGTGAAAGTTCTTGGCCTATTTATGACGAGGCTAAACTAGTTCAAACAGAGTTTGACATAGCGGTTCAAGTAAATGGTAAGTTAAGAGGAACTATTACTATTAACGTAAATGATTCTGAAGATGAAATTAAAAATAAAGCTTTAGCTTGTGAAAATGTTAAAAGACATACTGATGGTAAAGAAATAGTAAAAGTAATAGTTATTAAAAACAAGATAGTAAATATTGTTGTGAAAGGATAGTTTTAATACTATTCTTTTTTAAGATGAAAAAAATATTTTTACAAACAATTAGTTAATAAAATATTAAGTAATGAAGCAATTAGAACTATTTGGGATAAAGAGTCGAAAAAAAACGTTATATTATTGTTACCAATATCAAAATGAATTGTTGCTTATTATGTTAAAAAATGATAATATATTTTTTAAAAAGAAAGAAGGTATATAATGAATAATAGCCTTTCTGATAATTTATTATACGTATATTATATGAGTCAAAAAGAAGATAGGAAAAATAAATTGTTATATTTTTTAAGTTGTCTTATAATAGCACAGGCGTTTGTTGGAAATGAAAAAACATTAAGGTTTTCTATACCAATAGGTATTATTTGCACTTTAGCTGCAACGTATTATAAATTGCTTTTTAATACTTATGTTAGAGGTTATTTAAAAAGTATTGAAAACTTACAAAACGTATCAAAAGAACTTATGTTATTAGGGTATGATTTAGATATTAATGCAATGTTTAATTGTACTTTGTTTGATGATGGGTTAATAGAATATAAAGATAAGTATAATAATAAGTATTATTTATATGAGTGTATTAAAGATAATGAAGAAAAGTATTATTCTTTAATAAACGATGATGTTGAAGAATGTTTAAATACTGATGGTATGAGTGAAGATATAACTAAGATAATAAAAAAAGCACTTAATAAATAATCGTAATGTTTGGGGTGATATTTGTGTCAGGTATAATAGAAAAACATATGAAAAATTATATGGATTATGAAAAACATGGTGATTTAAAAAGATTATTAAGTTATTTAATTGCAAATTTAGGCGTTTCATATGCTATTTATGATACTAATTTATGGGATAATAAATTGGCTAAGATAATTAGTGGTATTTCTTTTGGTCTTGTTGGTAAAGAAGCTATTTTATTAATATCAGATAAAATAAAAAAAGAAAATAGTAAAAAGAAGTTACTTGAGTTATTTGATAAATTAAAAGATAAGAATATTAACATTGATGAGGAATATTTAAAAAAGACCGAGTTATCGTTTAGTAATTATGACATGGATAAAAATAGTTTTATTTCTTGGTTGTATTTAGATGATTGTTTCATAAAAAGTGTAAATGATGATGTTATAACTCTTTATGTTTATAAAGATGATGAAGTTTATGATATAACGGATGAAGTTAAAGAATCGATGCTTAGTAAAAGAAAATATAATAAATATTTAAAGAATAAAAATAATAAATAAACTTTATTTTATATTAACGAAAATAATAAGTTAAGTAAAAGTATACAAAAAGTAAACCGGAATAAGTAAATGTACTTATTTTGTTTTATTTTGTAATAAAAAATGGTATAATATGTAAAGAAGATTTAAGCCATAATAGAAATAGGTGATTAACTTGAAAATAGATGGATTAAACATTAATTATTTGGATTTTGGAAATAAAACGGGTGATGCTATAGTACTTCTTCATGGTTGGGGACAAAACATTTCTATGATGCAAATGTTAGGCGAACCTTTTAAAAAGGATTACCGGATTATCGTTGTCGATTTTCCTGGGTTCGGTGGTAGTGAAGAGCCAAAAGATGTTATGGGCGTTGATGGTTACACTAAAGTAATAGAAAAATTGCTTAATAATTTAGATGTTAAAAATCCAATATTAATAGGTCATTCTTTTGGAGGACGCGTATCAGTTAAGTTTGCTTCTAGAAATGATGTTAAAAAACTAATTTTACTTTCACCGGCGTTAAGAGGTCATGATAAAAAAGGTCTTAAAACTAAGGTTTTAAAATTTATGAAAACGATACCTGGAATTAAAAACTTAGAGTCTTGGGCTAAAAATCATATCGGATCTCGTGATTATAAAGCGGCAAGTCCTGTAATGAAAAAGGTTTTGGTTGAAACCGTTAACGAGGATTTGAGCTCGGATGCTAAAAAAATAAAGGCTCCAACGATTTTAATATATGGTGATTTAGATAGTGAAGTGCCAGAAGAAGACACGAAAGAATATGAAAGATTAATACCTGATTGTGGTCTTATACTATATGAGGGATGCACTCATTTCGCTTATTTAGAAAGACTTAGTCAAACGATAAGTATAATAAGAAATTTTATAAAGTAAGGATGTGTTATAAATGTTTTATGTAAGCTTAATACCGTTTATTATATTATTAATATACGATTTTAAAAAAGCCCTTCATATGGCACAACAGAACTTATATAATGATGATAAAAGGTTTTTAAAATGGACTTTAAAAGATATGAAGGATTTAAAAACTCCTTTTAAATGTTCTTTGGTTGTTTTAATAACTTATCTTATTTTGGTTATTTTTAAATTAGATTCTAAGGTTGTTACTGGTATATATTTTTTTGTTGTATGTCTAATAATATTAATATTAAAGATAAAAGAAAATAAAAGTAGTGATGTTAAAATATCACTTAAGGTAACGGCAAGAGTTAAAAGGCTTATTTTTACTAACGTTTTACTATTTATAGTATTTTGCGTTTTAATTAGTTTTGCCGGTAGTTATAATTTTATATATTTACTTTTATTCTTATATGATTTATTAATTAATTTTGTTATTATGCTATCTATTATAATTAATAAACCGGTAGAAAAAATGGTTTACTTATCATATAAAAATAAAGCGGTTAAAAAGCTAAACGATATGAAGAATTTAAAGGTAATTGGTATTACCGGTAGTTATGGTAAAACAAGTAGTAAAAATATTTTAAGTGATATTTTAAACGTTAAGTATAATGCTTTACCATCTCCTAAGAACTTTAATACGCCATATGGTCTTATTATTACGGTTAATAATCATTTAGATAAGTTTGATGATATATTAATCGCTGAAATGGGAGCCTATAAAGTAGGTGAAATTAAAGAACTTTGTGATTTGGTTAAACCAAAGTATGGTATTTTAACTAAGATTGGAACGGCTCATATTGAGATTTTTGGTTCTCAAGAAAACATTCAAAAAGGTAAGTTTGAACTTATTGAAAGCCTTCCTCATGATGGTATTGGTGTATTAAATGGTGATGATAAACTGCAGGTTAATTACAAGTTAAAAAATGATTGTAAGATTATTTGGATTGGTATTGAAAATAAGGATGTAGACGTTCGCGCGGTTGATATAAAAACATCTAATAAGGGTACAAGTTTTAACGTTATCTTTAAAGGAGATAAAAACAAGTATCCATTTACAACTAAGTTATTAGGCTTTAATAATATTTATAATATATTAGCAGCACTTGCTTTATCAAAGGAATTTGGTCTTACGATTGAACAGATGAAGCGTGCGGTATCATCAGTTAGAAGTGTGGAACACCGTTTAGAATTAAGAAAAGCGGGGAATATTACTTATATAGATGATTCTTATAATTCTAATCCGGTTGGCTCTAAAATGGCATTAGAAGTATTAAAAGAAATGCCAGGACTTAGAATCGTTATGACTCCTGGTATGGTTGAACTTGGGGATAAGTCATACGAGCTTAATAAAGCGTTTGGTACCTTTATGAAGGATTCTTCTGATAAAGTTATTTTGGTTGGTAAGAAAATAACAAAGCCAATTTTAGATGGATTAAAAGAAGTTAAGTATAATGATAAGGATATCTATGTTGTTAAAAGTACTAAAGAAGCGTTTTCTTTAGTTAGAAGTTTAGCGGGTAATAAAGAATCTTACGTTTTAATTGAAAATGATTTACCTGATATTTATAATGAATAGGAGTTGATAAAGATGAAGATAAGGGTTGGAGTTTTATATGGTGGAAAAACAACTGAACACGAGGTAAGTATTATAACGGCCGTACAAGCAATGGAGCATTTAAACCTTGATAAGTATGAAGTTATTCCAATGTATCTAACAAAAGAAAATGAAATGTATACGGGTGAACCTTTAAAAGAAATAGAAATTTATAGGGAGCCAGAACTTTTAAAACGTTATTGTAAGAACGTTGTTTGTTATAATAGAAACGGTGCTTTAGTGTTACAAAGTAAAAACGGATTATTTAAGAAAATAGTAAAAGAAGTTGATATCGTAATTCCTTGTGTTCATGGATATAACATGGAGGACGGTAACGTTCAGGGAATGCTTGATTTATTTGGTGTTCCATATACCGGTAGTGACATTTATGGTTGTACGGTTGGACAAGATAAAGTATTTCAAAAGCAGATATTAAAAGAAAATGGTATATCAGTTCCTAAGTATACTTGGTTTTATGATAATGATTATGAACAAGATGATGCAAAGATCATTGAGGATATTAAGAAAATTGGATTACCAGTGGTAGTTAAACCTGCAAGACAAGGAAGTAGTATTGGAATAGGTGTTGCTAAAACAGAAGAAGAGTTAAAAAATGCTATTGAAGAGGCTATTAAATATGATGATAAGATTTTGGTTGAGGAACTAATTCCAAACATGGTTGAATTAAACTGCAGCGTTTTAGGATCGAATGCTTATTGTGAGGCATCTTGCATAGAGCAGGTTATGGGAAAAGATGAGATATTATCATTTAATGATAAGTACATTGGATCAGGTGCTAAAAAAGGTATTGCAGGTAAAATGGGTGCATCTAAAGGTATGCTTTCTTCTGATCGTGTTATTCCAGCTGAGATTCCAGAAAAACTAACTAATGATATTATGGAAACTTCTAAAAAGGCATTTAAAGCATTAGGAGCATCAGGTTGCGTTAGAATAGATTATTTGTATGATAAGAAAGCAAAAAAATATTATGTTAATGAACTTAACACAATACCAGGAAGTTTAGCATTTTACTTATGGACTCCTTTAAATAAAGAGTATGATGAGTTATTAGATGACATGATTAACATTGCGGTTAAAAGATATAAAAAGAAACTAAGAAAGACAACTTCTTTTACGTCTAATATCTTACAAAACTTCGGTGGATTAAAGGGTACTAAAGGTTTAAAGGGTAAGTTAAGATAATAAAAAGGGCCTTAATAAAATAGGCTCTTTTATTTACTTATCTTTTTGAAAGTCATTATTTTGTTTGTTTTCTTGATTTCTTTGATCGTTATCATTTACGTTTTCAAAGTAATCTTTACCATTTTCCATGGTGTTTACTTTTTTCTCAATAACATTATTTTGATTATTTTTGTTATTCTTGTTTTTATCTTTATTCTTCATAAAAACCTTCCTTTCTTTTGTATTATGGCATTTATTTTATTTAATATACATAAATTTATTGACTTATATAAACGTAGTTATATAATATAATTAATTGGGGTGTTTTGATGAAAGCAGTAAATTATAATGACATTGTAAGAGAAAAAATAATATCTTCTATTATAAAAAAAGAAAATATGAATGATGATGAGTTAATAGAATCAATCAATGATTTTTATTTGAAAATAAAAGATAATGAAAAATTATTTGATTTAGTTGTAAAAATAATTTATTTAACTTCGTATATATTAACTTTTTATACAAATTATAGATTTCCAGATGATGAACAAACTATTAGTTTTATGAGTTTTTTAAGAAGTTTTTTGTCGATTGACGATTTAAAAAATCAAATGAATAGTGATATTTTTACTGATTTATGTTTAGATACTATATCTTTTTATAATAGTGATTATTACATAAGAAAAAAGATGGTTGAAAGATCTCTTGATGATAAGGATTATCTATCATCAAAAGTTTCTTTATTTATAAATGATGTTGTAAGTTATGGTAAGAATTATGATGATAAGTCTATTATGGATTATTATTATAAAAGGTTAAAGCAAACAAGTGATATAGATGTATCTAAGGAAGATGCTATATGTATGGGATGTGAACTATTAATTAAATTGGCAGATGATGATCCGGATAATTATGACAGTCTTATATATAATATTATAGATCAATATTATACATATAATAAGTACTTATTATCAAATGATAAAGAAGCTGATGAATATGCTTTGGATAACGTTGATTATATTGAAAACAATTGTAAAAGTTTAGTGATGCATCTTAAAAATAACGGAGAAATGCTTGAGCCTATCGTAAGAGATTTTATTGAGTATAATTTATTAGATAAGAAAGAAAAGAAAAAGATAAATGATTTTTATAGAAATGAAAATCTAAAAACACTTACGAATGATTTTTACAAATTTAATTATAATAATAAACTAAGGAAGCGTCTATATTCTATTTTCGGCAACGTTGATGTTTGTGATGATAATGTTGTGGATAATAATAAAGAAAAGCTTGAATTTGTTAGAAATGGTGATTTTTTTGATTATTTAGTAAGGGTTTTGTACATTGATTCTATGTCTTTTGCATGTTATGACTACTTATCATGTCCATCTGATAATGATTTTAAAATGGAATTTGATTACATGAAAGAATTTAATAATTTAAAAGAGTTTTATAATGAAGTTGTTTTAGATGATGTGTCTTTGTTAAATGCAATTAATAAATCAATTTATTTTTATAGTTTACCATTAATAGAAAAAAAGAATATAATTAAAGTATTATATGATTCAAAGTCCTATAATTCTTATTTGACTAAAGAGTACGTTCATGATGCATTAGAATTTGTAAGGCCAATAAGTATTTATGATGCCACTTTAATATATAATGAAAACCTTTATTATGAAAAAGATGTTAAAATCGCAAAAGCGTTATCTGTAAGTGAGATTACTTCTTTGTTAATTAATTTGGAAATATTTGATGAAGATAATTATGATGCATTTTTGTATGACATTGTTAAATTTGTTTATGGGTATTGTAAGTATAAGCTTGATAATTTTTTTATAGAGAATGATGAATTAAAAAAGATGATAAGCATGATAGAAAAAGATTTGGATGGTTTTTTTAATAGTATAAAGAATAATTATGATTATCTTGAAAAGGTTTTAGTGCTTTTTTATGATTATGTATCTATTAGCGATGTTAATAAGAAGAGGGTTCAAATCTATTTTGACAAATTACAAGATATGGGAGTAGTTAAAGTATTTAAGAAAAAAAATAAAAATTCCTAAAGTTAGGAATTTTTGTTTTTATATATGGCGGAGTGAGAGGGATTTGAACCCTCGCGCCAGTTACCCAGCCTACACCCTTAGCAGGGGCGCCTCTTCAGCCTCTTGAGTATCACTCCGTCTGACAAAATTAATTTTACACTATATTAATTAATTGGTCAAGTAATAATCTTATTAATCTTTATATCCAACACATTTTTTGAATAAATTTATGTCTATTTTATTGTATAATATGTCAAATACTTTTGGTGATAGCATTTTTGTTGCAAAAAAAGGTAGTAAATAACTTAATATGTATATTAATACTAAGGCGATTATAATAGTTATCATACTAGGATTATCGTTTATTGTTTCTTTAAAGCCATTAGTTATAAACATAACTATAATAAGTACTGCAAATATTCCTAAAATAGGAGCAAGCACGTTAAAAATCATTCTTATTACGTAGCTACCCATGGTACATATATACGCACTTATTATTAATAATATTTTTATTAACCAGCATAAAAAACTTTCCATTAAAACACCAATTAATCCTACAAGTTTTCTAAATGGATTTACGGTGCTGTATTTTAACCAGTCTTTTAAGTACTGCCATTTAGTAACTTTTGTTTCTTCGTAAACACTTTCATTTGTTTTAGCTTGGGTGCTTTCATTTGCTTTTCTTTGGGTGTATCTATTATAATTTTCATCAATCTTATTTTTTAGGTATAAATCATAGTCTTGTCTTTTTAAATCATCTAATAAAACCTCTTTAGCCTCGTTTATTTTAGCGGACATATTAACGGCATCACTTGATTTATTTATGTCAGGATGCCATTTTTTCATTTGTTTTTTATATGCTTCTTTTATTTCTTCCTTACTAGCATTTTGACTTACTCCTAAAAGTTCATAATAATTAAACGTACTATTCATAAAAAAGCTCCTTTAAAACATTATATCGTAAATAAAAATAATTGTAAAATAATGACATATTTTAAATTTTATATGTTATAATCATATTATAAGATATAAGGAGGAAATAATGAAGTGTAGTTTTTGTGGAGCGGATAATCAATTGGATAGTAAGGTCTGCTTTAATTGTGGTAAACCATTGGTTTTAGTGGGGGAAGAAGTAAAAAATGAAGTGCCAAATAATAATATTTCAAAAGGAAAAAAGAAAGGTAAAAGTAGCCTACTAATATCATTAATAATAATACTTTTTATAATATTAGTTGTGTTGGTTGTTTTAATTCTTAATCCATCACCTAAGAAGGTTTTTACAAATTCGGTTGATAAGCTTTATTCTAATTTTTTATCTAGTGTAAAAGGAGATTATGAAAGTGAGATAATGAATTTTGAGATTTCACCAAAAATAACTGGCTCTGGTTCTACAGGGTTAGAAGAATTGTTAGGAAAGTTTAAGTTTGCTATGTCCGGTGGTGTAAACGTTAAGGATGAGGATTTTTCGTTTAATTATAAATTAACTTATGATGATAAACAAATGTTAAACGTAGATGCACAGTATAATGATAATTTTTATGTTATGTTAAACGGATTATATGACAAGCCGGTATTAGTTAAAAATGCATCTTTTAATGATTTTTATGAAAAAGAAAATAATAATACTGATGATGTGAAAGTGGTTTTAAATGCTTATAAAAACGCGTTTTCAAGCGCTTTAAAAAGTAGTTATTTTATGACTGGTTCTGAAAACATAACGTATAAAAAGGAAAACGTTAATGCACGGGTAAGTACTTTAATTCTTAATAATGAAAATATAAAAGAAATGTCTAAAAGTATTAATGATTATTTATCTTTAGATGATGATTTTATAAAGTCTTTAGCTAAATTATCAAATACAAGTGAAGATAAGATAAAGGATTCTCTTGCAAAGGATGCTAATGCTAACTTATCAAGTGATATTAATGTATCTTTATACACTAAGAAGATAACTAATGAATTTATTAAAATAGTAATTGAGTATGATGATACTAAAATGGAATTTCAAAATAAAGATGAAAATGGATCTTATTTATTAACGGCATCTAGTAATGGTGTTAGTGTTGGTCTTTCTATAAAGTATAGTTATGCTTATGATGAGAAAATTGAGTTAAAAGATGTTACTGGTGCGGTAAATAGTACTGATGTTAAAGATGAGTTATCTGATTCACTAAATAAAGTGTTAGATAGTGAAGGTTATAAAGCTTTTGATAATGATTTTAAGAGTTTAACTGGTAAGAGTTTTATGGATATGGTTAATCAAAATTTAAATCTTAATCAAAACGTTAATACAAGTGATAGTTTAAATACAACTTATTATTAAAAAAGGTGCGGGCATGTTCGCATCTTTTTGTTTTAGCACAAACTATATTTTTTAAAGGGAATAAAATATAGTGGTGATGTTTATGATTAAGTTTATTAAATCACAGATAAATACCATAAAGAAGCGTGATCCTGCGATTAAAAGTACTTTAGAGGCTTTTTTATATCCTTCTTTTAGAGCACAGTTTTATCATAAAATATCCAGCTTTTTTTATAGGCATAAAATGTATTTCATATCTAGGCTAATTTCGGAATTTGCAAAAAGAAGAACGGGAATAGAAATTCATCCGGGAGCCGTAATAGGTAAGAATTTATTTATTGATCATGGAACAGGGGTTGTTATAGGGCAAACGGCGGTAATAGGCAATAACGTTGTTATGTATCATGGTGTAACCTTAGGAGGAACAGGTAATGAAAAAACTAAAAAAAGGCATCCTACGATAGGTAATAACGTTTTTATAGGTTCTGGTGCTAAAGTTTTAGGTAACATAACAATTGGCAATAATGTTAAAATAGGTGCAAATGCAGTTGTATTAAAAGATGTCGAGGAAAATAGAACCGTGGTAGGAATACCTGGATATGTAGTAAAGAAGAATGTAAAAGAAGATAATAATTTGTAATTTTTTCTTGATTTTATTTTTATATAATATATAATGAGATTGACGTTTTGCAAAAAATCTGTATATTTTTATACCTACTACATAGAAATATGTGGCTTTTTTGCTGTGCAATAGAAAGGAGATGATTTGATGGCTTTATCGAAAGAAGAATTAGAAAAAGAAAAGGACTATCTTAAAGAAGCATCAAGCATAATATCAGAAAAATTAGATGCTTTAGGAAAGGAAATTGATGTAAAAAAAGAAGAGTTAACTGAATTTAAAAAGGTCTTATGGCAGGATAAGGGAAACATTGATAAGGTTGAGATGACAACAGGGCTTATGAACTCTGTTTTTGAAGCGAATTTTATGCTTATGAAAATGGATTATTATAAGAAACTTGTTAAACTTAAATATTCACCATATTTTGGAAGGATTGATTTTAAAGAGGATGATAAAGATGAGTTAAATAAAATATACATAGGTTTAGCGGGTGTGGAAAAAGATTTAAATTATATTATATATGACTGGAGAAGCGCGATTGCAGGGATGTTTTATGATTATGGAATAGGCCGTGCTAAGTATGATGCACCGGATGGTGTAATTAAAGGGGAAATATTTTTAAGAAGGCAATATAAAATAGAGAATAATAAAATACTAAGGGCATTTGACAGTAGTCTAAACGTTGTTGATGATATGCTTCAAGAGGTTTTGCAAGAAAACTCATCAGATAAAATGAAGAACATCGTAAATACCATACAAAAAGAACAAAATGAAATAATTAGAAACGTTCATGATAAAAACTTAATTGTACAAGGAATAGCAGGCTCGGGTAAAACGTCTGTTGCGCTTCATAGAATTGCGTTTTTGCTTTATAAAATAAAAAACTTAAAATCAAGTAACGTACTTATTTTTTCTCCTAATAACGTTTTTTCTGAGTATATATCTGACGTGTTGCCAGAATTAGGAGAGAATAATACTTGCGAGACAACGTTTGGTGATTTTGCAAAAGGCTTTATTAAAGAATTTAGAAAAGTTGAGAGTTTTACAGCGTTTATTGAAAAGTTTTATACTAAAAAAGATAATGATGAAAAACTAACTGCTTATAAGTTATCAGATAAAATGATTAACGTAATTGAAAATTATGTAAAAGAAATAGAAAATAATATTGTAATAGAGTATGATATAGAAACTAAAACTAATAAAATAGATAAAAAATATTTAAATTACATTTTAAAAGAAAGATTTAATAGGTTGCCAATTTTTTCTAGAGTAGAAAAGATGGCTGAGCATTTATGTGATAAGCTAGGGCTTAGTTATGGAAAATATAAAAGAAGCTTTATGAAGTTAATAAAAGAAGGTTTAAACATTAAACCTGATTATAAAAAAATATATGAAAGAATGTATGAAAGTGCTTCGTTTGTAAATGATTATGGCTCTTTAGAAGAAATAAAGTTATCAAAAAGTGCTATAAACTATGATGATGCTTTATGTTTTATTTATTTAAAAGGTTTGTTAACTGGCTTTCCTTATAGTAACGTAATAAGGCAAGTGGTGATTGATGAGGCGCAAGATTATAATAAAATGCAGTACATAATATTAAGTAAGATATTTAAAAGGGCATCATTTACGATATTAGGTGATGTTAATCAAACTATTAATCCTTATTATAAATATGATACTTTGGAAAAGTTAAGTGATGTTTTGAATGATAAAACAAGGTATATTGAGCTTAATAAAACTTATCGTTCATCTCCAAACATAATTAATTATGCAAATAAAGTACTTAATTTAAAACACGTAAGTGCTATTAGAAATAACAATAATGAACCAGTTACGTTTAGAAGTGATGATCAATTATTAATTAAGGACGCTTTAGAGTTAAAAAATAAGTATAAGTCTGTTGCAGTAATAACAAAAAATGAAGAAGAGGCAAAATACGTATATGATTTATTAAAAGATGATGTTGCCAATATTTCTATAATGAATGATAATAGTAAGGAATTTGATAAGAATTTTGTTATTGTACCTAGTTATTTATCTAAAGGATTAGAATTTGATAGTGTGATTTCTTATACGAATAAGAATAATGTTTATAAAAAAGAAGAAATGTATTTATTTTATGTCGTTGTAACAAGATGCCAGCATGAACTTATCATTTATAACGCACCATTTACTATTTAAGGCAAGAAATGGTTTTTTCCTTGCTTTTTGTGTTAGTTTTTAGTACACTTAAGTAAGTGTTAATTGGAGGTGAAAATCATGCTTTTAGTAAATAATCTTAGTTTGACTTTTGGAAAAAGAACCTTATTTAAAGATGTTAACTTAAAGTTTACCGCGGGTAATTGCTATGGTGTAATAGGTGCTAATGGAGCGGGTAAGTCTACGTTTTTAAAGGTTTTATCAAAAGAGATTGATTCAACAACTGGTGATGTTGTTATAACTGATAATGAAAGAATATCGGTTTTAAGACAAGATCATAATGCTTTTGATGATAAAACGGTTGTAGAGACGGTTATCATGGGAAATAAAAAGCTTTATGATATCATGAAGGAAAAAGACGAAATATATTCTAAAGCAGATTTTACGGATGAGGACGGAATAAGAGTAGGAGAATTAGAAGCGGAATTTGCAGAAATGGATGGATGGCAAGCGGAAAGTGATGCGGAAATACTTTTATCTGGTCTTGGCGTTGATAGAATATATTTTAATGATTTAATGAAAAACTTATCTGGTGAGGATAAGGTAAAGGTACTTCTTGCACAAAGTTTATTTGGTAATCCTGATATTTTGATTCTTGATGAGCCTACTAACTATTTGGATATTAATGCTAAGATTTGGCTTGAGAATTTCTTGCTTGATTTTAAAAACATGGTAATTGTGGTATCACATGATAGGCACTTTTTAAATAAAGTATGTACTCACATTTTGGACATCGATTATGGAAAGATAAGATTATACGTGGGTAATTATGATTTTTGGCTTGAATCAAGTGAGTTAATTCAAAAACAAATGCGTGATTCAAATAAGAAAAAGGAAGATAAAATAAAAGAATTACAAGAATTCATAAGAAGGTTTAGTGCTAATGCCTCTAAGTCTAAGCAGGCAACATCAAGAAAAAAATTACTTGAGAAAATAGAATTAGATGATATTGTCCCATCTTCAAGAAAGTATCCATATATTAATTTTGACATGGATAGGGATCTTGGACGCAACGTATTAACTCTTAAGGGCGTAAGTAAAACGATTGATGGTGTTGAGGTGCTTAAGAATCTTAATTTAACCATTAATAATGGTGATAAAATTGCGTTTGTAGGTAAAAATGAGCTTGCTAAAACAACTTTATTTGAGATAATAACGGGAAACATGAAACCAGACAGTGGAACAGTAGAATGGGGTGTTACGGCATCATTTTCATATTTTCCTAAAAACACGGATAAATATTTTAAAGAAGATGTTAACTTGGTTGATTTTTTAAGACCTTATTCAAAAGAGCAGGAAGAGTCGTTTTTAAGAGGCTTTTTAGGCAGGATGTTATTTTCTGGAGAGGAAGCATTAAAAAGCGTTAAGGTTTTATCCGGCGGTGAAAAGGTTAGACTTATGTTTTCTTTAATGATGCTTAAAAAAGCTAACGTAATAATTCTTGATGAACCAACTAACCATTTGGACATGGAGTCAATTACTTCTTTAAACAAAGCGATGAATAACTTTAAGGGAGTATGTTTGTTTTCTTCGTATGACTATGAGCTTGTAAATTCTGTTGCAAATAGAATAATAGAATTTAAAGAAGATGGTAAATACGTTGATAAAATGACGACTTATGATGAATATTTAAATAGAAATTAACATATATAACTAATAAAGTTGATGATAGGTAAGATGAATAACATCTTGCTTTTTTTTATAAAATGATTATAATAGAAGCAATTTATAAATCTTTTTAAAAGGGGATGTAAGCATGAAGAAGTTACTTTCATTTATACCGCTTGGCATTGGTATTAGTGCTGCGATTATTTATGTTTTTAACGTTGTTTCTTTTAGGGTTATAAATAATGGTGCAACTAATCTTCAAATATTATCTAATTTAAAAATATATCTTTTTATTTCAATCGCGGGATTTGTAGTTTATTTTATAATAAAAATATTAGAGGCTTTATCAGTAAGAAAAAAAGGCGTTTCTAAGTCTAATAGTAAAACGGAAGTTATGGACGATGCGTATGAGCCATTTGAAAAGGTAAGTAATCAATCAGTAAATAATACGTCTGTAAATAATATTACTTCAAACGTTAATTATAATGCTAACCAAAATGTTTACGTTCCAAATTATGATTACGTACCAATGTATCATGAGGAAAAAAAGGGGGATTATTTAGCTAGCGAAACTAAAAAAGAAGACGTTATAATTAATCAGGGTATTAAAAATAATGCCAACACTAAAAGTATTGATAATGAAAATATATATACTAATGAAAATGCAAAAGAAGAGGTTATTACGAGTGATAATACTTCTTATGAAAATATAAAACAAGCCCAAAATAATGATTCATTACCATCAAATTCATATAAGTATTGTTATAATTGTGGTGAAAAAATAAATTATAATGATAAGTATTGTAGCAAATGTGGAGCTTTATTAAAGGTAAATAGAAAAAATACTAATCCTTACCTTAAAAACGTAATTAACGTACTTGAAATCGTAATCTTAATTTTAATAATATATTTTTCTTTGAACATGTTATTTGAGTATAAGGAAAGTAAAGATCCTAATTTTACTTCACCATTTAAAGTTAGCATGACTAAATAAAACCTACTTATTTAAAACAAAGTAGGTTTTTATATTTGAAGTTAAGAGTGTCAACTCCTTTTTTTAAATCATCTATTTTAACTAAGTTTTTATTTTCTTTTTTTCTTAATTTTAACTTTTTAAACGTTATGTTAAATGATTTTTTATCATATGCGGTAAATAAATTCATATCTTCTTTTTTAAAGGTATTATTAAATAAATCAATGCTATTGCCATGAATTATAAACGTAACGTTACGTTCTATAGCATTTATAATTCTTTTTTTATTTTTTAGTATTTTTTTCTTTATATCATCTATTTTATTTTCTTTATAGTTTCCAAAGTAATAGATGTTTTCTTTTGAAAAGTATATATTATCTTTTAAACTTATGTTTTCTGTAAATGCTTTTATTATAAAATTATCATCTAGAAAGTCTTTTTCAATTACCTTAATCATTTTATCACCTATTATTGTTATGGCTTAAAACTTTGCTTTCTAAACATTTGTTTTTACAAATATAATTAATTATGGTATTATAGTTTTGGAAAAAGACAAATGAATAAATGAATATTTAATATGAATTTAAAAATCATGTTTCAAGAAAAAATATGAAACAAGATAATAACAAAATTTTAAGGAGATGATTTTACATGGGAAGATTTCCAAATATAGCAGCTAGTAAGGCTAAAACTGGAGCACAAAAGGCTAAGGTTTATTCAAGTTATGCAAAAGAGATTTATCAGGTTGCAAAAACCGGTGGCACTGATCCTGATGGTAATTTAAATTTAAGACACTTAATTGAAAAAGCAAAAAAAGAGCAGGTTCCCGCTGACGTAATTAAAAGAGCGATTGATAAGGTAAATAGTGGTGTTGATGAAAGTTATACATCCGTTAGATACGAAGGTTTTGCTTCAGGGGGTGCAACTGTTATCGTTGATTGTTTAACTGATAACGTTAACAGAACGGTAAGTTTAGTTAGAAACGCATTTACCAAGTCAAAGGGAAAAATGGGAGTATCAGGAAGTGTTTCTCACATGTATGAGCATTTAGCAGTTTTATCGGTTAATAACATAACGGAAGATGAGGTTTTGGAAAGCTTATTAAATGAATCAGTTGATGCAAAAGACGTTTATACTGAAGATGGAAATGTTAATATATATGGTGATCCTGCTGATTTATATAAAATAAAAGACGCTATTTTAAAGTATAAAAAAGATGCTAACTTTTTAGTTGATGAGGTAACTATGGTTCCTAATGAGATGGTAATATTAGAAGGAGAAGATAAAGAAAACTTTGAAAAATTACTTACCATGTTAGATGATGTAGAAGATGTTCAAAAAGTGTATCATAACGTAAATCTATAATTGACATTTATAAATTAATAATGTATATTTAAATTATATTTAAAGCAATGATGAAGACTAGTAGCTAATTACATTTATTTAAAGAGAGTTATCACTAGGTGCAAGATAATAATAAATTATTAGTGAATCTACTTTTGAGCCGAGTGCTAAATACACTTGCGGGTAAAACCGTTATACTAATTAAGACTATCAAGAAGGATGGCACCGTGCATACTTGCGCTCCTTTATCTTGTTAGTCTTTTTATTTTAAAGGAGTCTTTTGCTTCAACCAACCGATAAGCGATTAAAGATAAAACTGTGGTTGTAGACTCCTAGAAAGTAGTTAAAACTACAAGGTTTGTTATAAACAATCCACAGTTATCTTAAGTATATTATATAAAATTAGAGAGAAATACAAAAGGAGAATGATAATATACTAGTCAGTATTAAATACAAAATCTCTCTTGTAACTGACTATATATATCATACAAGGATATATGAGAGAAATTAAACCAAACACCATTTATAGACATTTTAAAGGATCAAGAGCATTTGTTATAACAAATGCAAAGCATAGTGAAACCGGAGAGGATTTAGTTATTTATTGTTGTGTTGATAATAATAACACTAATCATAAAGATGGAATATATGCAAGACCGCTTGATATGTTTTTATCAGAGGTGGATCATGAAAAGTATCCTAATGTAAAACAACGATATAGGTTTGAAGAAGTAACGATGGAAGAAAAATAAGGAGGCATACATGTTAAAAGAATATTTATTAGATGAAAAGTACGATGAGTTAAGAAAAAGTGATGACCTTATTTATAAGGCGCTTGAGTTATCGACGATTTTATTTAAAGGTAGTGTTGATAAAGGTGGACATCCTTACGCACTTCATCTTTTATATGTCTATAGTAACGTTAATACTAAAGAAGAAAAGGTAATTGCACTTTTGCATGACGTAATGGAAGATAAAAAAGTAACTAAAGAAGAGTTATTAGATATAGGTTTCCCATTAAAAATAGTAAACGATGTTGCGGTGTTAACAAGAGTAAAACCTATGGAATATACTGATTATATCGATAACATAATAAAAAACGGTTCTAAAGAAGCACTGAATGTAAAACTTGCGGATCTTGAAAATAACATTGATCTAACTAGAATTAAAAATCCAAGTGTAAAGGATTATGAAAGAGTAGAAAAAAGATATATACCTTCACACGAAAAGATATTAAATAGATTAAAGGAGATGGAATAATGATAGATATTAAACTAATAAGAGAAAACAAAGATTTAGTGAAAGAAAACATCAAAAAGAAGTTTCAAGATAAAAAATTACCTCTTGTTGATGAAGTTTATGATATGGATATAAAATATCGTAAGGTGAAAACAGAAGCAGATGAAAAAAGAAGTAAAGTGAATTTATTAAGTAAGGAAATTGGAAATTTAATGCGTGATAAAAAAATAGAAGATGCAAATAAGATAAAAGAAGAAGTGGCTAGAATAAAAGAAGAAATTCCAGCATTAGAAAAAGAAGAAGAAACTTTAAATGCTGAAATTAAAAAAAGAATGATGGTAATTCCAAATATTATCGCTGATGATGTACCAATTGGAGAAGATGATTCTTGTAACGTTGAGGAAGAAAGGTTTGGAGAGGCTAAAACTCCTTCGTTTGAAATTCCTTATCATGCTGATATTATGGCTTCTTTTAATGGCCTTGATAAAGATGCCGCAGGACGTGTTAGTGGTAATGGTTTTTACTATTTGATGGGAGATATTGCACGTCTTCACTCAGCGGTACTTGCGTATGCTAGGGACTTTATGATTGATAAAGGTTTTACTTACTGCATTCCACCATACATGATTCATTCTGATGCGGTAGATGGCGTTATGTCTTTCGAAGAAAAAGAAGCTATGATGTATAAAATAGAAGGTGAGGATTTATACCTTATTGGTACTTCAGAACACTCTATGATTGCGAAATTTAAAGATCAGTTATTAAAAGAAAGTGATCTTCCAATTACAATGACTTCATACTCTCCTTGCTTTAGAAAAGAAGTAGGGGCACACGGAATAGAAGAACGTGGGGTATATAGAATTCACCAGTTTGAAAAGCAAGAGATGGTTGTTTTATGTAAGCCTGAGGACAGTGAAGATTGGTATGATAAGATGTGGAGATATTCTGTTGAATTATTTAGAAGTTTAGACATTCCAGTTAGAAAGTTAGTTTGTTGTTCTGGTGATTTAGCAGACTTAAAGTATCGTTCATGTGACATTGAAGCATGGAGTCCAAGACAACAAAAATACTTTGAGGTATGTTCATGTTCTAACTTAACTGATGCGCAAGCAAGAAGACTTGGAATTCGTTATAAAAAAGAAGATGGAACAAAAGAGTATGCTCATACTTTAAATAATACCGTAATCGCTCCTCCTAGAATGTTAATCGCGTTTTTAGAAAATAATTTAAATGAGGATGGTAGCGTTAATATTCCAGAAAAATTAAGACCATACATGGGTGGTAAAGAAAAAATAATACCTAGTAAGTAAAGGATGTTTATCATCCTTTTTTGTTTGATTAAAATCTTTGTTTATGATATCATACGAAGTATTAGAAATTGGTGATTAAATGAGACATTACGTTGATGATAATTTAAATGAGTTTTTAGAAGAGAACATAGAGGCGGTAATTGAACTTTTAAAAAAAGCTTACGTAAGTACTAAAAAGTACTATGAAAATAAAATTCAAGATGATTTTTTATACATGAATACTTATGTAACTTTTAATCATGGATACTGTTTTTATTTTGCAAGGATGCTTAAAAGTATTTATAAAAACGCTAAGTTTGTTGTGGTTGATAAAAATTATGCACATATATCACATATCTATCTATATATAAATGGATATATGTATGATGTTAATGGAAAAAGTAGGCTTAATGATTTTTTAATTTTAACTGATAATGAGCTAAAAGAAATTAATATAAATCATAATAAAGTAAATGAAGAGGTTTATGAAATGTTTAAAAGCTACTTTTATTTATATTTAAAAAAGTATGTAGAATATAATGATTTTTGCATAAAAAGTAAAAAAATTGCTAAAAAAAATTGACAAGTGTATAAAATACACATACAATGTAAGTGTAAGGTGAATAATATGAGAGTAGAAAATGAGTTATATAAAAAACAGGGGATTCATGTTATTAGTGCCATATTTACGGTAGAAGAAGGTAAGATGAAGGTTCTTTTGATAAAAAGAAAAAAGGATCCTTATAAAGATTCTTGGGCACTTGTTGGTGGAGCTTTATATAATAACGAAAACTTAAATGATGGTATGAAAAGAGAAATTAAAGAAAAATCAGGAATTAATAATGTTAGACTTTATCAATTTGATGTTTTTGATGAACTTGGAAAAACACCTGGTATTCCGTTTAGAATGGTTGCAATTGCATATCTTGGAATAGTAGATGGTAAAAGAACAGACATAATAAAAGAAAGTAGAAACACTAAAAATATTTGGTGGTGTGATGTAAAAAACGTACCAAATTTAGCTTTTTCACATAACGATATTTTAAATAGTGCGGTAGAAAAATTAAAGGATTTAATAGTGCAAAGTGATATTTTAAAAGCTTTGTTGCCAAAAGAATTTACCATGCCAGAACTTCAAAATTTATATGAAGGTATTTTAAATAAAAATTTTGATAGAAGAAATTTTAGAAAGAAAATACTTAGTTTAAACATCATAGAAGATACAAATAAAGAGGTTAGCATAAATGGTAATAAACCTTCAAAACTTTATAAATTTAAAGATAAAATAGAATGTAAAAAGATATTTTAAAACGTGTTTTATTTGAGTCACGTTTTTAAAATAAAATTGGATGTGTATAAAATACACAAAAGGAGAAATAACATGATATATTTGCTAAGACATGGTTTGGATGATGAATCAAAAATAGGAGGGTGGAGTAACGTTTGTTTAACTGAAAAAGGAGTAAAACAAGTTATTGATGCAGGTGATTTTATTAAAAATAACATAACGTTTAATAAAATCATATCAAGTGATATTAAAAGAGCTAGACAAACCTCAGAAATAATTAGTGAAAAAACTAATAAGAAAGTTATCTATACAGATTTGTTAAGAGAGCAAAACAAGGGAGATTATAATGGAGCTTTAAAAAAAGATGACTATTTTTTAGGTGACATAATGGTATATGATAGATATCCAAATGGTGAATCGCTTTTGGATCTATATTTTAGGATTGAAAAATTACTGTTAATAATTGATAAATGGGATAATGATTTGTTAGTTACTCATAGAGGTGTTATTAACATGATTTATTATTTATTAAATAATAAAAAACCAGATATGTATAAGGATAGTTTTGATGTTACACATGCATCGGTACATAAACTAGATTTAAAAAATAAGAAAATAGAAAGGATATATTAGTACAATAATAAAATTAGTTTTATTAAGAAAGGAATTATAAAATGATAATAGTAAAAGATAATGATGTGGCAAAAAAATATAAATTTGAAATTGATAAAGAAAAATTAGAAAAATTAAAAAGTGAAATAATAGAGAATTGCTCTATAATAAGACATAAAAAAACAAAAGTTGATGATAGGTATGGAATGATTAATAGTATTTGTAAAGATAAAAGTATATATATTAAAAATTATAATATGAAAAAAATAAAAGAAGTAGAAAATAATGATTTTTATGGGCCTTCTTGGTATACCGTTTACGAAGAAGAATACGATTTATATGATTATCCAGACGTTGTAGATATAATTAATGAAGTCTTAAAAAATAATGAGGAAATGATAATAAAATTATTAAATTATGAATCTAAAGAAGATGAAATTAATATTCCAAATATCATAACAAAAGGTGATCCAAGTAAAATAGAAGATTCATTAAAGAAAGCGAGTGATGCTTTTGCGGAATATAAACTTCGTTATAGCGTTGTTCCGTTAAGTAAGTACTTACCTGATGTTAAAGCGTGTATAAAAATGATTTTAATAGATGAATGCTTATATGATGATTATAGAAGGTTTTGCAAATTTAAAGATATAGATGAAAATACTCTGTCAAATTCCTTTTTAAAACATTTACAAAAAAATTAATAAATGTTATCTTAAAATAGGAAGTGATAAAGTGGCAAATTTAGAGTATAGGTATGGTCCTATGAATTCTGGTAAGAGTATGTCTCTTTTACAAATGGCATATAACTATGAAGAGAATAATAAAAAGGTATTATTAGTTAAATCAGTAATAGATACTAAAGGTGGAGATTACTTAGTATCTAGAATAGGTCCTAAAAGAAAGATTCAAATAAAACTTGATAAAAATGAAAGTCTTTTAAGTGATAAATATATTGGTATGCTAAAGAATGTAGATGCTATATTAGTGGATGAGGCTCAGTTTTTAACTACTAGCCAAGTAGAAGATTTATGGATTATTGCTAAGACAAAAAACATTTCTGTAATTTGCTTTGGATTAAAAACTAATTTTAAATCAGAGTTTTTTGAAGGTTCTAAAAGATTGTTTGAGCTTGCGGATAAATTTAAAGAGTTAGAAACAATATGCTCTTGTGGGGTAAAAGCAAGATTTAACGCAAGAAAAGTAAATGGAAAGTTTATTTTTGATGGTGATGAGTTTGTAATAGATGGAGAAAACAAATCAGTAAAGTACGTGCCATTGTGTTCTAAGTGTTATTTAAATAAAGTTTTTCTTCAAAGTAAGAAAATGTGACATTTTTTTAATAACATAAAGTTTTTTTCATATCATTTAGTATAAATAGAAAGGATATGAATTATGAAAAGAAAGATAATTACTATTTTATCAGCGCTCTTTTTAGTGGTTTTATCAATTTTCTTAGTGAATAATAAAACTGATGTTAATAACAAAACTACTAAAAAGGAAAAAAACTTAAAAGCGACCGTTTTAGAAGTGTCTAATGATTATGTTACGGTTTTAGATAAAAATAACATAATATACACGTTTTTAAATGATGATAACGTATTTGAATTAGGCCAAAACGTTAATATTAAATATACTGGAGCGCTTGATAAAAACAAAGAAAAACAAACGATATCTATAAAGAGCGTGTCATCTTTTGATGATACTGGAAATATTCCTTTATCATTTAATGATGATGGCATGTTTAAACAGTTTTACCAAATGGCTTATAATAAACTTAAAACAATGACATTAGATGAGAAAATAGGGCAAATCTTCTTAGTTAGAGTACCAAGTGAAAACCAAATATCTGATTTGCAAAAATATCATTTCGGTGGCTACTTATTATTTGAAAGGGATTTTAAGGATAAAACAAAAGATGAAGTAATTAACATGATTAATGAATATCAGGAAAATGCAAATATACCACTTTTAATTGCAACCGATGAAGAAGGCGGAGATGTATCTAGATTAAGTAGTAATAAAAACATAGTTGATGAACCTTTTAAATCACCATCAGAGCTATATGATGAAGGCGAATTTAACGCTATAAAAGAAGATACTATTTATAAGTCATCGGTATTAGAAGAGCTTGGCATAAACGTTAATCTAGCGCCAGTTGTTGATGTTTCAACTGATCCAGATAGCTACATGTATGAAAGAACTATAAAGGAAGATACCTCTGTTACATCAAAGTATGCTAAAACGGTAATTGAAGTATCTAAAGATAGTAACGTATCATATACTTTAAAGCATTTTCCAGGTTATGGAAACAACGCTGATACGCATACGTCATCAACAACCGATAACAGAACTTATTCTGCCATCATGGAAGATGATATTCCACCATTTAGAGCGGGTATAAAAGCAGGTGCAGAAGCGGTATTAGTATCTCATAATACGGTTCCAGCATTTGATAAGGATAATCCTGCATCACTTTCTATAACCACTCATAACATCTTAAGAAACGAGCTTTCATTTACCGGAATAATTATTACTGATGATTTGGATATGGGAGCTATAACTGATAGTGATGCTGTTATAAAAGCAATTAAAGCTGGTAATGATTTACTTATTGTAACTGATTATGAAAGTGCTATAAACGAAGTTAAAGATGTTTTAGAAGATGGTAATGTAAGTGAGTCTTTAATTGATAAGATGGCTTTTAGAGTTCTTTCGTGGAAATATTATAAAGGTCTTATGTATGATGTACAAAAATAAAATTTAAATAATAGCCTTTATTCGACAAAATATTTACTTAAAAATCATCATAATGTTATATGGTGATTTTTTTATGGATATAATTAATTTGATTAATAAGATAAATGAAACATATGAAGACGTTTATGATTTTTTTAAGATGTCAAGTATGTATAAGTATGCTGATCTTAATTTTACTAATGGTTACTGTTATGAATTTTTTTGTTTATTAAAGAGCTTTTATCCTGATGCTTTATTAATGATGAGTAATGATAAAATGCATTGTGCCGCTTTAATAAAGGGTAATTTATATGACGCAACGGGACTTAGAGATGACGATTTTAATTTTCATTTAGCCACTGGTTCTGACATGGAGTATATTTATAAGTATTATGGCTTTTTTTCATCAGAATTTCAAACGTTTTTAAATAAAGAAATACTAAAAAAAACATCAAATAATTCTAAAAATTATGCAAAAACCTTAAATAAAAAGTATAAATATAGTATAATTTAAAAAGAGGTGTTTTAAAATGTTTGAAAACAAAAAGATATTTATTCTTGGTTTTGCAAGAAGTGGTTATGAATCTGCTAAATATTTAATTAAAAGAGGAAATGAAGTTTTAATTAATGACGGAAAAGAAGAAAGTAAAGTAGATCAAAAAAAGAAAGAGGAGTTAGAAAAACTTGGTGTTAAGTTCTTTTTTGGATCACATCCTGATGATTTACTTGATTCTTCATATGATTATTTAATTAAAAATCCTGGTGTACCTATTCATCATAAGTATGTTGAAAAAGCTAAAGAAATTGGAGTTGAGGTAATTAACGAAGTTGAAATGGCGTATAGATTATTACCTAAAGACGTTACTTTAATTGGAATAACAGGAACAAATGGAAAAACAACAACAACTACGCTTACTTATGAAATTATAAAAGAAGCAGGGATAAGATGTCATTTAGCAGGTAACATAGGGTATCCTTTATGCAGCTTTTTAGATAAGTTAAAAGCGGGTGATGTAATCGTTATGGAAACATCATGTCAGCAGCTTGAAAACGTAAAAGACTTTAAACCAAATATTGCGGTTATGACTAATTTATCAGAAGCTCACGTTGATTTTTTCGATAATGATTATCAAAAATATAAAGATGTTAAAACTAGAATATTTAAAAATCAAACGAATGAAGATGTTGCAATTCTTAATTTAGAAAACAATGAGGTACTTGCACAAACTAAAGATATCAAATCTAAAAAACTATATTTTTCTAGCATGAAAGAGGCCGATTGTTATTTAAAAGATAACATTATATATTATAAGGATAAAGAAGTAATTAACACTGATGATATGATAATAGTAGGAAAGCATAACGCTGAAAACGTAATGGCATCTATACTAGTGGCAAAACAATTTAACATTAGTGATGATGTTATAAGAAAAGTTGTTTATAACTTTAAGGGTGTAGAGCATAGATTAGAATTTTGTGGTGAAGTAAGCGGTGTTAAGTATTATAATGATACAGAAGCAACTAATATTAAATGTACTCAAATCGCGTTATCATCATTTAATAAGCCAACGATAATAATATTAGGAGGCTTAGAGCGTGGTCAGGACTTTAATGAGTTAACATCATACATGAAAAACGTTAAAGCGGTTATTGCAATTGGACAGTGTAGAAAAAGAGTAGAAGATTACGCTAAGAGCATAAACATTCCGGTATATACTCATGAATTTCTAAAAGATGGATTTAAAGAGATTAAAAAGATTGCAAAAGAAGGCGACGTTGTATTATTATCACCAGCATCAGCATCTTGGGATCAGTATAAAGAATGTGAAATAAGAGGTCAGGAATTTAAAGATTACGTAAAAGAGCTTATGTAAAGCCTCTTTTTTAGTTTGACTAATTTTTAAAAATATATATAATATAGAAATTAATTGGGTTGGTGATTATTATGAAATTTATAGAGGATAAAAAAGGATATTATTTAAATAAGATTTTTAATATACTAAAAAGAGCTAATACGGATGATTTATTTACTGATGAAGAGCTAAAAAACTTAGCATTTAATTTATTTTTAAACTATCAAACAAAGTATTATGAGGCTCCTAGAAAAAGTACTATTTATGCATATGTTGCTTCACATGTTCAAAATCTTATGTTTACGATTAATGATCAAGATAGATTAATTTCCTATCATGTAACTCATATTAAAAAAACAGATAAAATATTATTATATTTATTAAGAAAATATGATAATTTTAATAAAGAATACATTAATGATTATAATTTGTATGAAAACATCATTAACAAAGTATTATCACTTCCAAACCTAAGTCATATCAAAATCGAAAATAAAATAAAAAACGAAGCATCAAAATGTTACAAGCAAACTAAAAATAAAAAGTTAAATATTAAACTTGATTCGATTAAAAATAATCCTAATGCTAAAAACATACTTTTAGAAAATTATTCATTTTATATAGATAAGTATAAAAGAAAGTATAAATTTTATGATAGCGAAGAAAAAGTTAATTTAAATTTGAATTCTATTTTTGAAAAAACTGTAGATTCATATTTAAATGGAGAAAGTAAAAAGTTAGCTTCTACTTATTTAGCAACTTTTTTACTACAAAGATTTGAAAATTATCAAAACAAGACTATTAAAGAAAAATACTTTGCAAACATAATTTTAATAGTTAATGATTATTTAGATGTTTTAGATGTATTATATGAAAATAATAATTTAACACCAACGCAAAAAGCTAATTTAGAAGAATACATGGATTTAATGTTAGAAGAATATATAGAAAATGGTAATTATAAAGATAATAAAGGGTATTTTATAAATATGATAAATAATTATAATGATATACAAAAGAGGTATTCTTATGAAAAATAATAAAATGGATAATAAATTACTTGATGATTATGTAAAAATACTTTATTTTAAAATGAAAAATAAAAATAAGAATCTAGTTTTAAGTGAAAGCAAGTTAGAAGAACTTTCAAAAGTTATTATAAAACGCTTTTATGATAATTATTTGAAAATAAAAAAAACAATATCAATCCATAGTTACTTTTATAGACGCATTATTAATTTTGAAAGAATCTTTGATCAGGATGAAAAGTTAATTTTGTGTTATGTACATTATGTTGGGGTAAACGATGAAATAAAAAATTATTTTTATAATAAGTATTTATATTTACTTAAACCATATTTAATGGCTTATGAAGATGATTATAAAAAAGTAATTGATGATTTATTAAATAAAGACGTTAAGTATATAACCATTTTAGAATCTAAAATAAAAAAAGAATTAAAGAAATTGAAAAACGATAAATTCATGGAAATGAAAAATAATTATGATTATGAAAAAATATACAATTATTATTCATATATCAAAGACTTGGTATTTAAAAAATATAATGATAGGGTAGTTATTTCACCAGATGAATTAATGCATAAAATTAGTGAAAAATATAAAGATTATGTAAAAGTCGTTATTAAAAAGTTGAAAAATAAAGATGATTTTAATATTAATAAATATCTTAATAATAGACTTTCTACTTATGTTGAAGAATCTAAAAGCTTTTATGAAAAAGTATACGTAGATGAAGATGAAAAAGAAAAAAATAAAAAAGATTACGTTTATTTAGTTGAAAAATATGCTGTTAAGTATGCTGGAAGTGTTGATAAAAAAATAATGGTTGATCATCTTTCAAAAAAATATGATGAGTTATTAGAAGAATATTATAGGAAAAATAGAAAAACAACGTTTTTAGTATTTATTCAAAATGGTTTAAGATGTGAAGCTAATATGTTACATAATAATTATGTTGATGATGAAACACAAGAAAAAACAAAAAAGCCCAATTTAAAATAGGGTGTTTTTTGTAATTAATTATGATATAATCGAGTATGTGGAAAAAGGTGATATTATGTTAAAACCAAATTTTAAGGAAGCTAAAAAAAGAAATAAAGAGGATATTAAAATAATAAGGGATAAATACGTTATTCCAAAAGAAGTAGAAAATATCGGATTAAATAAAAAGTATTATATAAAAACTTATGGTTGTCAGATGAATGAACATGATAGTGAGGTAATCAAGGCAATTCTAGAGGATATGAAATATACTAGGACGGATGATTATTTAGATGCCGATATAATCATATTAAATACTTGTGCCATAAGGGAAAATGCTCATAACAAAACCTTTGGAATGTTAGGCAGAATAAAACATTTAAAGCAAACTAAAAAGGACTTATTAGTGGGGCTTGCAGGTTGTATGAGCCAGGAAGAGTCTGTTGTAGATGAAATAATAAATAAATATAAATGGATGGACTTTGTGTTTGGAACACATAACATATATGATTTACCTAACATACTAAAAAAACATATAGAAGAAAACAAATTAGAAGTTGAGGTTTTATCAAATGAGGGGAACGTAATAGAAGGTCTTCCTTCAAAAAGAGATTCTAAATACAAGGCTTGGGTTAACATAATGTATGGATGTGATAAATTCTGCACTTACTGTATCGTTCCTTATACAAGAGGAAAGCAAAGAAGTAGAATGCCAGAAGACATAATAGATGAGGTAAAAGACTTAATAAAAAAAGGATATAAGGAAGTTACTTTACTTGGTCAAAACGTTAATGCATACGGAAAAGATTTTAGAAATAGAGATTATAAAATGGAAGACTTACTTCGTGATGTTGCAAAAACAGGTATAGAAAGAGTAAGATTTGTAACATCTCATCCATGGGATTTTACTGATAACATGATTGATGTAATTGCAAAATATGATAATATCTGTAATTATATTCATCTTCCAGTCCAATCAGGTTCATCTAGAATACTAAAATTAATGGGAAGACGTTATACTAAAGAGTCTTATTTAGAATTATATAACAAGATAAGAAATAAAATAAAAGGATGCTCTATTACAACTGATATAATTGTAGGATTTCCAGGAGAAACAAAAGAAGATTTTGAAGAAACACTTGATTTGGTAAAAACATGTAAATTTGATTCAGCATTTACTTTTATATATTCTAAAAGAAAAGGAACACCAGCAGCTTTAATGGAGGATAATATAAGTAAAGAAGAAAAAGAAGTGCGTCTTCATAAACTTAATGATGAAGTAAATAAATACGCAAAAATAGCCAATGATAAATTAGTTGGAAAAATACTTCCAGTGTTATTAGAAAGCGTAAGTGAAAAAGATAAAAACATGCTAGCAGGCTATACTGATACAATGAAATTAGTAAATGTTAAAGCTGATAAGAAATACTTGGGTAAAATAGTAAATGTTAAAATATTAGAAGCTAAGACTTGGAGTTTAGATGGAGAAATAGATGAATAACATTGAAAGTAAAATAGATGAGTTATTTGATGAATTAGAAGATAGCAAATTATATAAAAATTATGTTAAAGTAAAAGAAAAACTAGAAAATAATAATGAGATAATGAGCATAATAAATGATATAAAAAGATATCAGAAGATAAGTGCTAATAATAAAGATAAATCAGTGGACGATAAAATAAAAGATTTATATGATAAATTAAACCATTATCCTTTATATCAAAGCTATTTAATAATTAAAGAAGAATTAGAAGAAGAATTGTTTATGATAAAAGAAGTTTTTGAAAAATGCTTCAAGGACATTCTGGAGTTGTAATACAATTCTTTTTTTGTTTTCCTCAAGTGAAAACTCGCTTTCGGTTAGGTTTAAAGAAAAGTTCCCGTATAAAATAAAAAAATCTTTTTAATTAGAAAATCCCATAAATAAAGGAAAA
>CALVSY010000010.1 GCA_944359725.1 uncultured Bacilli bacterium | reverse complement strand
CCAAAGAGATATTATACAATATATATCGGAATCTTTTTTATTAATGATAAGGTATCTTTTTAAAAAAGGATTAACATAATAATAAAGAAATATTGACAAGATTATTAAAATGTGATATTATACTATCTTCTAATGAAGAAATGACAAGTTTAGATGTTTCATTTTCTTACGGAACACTTACGATATTGTATGAAGGTGAAAGTAAAAAAGACAATAAAGAATTATTGTTAAAACAAAAAGATTCATTAGAAAGAAGTATAGGAAGAAGAGAAAAACTATTATCTAATACTGGTTACGTTAATAACGCACCAGAAAACATCGTTATGGCCGAAAGAAAAAAACTAAGTGAGGAAAAAGACGAATTAAAAGAGATAATAGATAAATTAAAATAAAGAAAGACTGAGGTGGTTTTGGATGAGTGGAACAAATTGTATGGAACAAATCGCAAGAAACGAAAATACCAAAAATAACAAGGATATGGCTTTACATTATATTGAAAGTACTCCAAATATTGAATTTAATGATGAAAAAGAGTTTCTTGTAGCGTTTATTAATAGAATAGATAATAACAGTACAATACCATATGTTATGAGAAATGATTTAGAAAAAGAATACGTATATAAAAGGATTGAAAGTTTAAAAGAAAAAAATGAGGATGTTAGTGCAGTTTCACTATTAGAAGAGTTTGATAACGTTTTATGTTTCTTTATTGCAAATGGCTTAATTGAAGTGCCTAATAACACCTTTGATAAACTATACGTAAACGAAGAACAATTAAAAAGAGTTGAAAATCGTTATTTTAAAGATAATGGTAAATCATATACGAAAGGTCCTAAAAAATAGGGCCTTTTATCTTGCATAAAAATCTATTTTGATATATACTTTACTTTGAAAAGGAGTATTTATAATGAGAATTAAACATAGTTTTTTTTATACGTTAAGGCAAAACGCAAAAGATGAAGAATCAGTAAGTGGTAATTTACTTACAAGAGCAGGAATGATTAAAAAAACATCAAGTGGTGTTTATATGTATTTACCACTTGGTTATAAGGTTATGAAAAACATTGAAAAAATAATAAGAGAAGAAATGGAAAACGTAGGAGCAGGAGAACTTTTAATGCCAGCGTTAATACCTGAGGAAGTTTATGTTGCCTCTAAAAGACGTGATGCATTCGGTAGTGATATGTTTACGCTTAAAGATAGGTTTTCTAAAAGTTATTGCCTTGCACCTACTCATGAAGAGTTATTTACCATAGCGGCACAATCTAAGGTTAAATCTTATAAAGATTTACCATTTAGCATTTATCAGATACAAGATAAGTTCAGGGATGAGCCTAGAAGTAGGTACGGACTTATTAGAGTAAGAGAATTCTTAATGAAGGATGCATATTCTTTTGACTTGGATGAAAAAGGACTTAATGATTCTTATAATGATATGTATAACGCGTATAAAAAGATATTTGCAAGGTTAGGTATTGATTATAAGATAGTTAAATCTGATACTGGTACAATGGGTGGACTATTATCAGAGGAGTTTCAAGCGATAACTGATATTGGTGAGGATAAATTAGTTATTTGTGATGCTTGTGGGTATGCTGCTAACGCTGATATTGCAAAATGCACGCTTTTAACTAAAAAGACGGATGAGGAAATAAAAATAAGAGAACTTGTTAAAACTCCATCTGCTGGAACGATAGAAGAGGTATCTAAGTATTTAGAAGAAGATAAAGAAAAATTTGTTAAAACGTTAATATATAAAATAGATAATAAGTTTTATGCGGTGCTTGTAAAAGGGAACATGGAAGTTAACGAAGCAAAACTAAAGAAACTTTTAAAAGCATCAGACGTTTCTTTAGCAAGCATAGATGAAGTAGAAGAAATCACCGGTGCTAAAATAGGATTTGCAGGCCCAATTGGTCTTGATATTCCAATTATTTTAGATAACGAGATAATGAATATGAAAAACTTTATCGTTGGTGCTAATAAAACTGATTATCACTATAAAAACGCTAACTTAGAAGATTTTAATTATCTATTGGTTGGGGACGTAAGATGTATAACAGAGGATGATTGCTGTCCTAAGTGTGGTAAGTCTCTTACTTTTAAAAACGGAATAGAAATAGGTAATACATTTAAGTTAGGAACTAAGTATTCTAAGGATTTAGACTTATATTATTTAAATAAAGAAAACGAAAGCATGCCGGTTTGGATGGGATGTTATGGTATTGGAATAGGAAGATGTATGGCATCGGTTGTTGAACAAAACAGCGATGATAAAGGCATTATTTGGCCGTATGAAATCGCTCCGTTTAAGGTTGCGATAGTGGTTGTAAATACAAACGATGATGCTCAAATGGATGCTGCTAATTATTTATATGAGTCTTTAAGAAAGCAAAAGATATCAACCATTTTAGATGATCGCGACGAAAGAGCGGGTGTTAAGTTTAATGATATGGACTTAATTGGTATTCCTATTAGAATAACAATTGGAAATAAAATAAGCGAACAAGTAGTAGAAATTAAAAAAAGAAAAGATGCAGAATTTGAAGAAATTTCATTATATGATGCTTTAGCAAAAGTAGAAGATATATTAGATGGAGAGTAAAAATTAAAAAAAATAAAATTTGTGAGTTTGGAATATTTTGGTAAAAAAAGTGATTCAAAAAAGCGATTTTGTTCTAGGATAAAATCGCTTTTTTTGTATAAAAAATGTTGCAAAAATACCTGTTTTTGCAATTTGCAAAGGTTTTTAATATGTGATAGTATGCCACTAAAGGAGGATGAAAATGCTAAAATCAAATTATAAAGTAATACCAATGACGTATGATAAAATATTTAAAAGTGTGCTAACAAGTAAAGATACAAGAAATTATTTAATAAGTATAATAAATGAAATAACAGGAATACCAAAAGAGGTATTAAAAGATGATATGAAATTTAAAAATAGTGAGATGCCAGTATCAGGTGCAAGTGAAAAGAAGAAGATATTAGATTTAATAGTAGATATAAAAGATTGTGTAATAAACTTAGAAATGAATAAGTATTACTATGAGGGTTTAGTAGATAGGAATCATGAATACATATCAAAGATAAGAGAGGCATTAATAAAAGAAGGAGATGATTATAGTTACTTAAAAAAGGTAATACAAATAAACTTTGATGATTATAACATATATAAACCAGATAAAAGAGCGATAATAAAGTTTGAAATGATGGATGAAACGGGAATTAAAGAAGGAGTAAACATTGAAAGTTATCACGTAATACTTCCAAACGTAAAAGAAAAGTATTATAATGAAGGTATAAAAGACGGAATAATTGGAAAGTTGGTGATAATGATGATGGAAGATAGTAAGGAGCTAGAGAAAATAATAAAAGAAAACATGGAGTTAAGGCCAGTTGGAAAAAAGATAATGGAATTATCAAAGGATGAAGAGATGCAAGGCTGGTATGATGAAGAAGAACATCAAAGGAAGGTAAGAAATAGTATAATATCAACCGGAATAAGAAAAGGGTGGAACAAAGCCGTTAAAGAAGGAAAAGAACAAGGACTTAAAGAAGGAATAAAGCAAGGAATAAAGCAAGGTAAAACTCAAGGTATAAAAGAAGGTATAAAAGAAGGCATAGAAGAAGGTAAAAAAGAAATAGCAATTAACATGTTAAATAAAAACATGGATGTAAAAACGATTAGTGAAGTAACCGGCTTATCTAAAGAAGAAATTATAAAGTTAAAATGAAAAACATAAACTCATTTCTAACAAAAGAAATGGGTTTTCAAGCTTATTAGGACTAAAAATAGCAAAAAAATGCTATTTTTTTAATTTTTTTTCATTTTTTTAGGGGAATTTTAAAAAAAACGGAGAATAATTAAATTAGAGGGGTGTTTTAAATGAATAAAATACCATATGAAACTATCTTAGACATAAGAAAAAAAGCAAACATAGTAGATGTTATTGCAAAATATATACCTCTTGAAAAAAGGGGTAAAAATTATTTTGCAATATGTCCTTTTCATGATGATCATAATCCTAGTATGAGTGTATCAGAAGAAAAGCAAATTTATACATGCTTTGTTTGTGGTGCATCTGGTAACGTTTTTAACTTCGTTATGAATTATGAAAACATAAGTTTTACCGCAGCCGTTAAAAAAGTGGCAGATTTAGTTGGCATTAAGCTTGATGTTAAAGATACCGAAGTTAAGAAAAATAAAGAAGATAAATATCATAATTATTATAAGATGTTTGATATTGTAAATAAATACTATAAAAACAATATCAAAAGCGTTTATGGAAAAAAAGCTATTAAATATCTAAATGAAAGAAAAATAACTGATGATATAATAAATGAATTTGAAATAGGACTTTCATTAAATGATAATAGCATAAGTAAGTTATTACAAGAAAAAGGATATAGCAAAGACGAACTGGTAGATATTGGTATTTGTGGTGATTCCAATAATTACATGTATGATACGTTTAGAAACCGAATAATGTTTCCTTTGTATAATTTGGATGGACAAGTTGTCGGTTTTTCAGGAAGAATATATAACGGTGAGAATGAAAGCAAATACGTAAATTCAAAAGAGTCAGTGATTTTTAAAAAAGGCAACTTACTTTATAATTATCATAGAGCAATAAAAGAAGCAAGAGAAAAAAGAAGCATAATTGTTGTGGAAGGTTTTATGGATGTTATAAGGCTTTACTCAGTTGGCATTAAAAACGTTGTTGCATCAATGGGAACGGCTATTACAAAAGAGCACGCAAGTTTAATAAAGCACTTATCCCAAAACGTTATTTTATCATTTGATGGAGATAAAGCCGGAGAAAAAGCTACTATAAGTGCGATAAAAGAACTAGAAAAAATAGGAATATCGCCTAAGATAATAAGGTTAGAAGATGATTTGGATCCGGATGACTACATTGTAAAAAAAGGAAAGGATGCTTATCTAAATCATTTGAATAACGCTTTATCAGTAATTGATTTTAATTTGATGGTTAAAAAAGAAAACACAAATTTCAATGATTTTAATGAGGTATCATCATTTGTTAGTGAAGCGGTAAAAGAACTGGAAAAAATAACTGATCCGGTTGTTTATGAGCTTACCTTAAATGAAATAGCAAAACAAACTAACTTGGATAAAGAAACAATAAATAACATGGTGGCAAAAAAGCCGGATAAAAATACTTTTATAATAGATAAAAGAAAAAAAACTAAAAAAGATAAGTATCAAAAAGCAGAGGAATATCTTGTTCATTACATGTTAAAAGATCCAAAGGCTATTTTAATATATCAAGATAAGGTATCTTACTTAGAAAATAAAAAACTTTCTATAATCGCTATGGAAATACTTGAGTTTTATGAGAAAAAAGGGTATATTAATGTAACTGATTTTACTTTGTTTTTAGAAGATAAAACAGACTTAATAAATGAGGTTTTAAGAATTGATGAAGAAGATTTACCTGACCATGTAAGTGATGACGTTTTGTTAGAATATGTCAAAACCATTGATGAGGAAATATTAAAAAACGAAATAAATAAAGTAAAGGATAAAATAAAAACAGAGACAAATGTTCAAAATAAAATTGAGCTACTAGAAAAGTTAAGGGTATTAAAGAAAAAGGAGTGTAAATAATGAAAGAGATTAAAACGTTTGAAGAAAGAAAAAATGAATTATTAAAAAAAGGTAAAGAAAAAGGTGTGTTAACTTATGAGGAGTTAGCAGAAAGCCTAAAAGGTCTTGAATTAGATGCTGATTCATTAGATGAGTTATATAATGCTTTTCATGACAATAACATTGATATTATATCTGAGAATTTCGAGGATGAAGAGGCCGGCGAGGATGATGGTGATGCACTTAATATAGAAGATGTATCACTACCTAAAAACGCAAGCATTAATGATCCTGTTAGGATGTATTTAAAAGAAATTGGTAAGATAAGCTTGCTTAGTTTGGATGAGGAGCTTGCACTTTCTAAAAGGGTTGAAGAAGGTGATGAGGAAGCAAAAAGAATCCTTGCAGAATCTAACTTAAGGTTAGTTGTATCAATCGCTAAAAGATACGTTGGAAGAAACTTATCATTTCTTGATTTAATTCAAGAAGGTAACATTGGGCTTATGAAGGCAGTTGAAAAATTTGATGCATCTAAGGGATACAAGTTTTCTACTTATGCAACTTGGTGGATAAGACAAGCAATAACTCGTGCAATTGCAGACCAAGCAAAAACGATACGTGTTCCGGTTCACATGGTTGAAACGATTAACAAATTAAAAAGAATACAGCGCCAGTTAACTCTTGAATTAAACAGGGAGCCAACCGAAGAGGAATTAGCTAAAAAAATGGGTACAACCGAAGATAAGGTAAGAGAAATATTTAAGATTTCACAAGACCCATTATCACTTGAAACCCCAATTGGAGAAGAAGATGATTCACACCTAGGTGATTTCCTAAAGGACGAAAGTTCTATGAGCCCTGAAGAGTACGCAATAAACGAAGTGTTAAAAGATGAAATAGAAGATGTTTTAAGTACGCTTACTCCTCGTGAGGAAGAAGTATTAAAATTACGTTTTGGTCTTCATGGTGGAACTTGTCATACACTAGAAGAAGTAGGTAACATGTTTGGTGTTACTCGTGAGAGAATAAGACAGATTGAAGCTAAAGCATTAAGAAAGTTACGTCATCCTTCAAGATCTAGAAAGTTAAAGGATTATCTTGATGCAGCATAATAAGTTAAAACTTTCTAAAAGACTAATGCTTATTGCTAACTTGGTTGATAAAAACTCAAAAATAATAGATGTTGGTTGTGATCATGCTCTTTTAGATATTTATCTAATAAAAAATGGTATTATAAAAAAGGCTATTGCATCGGATATAAACGTTGGAGCCTTAAACCAAGCTTTAAAAAACGTAAAGTTATATAATGTTAAAGACATTGATTTAAGATTATCAGATGGGTTAGATTCATTAACAAAAGATGATAAAGTTGATTTAATTACCATATCAGGTCTTGGTGATAAGAAAATAATAGATATTTTAGAAAATAATAAAAGCAAATTAAAAGATATTAAAACAATCATCGTACAATCTAACACGAGTCCTTGGAAGATAAGACTTTATCTATCTAACTTAGGATACATGATCAAAGATGAAGTGCAAGTAGAAGAAAAAGGCATTATTTACACAATAATTAAATTTATTTTAAAAGAAAAAAAATATAGTAAAAAAGAAATATTTTTTGGACCAATATTATTAAAGAAAAAAGATGATACGTTTAACAAAAATCTTAAAAACATGGTTGATAAGAATAATGATATTTTAAAGAAAATACCTAAGAGAATGTTTTTAAAACGTATTAAATTAAAATTGTTTAATATTAAAATAAAAAAAGAAATGAACATATAAATCAGTTTCATTTCCTTTTTTTATAAGAAGAAAGTTGGATTAGGGTAATCGTCTTTTATGTTTGTTTCATTAGTTTCTATTGTGGCTTTACTTTCAGCTTCGTTTTGATTATTTACGTTATTAGAGGTAGGAGTGTTTATCTTAGTGAATTCTTTTCCTATTTTACCTAGTGTTTTAAGGTTTTTAAAAACTGGTTTTACTTGATAGTATAGTGGTATTGCTTGGTTTACTACGTTAAGTGTTTTTTGTGCGTTTGATAAAATAGAAGATAAGTTAATTTTCTTAAGTAATGCTCCTAGGCCAGAAGAAGCAGCATTAGCGGTGTTTGATGCTAATGCGCCAGCGTTTGGTGCGTTTGATAAAAAGGCGTTCGGAATCATATATGGCATTTGTCCGTACATAAAATCACCTCTATAATAATATATGTTATATTTTAAAATGGTTTAATAATTTAATAGTTAAAAATAATTAATTATGTGTTTGAAAAATAAAAATATATGTTATAATATTTTTATAGAATAGGAAGGTGTTTTATGAATGCATTAGATATTATATTATTACCATTTGTTTTTATATACAGAGGTTTTATATCTGTTATATTATTACCTTATTATTTTGTAGTAGGTATTTTAAGAGTGGTTGGTATAAGTAAAAGAGAACCAAAGAAAGTAATTCCTGAGGTTAAACCTGGTGAAAAAGTAAAAGTGGTTAAGGGAGTAAGGTCGGCCTATGATAAGCCAAAGACGCCACCTAAAGAAACGGATCCAGTAAAAATAAATGAGCAAAAACAACAAAATAAAGCTAAAAGACAAAGAGAATTTGAAAAACTTGTTAAGAAGGCAAGGCAAGAAGAAGCCAAAAGGATTAAAGAACAAGAAAGAATTAGAATAGAAAACGAAAAGAAAGAAAAAGAAAGACAAAAGAAAGAAGCGGAAAAAAAGAAAAAAGAAGAAGCTTATGAAGCTTTACGAGATAAGAAAAACGCTGAGTTAAAAGAAAAAGGTGCTCCAGTTAGTTTTTCTGATAAATTAAAAGCATTTTATAAGAAACTTACTTATAATGAAAAATCCGAACTTGAATTAGAAGCTAAAAAAACTGTATTAGATGAACAATTTAAGGATAAGGACTCTAAAACAACGACAAGGTTGTCAAAACCTTTACTATTTGAGTATGTTGCCCGTAATGCAAATGGAGAATTAGAAAAAAGTACGATAGAGGCATTATCAAGAGTTGATGTTCATTCGTTTTTAGTAGCAGAAGGATACGAAGTTTATGATATTACGGTTGCAAAGGTACCAAGAACGTTTATAACGTACAAAATGAAAAGAAGCAGACTTATATTTTATTTATCACAGTTATCAGCTTACTTAAAGTCTGGTATTGCCCTTGCTGATGCGGTTAAAATACTAGATGATCAAGCTAAAAACATAAATGAGAAAAAAGCATGGCGTGCGGTATATTATGATTTATCAATGGGAGACGTTTTATCATCTGCTTTGGATAAAAGAAAAGGTACTTTCCCACAACTTTTAATTAACATGATAAGAACGGCGGAAATGACTGGTAACTTGCCTGAAACATTAGATGACATGGTGGATTATTATACCGAGTTAGAGTCAACTAGAAAACAAATGAAATCAGCCATGATGTATCCTACCATTGTAACTGTTTTTGCCGTTGTTGTTATTACCTTTATCTTAATGTGGGTTGTTCCTCAGTTTGTTGATATATACGCTGATTTAGGTAGTGATATTCCAACCATTACAAAGGTAGTAATAGCAATAAGTGATTTCCTTAAGAATTATTTAATATTTATATTAATTGCAATAATAGTTCTTGTTTTATTATATTTATACTTATATAAAAACGTTAAAGCATTTAGAAGAACTGTTCAAGAGTTTGCGATGCACTTACCAGTATTTGGAAATATAATGATTTATAACGAGATAACAATTTTTGCAAGAACTTTTGCAAACCTTATTAATCATAACGTATACATAACTGATTCAATCGATGTATTAAGTAAGATAACTAATAATGAGGTTTACAAAAAACTTATTTTTGACACTGCCAAAAACCTAACTAAAGGTGAATCTATTTCGGCAGCATTTAAAGATCATTGGGCATTTCCAACAATAGCATATCAAATGCTTATAACAGGTGAGAAAACTGGTCGTTTAGGACCTATGATGGAAAGGGTTTCAAACTATTATCAAGAACAACATCGTACAATGATTAACCAAATGAAAACTTTAATAGAACCAGTTATGATCGTTTCTTTGGCCGTAATAGTAGGTGGAATATTACTTGCTGTTATCATTCCAATGTATGGTATGTATGATGCATTATAGGAGATATTAATCATGAACATAGAGGTAATTAATGGTGTTATGGTTTTCATAATAGGACTTGTGTTTGGTTCGTTTTACAACGTTGTTGCATACCGAGTTCCAAATAACATGTCAATTGTTTTTCCGGCATCACACTGTCCTAAATGTAACCATAAATTAAAATTTTATGAATTAATTCCTGTTTTATCCTATATATTTTTAGGTGGTAAATGTAAAGTTTGCAAAGAAAGGATATCTATATTTTATCCTTTCTTTGAACTATTAACAGGTGTACTTTTTTTACTAGCTTACTTAGTGTTTGGATTTTCTTTCAAATTTTTAATAGCACTTATTTTTATTTCAATATTAATAATAGTAAGCATAAGTGATATTAAGTATTATATAATACCAGATGAAGTATTAATAGTAGGTAGTATTTCAATAATAGTGGTGTACATAATTAATTCATTAGTAAATGATATAAGTTTATTTAATGGTGTTTTAATGCCTATTTTAAATGGTGCTGCATCTTTTGCTTTACTTTATTTATTTAAATTTTTTGGAGATTTGTTATTTCAAAAAGAAAGTATGGGTGGGGGAGATATAAAATTATTATTCGTAATAGGTTTAACGTTAGGTTTTGATATGGCGATAGTAGATATATTCATTGCTGCTTTTATGGCACTTCCTTTTTCTGTTATAAGCCTAATTAAGAATAATAATAACATATTACCATTTGGTCCTTATCTTTCGCTCGCAGCGGCAATTATCCTACTTACCAATTTAAATTTAGATATGATATTAAATTTCTTTATTGCATAAAAAAGAGCTAATTTTGTTAATTAGCTCTTTTTATAAATCAAGCATTTCTGCATCATTATTAAGCTTATTTAAGTTATTTATGTTACCACCATTATTATTAGATCCTGTTATTTGATTATTATTAAGAACGTTTTTTTGAGTATTATTTAAAGTATTTGCTTGATTAATTCTGTTTAAGTTAGCTAAAGGCCCATTAGGGTTAATACCGACGTTATTTATGTTAAGATTAGGATTAATCATGTTTGGTCTTATGTTTCTATTTGAATTCAAGTTGTTTATAGGTCTTGCGTTCATTGTATTTGTATTTGGTCTGTTATTAATATTATTGTTAGTATTATTTTGAGTTATTGTATTTTGATTAATTGGTGTTGTAGAAGTTATGTTTTTAGCTTCTACATTTATTTTATTACTAGATAAATCATTTGTTTTTACTTCATTTTCGTTTACATTCTTAATTTCATTTGCACTGTTAATAGTTTCTTGTTTTTGAATATTTACTTCTTTGTTTTGTGTTTCGTGATTCATGGTATCTAAGGTATTTGAAGTATTAACTGTATTATTATTAACTTGAGTATTTTCAAGATTATTTAAATTATCATTATTATTTACATTATCAATTAAACTTTGACTTGAGTTAATAATTTTAATAGATTCATCATCTAATTCAACTAATCTTAGTATTTCTTCAATGGTTGTAATGCTTTGAACTACTTTTTGTAAGCCATCTTGTAAAAGAGTAGTAGTATCTTTTGTGTATACTAACTTTCTTAATTCATCTTTTGGCATACCATTTGCAATTGCATCTCTTATTTCTTGATTAATTACAAGTACTTCATGAATTGCCGTTCTACCTTTATATCCATGAACGCATTCACTACATCCCTCACCATAGGCAAGTTCTGTTATATCAACACCTAAGTTTGCCTTTATTAATTTTTTTTCATAATCAATTGCAGGTCTCTTTTTCATACAGTGAGGACATATTTTTCTAGGTAACTTTTGAGATACAATACCATTTAATGAACTTGCAAGTAAGTAAGTTTCAACATCCATATCCCTTAAACGCTCAATGGTGTTTAAAGCATCATTCGTGTGAAGTGTAGATAAAACTAAGTGTCCGGTAATTGATGCTCTAACAGCGATTTTTGCAGTTTCATCATCACGAATCTCACCAATCATTATGATATCTGGGTCCTGACGCAAAATAGAACGTAGTACCTCGGCAAAAGTAAGACCTATTTCACTGTTTACTTGTATTTGGTTAATACCTTTTATGTTCATTTCTACCGGATCCTCAACCGTAACTAAGTTAACTTCCGGAGTGTTAAGTAACTGTAAAAGAGAGTAAACGGTAGTTGATTTACCAGAACCAGTAGCACCAGTAACCAGTATAATACCGTTAGGTTCTTTTATTAAATGCTTCATCTTCTCTAAGTTTCTTGGTGTAAATCCAAGGCTTTCTAGTCCGTTTAAAGCAGATGAATAATCAAGAATACGAATAACTATTTTCTCACCCTCATTAGTAGGAAGTGATGAAACACGCATGTCTAAGTTTAAATCCTTAATGGTCATTTTAATTGCACCATCTTGTGGTAATCTTGATTCGGTAATATCCATACCAGATATTATCTTTAATCTTGCTATTAAGTTTTTTCTTATGTTTTCTGGTATCATTGTATAGTCAACCAAAACACCATCTATTCTAAATCTTACTCTAATTGAAGTTTCCGTAGGATCGAAATGGATGTCACTCGCACCATTAGTTGCCGCTAAATAAATTATTTCATTTACTATTTCAGTTATGGGTAACTTAGTAAAATCTATTTGTTTTAACATACCATATCTCTCCCTTTATATTCTTTTTATTCTTTATTCTTCGTCATTATCTGTCATCTATTATTTAATTTACTCTAGATTTTATCATAAATATATTATATAATATATTTTAGAAGATAGCAAGTAAAGAAAAGGTGATATTATGAAAAAAAATAACAAAGGTTTCTTTTTAGCAGAAACAATCGTTGTAGTAGCTTTAGTTACAACCGTAATGGCATTTTTATACCCAAACATATCTAATTTATATGATAACTACAACAACAGAACAAAATATTATGATCAAACAGAGGATTTGTATGCGTTAATAGCAATAAGCGATTATTTTAGTGCTAATGACTTATTCAACACTTTAACAAATACTAGTGAAGGAAATGGATGTAAAACTTATACTACTACCACTGGTAATAAAATTACTGATACTAATGCGGCTACTGATGTAAAATCACACTATGAAGATATCGGTGTTGATATGGGAATTGATAAACTTTATTTAACAGGATATATGTTAAGTCCTTCTTCTGATAATTATAATTTTAATAGGTATTTAAAAAGAATGAAAAAGACAACGTATGATGGTAGCGCATACCGATTAATTGGAGTATTTAAGGTAACTGATGAAGATGGAAAAACTATTACAAGATATGCATCAATAAAAATAGATAATCCAAATCCTAACAGAGGATGTAATTTATAAAGGAGTGTAAAAATGAAGAAATTAAATAATAAAGGTGTTACGTTAGTTGAGTTAATTGTTAGTTTTGCTATAGTTGCGGTTGCCATAATATACTTTTTCCAAACTTTATATACCGTAAAAACATTATATACACAAACTAATAATGAAACAAATGAATATGTTGTTAAAGATTATGGTTTGAGATTTGCTAACGCTTTATCTACTGGGGACCTTCCTGCTTGTAATAGTAATACCACAGCTCTTCGATTAGATTACGATAATCCTAGAATCATTTCAACACATACTGATTCTGATGGTATTGTCCCAACCAAGTCAAATGCAGATTTTATTTGTAAAAATTACTCAAAAGAAGGCATCTATACTAAATTATATAAATATTTTGAAGTAAATAATAAAATTTGTAGTTATTATATAGTAATTTGTTACTAGATTAATCTAAAGATAAGGTACTTTAAGTAGCTTATCTTTTTATTTTCAAGCATGCTAAAGGTTTGCATATGAATGCATAAACCTCCAAAGTTTAAAAAGAAGTATGCAAGTATTATTTTAACGGGCATAATTATATCTACGTTTTTTAATTTAATTATGCCACCGGTCATTTCTAAGATACCATTTAAAATGACATTGATATTATCTGGAATATAAAAAATATTAGATATTAATGATACTAAAAGATTAAAACATATTACTAAACCAAATATTAATAAAGACGCGTTTACGGCCGCTTTAACTGATTCTATTAAGTTATTAATAAAGGACTTTTCTTTTATATTTATTTGTTTATTTACTTTTATATTTTTTTCTCTTAGGATAAATGCCTTTATAAAGTTTTCTATCCACATAATAAAAAGAAGCATAAAGCCTATTTTAGCACTTTTAAAAAGACCAATACCAACTCCTGCAACAACGAATAATGGATTAATAAAATGAGTTATTTGAAGCATTTTTTGGGCTTTTTCATCATTTAAATACTCGTTTATATAAAGTGCGTTGCTAGGAGTTCCACAAAACATTGATATAATAAAAACAGATGTTAAAACATCATCAAATCCAAATAGCTTTTTAAATAGTTTTTTAATAGAGTTTGGTATAATAAGCCAAATGCGTTCTTTTATTAAAAGGTTACCAATTATCATACCAGGAAACATAGATGGAAATATGTTTAATATAAAAAGAATGGATGATGATGTAACACTTTTTATAACTACGTTTGAATTTAATAATATAATAATTTCAAATGCTATTAGTAAATAAAGCAATATTAAATTTTTCTTATTAGTCATTTTTTAATTATCCTTTTAGTAAAATTTATTAGGAGTGATATAACTTTATGAATGATATTGATAAGAAAATAATAGTTTTTAAAAACGATGTTTCATCAAACTGTAACTTGGAGAAAAGATACGTTAAGTTTTTAGATGATGAAAAAAGATATGCTATTTTTTACATGCCACTTGTTGCACCTTCTAACTTTAAAAGTTACATAAAAGAAAATGAAATATATGAAGCATATTTAATAGATGATCATGAAGCTTTAAAAAAATATCAAGATAACTTATATACGTTTGTAAGTAATAATGGAGTGTATGAAGTAAGTCGTGGTCTTATAAAGGAAGAAAATTATATTTTACTTGTAGATTATGGCATGCAAATAAATCTTAATTTACCAAAGTATTCTTATGAAATAAAAGATGATTTTATTTATCTTTCTAAATATAAAAACAATAAAAATGGTTTTTGTTATGTAGCAAATGGTGATGTTAATGATAATTTAAAAAGGATAATGATAAAAGTAGAATCCGTTATTCCTGACGTTTTATCGCTTAAGCCATTTAGTATAGAAAACGATAAGAAAAAGAAACTAAAACATAAATAAAGCCTTTATAAAATTGGCTTTTTTTCTTATTTTATTATATAATAATTATTGGTGATTTCATTTTGAGAAAAGAAGACGTAGATAGAAGTAAAGTAAGTCCCATGATGAGACAGTACTTAGAAGTTAAAGATAATTATGAAGATGTTATTTTATTTTATAGAATAGGCGATTTTTATGAGATGTTTTTTGATGATGCGATAAATGTATCTCGTGATTTAGAGCTTACCTTAACGGGTAAAAACGCGGGACTTGAAGAGCGAATACCAATGTGTGGTGTTCCGCATCATGCTGCTAATATGTACATAAATAAACTAATTGAAAAAGGTTATAAAGTTGCGATTTGTGAGCAGACAGAAGATCCTAAATGTGCTAAGGGAATAGTTAAAAGAGAGGTAATTAGAATAATTACTAAAGGTACTGTTATGTCTGATGATATGTTAGATGCAAAGTCTAACAATTATATTGGTGCGATAAAAGATTTAGGATATTTATACGCTTTATCATACGCAGATTTATCAACGGGAGAAGTAAACGCTGTTTTAGTTCCATATGATACTGATAAAATAATTAACGAAATCATAAATTATAACATTAAAGAATTAGTCGTGTTTGATAAGATTGATCCAAAAATAACGAGTACTTTAAAAGATAAGTATCAAATTATTATTTCTTATGAAAATAACGATTCAGAAAAAGAAGAGTATAAAAAAATATATGAAAACATAAAAGACGTAAGAATAATATCTTCTTTATGCGTTTTACTTAATTATTTAACTGATACTCAAAAAAGAAGTTTAGAGCACATGCAAAAGGTTTTGGTAAGAAACTATGAAACTTATTTAAAGATGGACGTTCACACGAAAAGAAACTTAGAGCTAACGGAGAACTTAAGACTAAAAGAAAGAACGTATTCTCTTTTATGGTTACTTGATAAAACGAAAACCGCGATGGGCTCAAGACTTTTAAAAAACATGATTGAAAACCCAATTACTAATAAAGAAGAACTAGAAAAAAGATATGATATGATATCAAAATTATCAGAGGAGTTTTTACTTAAAGATGAGCTTAAGGATTTGTTAAATGAGGTATATGACCTAGAAAGATTATCTGGAAGGGTGTCTTTTGGAAATGCTAATGCAAGGGATTTATTACAATTAAAGAACTCTTTAAAAGTACTTCCAAGAATAAAAGAAATTATTAATGATTTAGGTTTTTATCTTAAAATAAATGATTTAAGTGATTTATGTTCTTATTTAGATGAAAGTTTATATGAAGATCCTCCAGTAGGATTAAAAGAAGGCTACCTAATTAAAGAAGGATTTAATAAAGAGTTAGATGAGTTAAAAGAAGCAAGACGAGGCGGCAAAGACTTTATCGCTAAACTAGAGGAAAAAGAAAGACAAAGAACCGGAATTAAAAACTTAAGAGTTGGATATAACAGGGTATTTGGTTATTACATTGAAGTATCAAAAGGTAACGCTAAACAAGTAAAAGAAGAGTTTGGTTATGAAAGAAAGCAAACGCTTGCTAATAACGAAAGGTTTATAACACCTGAATTAAAAGAAAAAGAAAGAATGATTTTAGGTGCTGAAGAAAAAATAATAAACCTAGAATATGAACTTTTTTTAAGTATTAGAGAAAAGGTAAAAGATGTTATTCCAAGTATTCAGTTAACTTCTAAATCACTTGCTTTCCTAGACGTAATAATATCTTTTTCATCCGTTAGTGAAGATAATAACTACGTAAGACCTGTCATTACCGATAAAAAAGAAGTAAGATTAATAGAAGCAAGACATCCGGTAGTTGAAAAAGTACTTGAAGGTGAGTTTGTTTCAAATGACATAATAATTAGTGATGATAAGTATTTAGCGCTAATAACAGGACCAAACATGGGTGGTAAGTCAACTTACATGAGACAAATGGCAATAATTGTTATAATGGCCCAAATAGGATGTTTTGTGCCTTGTAAGGAAGCTATCTTGCCAATCTTTGATCAGATATTTACCCGTATCGGGGCATCAGATGATTTAGTTGCGGGAGAATCTACTTTTATGGTAGAGATGAAAGAAGCTAATAACGCAATTGAAAACGCAAGCGAAAAAAGTCTTATTTTATTTGACGAGCTAGGCCGTGGTACCGCAACATATGATGGTATATCACTTGCCCAGGCAATAATTGAATACATTCATGATAACATAAAGGCAATAACGTTATTTTCTACTCATTATCATGAGTTAACCAGCCTAGAAGAACATAAATCTCATATTAAAAACGTGCACGTATCTGCTTATGAGGAAAATGGCGATATAACTTTTTTACATAAAATAGAAGATGGAGCTGCTGATAAAAGTTACGGAATACACGTTGCCAAACTTGCAAACCTACCAGCATCACTAATTAAAAGAGCAGATGAAATACTTTCCTCATATGAAAATGATAAACAAAATCATGAAGTAATAAGTCAAATTAGCATGGATTTTGAAACTAACTATGAAACTAATGATAAATATGATATAATAAAAAAGAAATTGGATGATGTTGACCCACTTAACATATCTCCAATGAATGCTTTAAACATATTATATGATTTAAAAAAAGAAATGGATAAAAAGGATTAGGTGATTAATTATGGAAGAACAAGAATCAAGAGACATTAAAATACCTATTAAAGCGATTGTAGAGCACGCAATGACTTCTAATGGTGCAAAATATGAAGAAGATGAGTTTAACTTACTTAGAAAGTATTTTATCGCTTGTTTAAACTTAGGTTTTATGGAACCTAAGGACTTAGTTCCAATGGTAAATAAATTCGCAGAGGTAATTAAGTTTATCGTACTTAATTATAATAACGTTAACAAAATGGATTATTATGCTATAAATGGTTCAGTTTTATATATAAATGCAAGATTAAAAGAAGAAAATCCAACATTTTATGAAATAAACTTTTATAAAGCGGTAACCGAAGTTGTTTTTAGAGCAAATGATAAACACATTGGTCTTTCAAATGCACTTACTAATATGGCTGCAGAAAAAATCTATAACATGGATACTAATGGCTCTAGAATAATTATGCCTACAACAAAGGAAGAAAAAATAGGTGATAAAACAATTCAAATAAGAGCAGGTTATTCTAATTACAACCTTATAATATCTTTATTAAAACAGCTTTTTATATGTAAAAAAATAAATGAAAACCAAGTTTTAAAAGATATGTATTTTAATGGTTATGAACAAACTATTAATGGTATTTTAAATGATAATAATGTTAAGTTACTTATTGATGTTTTAGACAAACTAATGATCATGTACATCAAAAGAATTATAATGCATCAAACTGATCCAAACGAAATGGTTTTACTTGATAAATATCAAATTATCGTAAATGATATGTTTACTAACATTGATCAAAATTACTTTGCTTTTTGTGCTTTGATAACAACTGATGAGTTAAGGGAAAAATGCATGAAAAAGCTTGAAAATAAGTAATATCTGAAGGTGATTTTATGAACAGAAATGAAGCAAGAAGAATAATTATGATTATTTTGTATCAGGCTTTTATGTATGACAAAAATAACATTAGTTATGATATAGATGAACTTATAAAAGATAATCTAGAAATAGATAATGATTTTATAAAGGATTCGGTTCATGGAGTAATGGATAATAAAGAAGAGTTAGAAAAAAAAGCCAATGATAATTTAAATGATTGGAAACTATCAAGACTAGGTTTTACTGATCAGGCAATCCTTCTTTTAGGTTTATATGAACTTTTATATACTGATACTCCTGATGTAGTAGCGATAAACGAAGCGGTTGAACTTGCTAAAAAATACTCAGATGACAAAGTAAAGAACATGATAAATGGAGTTTTAGATAAAGCATATCATGAAAAAATCAATTAAAAACTAAAATTTAACTAAAAAAGTTATTTAGTAAAAAATGTGTTTAAAAAAGGTATTTTTGTTTTAAAGACAAAATACCTTTTTTGTAATTTTAAGATGAAAATAAAACCGTTTTGGTAATTTGTAAAGGCTTTTTATATGTGATAATATACCCTTAAAGGAGGAAGAAATAATATGGTAAAAAACAAAATAATACCAATGATATATGATGAAGTATTTAAAAGTGTATTACAAGATAAAGAATCTGAAGGGTACTTAACGGATATAATAAGTAATATAACCGGAATAAAAAAGAGTTATATGAAAGGTAACATAGTATTTAAGAATACCGAATTACCAAAAGATAATTTTAAAGAAAAAGGTAAAACAACAGATTTAATAATAGAAATAAAAGAAAATATAATAAATTTAGAGATGAATAAAAATTATTATGAAGGATTGTACGAAAAGAATGATAGTTATTTAGATAAACTAAAAGAAGGAGTTATAACAAAAGGCGAAAGTTTTCCAAGAAGAAGGAAGATAATACAAATAAACTTTGATAATTTTGAAATATTTGATGAAAGAAAAGTAATAAAATTTGAAATGATAGATAAAGAAAGAGGGTTGGTAAGAAGCGACTATGTATATACTGGAGATGTAGAAATATACCACGTAAACTTGAAAAGCGTAATAAAAAAGTATTATAATAAAGATACCTTAAGTAAGTTTGAAAAAGAGTTATTATTAATGACGTTAGATAATGAAGAGGAACTTATTGAAATATCTAAGGGAGATAAGGAGATGGAGTGTGTGGCAAAGAAAATAAGTAAGGTATCAAAAGAAGAAGAGTTAAAAGGTATATATGATATAGAAGAAAGAGAAGAATTCATACATAATAGGATAAGAGAACATGCAATGATAGATGGATACGAAAAAGGCCAAAAAGATGGTATAAAAAAAGGAAAACATGAGGGCATGATTGAGTCTAAAAAGGAAATAGCTACTAATATGTTAAATAAAAAAATAGATATAAAAACGATAAGTGAGGTAACCGGATTATCCGTTAATGAAATAGAAAAATTAAAATAAATGAAAGTGTAAAACAGAGTGTATAGGTAAGAAAAAACCTATACATTTTTTAAATTTTATAAAATAAAAAAGGAGGTAAAAATAATCAAATAAATAAGATGAATTTTTTATTTTCTTAATATGTCCAAAACGTGTGATGATGCTCCTAAAAGTTCAGGTCTTTCACAAGTTGATAGGTGATATTTTAAGTAAGCGTTAAAAGTTTCATCATCCATTTTATTTAGTATTGGTCTAATATAGTCTGATGGCCCGTCTTGAGAAATTATCTTAACTCTTTTTAAATTAAGGGCATCTTTTAATTCATTTATGTCTTCTAATCTTACCATACTATAAAGGTCAGTTTCTTTTGGAGTTACGTGAAACGTTTCGTCAACCTCGTTATTTTTTATAGCTTCTAAAATGTTATTATCTCTAAAACCATGGGTAATTATCGCATATTCATTCATGTAATAACTAATTAAAATGTATCCTTCTTTTTTAACGACTCTTTTAGCTTCCCCTAACGCTTTTATTTTATCTTCTTTACTAATTAAATGATAAAGTGGCCCAAATAAAAGTACCATATCAAACGAATTATCATTAAACATAGAAAGATCAGTTGCGCAACCCAAATATGCCTTAACAGAGCTTTTTTTACTTTTTAACGTCATTAAATTATGTTTTACAAGTTCAACTGCAGTAACGTCATATCCCTCATTACTTAAACTTACCGAATATAATCCAGTTCCCGCACCAACGTCTAATATTTTTGGATCTTTAATATTTGATAAACATTCATGAATGTATTTCATCGCGGTAGTATACTCGGTGACGGTATGTCTATGATTTATTCTTTTATCCTCATTAAATTTATTATAATATTTAATTAAATTATCCGTGTTCATTTAAATCACCAAGAATATAATAAAACATAATTTTAATTTAATCAATTATTGATATAACTTTTATATAAGTTTATAATTATTTTATAGGAGGTATATAAATGTTTAGTATAGGTGATAATAAAGTTGTTTATAAAGAAAATAATGAGGAGGTAGCATACGTTTTATTTAGTAAAAAAGATGATAAAACTATAAGTATAGATAAAGTTTTTGTAAGAGGCGATAAAAGAGGGCGTGGTATTGCAAGTAAGATGCTAGAGTATACTTATGATTATTTTACAAAGAAAAACGTAAAAATTAATTATGAGTGCTCATACTCAAAAAAATGGAATAACTCTAAAAATTGACATATTTTTAAACTTTTGTTATTATATCACGTAAAAGAAAGGTGCTTTTTTATGAATGATATTAACATAAAGCTAAACTTATATTTTGATTTTGGCTTTGATTATGAAGTTACGATTGATAAGCCTTTTGAAATAGCAATTGATATGGATGCAAATGAAAAAGGTTTAACAATTATTAATGAAGAATTAAAAAAAGCGTTAGAATCGGGTTTAGAATATATAACGAAAACGAAAAAGTTTAATAAAAGAAAACTTAAAAGGTTAGAAATATTTATGCGTGATAAACTAAAGGTTAACAGTGCTTTTAAAAACTTAATAAGTAGTGTTAATTTTTATACTAATGATTTAAATAAGGTATATAACTATATAAAAACTAGTGAAGAATTAAATGGTTTAAACATCATTATAGCTTGCACTAATTTAGATGATAACATGATTTTAAATGCTAAGAATTTATTTAAAAATAGGCCGAACGTAAAGATAATTACATCATCTAATAGAAAAGAACACGAAATTAAAGACTTAGAAAAAACAACTGATATAATAAATAAAATAGTAGATGAAATTAAAATGCTTGATTTAAGTCCTATAGAACAAATAATGTACTCATATGATATAGTAAGAAACAGAATATATAAGGCCGAAGATAGCGGTAATAAATGGTATTCATCAAGGGATCTAACGGACGTTTTACTAGGTGATAAAATAGTTTGTGAGGGTTATGCTAACGTTTTTAATGAAATATTAACAAGGCTAGGTTTTAAAGCGAGCTATTATTGTTTAAAGAATAATAACAATCCTTCTAATGGTCACATAAGAAACATGGTGTACATAAAAGATGATAAGTATAATATAAATGGTGTATACCTATTTGATCCAACTTGGGATAGTAAAAAAAGTGATCGTGATACTAATTTTTTATGTAGCTATTTATTCTTTGCAAAAACGTTTTTAGAAATGAAAAGGTTTGATGATGAAAGAAGTTTATCTTCAACTAACATTCCATCATTTAACGAAGAATTATTTGACGTTTTAGAAGAAAAGATAAGTAGTGATAAATTGGAGGATTTATCACTTGATGATATTAAAACGTTTAATTCCATCGCGGCATTATTAAACTTTGATGAAAGAATACCAACACTTTTTTCACTTTCAAAACAAAAAGACATCTTCTTACCAGATGCTCTTATTAAAAAGTTTAAAGCAAATAAAAGTGCGTTATTAAAATATAACACGTTATTTAAAAAAATAACGGACAATGAATTACCTGCAGAAGTTCTTTTAAGCGTATTATATAACGTAAGAAAAAAAGAATACTATTTAAACGAACGTTTATATCCTTTTTCTTTGGTTAACTTTTATATAACATCTTGTTTATCTAATTGGCGTTTTAATGATACCAAAGAAGCTATGTTTTTAAAAGCGCTGGATTGTTATAACGTAAAAACAATGAACGCTAAAGGAATTAAAAGATATAATGACGCCAATTTATTAGATAAAAAAATAGAAATGATAAAGCTTGCTAAAACCTTAAGAAAAGCATATGAAAAAAAGAAAATAACAGGTTAATCTTGTTATTTTTTTTTTAATTTTTAAGTGTTGTGTGAATTAAAATAATTTGTTATTATGATTATAATAGAGGAAGAAAAGTAAAATGATAGCATACATAATTTTAATTATAATTGGTTTTATATTACTTATAAAAGGTGCTGATTTATTTGTTGATGCATCTTCTTCGTGTGCGATAAACTTAAAGGTTCCAAAGATGATTATTGCTTTAACAATCATAGCGTTTGGAACTAGTACGCCTGAGTTTGCGATATCATTACAAGCAATGATGGAAAAAACTGGTGATGTAGCTTTGTCTAACGTTATTGGAAGTACGGTTGTAAATACGATGCTTGCAATTGGAATTGCTGCTTTAATAAAGCCAATAAAAGTTAGAAACGAAACCGTAAAAAAAGAATTACCATTACATTTAATTATTGTTTTAGCTTTTTCAATCCTATTTATTGACAACTTATTTCAATCAAACGTACAAAATAGCATATCAAGAAAAGATGGCATCATATTATTTTTAATGTTTTTAATCTTTATTTATTATATATTTACATCTCTTAAAAATAGAGGTGCTAATAAAGGTATAAAAAAAGAAAAACCAAAGTTTAAATTAGAAAAATCAATTGTTTTTTCGGTAATTGGTCTTATATTAATATTTATTGGTAGTGATATAGCCGTTGATAACGTTGTTAATTTAGCAAGTGAAATAGGGGTAAGTAATAAATTAATTACTATGGTTGTGCTTGTTATTGCAACATCAACTCCTGAGATAGTCATGTCCATAACGTCCGCTAAAAAGGGCGAGTTTGACATGGTCTTAGGTAATATTATCGGAACTAATATTTTTAACATTGGCGTTGTTCTTGCAATTCCTGTTATGATATTTGGTGATGTTACAGCACCTGACTTTGGATTAATAGATATACTGGCATTTGTCGTTTCTGCTTTGTTAATATACTTATTTTCAATTAGAGATAAAAAGATTTCTAAATTAGAAGGCTTTATTATGCTTTTCGTTTTCTTTACTTATTACGCATACATAATTTGTGATTTTTAATTTAATCATTTGAACTTATATATCTTAAATGTTATAATATAAATTATAAAGGTGATCATATGCAAGATAAATATTTAAGTGTAACAGCTCTTACAAGATACATTAAATTTAAAATAGATAATGATGCTCATTTGCAAGAAGTTTATTTAAAGGGTGAGATATCTAATTTTAAAGCTCATACAAGAGGGCATTTTTACTTTACCATAAAAGATGAAAATGCAAGAATAAGTGCCATCATGTTTAGCTATAACGCCTCTAAAATAAAGTTTATGCCTGAAGATGGTATGAAGGTTTTGGTTAAGGGTAAAATAAGCGTTTTTGAATCAACTGGTAATTATCAAATATACGTAGAAGAAATGGATGAAGATGGCGTTGGTAATTTGTACGTTGCCTTTGAGCAGTTGAAGAAAAAACTAGGCGATGAAGGATTATTTGACGCAAAATATAAAAAGCCTATTTCTAAAATACCAATGAAAGTTGGTATTGTAACGGCTCCAACGGGAGCAGCCGTAAAGGATATATTATCAACGATTAAAAGACGTTTTCCAATATGTAAGACGATTTTGTTTCCATGTCTTGTTCAAGGAGAACTTGCAAAAAACGACATCGTACGAAAACTAGACGTCGCGGATAATTATGGTCTAGACGTAATAATTCTTGGGCGTGGTGGCGGTTCAATCGAGGATTTATGGCCATTTAACGAAGAGGTTGTAGCAAGAAAGGTATTTAATTGTAAAACACCTATAATAAGCGGAGTAGGCCATCAAATTGACTTTACGATATGTGATTTTGTCGCGGATGTAAGAGCAGAAACACCAACTGGTGCAGCAGAAAGAGCCGTTCCAATACTATCTGATTTATTAAACGAAATTAACAATTATGAAATCAGATACACTAATGCAATTAAAAGCATATTAGATAATAATAAATTAAGACTTAAAAAATTAAAAGAAAGTTACGTTTTAAAAAATCCACTTAGCTTGTATGAAATAAAAGAACAAAAATTAGATAACATAATAGATAAGTTAAATACTTATATGAATGCAATTATATATACAAGTAAATCTAAATTAGAAATAATTAAAAATAGTATAATATTTAAAGATCCTACTATTTTATATAATGATAAATTAAAGAAAACAAATCATTTAATCGAAAAGTTAGAAATATTAAATCCTTTAAACGCTTTAAAAAGAGGGTATGCAGTTACTAAAAAGGATGATAAATGTATATCAAGTATTAAAGATGTTAAAATAAATGATAATATTAACATAATGATAAAAGACGGAAATATAAACGCTAAAGTAATGGAGGTAAATAATGGCTAAAGAAGAAAAATTTGAAGAAAAATTAAACGAACTTGAAAAAATGGTAAATGAACTAGAAAGTGGTAACGTGGATTTAGATGATGCGATAAATAAATATACCGCTGCAATGAAACTTGCTAAGGAATGTTCTGATAAGTTAAAAATTGCAGAAGAAAACGTAAATAAAATACTAATGGAAAATGGAAAAGAAGAAGATTTTAAAGTAGAAGAATAGGAGTTGATAAATATGACGTTAGTAATTATGGCAGCAGGAATGGGAAGCCGTTTCGGAGGATTAAAACAAGTAGAACCAGTAGGCCCAAATGGGGAATTCATCTTGGATTATTCGGTTTATGATGCTATTAAAGCAGGATATGACAAGGTAGTTTTCATAATAAAAGAAGAAAATTATGATTTATTTAGAGAAACGATAGGAAAAAGAATAGAATCTAAAATAAAAGTAGAATATGCATTTCAGAAAATAGAAGATGTACCAGAAGGCGTTAAAGTACCTACTAAAAGAGTAAAACCTTGGGGAACATCACACGCTATTTTAGCCGCTAAAGACTTAGTAAACGAGCCATTTACGGTTATTAACGCAGATGATTTTTACGGATATGATCCATTTTTCAAAATGAAAACTTTCTTTGAAGAAAATAAGGATGATAACCTATATGCAATGATAGGTTACAAAGTTATAAATACCATGAGTGAAAACGGTTCTGTAAAACGTGGCATTTGTTCTAGTAATGAAGATGGTTATTTAAATAACTTAATAGAATCTTTGGTAGAAAAAAAAGATGGTAAAATAATAGCAACTGATTTAGAAGATGAAAAAAACGTTTTTGAAGTACCAAAGGATGCTTTAGTATCAATGAACTTCTTTGGATTTCATCCATCTATATTTAAGTATTTAGAAGATGAGATGATAGAGTTCTTTAAAAAACATGAAAATAATTTAGAAAAATGCGAATTCTTAATTCCTAATAGTGTTTTTAAAAGAATTAAAGAAAATAAAATAAAGGTAAAAGTATTAGATACTAACGAACGATGGTTTGGTGTTACGTATAAAGAAGATAAAAAAGACTTGGTTGCAGCAATAAATAAAATGATAGACGAAGGAAAATATCCTAAAAACTTATGGGACTAACTTTAAAGTTAGTTTTTTTCTTTACCAATTTTTATCACTTATTATTATATTTATTTTAAACATAATAATAATGTAATTCGGATTACAAAAGGAGCATAAAAATGTTTTTTAAAAAATTTAAAAGTTTTATAGCAATTTTATTAGTTGCTACATTTATTATGCCTAATTACGTACTTGCTTATTCTAAATATATAGTAGCTGGTGGAGAAAACATAGGACTCCAAATTAATAATAAGGGAATAATAATCGCTGGTTTTTATAAAGTAAATGATTCATATCCAGGATATGATGCTAATTTAAATAAGGGAGATACCATTATTAAAGTAGATGATAAAAACGTAAATTCCATTGATGATTTTATCACATCCATTGAAAATAGTAATAAAACCAATTTAAAACTAACATATAAAAGAAATAATAAACAAATGACAACTAATTTGAATTTGATTACTGTAGATGGTGTAGTTAAAACAGGACTTTACGTTAAAGATATGGTATCAGGAATAGGAACACTTACTTTTATAGATCCTGGAACAAAGTTATATGGTGCATTAGGGCATGAAGTCTTAGAGTCACAAACAGGAACGATGATTAATGTTAAAGACGGTAAGATATATAACTCTACCGTAACTGGAATAGAAAGGTCAACAAGAGGAGAACCTGGTAGTAAAATCGCTGATGTAAACTCTAATATCGTGTATGGTAATATAAAAGAAAATACAATATCAGGTATATTTGGAAATTATACAAAAGAGATAAATAAAGATAGTTTATACAAGGTTGCAGATTATGAAGAAATTAAAACAGGAAATGCTAAAATAATTACCGTTTTAGAAGATAATTTAAAAAAAACGTATGATATAAACATTTTAAAAGTTAATAATGATAAAAATAGTAACAAAAATATTTTATTTGAAATAACTGATGAAGAATTACTAAATAAAACCGGTGGTGTTATTCAAGGAATGAGTGGGTCACCAATAATACAAGGAGATAACATAATTGGTGCAGTAACAAACGTGGTTGTAAATAGTCCTGAAAAAGGATATGGAATACTTATAACATCAATGCTTGAAGAAGCTGAAAACTAGGAATTTTTTTCCTAGTTTTCTATACTTTATTAAACTTTATGGTATTATGTATAGTCATAAGAGGTGATTTTTAAATGACAAAAGAAGAAATAAAAATAATTGATTTTTTTAAACATGTTGGAATAAATGATAAAGATGCTTTAAAACAAAGATGCATCTTAAGAAAAAAGAACATTTTAAAATAACTCGGTTTCAGATATTGAAAGATTTCTATTTCGGTAGTTTTTAAATATGATATAAAGACCTATTATCGCTGATATTATTGCAAATATAGATGTTTCTATTTGAAGCAAAAAATCTTCTTCATCAGTATCATGCGTCTTTTTAGCAAGTTTATATTGCTTATAGTTTACATATAAAAAGCAAGATGCAATAATGAATACTAATATTGTTTGAAAAAGTGCTAAGTTTTGCGCTTCTTTTTCGGTAAAAATTCCTTTTTTTTGCTCTAGAGATAGTCTTTTATCTAACGTAAGAAAAAAAGAAATTAATAAAGCAATAATAAACCCAGTTGTTGCGATAAGTTGTAGGTTTAAGAATTTAATTTTTTCTTTATTTACGTTTTCATTTTCATTCGTCATATTAAATTATATTTTTTATTTATAAAAAAAGAATGCATAAACCTATGCATTCTAAGTATAAAATAGGGGAGAAAGTACCGCTGCAAAAGCAGATCCCACCATCGCGATTAACGCAATCCACACAAATAATTTTGACCAGTTTATTTTTAGTTTAAAACGTTTTTTTCTTTCTTTATTTTTAGACAACTTATTTCACCTCATGTATAATTATAATATAAATACGCGTAAATTTAAAGTAATAATTTTTATTAATCGTTAATATAGTTTAACAAAGGAGAAAAACATGCAAACAATAATAAACTATTTAAACGAAACAATAAAAAAAAACAAGAATTTACTAATATTTTTATTAATAACTTTCATAGTAGGATTAGTCTTTGGATCATTATTTATAAATTTTATAACTGACGCTGATAAGAGCTTGCTAAAAGAGCAGGTAAGTACTTATTTTTCAAGTATTAAAAAGCTTTCAAGTGATGTTTTTGGAATAAACGTGTTTTTAAATGAGTCATTAAATAACGCATTACAACTACTTATAATATTTATATTAGGAATATCTATGATTGGTGTGTTTGCGGTTGTAATAATACTGTTTTTCAAGGGTTTCATGCTTGGGACAACATTATCTGTTATTATCTTAAATTATCAATTAAAGGGTGTAGTAGGGACCTTATTATACGTGTTTCCAGTAATGATTATAAATATCTTAATATATGTATTTTTAAGTTTTTTTGCGCTTCATGCCTCAATTAAATTTCTAAAAGCATTATTTAAAAAAGATAACTTAAATTTTAAAACTTTTCTTGGAAAATATTTATTAGCGTTCATAATTAGTATAATATTAATCTTAATTGCTTGTTTACTAGATGCTTATTTGACACCAATTCTATTAAAACTATTTACTTTTATAATTTAAAAAAAGCCAGTTATGGCTTTTATTTTTTTTGAGTTTTAATTAGTTTTGCGTGCATAACAACTCTTTGTTTACTATTATAGCAAGTAGATAAGGTAAGTATTTTATCGCTTCCTTGTAAAGTTACTTTAAAATCATAATAACTTCTTTCTTTAAGCATGTTAGCGAAAGATAAAAACTCATCATCAGTATTAAACTTGGTTTGCAAGTAATCACTTGTGGTATTAATTTTATAGACGCTAAACACTTGCCATAAGCTATTTTCATATTCATTTGACGTTTTTATAACGTGATTATTTTCATTTTCGTACCAATTACTCTTTAAAATATTTTTTAAGCTTCCAAACATCGTTGTGTCAACTCTTCCATGAGCATACAAAATATTGTTTTTATCGTAGCTTGTTTTACTGTTTCGGTAATCTTTAAATACCCATCCAGCTTCATTATAAGATTTATCAAGTGAGTGCTTTAAATAGTATTTATTATCCGTTGTTTGAACGAATGGGTAGTTAATGTTTGTTCCATTTACGCTTATCCATCCTGAAACATCACTATTAATCTTTTTTAACTCACTTAAATCAACATCAATTAAGTTCATTTTAATATAATCCCAGTATGGATTTGCCTTATCTTCATCTGATTCTATAACTTCTGTTTGATCGTTATCCATAACTTCTTTAGTATCAGCTTTTTCAATTATTTTTTCTTGTTTTTTTGTTTCTTTGCTATCATTATGCCATGCTATTACCTTGATTATTGATATTATAAGAATGATTAATAATGCTAAAAAGGTAATAAGTAGCATAAGGTTTTTAACTTTTAATCTTATTTTCTTTTTTTGGGGAGTGTTTTTACTACTTCTTGGTTCGAATTCTTTTTTTAAAAGTCTTAAATCTTCATCAGATAAATAGAATTCTTCATCGTTCATAATAGTCACCACCTTAGTTAATCAGTTAGTTAGTATAAATATAGCATATAAAAATTATAGTTTAATATTTATACATTGTCAATTTATTTAGTCATAATATCATATATAAATAAAGTGTAAGATCATTGACAATTTTGTAAAAAAGTGTAAAATAATATTAGATATATAATAAGGAGAGGATAATAATGGATAAGCTAAATGAAATCTTACAAGAAGTTGGAATTTCTAAGGTTAAATTAGCTAAGTATTTAGGAGTTTCAAGACAAATGATATATAATTATTTAGAGATGAATGACATTTCTAGATGGCCTAAAGATAAAAAAATGAAGTTATTTAATTTACTTGATATAAAAGAAGCTAGCGAAATAAATGATATTAAAATTGATGCTGAGTTTATTAATAAGGTTGATATGGTTTTAAATGGTGATGCATCAAATGTTAGTGTATCACACTTAGATACTATTGAGTTTAAGGAACTTAAACCAAGAGAGCAAGAATTGTTAAATGATATAATATTTTTAATAAAAGAACGTTTTATAGAAGGTCCTCAAGATTCATACGTAACGTATAAGTATTTGTTACACTTTGTACAAGGATTAGAAAACGTAAAAGAACTTAAATACATGCTAGGATACATTGATAAATTATTAGGTTTTGTTGATCCTAACGAATATGTGTTTAACGAAGATGAACAGTTTGTATTTGAAAGTATTATGCATACTGCCATGGTATTATATAGAAATGGTGGAACATCTAAAACAAAACTTGCTGAACAACATAAAAAATTTGTTGCGGAAATAGAACATAAAAACGAAGAAAAACTAAGTCGTACAGAAGAAATTAACACCGCTAAGATACAAGCATTACATGAACTTGGATACACGGAGATCACCCGTGATAACGCATCAGAAGTACTAGCTAAGATAGCTGAGATACAGTCTCGTGATGTTTAACTTAACTACTATATGTTAGTTCATATAATACATATTATGTTAACATTTTATATTTCAATTATAGATAGCGTTTATGCTGTCTTTTTTTATGCTCTATAATCTTTAGATTCATCAACTCGCGTTCATGTGCCCTTTCATCTTAACACGGCTCACATAAATAATGCTCTATTACAAGCAAGCATAATCTTCTATTGGTTAAATTAATAAAATAACATATATAAAATTATTAACCTATACTTATTCATAATAAAATAGCTTTACTAAACTAAAACACAATATTAATATATTAATCATCTTAATCTACTTATAATCCTATAGCTACATAACCCTTAAATATAACAAAAGTCCCCTACTTTTATTACTATAAATAATAGGGGACTTTAAGATTTTTTTCTTATTAATTCTACTTTTTGTTTTCTTAAAACAAGCGTTTTAAACTTATTTTTACACTTGGGACATGTTACATACTTAAATCCTATAGAACTAGGTAAAGGAAGCCTAATAGTAGTTTTGCATTTAGAGCATTTTTTATAAACATGATCTTTATCTTTATATTTGTTTTTCTTAAAAAAACTCTTTATATTATCTCTTAACTTTAAATAAGCCTCTTCTTCCCTACTTCTTTTATATCTGTTTTTAGAAAACATTCTATAAAACATTATAATTACTATAACAAGTTCTAAAATAGTAAGAATAAAGGAATTAACAAACATATTTATAATTATAAGTATAAAATATAAAGTAAATAAGAACATATATAAATTATCTATGCCATATCTATCTTTCATAAAGTTAGCAAACTTCTTCTTCAATTTTTCATCACCTTTATTAATTATATTATAAAATATTAAAAAATTAGTCATAATTTAATTAAAATTTATTAATTCTTTAATAACATATCAAGCATTCTATCAGGATCATCTAAAAACATTTTATAGGTTTTATAAATTTCTGTATCTTTATAATCTATTATACTAAAGCCATTATCTAAGTCTAATATTTGAGCATTCTTATACGATAATAAAATTGGTGAATGGGTTGATATAAAAAACTGAGCGCCTTGTTTAACTAAGCTATCAATCAAGCATAAAAGACTCATTTGTCTTACCGGTGAGAGTGCTGCTTCAGGCTCATCTAAAACGTAAAGGCCTTTACCAATGAATCTATTTTTAACTAGTTTTAGGAAAGATTCGCCATGAGAACATTCATGTAAGTTGCCACCATACACTTCTTTTAACTCACCAAAACCATCTTCATCTACAAGTCTTTGGATTTCTGATGCAACGTTATAAAAACTTTCTGCTCTTAAAAAATACCTTGTTTTTGGTAAGTTTCCGGTTTGATACACGGTTAAATAATTTGATAAAGAAGAATGAGAATCCTTTGTTTTAAAATTAATGTTTTGACTACCACCCTCTGGATTAAGTTTTAAACTAATTGCGAGCGCTTCAATAAGTGTTGACTTCCCTACTCCATTTTCTCCTATAAAAAAGGTAACCGGTTTATCTATCCTAATCTCATCTAAATTTTTAATAGCTTCTATATTAAAAGGATAAACATTTTTATTTGGCACATCCTCTTTATTATATTTAATACCATCCACAAATAAATTACTAAATAATGACATTTATATCACCTACTTAATTATTTACGTACTTATTATACATTTCTTTTAATACCTTTTTATTTATTACCTTATTAATTCCCTTTTTACTTATTTCAGTATATACCGCAACTAACAAATTCTTTATTTTATCATTCATGTAGTCTAAGTCTTTTCTATTTATAAAATAATTAAGTTGGGAATTAGCTTTCCAGTCCTTGCCAAGATAAGTTAGTGAAGCCGCAATGTTATCAATTATTAATTCTACCGTGTATTTATAAGGAATAATAGGTTTTTTATCATGAGTATTAAAATCATACCAATACTCAAAATGATGCTTGTTTCTTCCTTTATGATGAAGCCATGCCTTAGAGTATCCATTTTCTTTTTTACATATTTTAATTGGACTTACCTTTCCGTTAAAGTACTTTACTCCTTCAAAGAATTCTTGCGGAGAATACTTAGATAAATCATGTAAAAGTCCTCTTAATGGAATTCCTGCTTTTAAAGATAATTTAAATACTAAAAATCTATGCTTATTTACCGTGTTTAAATGGCCAAAAAAGTTTTTTAACTTCATTTTAATCACCAATTTAATTATATAATAAAAATAGCTAAAATGGTTAGCTATCTTCTTTCTTTTTTCTTCTTTTTAAAGTTTTAATATTAGAATTAATATAATTTTGATTAAATTTGAAATCATTATAATCAATTAATTCATTTGATATCTTACCACCGCCTAATAGGCCTGCGATAGTAGAAAAAACAGTTGCAGCCACTTCGGAACTTTTCTCATCTTTACTTTTATATTTTTTATTTTTTCCTAAGAATTCATTATATAATACTGATATTTCTGTATTATTATCATTTGGATCAATTTCTTTTTTCACTTCATAATTAGTACTTTCATTTTTTAAATTAACTAAATCACCTATAAAATCTGGATTTGAATTAATAATATCATTTACGTTATTTGATACGTCATCTTTTGTTTTAAATTCTGATATTTTTCTAACGTAATAATTATCGTGTTTTTCAAATGGATATTTTATGGTAATGATTGCATTATCTTTTTCTTTAGTATTATCTTGAATAATCACATTAGTATCTTTATCAACGTATCTAACGCAATAATTATCAACCTCGTCATAAGGTTTATTAACTCCTGCTATACCACCTACTATAGTACCTATTATAGTTCCAAATGTTATCGCAGGAACCAATGCCATTGCAGCAAGTTTTGCTCTATTAACGCGTTTTAATTTAACATATTTTTTTATATAATCATCAATTTCAGTATCCTTTATTCTATATACATCTTTTTGCAATAATTCTTCTTTATCTTCTTTTTTCATGTTTAATGCCCCCATTCAAAAATAATAAGTAAAGTATTAATAATAGTATAGCAAATGAATATTAATTGTCAAATATGACTATTCCATCTTTTAATATTTCTTCTTTAAATTTATCGTTTTTTAAAGTGTTAAAATCAATAACATCAAATTTATATAAAGTGTTTAACTCTTCTAAATAAGCTTTAATTGTTTTCCAAGATAAATCAAAAGTGTACTCAAATTTTTTTATTATTGAATCTCTTAATGCCTCATCAAATTTTTCTAACTTATCTTGAAATCTTTTCATGTTGCCTCCTTATTTCATAACTAGATTATAACATGGTTACCATCCTAATTCAATTAAACATAAGCTTTAAATCTTCTTAATGTTTTTTACATGCATTTTTCTTATCTTTTTATCTTTTATGTTTATTGATATAATTTTATCTCTTATTATATTTATGTTGTCATTTAAAATTACTTTTTTATATGATTTAATAACATCATTTATGTAATCAAGGTTAATAATAATGTTTTTTGATGTTACGTTTATTTTAGCTTGATTTGAAAAACAGATGATAGGTATAAATATATCCTCTTTTAATTTTAAGTTATCTTCTAAAGCTTTAACATGCCCATAATTTTGGTAAATCGGATTATAAAATGACCTTTTTTTATTATATACGTACTGATACCAATACTTTTTATATGTATTTCCATAAATACGCCCATAATAGTTTTTCATCTCAATTACAAATATGCCGTACTTTGATATTACTATATGATCAATTTGATAAGTTTTATTATTACTTTTAATCATCCCATCATTTAATATTAAATACTCTTTTTTTGGTAACTTATAAAGCTCTTTTTTTAGCCAGAATTTACCCATGAATCCTCTAAATTTATTGTAAAAAAATATTCCTAAAATAATTATTATTAAAAATATTATGGTAAATACTAAAAGATGTATATTATTTTTATAAACTTCTATAAAATTATTAAAGAATAAAAACATTTATATCACCAATTTAATTATATAATAAAAATAGCTGAAATGTTTAGCTATTTATTACTAAATGGTTTTTCTTTCACCCAATTCAAGTGCCCAATTTTCTAATTCATCTAATATTTTATTTTTATCTTTATCCAATTTATTTATAATATCAATATCATTACTTTTTAAATCAATATAATTCCAAAATGGAAACATATAGCACAAATCATTAATAATAATTTCAAAACCAAAAGGTAATTTACTAAAATTATAATTTTCTTTAAAACTAATTGTTATGAAAAATTGATCTGTTTTAGAAAGCACTTTTTTAAATTTTTCTAAATCATTAAGAAGTAAATCATCTATTGTTAGTTTTAAAAATAATTCTTTATATTTTAAAACCGAAGGATTTAAATTAAAAGCTAAATCATAATCTATTACTTTATAGCCTTTTTCCTTTAATATCTCTATTATTTTCATCATCTTTTTATAATTTTTACCCTTATATACTTTTTCTATGTAAAAATTACTTTGTTCTTTTTTTATATAAATCACCTTCTCTTTTTTTATTTAAATCTTTATCTTTATAGGTATTATTAACATAATATATATCTTTTAAATTATGGAAATTTAAAACCATTTTCCTAAAACATTCATCAATTGTAATATTATCATCATTTAATTTTAAAAGCAATATATAATATAATGCGTATTTTATACTTATCTTGTTAATTTTACAAAAACCATTTAAATCTATTTTCTTATTATTTAACTCAAAATTATAATTTAAAATATCATTAATAAGTTTTAATACTTCTGCATTAGAGTAATCATATTCATTTATTTTAGAATATATATTATATAAATTATCCTTACTAATTAGTCCTTCTTTTGTAATATCTTTTGACGTTATAACTTTGTTGTTAAATGGATAATAATACTTACTTTTTCCATACTGATATGAGTTATAAAAATGTTTTAATGATTCATTTATTAAAGTGATGTCATCCATCTTTTCATTTTCTATTTTAACTCTTATTATCGTATATAATAAATCTTCATAGTTGAATTTATAAGTTAGACAAAATTCTTTTAAAGTAAATATATTATCATTATTACTTATTTTTAAATTTTTATTTAAAACTTCTTTAATTTTTTCTAATAAGTAATTGGTAGATAAATCTTGATTGTATTTAATTAATCTTTTTAAAATGTTAAGTATAATAATGCTTTCTATTTCATACTTTTGCGCTATTATTTTTATATAATCGTACTCTTCTTTAGTAATTTTTCTAGGATACCACCTACTATTATATTCATACATAATACTTTCCTTCTTTTTATTAATGAGCATTATTGTAACACTTTTATATATAAATGTAAAATGTTAACTCATAAGCATGTGACTTATTATCATAATAATAAAACCCATTATAAAGTATTTTAAAACGCCTTTTAAAGTACTTTCTTTATATGCACCAGGGATTAACTCATAAAAGGATATATGAATCATTATACCCGCTATTATGGCGTATAAAGCGGCCATTATATGACTATTAATAAATGGTGCTAAAAAAAGGTATGCAAGCACGCTTCCTATAACCTCACTCATGCCAGATATTAAAGCATAAAAAATAGCCTTAAACTTGTTATTAGTAGAATGATAAATAGGTACCGCAATTGATATTCCTTCTGGAATATTATGTAGTGCAATTGCCAAAGATAAAGTAAGGCCAAGTTTTAAGTTATTAGATGAGGTTATAAACGTTGCAATACCCTCAGGAATATTATGCATTATTATTGCAACCATGCTTATTATACCTATTTTATATAAACCTTTATTATCCTTATTTTCATAGTTTGAAGGTAAATACTTATCTATTAACATTGATATAATTATTCCAATTACTAAAAAAATAAGCGTTAACATAAGTCTTGGAAATATCCTAACATCTTTTAAAATCGTATTAAATGAATTAGGTAGTAAATCAGTAAGTGAAACACACACCATAACCCCTGCTGCAAAAGATAGGCTAACCTCAACTATTTTGCTATTTTTACGTTTATCAAAGAATATTACCAAGGCTCCAATTAAAGTTGATAAACCTGCTAAAAAAGACAAAATAAAAGCATATAAAGTACTATTTGGCATATGATACCTCCTAGTTAATTTATATGCTTAAAATTATTTATTTTTTTAATTTTTTTGAAGATTCTTTTAATAAATCTTGTTCATCATCAACATAATGTTTTTCATCTTCTTTAGTTTTTTTGTTTTCATGTTCAATCTCATCTTGATCTACGTATTTATAAATATTCTCTTTATCCTTTATAAAATCAATTTTATTATTTTCATCTTCATTATTGTTTGTAAAATGATTGTTTTCATCACAAATAATATTATTTTCTAAATCATCTTTTGTACTTTCTTTTATTATTGATTTAATTGTTATGACAAGAGCATTAAAACCTGTAGGCTTTTTTAAATACATTTGTTTTTCTTCTTCACTCATTTCTTGTAATACATCTATTATTTTTAATTGTTCTATTAAAATAGGTCTGTTTTTTTCATAAATAGTAGTTGACTTAACAACATCTAAAATATTATAAATAGGTATTAACATTTTTAATATCTTAAGTTTCGAGAAATTAGAACTTAGTTGATTTTGAATTTCTGTTAATCTGGAAAAATCAAGTTTATAACCGGCATCCGCCACATCTTTTATTTGATTAAATTCATTTTGTATTTCTATACCAAAACTCATTATTACCGTTCCAATATATAATAAAACATATTCCATAACTTACACCTTCTTTTTTTTAATATTTTAACATACTTATTTTGAAAACAACGTAATTTTATAATTCTTCGTTTATTAATGACATGATCTCTTTTTTATGATTTTCCATTTCATCAAGGGTTTTACCTTCAAACCTAACGGTTAGACATGGGGATGTATTTGACTTTCTTACCAAGGCAAAGCCACCGTCATACTCTATTCTAACACCATCTATCGTTATTACATCATAACCTTTTTCCTTAGCATAATTGAGTACTTTATTAACTATTTTATCTTTGTTTTCTTCCCCTACTTCAACGTATTTTTCTTCTGATGTTACGTATTTAGCTGTGTCCTTAAAATAATCTGAGACCTTATTTTCAGTATTTGACAAAATTCTAAGTAATCTTCCCGCTGCGTAAAGTGCATCATCATAGCCAAAGAATTCATCATTAAAACATACGTGACCAGAAAACTCTCCTGCAAAATCATAATTATTTTCCTTAACAGCTTTTTTTAAATATGAATGACCGGTTCTGTTATAAACGGTTTTAAGCCCTAGTTTTTCTAGTGATTCTTTTAATGCTTTAGAGCATTTAACATCAAACGATGCCGTTTTGTTTTTACACGTTTTATAAATAGACTTCCATATTATAAGCATAAACATATCCGTCTTAACAAGATTACCTTTTTCATCTACTATGCCTATTCTATCTCCATCTCCATCAAAAGCAATTCCAAGATCAGCATGATTTTCTTTTACTTTTTTCTCTAAGTCTATCATGTTAGAATCAACCGCTGGATCTGGTATGTGATTAGGAAAAGAAGGATCAGACTCACAGTAAAGAGGTATTAGGTCTACACCCCAGTTTTTTATTATTTCAGGATTATAAAAACACGTTGTTCCGTTACCGCAATCTACTACCACTTTTAATTTTTTTGGTCCTAATTTTATCTTATTATCCATTAGTTTTTTATAATCATAAGTTATGTCATATGATTTAACATTTCCTTTTTCTTCTTTAAAGTTATTAGATAAAATTAGTTTTAAAAAGTTTTGTATTTTATCTCCGTACATACTTCCTTCTTCATCACACAACTTAAATCCGTTATATTCTTTAGCACAATGACTTGCGGTAATCATAATAGCATAACTCTTATTAAAAAGTACTCTTGCATAATAAAGCATTGGTGTTGTAACGAGTCCTAAATCTATAACAGTTGCACCACTATCTATTAAACCTTTTATTAAGTTTGTATTAAGAGCGTTAGAACTTGTTCTTGCATCATGCCCAACGATAACCGTTCCATCACAAATGCTTGCAAAAGCCCTTCCAACTAAATAAGCAAGATCATTAGTTATTTCCTTTTCATATATTCCTCTTATGTCATAGCTTCTAAATACTTCCTTTTTTATTTCCATTATTTACACCTTTTTATTACGAGGAAAAAACTCATCGTAATCCTTTCTTTTTTTGTTATTAGATAAATGCGTGTATATTTGCGTTGTTTTTATGTTTTCATGTCCCAGCATTTCTCCAATTGATCTTAAATCTGCCCCATTTTCAAGTAGGTGTGTTGCAAATGAGTGCCTTAAAGTATGTGGAGAAAAACTTTTTTTTATGCCTGCTTTTTCAGCTTCTTTTTTAAGTATCTTAAAAAAACCTTGTCTTGTAATACCTTTACCATAACTACTTAAAAACACTTTATCAGTTAAATAACCTTTTAATAAAGAGCTTCTATAAACGTTTATGTACTTATCTAAAACATCAGTTGTAACATCCGCCATGAATACGATTCTTTCTTTTTTTCCTTTTCCGTAAACACGAACATAATTATCCTTTAAATTTATATCATTTAACTCTAAATTAACAAGCTCTGACACTCTCATTCCAGTTCCATACATAAGTTCAATCATCGCTTTATTACGCCAGTCTTTAGCATCTTTAGGCTTAATACTTAATAATTTATCAACTTCCTCTAAACTAAGCGTATTAGGAAGCGTTTTCTTAAGCTTAGGAGATTCTAACTTTTCACTTGGATTAACTTTTATTTTTCCTTCTTTCATTAAATAGTTAAAAAAAGTTCTAATGCTAACAATCTTTCTTGCAATTGATTTATCTTTTTCTTTTTTATCATATAAATGATTTATATAAGATGTAATATCATCATAAGTTATCTTAGATACATCTTTATTATTTAAAAACTCGCTAAAATCAAAAAGGTCTGTTTCGTATGCGTTTTTTGTATTATCACTTAATTTTTTTTCTATGTAAACATAATTAATATATGATTGAATATCTTCTTTCATATTATCACCATAATAATTATAGTATTTATAATAAAAAATAACAAGTTTATTTACTTGCTATTTTCTTATTATTTTTCAACTTTTTTAATCGCATCTTTAATTTCTTTTGGAATCAAATCATCTTTATACACATGTTTTTTATTAGTATTATTTGGCCTATAACCTAACGTTAATGCTAAATATATAATATCATCATATAATTTAGAAAAATTAGTATTATCATTAACCAAGGATGCCTTATCAATATCAAAAGAAGGATCTAAAACCATATGAAACATTCTTTTGTCCTCACTTGACAAATGTACTTTATTCTCCATATCACAACACTTTTTTATATAATTAATGTATTCATAAGGATTTATGTATGAAACCAAAAGATGCGCCAGTCTTTTTTTAAAAGAATTAAAATTATATGCTAAGTATGAATTTATATCATCATCACTAAAACAATTCATTTCTCTATAAAAAAGTTCTTTTTTCTCAATATAATTTTTAAAAATAATATATAATTTGTATTTTCTACTATTTAAAATTTCAAAACTATTTATATAATTAAGCATATCATATAAGAGCTTATCAATCACTTTTAATCACCTTTTCTCGTAAAAAATAAAATACTATTTTTAAAGATATTTGTCAAGTATTATGATATAATCTTATTACAGAGGTGATTGCATTGGAAAACGAACCTTTAGCAAATAATTTAAGACCTAAAAAACTAGATGATGTAATTGGTCAAAAACACTTAATTGGCCAAGGAAAAATACTAACAAACTTAGTTAAAAATAAAAAGATATTTTCAATGATTTTATATGGCCCACCGGGCGTCGGTAAAACATCTATTGCAAACGCAATAACAGAAGAGTTAAACGCTAAACATCGTTTTTTAAACGCAGTTGTTAATAACAAAAAAGATTTTGAAATAGTCTTTGAAGAGGCCAAATTGTATGGAAACATTGTTTTAGTAGTAGATGAAATACATAGATTAAATAAAGATAAACAAGATTTATTATTACCATTATTAGAAAATGGTTTAATTACCCTAATAGGTCTTACAACGTCAAATCCATATCACAAAATAAATCCTGCGATAAGAAGCAGATGTCAAATATTTGAACTTGAACCTTTAAGTAAGGATGATATAAAACAAGGTTTAAAAAAGGCCGTGCAAACGCTTTCTGATATAAAAATAGATGATGATTCTATAAATTTAATCGCAACCATGGCAAATGGTGACTTTAGGTTTGCTCTTAACTTACTTGAAGTATCCTATTACGCAACATCTGATAAAATTATTACTAAAGACGTTATTAAAAGTATAAACTCACGTGCAAGTAGTCCAATGGACGAGGATGAAACAGGACATTACGACGTTTTAAGTGCTTTTCAAAAATCAATTAGAGGATCAGACGTTAACGCAGCCCTACACTATTTGGCAAGACTTATTTCATCAGGAGACTTAGATAGTATATACAGAAGAATGAGCGTTATTGCATACGAAGATATTGGACTTGCTAATCCAAATATGGGTGTAAGAGTTGATGCATGTATAAACGCATGTGAAAGACTTGGTCTTCCAGAAGCTAGAATACCACTTGGTAATATGGTAATAGATCTTTGTTTAGCGCCTAAATCTAATAGTGGTCACGTAGCTTTAGACCTTGCTTTAAAGGACGTTCAAAACGGTAACATAGGAAAGGTACCATCACATATTAACGCACAAGCCTTCGGCTATAAATACCCGCATGATTATCCTGGAGGATATGTAGTTCAGCAATACTTGCCTGATGAATTAAAAAACAGAGTTTATTATAAACCTAAAAATAATAAATATGAAAGAATGCTTAAAACAACATTAGATAATATTGAAAAAATAAAGAGTAATGAATCAAAATAAATTCATTACTCTTTTTAATTATTCATCGTCATCATCATTAAACGTTAAAGGTGTTGTTTTTCCTAACTCTTCATCAATTTTACTTTTTAAATCATCATTTTGTTTTCTTAATCTTTTTAACTCTTCTTTTTCAGCATAGGAAAGAATTCTTGTTTCTTCTTCCTCATCATTATCAATGTGAATTACGTCTTCATCCTCATCGTCATCATCACTTATGTTATCTTCCGTGTTTATAGCACTACTTGGGATGGTATCGTCTGAAATAGGAGGCATTTGCTTTGTTTTTTCATCATCTTCACTATTTTCATTTACAACACTTTCTTTTTTTAATTTTGCTTTATTTTTATTATCATTCTTTTTGTTATTATCTTTTTTATTATTCTTCTTTTTAATGATAACTACTATAACAATTACTATGATAACTAATAATACTGCTCCCCCAATAATAAAAGGCATGTAATTAGTATCTTTTTTCTCAATTATAATTCTATAAGTATCCTCTGATCCATCTTCTGCCGTAACTACAATTTTAATTACGCTTCCGTCTTCTAAGTTTTCATTACCCTCTATTTCATATGAAGAAGCATCATCATTTAAAGTAACCGTAATGTCAAGTTCAGTATCTTCCTTATCAATGTTTAAATAAAAGGTCTTAGAATTTTTATTAAAATCTAATTTATACCCTCTTATTTTAATGTTTTTTATTCTGGTATTAGAAGATTCTTCCTCTTCTAGTCTTGTTACAATAACTTTATAAAACTTGGTTGTGTTATCCTCTGATGTAACTGATATAGTATACTCATTTTCTCCAACATCCAAAGTGTTTGGGCCATCTATTTCAACTTCTGATAACGCATCTTCAGCTTTTGCATCAATTGATATTTTAGTAACGTCATTTTCAACTTCAACAAAATATCTAGTCGTGTTCTTAGAAAAATCATCAATTTCTTCCCCATCAATAGTTATGCTTGATAAATAAGCATTACTTGATTTTGCTTTTGTCGTTGTTGTAGTTGTAGTAGTTGTAGTTTTTTCACTTACCTTTATTGTAACGGAATCATTAAAACCTTCACTTGATATTTCAACTTCATAATTCCCCTTAGATGCAGCCTTATATACTATGTTTCCATCTTTACTTAAAGTAGTATTGCCTGCTACAAGTTCTAATTTTGATGAAACGGTTACCTCTTCATCAGTTTTTATAGAACAAGTAATTTGGTCTCCAACGTATACACTAGTTGGTGTACATGTAATTGAACTTGCCGCATTAACTTTCATCGTAAAGATAAATGATATTACGATTAATAAACCAAATAATATACTTTTCTTTTTCATAAATTCAACTCCCTATTATTACAATAACAATTGTATCATTTAATTGATATTTATACAATAATAAATAAACTATTTTCTATCATTATTTTGTTTATATATTTTTCTTTTTGTATTAATAATTTTATTTATTTGAGGTTTTTCTTTTCTTTTATCATCAATATATTTATATGCTATTATTTTAGATTTTTCAAACATTTTAAACACCATCCTTTATAATATCATTTATAACATAGCTAGCAAGTAGTATTCCAGCAGCGTTTGGAACTAATGCTAAAGAAGGAATTTCTTTTGCGTTTTTAATAATTACTTCTTCTTTTGATGACACAACTGGTAATTTATAATTTATCTTTTCTTTTCTTAAAATGCTTCTTATTTTTTTAGCCAAAGGATCATATTTAGTTTTCCAAATATTTGTTATTTCTAATTTAGTTGGATCAAGTTTGTTTCCAGTGCCTAAACAAGAAATTATCTTTATGTTATTGTTTATGGCGTATTTTATTAAGTCAACCTTTGCTTTTACGTCATCACAAGCATCAATTATATAATTAACATCTAAAGTGTTGTTACTTAAAAAAGTACTATCTAATTTTACGTTATATTTAGTAACATTACATGATGAATTAATCATTTTTATCCTTTTTTCAGCTTCATCTACCTTGCACTTATTAATGTTTTTCCTAGTACATAATATTTGTCTATTAATATTACTTGCATCAAAATGGTCATAATCAATAATACTTATGTTTTCTATGCCTGACCTTACAATCATTTCAAGAGCAGATCCACCAACTCCTCCTAAACCAACTATTAAAACATGAGCATTTTTTAATTTATTTAAGTTATCCTTTCCAATTAATAACTCACTTCTTTTTAAATCCATAAAATCACCACGTATAAATTATATAAGTAATTTTTAAAAAAGTAAATAAAAATAGCAAGTTATTTCACTTGCTATTAATTATGTTATTTAAATGCTTTCTGGAATAATTACGTTAGCATCAGATTTTAGATTTAATATAAATTCTTTTGCAGTTTCATCTTTTACATATATAGTCATTTCGCCTGTGATATAATTAAACATACTAGAATAATTAGTAACATTTGTAAAATCAAAATTTCTTATATCTAATTCTGTTAATTTCTTATCATTTTCAAACAAACCAGCCATAGTTATTACATTTGAAGTATCAAAAGATGATAAATCTAACTTTGTTAAAGAAGAACAATTTCTAAACGTCCAATACATACTTGTTACTTTTGATGTGTCAAACGACGTTAAATTAAGTTCGGATAAATTATAACATTCACTAAACATTCTATACATATTAGTTAATTTTTCTGTATTAAAGTTACTTAAATCTAATTTTGTTAATTTTGAACATCCTAGAAACATAGATGCCATATTTGTTACATTGGATGTATCAAAAGATGATAAGTCAAGTTCTTTTAGTGAATTACAACCATAAAATATACTTTCCATATTTGTTATTTTTGATGTGTTAAACTTATCTGAAAACTTAATACTTTCTAATGAATGACAATCATAAAACATAGATTGCATATTAGTTAATTTTGGAGTACTAAAATTAGATAAATCAAGACTTGTTAATTTGCCACAACCATGAAACATAGAATTCATCGTTGTTACGTTTGACGTGTCAAAACTAGATAAATCCAGTTCTGTTAATGATGAGCAATTATTAAACATAAGAAGCATATTTGTTACCTTAGATGTATCAAAGGATGATATGTCAAGTTTTGTTAATGATGAACAACCATAAAATATATATGCCATATTTGCTATATTACTTGTATCAAAGGATGATAAATCTAACTCTTCTATGGATGAACAATTAGTGAATAACCAATACATATCAGTTACTTTGGATGTATCAAAACTAGATAAATTCAATTTTGTTAAATTTGAACAACCATTAAACATTTGTCTCATACTAGTTACATTTTCGGTATTAAAATTTGATAAATTTAATTCTATTAATTTTGAACAACGAGAAAACATATATTGCATCGTTGTTACATTTCTAGTATCAAACGAGGATAAATCTAAATTATTAAGTTTGGAACAACCTGCAAACATATCTAACATTGTTTTTACTTGTGAAGTATTAAAATTAGTTAAATTTAAGTTCATTAACGATGAACAATTACCAAACATAGCCTGCATTGTTGTTACATTAGAAGTATTAAAGTAATCATTAAAGTTAATCGTTGTTAATGAGCTGAAGTTTTGAAATTGATTTTGAGAATTACTAGGTGCCTCTACTTCTCCTACTCCTCCTATGTATAGCTCATATAAATCATTGTTATCAGAGTCTTTATACCATGCTATTACTGATCCATCTTTGTTATATGATGCATCCCAGTATCCTATCGCATCTTCTCCTACTTCTAGTGTTGGCAAAAACGTTATTTCTTCTACACTTTCTTTTGTAATTGTTCCGTTATAAAAAGTATAAGTTGCTGCACCATTATTTCCTCTTGCAAGTATTGATCTTGGTTTTACAAAGTTAAACTTTATTGTTGTATCTAAGTTGGTGTTAGAAGGAAGAGATATTCCATCTTTATATTTTATTGTTATGGTAAACTCTTTTACATCTCCTGGATTAATTAGCTCTCTTAAACCTATTCCTTCTATTACGTACTCCATATTAGTATTATTATTTATAGGTTGTTCTATACTATCTATCCACATTGACATGTTTCCTAAGTTTGTTATTTCTACTTTATAAGTTATTGTAGAAGTGAGTTCTTTTAAGTCTACTCCTAGTCTTATTGTGTTTTTAGAATAATCTGATTCATAGTTTTCTAAAGCATTATTTACTATTTCAGATAATTCTATGTTAGTTATCCTTATATCTTCTTGAGGTCTAAACGATGCTTCACCGCTTATTTTTAGATCTCTATTTAATGCAGCATACCCAACGCTAAACGATAAAACAAATATCGTAACTAACATAAACATCATTTCGTTAAACTTATTCTTTTTTATTCTCTTATCTTTTACTTTTCTTAATCTCATGTGGATAACCCTCTTTTTTAGCTTATTCTACATGTTTATAATATCATATAGCCCCCCCCGGTCAAGATTTTTTGATACTTGTGGAAAACAAAAAAAAAAGTAAATTTTTTATTTAAGTTCCCGAATTTCAAACAACGAGGTCTTAAGTTTGGAAATTTTTTGGGGAATGTCAAG
>CALVSY010000009.1 GCA_944359725.1 uncultured Bacilli bacterium | reverse complement strand
TTAGCATTTAAAAATGGAATGAATAAAATGGAATATATTGATAGAGTTTTATTTTTTAGATGGATTTCTATGAAGGATATAATTAATTATTTAAATTATAAAACAAAAGATAAAACTTTTACAAAAAAAATAATAGATAAAAAACATACACTATATTATAATAATGATTTTTATTTATTAAAGTGTGATAATAAAGATATATATATAGGTGCAAAATATGATGAATTTAAAAGTTATTGTAATTAAAAATAAATTTGATATAAAATAATCAAACTTATTTTTCAATGCATTTATAACAAAGCTCATCAATCGAAAAAACATATCTTTTTGCAAGTAGGTAAAGTCTTTCTAAGGAAATAATGACTTTACCATGCTCTATTCCACTTAACATGCTTTTTGAATAATTTAGTATTATTGCTAATTCTTTTTGACTTAGATTTTTTATTTCTCTTATTTTTAAAATGTTTTTAGCAATGATTTTTAAATTTAACTCTGTAACATCATATATTCTTATAGGGCTGCTACTTAAACCAACGGCATAATCAATGCTTATATTTAAAAATTTACATATTTTTATCATGTTTTTTAATGATACTTTTACTTCTTCGTTTTCCCAAGATGAATACGTACGTTGAGGAATATTTAAATGTTTTGCCATATATTCTTGAGTAAAATCATTATCTATACGCGTATCTTTTATTCTTTTTATATTCATGTTACCACCATTTTTATTTTCCCATGTACAAAAATAAAAATATCGTTTTAGCAATTCTGTTGAACTTTTCGGAGAATAATGTTATTATTATATTGACTATTTATATAAATCAGACCTTGGAGATATATTTTCTCTATTGTTGTCATATATTAATAGTTCATAAGGTTCTTTTTCAAGTGCATCAGCAATATTACACATTTTCTTTATTGATGGTATATATCTTTCGTTTTCAATATCGGCGATGTATTTTGAACTAGTATTGCATTTTTCGGCTAGTTTCTCTTGGGTATATTTCTTTTTTATTCTATAATATCTAACATTTATTGCTAATGCTTTTAGAGCTTTATTCATGTAGGATACCTCCGTATATATATTTATGGTATCTTTTTATTAAAATATTCACCACTTGGTATTTCCTATGGTAGAAAGTGCGGTAGAATGAATAGTAATATTAATTGGATTAAGACAAAGAAAAAGGTTGAAAATGTTATAATAAAATATATATGTTGTTGTTTATTTGTGGATTATAAATCGACTTCTGAAATACAAGAAGATTTTATTCTTGAGGAACTTGCATTAAATAGTAATGATTTTTCTAATATTTATATTAATTTAAATCGTAAAGAAAAAATAGAAAGAATAAAATTTATAAATTATTTTAGATTTTCTTTTAACAAATTAACAACTGAAGAAAGAAAAATAATATATTGGACTTATTTAGATAAGGAGAATAATTATGATTATAGGTTTATTGCTAATAACTTAGGTTTTTCCTTAGGATATTATTATATCAAAAAAAAGAAACCTTAATTAGATTTGCTTATTCTTTAGGAGTCGAAGAATAAATTAATTTATAAAATGATAGGAGGAATGATATTGTGTTTGTTCCAAAGCCGACAAAAAATAAAGATCCAATAGGATATAAATCATTATATATAAAGAGTAGTTTGATTAAAGAAATAGAAAAAATTGCTATTACAAATAATACATCTTTTAATAATGTAATAATTTCTATGATAGAATACTGTTTGATAAGAAATGAAGAAGATGATACTAATAGTACCTAATAACTTATTTAAGAATTGAAAGAAGGTAAAAAAAATGAGAAGAGACTCTTTAAATAGTGTAGCATCAGCAGTAAAGGAGTTCAAAAAATATATAAAAGAGAATGAAAATAATATTGATAAATCGAAAAAAATTATATTAATGCAGGCATTAAAAGCAGCACGCTCTATTATAAACTCTAATAGAAAATACTTTAATAAACAAGAGTTAAGAGAATTATTTAATGATAATGATTAAAAACAAAATTTTAAATCACATTTTTATTATTTTTATATTATAAAAATCTCATTTACTTTTCTAATATGAAAGTATATAATAGCACTTAAAAAAAAGCAGTGCTTATTATAAAGTATAAGCGATTTTAGATATTTGAGTAGTACATCTATAAACTTTTACTAGTGCAGTAGTTTAGTAGCATTGCTATTAGGGTGTGCTACTATGTATGAAAAGATATTTAATAATCAATATTTTATTTTTAATGTCGTATGTGACTTGTTTGTTCAAGTCTCGTGCGGCATTTTTTTAATACCTATTTTTATTATGCTTAAAATTCGTTCGCCCCCTTTTCTATTGAATAACTCAATGGAAAGGAAGGTAAATGAATAATCCGAAAAGACGTAAAAATAAATATAATCCATATACTTTAAATTATAATTCACAAGATGATAAATATATTATTTCCTTTAATGATTCTAATAACCATAAAATTATTTTTGAAATAGATCATTCTTTATATATGTTATTTAATGAATTTGAATTAGAAGACTTATCAGAGCTAAATGAATTTGATAGACATATAGAGCATCTAAATATAATGGAGAGAGATGAGATTCTATATAAAAGAACTTTGGAAAAGAGTTTATTAGTAGACGATATTGTTGATAAAAAATTAGAAGTAGAGACCTTGAAGGAAGCTATAAATGAACTTCCAATTACGCAGAAAAGAAGATTAAAAAAGTACTATTTTGAAAATAAAACGCTGGAAGATATAGCAAAAGATGAAAATTGTTCAAAAGTAGCTGTTAAATATAGTATTGATTGTGCGATTGGTAATTTAAGAAAAAAATTAAAAAATTAAATTTTTAGACTTAACTTTTAGTTTATAAGTGAGGAAATAGATGGAAGGGTAAAATATCCTTTCCATCTGTTTTTGATTTAATAACAAAATACAGAAGTTGATCTTTGACAATTTGATATTTGTTCATCAGATACGTTCTTATTATTTTGGAGCACGTTAACAAGTACGCTTGTCGGTAAATATTTGGTTATAAAACTAGATGGCCTCTAGTATTGCGAAGATAAATAATAAGGTTAAAGATACTTCTGTTCAGCCATAGACTCAATCATTGGGAGCAGTCCGGAGTGATCCTCGGGAGAGTGAAAATCTCATGGAATTAGTTAGCCGCTAATCGTCTGATGAATGTTAAAAGCACTTGTTTATTTTAAAATGGAAGGGAATTTATTAAATGAAAAAGTATAAAGTAAGAATAAAATTAATATTTGAGACTACTATGTATCATTCGCAGACGAGTATGAAAAAGACTAAAGAAGACATTAATAGGGTTATAACACATTATTTAAAGGGTAAAAAAGTTAATATTTTAAATTTATTTAATACCACACCGCGAATTATTTGCAAGGTGGAAAAGGATGATAGAGAATAATGATATTAATTAGTAAAAAAAATATTATGTTTAAAAAGTTTTGCATAGATATAAATAGGAGGAAGATAATGTGAATGAAGTTGAATATAATGTTAATGTTTTTGTAAATAAAAATGGTTATAATTCAAAAGATAAGAAAATAATAGAAAAAAAATTTAATCAAAAATTATTAAAAATAATTATTTCATTAGAAAAAAATAAAGTTTGTCAAGTTTAAAAAAATAAAAAAAGTATAATTTATATTTTTCAAAATTTATTTTAGTATTAATTTGCAAGAAAGGAGGGTGCTTTCTATAATGAAGAATAGAGTTGATATATATACAAGACTTTCCGATGAAGACAGGTATAAAAAAAATAAAAGCGATGATAGTGAATCTATAGCTAACCAGAAAAGCATGTTATTAAAATATGCGTTAGAGCAGGGCTGGGAAGTAATAAATGTTTATAGTGATGATGATTATTCCGGTGCTGATAGTAATAGACCACAATTTCAAAAACTTTTAAAGGATTGTGAAAATGGTGTTGTTGATATAGTGCTTTGCAAAACCCAGAGTAGGTTTTCTCGTGATATGGAAGTCGTTGAAAGGTATATACATAATAAATTTATTGAATGGGGAGTACGCTTCGTTAGTATTGTTGATAATGCAGATACTGCAAATAAGGGCAATAAAAAATCTAGGCAAATTAATGGACTTGTAAATGAATGGTATTTAGAAGATTTATCAGATAACATTAGAAATTCATTGCAAAACAGAAGAGAAGATGGTTTATTTTTAGGATCTTTTGCTCCATATGGTTACATTAAGGATCCGGATAACAAAAACAAGTTATTAATTGATCCTATTGCTGCTGAAATAGTAAGAGAAATATTTAACTTGTACAAATCTGGAGTTGGTTATTATAATATTGCCACAACTTTAAATAAAAGAGGCATTTTAACACCTTCTAATTATAAAAAAGAAAATGGCAGTAAATATGTATGTGGGAAAGCACGATTTAAAGAAAAGACGAAATGGTCTCAAGATACTATTGCTAAAATATTAAGAAATGAAGTTTATATAGGTAATTTAGTACAAGGAGTAAAAACTTATGTAAGTTATAAAAATCATAAATCTTATATTAAGCCTAAAAATGAATGGACTTATTCTTATGGTACACATGAACCTATAATAGATATGGAAACCTGGAATATGGTTCAATCTAAATTTAAATCTAGAACAAGAGCTAGTAGAACAACAGGCGAAGTATACTTATTAAGTAAAAAAGTTTATTGTAAAGATTGTGGTAGTGTATTTAATAGACAGGTTTATCGCACAAAAGAAGGAAATGTTCCATATATGAAATGTAAGGGAGTAAAGCTAGCTAATCGTGTTTGTTCTAATAGGGAATCAATAAGATGTGAAAAGCTTGAAAAAATAATATTAGATGAATTGAATAAACAATTAGACTTGTATTATAATGTTGATGAATTAGAAAGATTATATGTTTTGCAAAAAAAATCTTTAAATAGTAGTTCTTTATTAAAGAAAGAAACTTTAAATAATGAGAAACAAATGTTACAAGAAAAAATTGATAAAAAAAATGAACATTATAAAGCTTTATATGAAGATAAATTGGAGGGAATAATTACGCAAGAAGACTTTATAATGTTTAGAGAAAAATTTTTAAATGAAATTGAAGAATATAAAAAAAGAATCAAAATTATTGACGAAGAATTGAAATCGTTAAAATCGAAAGAAGAAAATGTTGAATCGAGCAGAGAAGTTTTTGAAAAATATAGACATATTAATAAACTTACAAAAGAAATTGTTGATGAATTCGTTGATGTTGTTAAAATAGGTAAAATAAATAAAGAAGATAATAGTAGAGATATAGATATTCATTTGAATATCATTAATTTAGATTAGTTACCTTGCTAACACGTATCCTGGACACGGTGGCACCGATCCTGGATCATCTAGCGGTGATATAATTGAAAAAGAATATACTTTAAAGATTTCAAATTACATGTATAACAGGTTTAAAGAGCTTGGAATACCAACGTTTATTACAAGAACAACTGATACTACTTTGAATCCAACTGATAGAATAAATACGATAAAACCTTATGTTGCAAGTAGTGATGACATAGTTATTTCTAATCACTTAAACGCCGGTGGTGGCGATGGCGCAGAGGTTGTATACGCTCTAAGAAATGATGATACTTTAGCTAAAAGTATATTAGATAATATTGAAGCAACAGGTCAAAACATAAGAAAATGGTATCAAAGAAAATTACCATCTAACTCATCAAAAGATTATTATTATATAATAAGAAATACATCTCCAGCAGAATCTGTTTTAGTTGAGTATGCGTTTTTAGATTCTACTAAGGATGATAGGAATCAAATAAAAAATGATTGGGAAAAATGGGCTGAGGCAGTTGTTAAAGCGGTTGCTGAATATAAAGGATATAATTATGTGGCACCAGGAGGTAACACGGTAAATGATACTTATACAGTGCAAAAGGGAGATAGCTTGTGGAGTATTGCAAAAAGGTTTAACGTTGGGGTTGATGAGATAAAAAGTGCTAATAACTTAACTTCTAATTTAATAAATGTTGGACAAAAGTTAGTGATACCAGGAGCTGCACCATCTGATCAAACAAACGTAACTTACGTGGTTCAAAAAGGAGACAGTTTATGGTCTATTGCAAATGCTAATAACACTACGGTTGATGAAATTGCAAACCTAAATGATTTAGATACAAATACTATTTATGTAGGACAAATTCTACAAATTCCAAATTCTGGTGATTTACAGGAAAACCCAAGTTCTACTAGTGATACAGTTTATGTTGTAAAAAGTGGCGATACTTTGTATTCAATAGCACTTAGATATGATACTACACCTAACGCAATAATTAATAAAAATAATTTAACAAGCTCAGTTTTAACTATTGGACAACAACTTATAATACCAGCTGATCCTGAAAGTACGGGAAAAGATGATATGACAACTAATAACACTTATGTTGTTCAAAACGGAGATTCGTTATATTCGATTTCTAGAATGTATGGCATATCAGTAGATGATATTAAAAATGCTAATAATTTAACAAGTAACATTCTAACAATTGGTCAGGTTTTAACAATACCTACTAATGCAACTAATTCTAATACGTCTAATTTATACGTAGTTCAAAAAGGAGATAGTCTTTGGAGTATTGCAAATAGATTTGGGGTTAGTATAAATCAAATTAGAATGATTAATAATTTAAACAGTGATATTTTAAATATTGGTCAAACCTTAATTATTCCATAAAAAAAACTTATCTTTTCTTGATAAGTTTTTTTAGTGTAATTCTTTACATACGCCACTAGCTGGCTCATAAAAACAGTGATTTTTATATCTTCCTGCGTTTGCTTGATTATACCAAGTAGTCTGGCAACTGTTTCCAGAACCCGGTGCATAAAACCATAAAGCGTTGGTAGCTGGATGAAAATATTCTCCTCTTATAACTCTTTTAGCTAAGTTTTTTTCAGCAGTTGTTGAGGAGCTTTGAAAAAGAGCACTGTTTGTTCCAGAGAATCCTCCAGGTGATTGATATACCATATCTTCAATCGAGCGTACGTTTTTAAAATCTAAACAATTAGCTATTACCCGGTTAATACCAACGTTACCAACCATAAGCATTCCAAGGTTACCTTCTCCTAAGGCCTCAGCTCGCATTAGTCTTGCTAGTAAATCAAGCTCTTTATCTGTATATTTAACAATCATTTATATCACCTAATTTATTATATGCAATATAATTTATGGTTAATCGCTTTGTTTTTCTGTGGTAATAACTTCTTTATTATTATCGTTATTTTTATTTTCTTCATTATTTTTTTCTATTACAGACATAACAATCGATATTGCCAAAAAGGTAATACCCAAAATAATGAACACAACGTCTCTTGTTATTCTTGCTTTTAATTTATTTTTTTTAGCTTCTTCTACTTGTTTATCAAAAGTCATGATTTCACCTCATTATTTATATAATAACATAAATAATGATTAAAAAATATTAAATTAAGCTGGTATCGATAATTTTTGTCCTATTTGAAGGGTGTTGGAAGTAAGATTATTTAACTTTTTAATTTCATCTACACTAGTGTTATAGTTGTTTGCAATTAGCCATAAACTGTCTCCTTTTTTAACCGTATAAGTAGTATATTTACTTGTGGTTGGTATTATTAGTGTTTGCCCTATTTGAAGAGTATTAGAAGATAAGTTATTAGCGTTTTTTATCATGTCTATCGTTGTGTCATATGTATTAGCTAGTTTCCATAAGCTATCTCCTTTTTTAACCGTATAAGTAATTTTATTAGCGCCTTGAGTTTGATTACTTCCAGGAAGTATTAACACTTGTCCGATGGATAATAGATTAGATGATAAGTTATTTAAACGTTTTAACTCATCAACGGTAGTGTTATAATTGTTTGCGATTATCCATAAGCTATCTCCTTTTTTTACTACGTATGTATTTTGATTTTCGCTTGCACTTTGATCATTACTTGTTGGTAATCTTAATACTTGCCCAATTGATAAAAGATTAGAAGATAAATTATTAATGCTTTTTAGTTCATCAACGGTAGTACCATATTTATTTGCAATACTCCACAAGCTATCACCACTTTTAACTGTATAAGTATTTTGATTATCCTCAGTATTATTTTCACTATTACTTGTTGGTAATTTTAAAAGTTGTCCTATTTGAAGGGTGTTAGATGATAAATTGTTTAACGATTTTAAATTACTTACAGTGGTGTTATACTTACTTGCAATAGACCAAAGACTATCTCCAGACTTAACGATGTAATATCCTTCTAAGTTTTCTGGAAGGTAAGTTATGTTAGCGTATTCTGCAATAGCTTTTACCACTGCTTCTGCAAGAACGTTTTTGTTATCCTTTAAAAAATTAGCATCACTACTATTAGATATATTTCCATAATCAATTACTATTGTTTGATTGTTTTTGGTATTTCTAATTAAATAATCATCATCAAGAGCGGTATCTTCTTCGTTTCTTAACTGGTAATATTTAAGAACAGTTGCTCCTACGCTTTCTAAGTCTTTAGCTATTTCAGATGCTAACCTACTATTGTTTCTAAGTGGGTACATTATCTCTATTCCAGCATCGCCAGTATTTCTTAACCTGTTTGAAATTACTATTATGTTATTTCCTGTTCCGTACCGTTCTTTTATTATGTTTATCTTTTCTTCATCGGTTAAAGTATCATTCTCACCTCTAACTAAAAAGCTTTCTATTCCAAGGTTATTTAATCTATCATTTATGTATTTTGAAACTTCAAAGGTATAATTGTTTTCCGTTATTCCGTTAGAAGAAATATTATTATTTGATGCATCAACCGCAACTTTATATGCCATAAAATCAGTCCTTTCCTAAAATAATTTTATGTAAATATTTATGAAATAAAACAAATATACATTAGTAAGGAGGTTAAAATTATGTTAGCAATTGTGGCATCTGATAGGTGTTATATAAATGAGTTATTGGAAAAACTTACCTTTTCTAAGGAGCTAAGTCCTAATAAAACCGAGCTTTATAAATGTAATTATAAGGATCATGAGTTTTTATTATTGGTAACTGGTTATGGAAAGGTAAACATAGGAAGTTCTTTAAGATACATATGTGAAAAATATAAAGTAAAAGCGGTACTTGTCATTGGTACTTGTGGTAGTGTAAGTGATACAAATGATATTTTTACCGCGATAATACCACATTCTTCTTTGGAGTTCGACGTTGATTTTATGCCAAATGGGTACTTGCAAGGCGTTATCCCAAAACTAAGTAAGGGTATTTATAAAACGAATGATGATATAAATGATTGCTTAAAAAGAGCATCAAATACTTCTGGCGTTAGCTATTCAAATGATTTAATAGCAACTTCTGATATGTTTGTTTCAAATTATAGTTTAGCAAACAGCATAAGAAGAGAGTATAATGCATCAGCAGTAGACTGTGAGTGCGGTAGCGTAGGTGAATTTTGCTTTGTAAATAACATTTCTTATGCTTGTATTAAAGTGGTTTCTAATTTTGCGAATAATAACGGTATAAAACAGTTTAATTTATATGATGATGAGTCATCTAAAATATCACAGCGAATTACGTATAAATTTTTAAAAGAGTTTTATGAAGCATAAATTTTGAAAAACTACCTAGAATAATACTGGTGATAACGTGAAAAAAATAAACTGGAAAAGATTAATAATCATTATTATAATTACTTTTATAGTTGGCTCGTTTTTTAGTTTCTTTACGATGAATAACATGGATACTTTTAAGGAACTAAAAAAGCCGATAAACGTACCAGGAGTACTTTTTCCAGTAGTATGGAGCATTATTTACTTACTTATGAGTATATCTTGCTATATAATAACAACTAAGGATGATAAGAATAAGGATAACGCTATTATTTGGTACGGTATCCAGCTTATCATTAACTCACTTTGGAGTTTGATATTCTTTGGATTTAGTGCTTATTTATTTTCGTTTATCTGGATTATTCTTCTTTTGGCAATAGTTATTATTATGATTGTAAAGTTTTATAAAATAGATAAAACGGCAGCGTATCTAAATATTCCTTATGTTTTGTGGATATTATTTGCAGGTTTCTTAAATTTAGGTATTTACATTTTAAACAGGTAAAGTAAATTTTATCTGTTTTTTTTAAAATTAATCTTGATTTTGTCATATACATGTTATAGAATGGTAAAGCACGCTAAAAAAGGAGGGTGTAAAAATGAAGAAAAATAAAAATGCTGTGCAAGATAATAAAGATGCTTTAAATGAGAAACTATCAGTTGCAGAACTTAGAATTTATGAAGGCTTTTATGATGAAAAAGATATTTATGTTCCTTTAACTAAGGTGATTGTAGCAAGAGATGATGATAATTGCATTGATTGTATATCTGCTAGTAAATATAATGTGTATCAAATGGAAGATGGTAAGTTTTACCCATTTTGTAACGCTAGTGATGAATTAAGGCCAGGTGATGTTTTTTGTACGATAGAGCAAGATTTAAATAATAATGAAAACATATTTAATTATATGGTTGATAGTTATGACTTTTATTACTATAGATTACCATATTTACAAGAAAGATTTAATTTATATGCAAAAAGCACTTCTTCTTACGTGTTACCAATGTTAAAAGATTATCAAAGAAGAATTAAAAGTGATATTTCAAAAAGGCAAAGCGTTAAAACGTTATTAAACGAACATGTTAACATACTAAAAGAATATTATCAAGAACTTGGTAATACTAAGAAGATTAAAATGAACACCAAAAAAAGAAGTTAGTTATGGTGTTCATTTTATTTTATTAAAAATAATTAATATTTAGAAAAAATAGTGAAAAATAACGTTTTTTATTATATAATATAACATTAAGAAGGTGGATGAAGTGGCTTATATCGAATTTAAAAACATAAATAAAGTATACCAAATGGGTGAAGTAAAAATAAAAGCTTTAAATAAAACTTCTTTTGAAATAGAAAAGGGAGAACTAGTTGTAATACTAGGTCCATCAGGAGCAGGAAAAACAACATGCTTAAACATACTAGGTGGAATGGATACGGCAACTAGTGGAACGGTGTTAGTAGATGGTAAAGACATTACTAGCTACAGTGAAAAAGATTTAATAATGTACCGTAGAAATAACATTGGCTTTGTTTTTCAATTTTACAATTTGGTGCAAAACCTAACTGCCCTTGAAAATGTTGAACTAGCAGTACAATTATGTAAGGATCACTTGGATCCTAAGACAATCCTTAACAAGGTAGGTTTAAAAAACAGAATTGATAATTTTCCTTCTCAATTATCAGGAGGAGAACAACAGCGTGTTGCAATCGCTCGTGCAATTGCTAAAAACCCTAAACTTCTTTTATGTGATGAACCAACTGGAGCACTTGATTATAAAACTGGTAAACAAATATTAAAATTACTTGAAGAAACATCAAGAAAAGAACATATGACCGTAATTATAATTACTCATAATGCTGCGATAGCACCTATGGCTGATAAGATTATAAAGTTTAAAAACGGTAGTGTAAGTGATGTTATAATAAATAAAAAACCAAAAAGCATTGATGAAATAGAGTGGTAATTATGAAAAATAGAATTAACACGACATGTTTTAGAGAAATTAAATCATCATTTAAAAGATTTCTATCACTTCTTGTAATGAGTATGCTTGGTGTTGGTGTTTTTGTTGGAATAAGTATGGCTGCACCTTGCATGATGTCTTCGATAGATAAATATTATGATGATGCTAATTATTATGATGTTAGACTTATTTCTACCCTTGGTTTTAGTGATGAATCATTAAGTGAAATAAATAAATTAGAGTTGGTAGAAGATGTTTATGGTTCGAAATCAAAAGACGTTTTAATTAACGCCGGAAAAAGTGAGTCGGTTGTTAAGTTAATATCATTAAATGATGATGTTAATAAAATAAAGATAACAGATGGCAAGAAACCTAAAAAAAGTAACGAAATATTAGTAGAAGAAGCTATGCTTGAGCGTAATAATTTGAAAATTGGTGATTACGTTAGTATAGAAAATGATGATAGTTTTAAAGAAACCAAGTTAAAAATCGTTGGAACTGTTAAAAGTCCTTTGTACATAAATAGTGCAAATTCATCATCTAATAGGGGAAACACCAACTTAGGAACTGGTAAAATAAATTATTATGCATATATTTTAGATGATAATTTTAACCTTGATTATTATACTGAGGCTTATGTTACCGTGAAGAATGCTAAAGATGAAATTACAAATTCTGATAGTTATAATGATCTTATTAATGATGCGTTAAAAGAAATTGAAAGTGTTAAAGAATCAGGACAAGATATTAGATATGAAGAAATTTATGATGCTTTAAATAACGAGATTATAAAAAACGAAAATCAAGGATTAAATGAGTTAAATAACGCTAAACAAAAATTAGATAACGCAAAACTACAGTTAGATAATGGAAAAGAAAAACTAGATGATACAAAGACCATGCTTGATAATGCAAGTTATGAGCTTTCTACTAATAAAGCATCACTTGATACTTTTAAAACGGAGTTAGAAAGTGCAAACAAAGAGCTTATACAAGCTAAGAGACAAATAGATTCTGGTATAAATGAAATTAATAACAGGTTAGCACCTTATAACATGACTTATGATGATTTATTAACGCTTGATGATACTTTGTATAATGAAGAAGTAACAAAGCCAATCATAATTAGTTTGGTGCCAACAGATTTGGAAAACTACGATGATGTTATAAATACAATTGATGAGTTATATGCTTTAGGTTTTGATGATAAAATGGCGGATTTCATAAAGGGTGATATAACTCGTGATGAACTTATAAATAGTATTCCTTTAGATACTGATAACTATGATTTGATAGTAGGTTTTATAAATGTTTTTGCTAACTTAATTGAAAATAATTATTTTAATGATCCTAATAACATAGATGTGATAATTAATTTAATCCCAACTAGCGTTCCTAATTATGATAAGATAGTTGGAGTATTAAAACTTTATCGAGATAACATAGGTAACATAAGTGATCTTACATCTTTTGTAGACAGAATAGAAAATGCTAAAAAAGAATATGCCTCTGGTTTAGAATTATATAATAGCATGAAAGATAAGTATGATGATTCTTACGGTCTATATGTTAATTATTATAATGAGTATCAAAATGGACTAGCTTCATATAATAATGGACTTTTAACTTATAATAGCAACTTAAATTTATATAACTCTAATTTACAGGAGTATTACAACAGTAGATCGTTATTTGAAAATGAGATTAGTGATGCTAAAAAAGAATTAGAAAACATGCCTAAATGTACTTGGTATGTATATGATAGATTAGATGATAGTAATTACCAAGAGTTTATTAATGATGGCGATAGTATTGCTAACTTATCAAAGGTTTTCCCAACTATTTTCTATGTTGTTGCCATTTTAATTAGTTTAATTTCAATGTCTAGAATGGTAGAAGATGATAGGGGAGAAATTGGAACTTTAAAATCTTTAGGATTTAGTAATAAACACATTAGAAAAAAATACATTTTATACGCTTTTTTAGCTTGCTTTTTAGGATGCATTATTGGCTCAGTTTTAGGATTTTTATTGCTTCCAAGATACATTTGGAATATTTATAAGATAATCTTTGATATACCGGTTTATCAAATAAATTATAACTTTACTTATGTTATAATTGGATGCTTAATAGCGCTTGTATGTATTTGTGGTACAACTATTTTAACAATAAGAAAGGTAGTAAAAGAAAAACCATCTGAACTAATGAGACCAAAGGCTCCCGCTAATGGAAAAAGAGTTCTTTTAGAAAAAATTCCATTCATATGGAAAAGATTAAAGTTCTCTAATAAAGTAATCGTAAGAAACATCTTTAGAGATAAAAAAAGAGTTATTATGACCATCGTTGGTATATTAGGATGTACCGGATTGATTCTTACGGGCTTTGGTATAAGAGATTCAATCGTTGACATACCAACTTATCAGTATGAAAACGTGTTTAATTTTGATAACATGGTGTATTTAAATGAAGGCGTAACTAATGAAAAGATTGATGAATTGTTTAATAATAAACGTATAAAAAGTTATTTAGATACTAATATAACAACCGGAACATCAAATGGTTATAGTATTAATATTTTAACCGTTGAAAATGAAGATGAGTTAAATGGTATTCTTTATTTAAACGATGTTGATACTAAGGACAAGATAAACTTAGAGGACAATAAAATAATAATATCAGATAAATTAGCGGATCTAACTAATACTAAGGTAAATGATAAGCTTGTGTTTGAAGATGCAAATGGTATAAGTTATGAGCTTACGGTATCTGGTATATGTGAAAATTACGTTGGACACTACGTTTTCATGAATAAAAAGACGTATGAAAATAACATTGGTGATTATAGTACGAATGTTATGTTTACTAAACTAACTAATAGTAAGTATGAAGATGAAATATCAAGAAATCTTTTAAATAGTGATGAGGTAATGACCGTTATTTCAACAGAAAGCACGATAAGAACGGTTGATGATATGTTAAAGTCACTTGATAGCGTGGTTGTAATTTTAATTGTTTTATCAGCTTGTTTATCATTCGTTGTACTTTATAATTTATCTTACATAAACATAAGTGAAAGAAAAAGAGAAATAGCAACGCTTAAAGTGCTTGGCTTTACTCATAAAGAAGTTGATAACTACATTAACAAAGAAACGATTATATTAACCATAATAGGTATAGCGTTTGGACTATTATTTGGTGTTTTTCTAACTAACATAATAATTAATACTGTTGAAATAGAAATGGTAAGGTTCATTCGCCATATAAACGTCTTAAGCTTTATTGGGGCAGCGTTAATAACCATAGTATTTACTTTGATAGTAAACTTAATTACCCATTACTCACTAAAGAAAATTGATATGATAGAATCATTAAAAAGTGTCGAATAAAAGCTGTTATTACAATGGCTTTTATTTTTTTATACTAATTATTCATTAGTTTCATATAATATCTTAGTTGGTAAAAAGGAGGACAAAATGAACAATATAGATAAAGAATTTAAAGAGCTGGCTGGTGTTATAAAAAGTAAATCCCTAGAGGAGGTATTTAACGACATAAAAGATGCTTTTTTTAAAATCCCACTTGAAACGCAGAAATCTTTAGAATGTTATTATGAAAACTTTGGTTACTGGGGAAAACTTAAAAGAAGTGATGAAGAATACGGAGAGTTATATAACCGCGCTAAATCACTAAAAGAGCATATAGATGATTATGTATTTATATATGATAAACTACAAGATTATCGTTCTAAAAAGCTTTTATACGCTATTTTAAGTAACTGGTACAGGTTTGATTTTGTAACCATTGCAAGCGCGTTAGAGAAAAACTACACACAGTATTTAGATTTAGATATACTAAAGCCTATTAGTGATGAGGTAATCGTTGATTTAGGAGCGTATACAGGAGATACGATATTAAATTATATTAGCACCTTTGGAGATGATAGTTATAAAAAAATATATTGTTATGAAATAACTAAAGAAACTTTTGAAAACTTAAAAGGTAACTTAAGAAAATATAATAATATAGTCTTTGTTAATAAGGCAGCATTAGATCATGAAGGAGTGTTATATATAAATGAAAATGAAACCGGGGCATCTGCTAACACTATAGAAGAAACCGGAACTAAAGAAGTTTTAGCAACCACGATTGATAATGATATAAAAGATGAGGTAACGTTAATTAAAATGGATATAGAAGGATCTGAGCAAAAGGCTTTAAAGGGATGTGAAAGACATATTAAAAATGAACATCCAAAATTATTAATATCAGTTTATCATAACCATGAGGATTTATACAAAATACCATTAATGATTAATGATATGAATCCGTCTTATAAATTCTATCTAAGATGTTATGGTAGTATAATTTTCCCAACGGAGATAGTTTTATTTGCAATATAAAAACATACTTTTTTAATGGTATGTTTTTTCTATGTTAATAACATCATCAAAGTATATTTTAGTATTATCTAAGTAAATGATTTTATTTATTTTATCTATTTTTTTAACCTTGCCAATTGTTTCTATATAATTTACGTTATGATAGTGTTTTATTAATACACTATCATTTTTATTAATACTTAATATCGTTTTGTTAATATCGTTTAAGCTGTCTTCTGATAGCTCTTTTTTATTATCTTTTTGTTTTTCCTCTTCTTCAATTAACTCGTAAAATCCTTTTAAAGAATCGAATGGTAAAAACTGTTTAGCTCTATTTAAATTACTCTGCATTATGACCTCCTATTAGTTTATTTCTTTTTTTCTGTGTTGCAAAATCAAGTAAGCTTATGCATTTTAAGATGGAGTCATTTCCATACTTTTCTTTTATTTCATTTATAATGTTTGAAAGTTTATTTTCTTTTTTATCTTCATCTTCATTAGAAAACATGTTTAGCTGCTTGAACTTTCTTTTTCCTACGTTTGTGAAAAATACACTTATTCTTCTTATTTTGTACTTTGTGTTTATCACGTAATCATACTCACTTAACAGTAATTTCGTTATTTTATTTGTGTTATTAGTTTGTTCATCTAACGTTTTAGAAACTTTAGTGCCTGGTGCTTCATCTTTAGAGTAACCTATGAAAAAACCTACGTGATCAGTAAATAAGTTTTCTTTTGATAATCTTAAAGATAAGCTGCTAATCATTTCTGTAAGTACTATTTTAGCTTGTTTGTAATCATAATCTTTATCTAGTATTTGGCTGTTTGATATGGTATTTGATTTTGGTTTATATGCTTTAATTTCTTTTATGGTACATGGCTCTACTCCTCTTGCGTGATCGATTAAGAGTTTTGCGTTTATACCAAACGTTTTATATAGTGCTTTTTCGTTAGCAAAAGCTATATCATGCATGTTTTTTAAATGTAGTTTGTTAAGTTTATTTTCGGTTTTAACTCCTATTTGCCAAAAATCACTTAAAGGCTCGTGATACCATAACTTCTTTTTATATTCATCTTCATTTAAGTATGCAATGTTATTTTTATTATGCTTTGCTAGTATGTCAAGCGCTACTTTTGCGAGATAAAGGTTAGTGCCAATTCCGCATGCAGCGGTAATACCAGTTTTTCTTTTTACATCATCTATTATTTCTTTAGCGAGATTATAAGCACTTTTGTTATATAGTTTTAAGTATGGTGTGACACATAAAAATGCCTCATCAATGGAGTATTGAAAAACGTCTAAAGAACTTACGTATTTTAGGTATATTTTATGGATTAATAAAGAGTACTTCATATATAGTTTCATTCTTGGTTTAGCGATTATGTACTTTATGTTTTTAGGTATTTCAAATAATCTGCATCTATTTTTAACACCTTGCATTTTCATTTTAGGACTAACCGCAAGACATATTGCACCAGACCCACGCGTTTCATCTGCAACAACTAAGTTTGTCTTAAATGGATCAAGACCTCTTAATACGCATTCTACTGATGCATAAAAAGTTTTTAGATCAATGCAAAAATAAGTGTTCATTTTTCATCACCAGTAATATAATAACACAAACATTTGTTTGATAAAATACTTTTTTTCAAATGGTAAAAATTAACAATAACCATAATTAAAAACATTATATTTATGTAAAAAAATAATTATTTTATGATAATCAATAAAAATATGTTGACTTTTAATAAAAATTATCATATTATTTAAGTGAGGTGATGAAGTTTTGAAAAAAAGTGTGATTGCTAAAATAATTTCAGTTATATTAATAATTATTTTGGTTCTTGGTATTATTGGGATGGTGTTTTTGCCACTTTTATATGATTTATTTAAGGATGCAAGTGTAAAGGCATTTGATGCTCATAGTATGTTATATCGTTTAGCGTTTTACTTATGTTACGTTATTTGCTTATTTATCGTTTATAAATTAATAGGTTTGTTTAGCGTTATTTATAAGAAAAGCCCATTTAGAAAGGAAATAGAAAACAATCTTAAAGTAATGGCCGTTATGTTTATGGTGTTATTTTTAATAGTTATTATAAAATCAGTTTTCATTCCAACGCTTTTATCATTTGTGGTCGCTATTTTATGCTTTTTAGTTTCACTTAGTTTTTATTTATTAGCAGAAGTTATAAAGGCTGCTATTACTTACAAAAATGAAGTGGACTTAACGGTGTAGGTGAAATATATGATAATTGTTAATTTAGATGTAATGATGGCTAAAAGAAAAATGTCATTAAACGAACTAAGTGAGAAAACTGGTATTACAACAACAAACCTTTCAATACTTAAAAATAATAAGGCTAAGGCAATTAGATTTTCAACGCTTGAGGTAATATGCAAAGTATTAAATTGCCAGCCAAGCGATATATTAGAATATAAGGATGAGTAAATATGCAATGCAAGATAAATAAAAATAACTATATAATTCCAGCTATAGCAGCTTTAATAATAGTAATATTTCATAATTTAGATATAAACTGGTATTTAAAAAACATTATTATTCCGTTTACGGTATTAATATTAACCAACATCGCGTTATATGAGGATAATAAATACATAAATAAAAAAGCTTACTTTATGCTTCTTCCAATAACGCTTATTTTAATTAGTGACGTAATAGTTAAAATAGATGAATCAAATAAGTTTTTAAACGTATTTGTGTTATATATACTAATATCTGTTTTTCTATTTTTGCTAGTAAATAAAAATTATAAAATATCATTTAATAACATACCTTTAATGTTTAAATTATTTCCAGATAAAATAATAAGTAATTTAAAATATTTAAAACCAAAAATAACAAAAGAGAAAAATAAAAAGATAGTAAACGTTTTACTAGGACTTGTTATTGGAGCGTTTATATCCGTTATCATATTAGTATTACTTATGAGTGCTGATGACTATTTTGAAGCATTCTTAAGTAGGTTTGAATTTTCCATTGATTTAGATATAGGAAACATTATTTTATACATAATTTCTTTTATAACAATTTTTAGTATATCTTTAAACGTTTATAAAAACAAAGATATAAAAATGAAAGAAGAAAGCTATAAAAAAATTGATAACACGCTTATAATTACGGTATTATCAGTTATAAACTTTGTGTTTGTCTTATTCTTAATATCAGAAATATCAAAAATATGTGGTAATTTCTTAAAACTTCCTGAAGGTTATATATACTCGGGTTATGCAAGAGAAGGATTCTTCCAGCTTTTATTCGTAACCTTAATAAATTTTTCTATAATAGCATTTTTAATGTATAAAACTAAAAGTGCAAGTGGGAATAAAACCGTTAAAAACTTAATATTATTACTTATTATGTTTTCTATAATTTTAATATTTAATTCTTATTATAGAATGTATTTATACATAAATAGATTTGGATTTACTGTTTTAAGAATGCAGGTAATATTATTTCTAACAATGGAAATTGTTTTGTTTAGTGTTATTGTAAAAAAAATACTCTTTGGTTTAAAAAATGATGGTGTAATATTACTTTCTGTTATGACGCTTTTTTACATCATAAATTTATATTTGTGTAATAATTGGTTTATTAATTTGATAAGTAGTTAAGTAACGTTTGGTAAGTTTAAAGTTTTTTCAGTAAAATGAAAAAACTTTTTAAAATGCAATAGTTTTTTCAGTTAACTGAAAAAACTTGTTAAAGTATGAGACTTTTTTCGATACAATGCAAAATATTAATGAATTTTTTTGAAAATAGATTTTTAACTTTATAAATGTTAAAATTTAATTATAAAAACTATTGACTCTCTAGTTAAGGTTAGGTTTATCATTGAATCAAGGAAGGAGAAAAAAGATGATAAAAATAGGAGATTTTTCTAAAATGTTTAACGTATCAATAAATAAAGTTAGGTTCTATGAAGAAAAAGGACTTATTACTCCAGCTTATATTGATCGTTATACTGGATATAGATATTTTAATGAAGATAATGTAAAACAGATGAGTAAGATTTTATTTTTAAAAACTTTAGGCTTATCGTTAGATGAAATAAAATCATATAGTGATTCAAGCATTAATGATAAGATAAAAGAATATGAAAATAAAATCTTAAAATTAAAAGAAAACATAAAAGAATTAAACCTAATTAATAAAAGAGGAGGAATAGATAATATGACTACGTTTATAAATGATGATAGAGTAATTGGTAAATGGAGACTTATTGGAATAAGTAGTACTAAAGAGGATTATTATAACAATAAATTATTAGATGATGATTTTTCTATTAAAGAGTTATACTTAATGGAAAATGGAAAAAGATACTGGGTTATAGCATGGACTAAAAGTTATATCATTATAAATGGTAAGAAAAATCCATATGAAATAGAGAATGATTTAATGTTTGTTAAAGTATATGGAATATTTGATGATAGTGAGTATAAGTATGCTATTTATAAAAAAGTTGATAGTAAAAAATATAGTATAGAAGATTTTATTGTTAAAGATGATGTTAATAAAAATTTTGTTTTAGATGATAATTTAACTGGCAACTATATATGTATAGATAGAGTAGATAATGAGGATCAATTTAATCCTAATAATAAACATTGGAAAGATGAGTTATGGGTAGATAAAATGTCGGTATATAAAGATGGTAACGTTTTAATGTCATATGTGGATAACTCTGTTAAAAAGACAAGATATACTAAAGGATACATAATAAACATGATAGTAGATGATACTTTGTGTAAATATTTTTATAAAACATATAATGATAAAACATATTTATTTGTAGAATTAAAAAACGGTGATTATATTTATGCTAAGCAAATACCTGGCTATTATGTGTTTGAAAAGGTGGATTAAAAGATAAAAACTAGATAACAAAAGTTATTTGGTTATTTTAATATTTATTTTATTATATTATAAATTATTTTATTTAAAAATATAAAATGTAAAGTTTTATTATTAATATATTTTTATAAAGATATTGATACTATTTATGTTAAAATGAAAATAGAAAATGTTTTTTATAATTGTTAAAATACTATTTATATAATTAATAAATGATTTAAAAAGGATGTGTTATATATGAACGTTTATGAGGTGGTAAATAATATTAGTGGTCTTGATGATATATTAAAAGAAGCTCTTATTAAGTATATAAATGATTATTGTTTATTATTTAATAATAATCCAATTGTTGTTGAAAATTTATTAACTCAAATAAAAAATAATGTAAATGAAGTTGAAATTAAAGATTTAGATGGAAGTAGCGGAGCAGTTAGTAATATGTCTAAAGCTATCTTTATATCTAGCAATCTTGAGGAATGGAATATTGTTAATACTTTCTTACATGAATTAACTCATAAAATTTCTACAAATGATATCATAGAGGAAGGAATAGTTATAACACTAAATGCTGGTTTAAAATATGGCTCTGATGACCAAGAGGATTCTATTTTTGGACCTGTTCGTAGTTGGAATATGGACGGTAATAATTATGCTTATAAATTAGGTACTGCTGTTTTAGATGAATGGATAACAGAGTGGATTGCTAATAAAATATCTGAAATGAAAAACGTGGAGATAAAAAAGTATGAAAACGGTTTTTTTCGTATTAAGACCTCTCACGGCTATGATGGCTCAAATATAATGAATTTATTAGAAGTTACATTTGGAACACAAACTATTGCAGATTTGTTAACAGGATTAACAATTCCAAAAGAACAAAGAAATTGTGTATTACCACTTTATGGCTTTAAAAAAATGAATGAAATGTATGATAGTGATAAAATACTAAAACAAGATGAAAAAGAACTTCTATTGTCGTTAGGTAAATACATTAAAACACCTACCATTTCTATTTATTTGTTAAAACTAATATATGAATACAATTATGAAAAAGATTTAAGTAATAAAAATAATTATTTAATGAAAATGATGAATTTAATTTTAAGAACTTATATAACAAAGTTTGATGATAAGCTAAACAAATGTAATACTTTAGAATCATTTGGTAATTTATATAATGAACTTAAAAAAATACAATTATCTTTGGCTTGGAATTTAGATTTGAATAAATTAAATGAAATGGAATATTTTGCTATATATAAAGAACTTGTAAATAAGTTTATGAACGCTTTAAATGAAAAGAAAGTTAATAATAAATATTCAGATTTAATTATGTCCCCAGAAGAAATATTTAGAAAATTTGAAGATTATGAATCTCAATTTGGTCATAATAAAAATAATTTGATTAGATAAAGAAAATAATTATGAAATTAGAAAATAATGTTTTTTGAAGGTGAAGGATAAGCAAAAATATCAAAGCTAATTATTAGGAGGTATAGTATATGAATATGGATTTTGAAGTTAATGATAATAGATTTAATGCAAGGGTATCTGCGATTATCTTTAATAAAGATAAAACGAAGGTATTATTATTTAAAGTTGGTAATAGGAATCAATTTATGTTACCCGGTGGTAGAATAGAGTTTTTTGAAGACAGTAATACCGCTATAAAAAGAGAAATAAAAGAAGAATTGGACTATGATTTGGATTTTAAATTGTGTTCAGTTCAGGAAAACTTTCTAAAATTAAATGGTAAAAAGATAACTCAATATTGTTTTTGCTATAAAGCAATATATGATGGTGAGATTAAAGCAAATAAATTCATAAATAAAGATAATGATAGCCAGTATTTTTATTGGATTGATATTAATAAGTTAAGTGATTATAATATTGTGCCTAAATCAACATATGATCTTATAGCAAGTAATGATGATGTAAAACACATTATAGAAATTGATGATTAATTAAAATATTATGATAATTAAGAGGTCTATATGAACAAAGAAGATTATATAAAACTAGTAAATGAAAAATTGTGTGGTAATACAAAAAAATTACTATTAAATCAAATAGAAAGGTATTATGATGCTTTAAATAACTATAAACCAAAATCAAGTAACTATAAAGTAGGAGACTTAGTTAAGCTAGACAAAGGAACGCTTCTTCACGGAACTTATAAAAATATTGGTGGTTTAGAAAAAATAGCTAAAGAAGGTTTAATATGTGATTTAATTGTTGAAGGAAGAAAATCAAAGTATCCTTTAACGGTAGGTGTATGGAATTTAAAAAAAGATTACTATTTAAAAGATTATATAGATTTTTATAGTGGTGGCACAGTAAGATTTGTATATGACGATAAAAAAAGTACAGAGGTTATACCTTATAGTAAGATGAATACTTTTTTAGATTATATAAAAGAAAAAGATCCTTTTAGATGGGAAATGGAGGAAACTAAAGAAGCTAGGTTTCTACCTAGTTACGAGCAGGAAAATGTTCAAATAGGAATTATTTTTAACGGTAATAATATTTATGTAAAAGAATTATTAAAAGGTGATATTTTAAGTAACAGCATAAGTGATATTGATGTTAAACCATTTGTTGGCGAATGGTATTATGAACGGTTTTTAAAAGATAGAAAAGCAAAGGATGATTTTTTTACTGATAGAGAAAGTGCAATTATCTTTGGATTGCCTTCATGTTTTATAGAAGGTATATTAGTTGGTCGAAAGTATGAAATGGATGCTACAATGTTAAAAAGAATAAAAACATTACTTCCTAATTGTTATATTTGTAATTTGGATGGAAAAGTAATATTTTAATAAAAAATTTTCTAACCAATCAACATAAAAAAACACTATATTAGTGAAAGGTGATAAAAATGGATGAAATATATGATAAATATTACTATAAAATATACAATTGGGCATTAAATAAAACAAATAATAAAGAAGATGCTGAAGATCTAACAAATAGTGTTTTCTTATCTATATTTGAATATTTAAATAAAAATATTAAAGTTGAAAAAATTGAAAATTTAATATGGAAAATTGCTTATAATTTATGGTGCACCAAAGCAAAGGACTATATTAAAGAAAAAAATAATACCGATTTTAATGAAGATCCTCAGATTGGATATGAAACAAACATGTTAGATAAAATTATATATAAAGAAATAGTAAACAATTTAGATGATATAGGATTAACTAAAAAAGAAGAGTTATCATTTAAGATGTATTATTTAAATGACCTTTCAATAAAAGAGATTAGTGATAAATTAAATCTTGCACAATCAAATATAAAATACTATTTATATAGTGCTAGGAATAAAGTAAAGGAGAGATATCATGAATAACTTAAACTTAGATAAGTATTTAAACATTACAAATAAAGAAAAAAATAAAAGAGGATTAGAAAATTTTATACCATTATATCCAATGCTAAGAGTAGAAAATGGCGAATTATACGTTGGTGTAATGATAACTGATGAAAATGATAATGTTTGGAGTAAAGATGAACAAATTAAAGCTGAATACTGGGTTTTAATTGATATTAAAACTGATAAAATATTAGAATTTAATAAAACTGAAGAAAAAGATTTTGTTTGTGGTAAATTGATTCCAAAAGATACTAAAAATAAGGAAAAAGAAATGTCAAAATATACTGTGGAAAAAACTTTACAATACAAAAATTATTTAATTAATGACATAAAAAATGAAAAATTACCATTACAAAAGAGATTAGCTGACGTATTAGGTGACAATATGGAAATAGATGGTGAGAATGTAAATATAAATGATTACTTGCTATCTAATTTGGAAGAAGATATTAAACAAAAGATAGATGATTTAGTTGATATACTAGTACAATCAAAATATGGTTCTATAACATTCTATTATGATAATTTATTTAAACAAATTATAAATGATTATAAAAAAGATGAAACAATTAGCAAAGATAAGATTAAATTATGTATAGAAATTATGAATAATTATTATGATGGTGTAATTGGAATAGATAATTTCTTTAATATATAAGAAAACTAGGCAATTAAATTTGTCTAGTTATTTTAATATACGGGGGAATGATAGAATCAAACTCCCAACACTGGTTTTGGAGAGTGGCATTGTATAAAAAATATTTAAATATAATGTTATAATAAAATTGAAGGTGATTATTATGAGTAAATTATATATTGTACGTCATGGAAAAACAGATTGGAATGAAAAAGGACTTCTTCAAGGATCTAATGATATTTTGCTTAGTGAAGAAGGTATAAAAGAGGCTAAAGAATTAGCTTTAATGCTTGATTTGAATAATATAGATATATGTATTTCATCTCCTTTAAAAAGAGCTAAACAAACGGCTAGTATTCTAACTCAAGGAAAGGTGAAAATTATTTATGATGATTTGCTTAAAGAAAGAGGTTTTGGCTCATATGAAGGTAAAAAAATAAATCAGGACTTAATAGACAAATGTTGGGATTATAATAAAAATGATGATTCTAACGGATTAGAAAGTATAAAAGAGTGCTTAAGAAGGGCGAGAGTATTTTTAAATAAAATAAAAAAAGAATATCCTAATAAGAATATTTTAATAGTATCTCATTTTGCTTTTATAAAAGCACTTCATTATAATATTGTTGGTTATGATGAGAATACAGATTTTTTATCTTTTAATCCTAAAAATGCAACTTTATATGAATATGATATTTAAAAGAGTTTTTAAATATTACTTTTGATTATATTGCCTTCCACTTCTCATTTTATTAATTATGTTTTTATCTCTATCAACATTAATAAATAGTTCGTATGGTTCTATATTTAAGGATTTAGCTATACTTTCTATTTTAGGAATAGTAGGGCAGTGCAATCCTCTTTCTACGTCTGTTATGTATCTAGGACTTAGCTTGCTTAATTCAGCAAGCTTTTCTTGTGAATAATTATTTACATATCTATAATACTTTATATTAAAGATTAATAGTTCTCTTAAGTCTTTAAATTCTAATTTCATAATACTACCTCATTTACAAGTATGATATTATTTACTGCAAAATATTCACATGAACTATTTACTGCAAGATATAAAAATGTTATACTTAAGTAAAGGAGTGATAGTATTGAGTAAAAAAGAAAAAAAGAATCATAAGTTAGAACGTAGAGATAAAATATTTTTGCTTGTTGGTGCGATATTGCTTTTATTATTAATAATTGTTATATATTTTGCGTTTTTTAAGAAGAGTAATTTATCTGCTACTGATATTAGCGAGAAAATGAGTAAAGAAATTGACAGTATAGAAAGCTATAAAAAAGTTGATCAAGATGAAATTGCTGGGGAAAAACATGAATATGTAGAAAAAACCTACATTTATGATGAAGATATAGAGCATTCAAGTAATGATTGGCTTGAGGCTTCAGCTTCTATAGAGGTTTTTAAAAATGATGATGATGCTAAGTTAAGATATGATTATTTAATTAAATATTATGAAGAATATGAAGAAACTTTTCAAGAAGAAGATTTTGGAGATAAAATAGTAAAAAAGATTCCACATAAAAAATACTTATATTTAAATGGAAATGTTTTATTGCAAATTAATGAAAAGGCATCTGGTTCAGAAATTGATGAATACACAAACGTGCTTAAAAAGATTTTAAGAAGAAATAAATATGATAAGGTTAGTTATTCTAAACAGGAAATAGACAAATTTAAAGAAAATAAAAATAAAAAAATAGAGTCTACTATTAAAGATGAAAAAGAAGAATTAATAAATAATTTGAATGAAGAATTAGATAAAATGCTTACAGACTTAGATAACTGTTCTGAGGTAAATATGTATAAAATTCAAAGAAATGTTAAAGACTATGCTGATGTCCCAATCATAAAAGAAAAATATGATAGTGTTATTTCTAAAATAAATACAAGAAAACAAAATAACGTTAATGATATTAATAATAGAATTAATAATCTTTATAGTACTCTTGATTCTAATGAACTACAAAGTATAAAAGATAAAATAGAAGAGTATACTGATGAATTTTATGAAGCATATAAATCTGATTGGCAAACAAAATTAGATGATATAGAAAATAAAATAAGTGAGAAACAAAGGCAAGAAGAAATTGCAAGAAAAACAAAAACTTTTTCTAATGGTAATTATACAGTTGGAGTGGATATAGAAAGTGGCACTTATGATTTAATTGCGGTATCCGGTGGTGGCAACGTATTTATATATGATTCATTAGGTGGATTAGAAGTAAATGAAATTATGGGTACTAGAGATTCCAGTTTTTATTCTAAAACTTATAATAATGTTTATTTAGGATCTGGTTATAAAATAGAATTAAAAAATGGAGTAACAATTAAATTTCAGGCGAAATAAAGAAAAGAGGTAAATTATGGCATTAATAAAATGTAGTGAATGCGGTAAAGAAATAAGTGATAAATCAAAAAAATGTATTCATTGTGGAAATAAAATAAAGAAGAATAAGAAGAAAATAAACGAAAATTTATTAATTATAATAATAGTAGTTGCTGTATTATTGGTATTAGGCATCATAATTGCATTAGTTACATCAGTTAAAAATAAACCGGACTTAAAAGAGGTATTTGAAAAAGTAGATTGTGATGATTATTACTGTGAATTGGCGGATGACGGAAGTTATTTGCAAATTGATACAAATCCTTATGACATTGATGATTATACTTCTTCTGTTGCATGGGGATACGTAGAAGACGTTAATAAAGAATTAGAGTTTACTGATGCTCTTTTTCAAAGAATGGGCCAAACACGTGCGTTGGATGGTACTTTAGAAGAAGAAAATGCTGATGTTAAAGTAAGCTGGACTTATCATCCTGATAATGGATTTGAAGTTACTTATTCTTTAAAATAAAATAGTTTAACAATTTATTTTGGTATGGAGCAAAACTATGAGAATAAAAAAGTATTTAAAAATAATTTTTATTGTAATAATTTGCGTTATTTTCATTTCAGGTTGTACTAGTGATGCAAATAATAATACAGATAACTTTGGTCTTCAAAGTAAAGTTATTGAGAATAATAACTCATATAACATAGAAGATTTTCCGAAAATAAAAGAATTTGCAATTTCTTTAGAAAAAGCACTTTTTGATTATCACGTTAATATTGAATCAATTAGTTTTGAATACTCTCAATACATAGAAGGAATAGCAAGAACTATTGATATTAAAATTAATTCAGAAGATTCGATTACAGTAAAGTTTAATGATGATGAAGATTTTGAATTGATAAATTTAGACTCTGATTGTGAAGAAGAACCAGATGCTGAGTTCGATTCGGCTAGCTCAGCACTGATAAATTTTGAATATTTTAATTTTTCAGAAGAAGAAAAATATGAAATAATAAATTTATATGATGATGAAATTAAATTAGAAAATTATAAGGTTGAAGATGATAGAATTCTTAATATGTTTATAATTTCAAAATTAAAATAAAATGTTATTAATATAATAATCTTTTAATATAGCATGGAGTAGGATAATTAAATTTGGTTTTTTGTTTTTAAAAGTTTTATATACCTAAGATAAGTTTATACAGAATTGGAATATAATTCCAATTCTGCATAAAAATTGTTTATTCTTTAAAATAAAAACTAGACAATTTGGTTTGTCTAGTTATTTTTCTAATGGCAGGGGATGAGAGAATCGAACTCCCAACAGTGGTTTTGGAGTTAATGCTCAAAATATCATAGTCCTGTCATCACATATTTTATAACTTGGCATATTAATAGCCACTATATAAATTACATTTTCATTTTACAAAAATTATTATGTTTAATCAATACTTATTTTGAAATTGAGCAGCGAAATTTCAAAATCGCGGGCTTCGCCGGTAGGCGTAGTTTCGAGAATAGTTAATTCTTTTTAAAAAAAAGTATATAAATAACTTTTAAAAATCAAAACAAAAGAACCGCAAAGGGGTGTGGGGAAAGCGGTTCTTTTATTTTTATTATTCTTATAGCTATACATTATCAAGTAATTATTCCATAATCACTTTTCCATCCAAATTACAAATATAGCAATTAGGAAGTAAAGCTTTTATCTTCTTTAACATATCATTATCATTTTCGTACGTTCTACCAACAAGTATTCCTTCTATAAAACAAGCTGGTAATCCAAATATAATTGCACTTTCTCTATCAGTAAAAAAGTCATCCTTTTCTTTTCTATCTTTTAAAAACCGTTCATAATACCACTCACCAACAAATGGTTTAACATCAACATCGCTTATGCTGTTACTTAAAATATCACCTTTTAATAGTTCTTCTATATAACCATTATTCCCGTTAAAAATAATTCCTATTTGAACTTTTTCCTGCTCATAACTAGGCATAAATCTAGCTTCTTTAGTCTGCTCTATTTCCCACCTGAAGTAATCTTTATTTTTAACATAATTCATAAAAGTACTCATCCTACTATAAGGTATAACTTCTGTACTTTTTTTATCTTCAGATATAAATTTTACTGTTCCACCACTATAAAAATCTATGTAATCTTTTAAATAATAATCTTTTTGTAAATTCCATACTCCTACCGTTAAAGGATACTTTGATTTTCTTCCTTCAACAACTAAATCACATATTAAACCTTCTTTAGCTATTTTTTCTAAACCTTCAATGTTTTTATATGTTCCATGAAGAAGCGTTCCTTTGTCTAGCTTAACTAAGTCTCCTACTTTATAGTTACTTGATTTTGGTTTATAGTTATTTAAAGCATCATAAAACTTTTCTATTTGATTTAATAGTAATTTTCTTGCATTACCACCCATTTTTTTATTTACTAATTTTATATAATCTTCTTTATTCATATTAAACCTCATAATTAACTTTAATATTTTCAATATTTACTAATTCATTATCAATAAATTCTAATTTAAATAATTCTGAAATAAAACATTTGTATTCAAAACATTTCTTATTATTTTGAAAAGCCTTTATTATTTGGAAACGGATTAGTCACTGGTAGATTAAATTTCGAAGAATAATACCTAGTAAAGTCATTCCATGTTCCTGTTTCTTTATCAAATTGATATAAATAATCACAAGAATAATCAGTATTTCGTTTATTATATCTTATATAATCTTCATATTTCATATTACGAACTGGTTCCAACTGTTCTTTTGAAAATTTTAATCCACTTGGATCAAATACAGGATTATAATTTTCATTAGCGACAAAACCATATTTCTTGCTATAAACGCCTTGAATTAAACATGGTATTATAACTGGATATATATCTATTTGATATTGGTAAGCTGGATCAAATAATTCTTTTTCATATAAGAATGGAATAGGCACGTCCATTCTACCTGTTCTATGAAGTACCGGTTGTGGAAAATACATCTTTGGAATTTTTAACAAAATAACATTTTCATCAGTTTCCCTCAATGCATTCTTCATAAAATCACCCAACCTACCATCATTAATTAACTCTGAGTCAAGTTTTTCAGCAGTACTTGTAATATTGTTAGTTTTATCATAAACATATAATCCATTTTCAAAAAATTGTTGATAATCACTTTCTCCCGTTCTATGTATGAAATAATAAAAATCATCTTTGTTAATCATATTATATATTCCTCCTAGTAAAATTATATCATAAACTATTTTCATACACAAGATAAACAGGACTTGTTAGTTCCCGGACATGTAAAGTCTTTTGTTAGAAAATATAATTATGAGGTGATTATATTGGCAACATTCAAAAGGGAATTTAACTTTGATGATAAATTTATGGTAAAAGTGTCTAATAATATTAAAAAATATAGACTAAAAGCTGGAATCACACAAGAACAATTAGCTGTTGACGTAGGTAAATCTTATGACTTTATAAGAAGATTAGAATATAAAAAAGGAGCAATTGGTTGTTCTGTTGATACACTATATAAAATATCTGTAGTATTGGGAATAACTATGGATAAATTCTTTGAATAGCTTTGTCAATTTTATATAATATAATAAATTAAACCGGGTGTAAAATGGAAAATTATAATCAGTTACAAACTAATATATTGTTTATTGCACAATTAATATCATTACTTATATCAACTGCCGCATTAATTGCAGTGCTATGGCAAACCAAATATCCATATAAAAAGAAAATAAAAATAGACTTCAAACTTGCAAAAACAATAATTAATAATGATAAACATGGTGTATTAATGTGTATCTTTACTGCAACCAATAATGGTAATGTTAATATCAATATTGAAGAATTTGGTATAATGGATTCGAATAACAAAACAATAATAAAAATCAACAATTCATGTTTAAAAGAACTCAATAATGTTACTATAAATAGTATCGAAGAATTACCTATTAAATTGGAAACACAATCAAAATTATTAGTGGCATTTTCAATCGATAATGTTATCAATCAAATAAGCATTTCTAATACCACAAATAAAAATAACTACAAAAAACTAAAATTATACTTTAAAGATAGCTTGGGGAAAATAACAAAAAGGTCTATATCAAAAAAGAAGAATCTAGAATTTTATATTAGAATTCAAAATAAATTTTTAAAAAGAAAAAAAAGAAGTAACATAAATAAAAATACTATAAAAATATATGTGACATGGTACAACAATGAAAAGGGTTATGGGCTTGGAAAACTCAAAAATAATAATTACGAGATATTTTTTCATAAATCTAGTATAGTTGATAATATAAATGAAGTTTATGAAGGTGATATTATCAATATTAAATCATTCGAATTGTAAGAAAATATGAGTATTTAAAGATAGCATTTTGTCCACTTTACTTTTTTATCAGATTTGATATAATATAAGTAATTAAAGGGCTCGTATTAGACTTTAATAAGTTTAATACGAGTTTTTTGTAAGGAGATTTTGTAAAAATGAATAATGAACAATACAAGAGTTTTATAGAAAGTGCAGAGAAAATGAGCGAAAAAAGAATCAACCAAAATAATATTTACCTAACATTTTCTCTAGCTATGTTTTCATTTGTATCTGTAAGCAAACTAGATAAAATTTCTTTTTATATCATTTGTATTTTAGGAATATTAATATCAATAGTATGGTTTGTAACAATAGATAATTATTCAAAAAGAAATAAAATAAAATATGAAATTATCAACGAATATGAAAATAGAAATAAATTGAAATGGTTTAATGAAGAAAGTAAAAGAATATCCGTTTTAACTAACTTAACTTTATTAGAAAAAATACTACCCATATCTTTTATAATAATTTATTTAATTATTATATATATAAAATAGAAAGGAGAAATAGTATGCCAGCTTTAAAAACATATGACGTATTCATTAGTCACGCATGGAAATATAACAATCGATATTATTCTTTAATTAATTTATTAAAGGAATACTCTTACTTTAACTTTAGAAACTATAGTGTACCAGAGCATGATCCTATAGATTTTGAATCAACAAATGAATTGTATAATCAGATTGATGAACAAATAAGACAATCTGGCGTTGTACTTATTATAGCAGGAAAATATATAAAGTATAGGAAGTGGATTAAAGAAGAAATTAAAATTGCAAAAAAATATAATAAACCGATTATTGCTATCAGGCCTTGGGGTGCGGATATTCTACCAAGCGAAGTAGAAAAGATAGCAGATAGTATAGTTAATTGGCAAGCATCTTCGATAGTAGATGCTATAAGATTATACTATTCAAACTAAAAGTTAAAAAAGAACCGCTTTCCCCACACCTATTTAGTTTCTGACTTTTGATTTTTAAGATTATTTACTAATACTTTTTAAAAAGAAAAACTATGAAGAAACTACCGCTTTCGGGCGAAGCCCGCGATTTTGAAATTTCGCTGCTCAATTTCAAAATAAGTATTGATTAAACATAATAATTTTTGTAAAATGAAAATGTAATTTATATAGTGGCTATTAATATGCCAAGTTATAAAATATGTGATGACAGGACTATGATATTTTGAGCATTAACTCCAAATTACTTGGATGCCTTGATATTATGAATTTCTAATCTCTATATTTTATAAGGTATTAATCTCATACAGGGGATTAGTTAAATGGTATAATAATGGTCTCCAAAACTACTGTAGATAGTTCGATTTGACAAGCGTAAATAAATGTTAAAAAAGACTCAAAGCTTTGACTTTGGGTCTTTTATCTCTCTAATATTTATGATTATTATCAGCTTGTCCATCATTTTCTATATTTGAGATTATTGAATGTTTGGCGTGTTTAGTTTTTAAATCTTTTGGTGACATATCAACGTATATCTTTGTTGTTTCAATATTAGTATGTCCCAAAAGATCACGGAGTGAAAAAGGATCACCACCATTTATTACAAAGTGTGTTGCAAACGTATGTCTAAATTTATGTGGGTTCATCTTAAATCCATCACCAAATATCTTTTTAGCCTTTCTACTTAACAATCCATAAACCATTTCAGTATTTAATGATGAACCTAAAATAGGTTCGTTAAACTGATTGTGAAATTTAACGAAAAGTGAACCTTTTTCAGTTCCTTTTAAAACTTCACGCCTATAAACATTGAATATTCTCTCTGTTTCTTTTGAATAATAGACCGTGCGAAAGGTATTTGTTTTAGTAGAATAAACGTATATACTTCTTTCCTTAGTATTAATATCTTCCAGTTTGATTCGTACAAGTTCACTATTACGAACTCCAGTATCAAGTAATATCATAACTATTAATAGATTTCTAAGCTCTGACTTGTACCGTAAATCAAACGAAGTAATTAACTTTCGCACTTGGTCTATCGTAAAGTAATCTATTTTTTCTTTTCTAACTTTTTTAGGTTTAATATTACGAGCTGGATTGGCGATTAAGTACCCATCTTTTTCTAGATAGTTAAAGAAAGCTCTTAGTGCCCTAGCATGGCAATTAAAAGTATTTGTTTTATTCTTTGAGTATTTGCTTTCGATATAAAATTTTATTTCTTTTCCAGTTAATTTTTCTAAACACATAACTTTCTTAATTTGCACTAAGAACTTTCGAAATGCATTAAGTTTATCTTTGTAAAAATGTTTAGTAGGTTCTGCCAATCCACGTTCTTCCATATTGTTAAAAAAATATTTCATAGCATCATGAAAAGATAGATTACTTTGCGCAGGTTGTTTTGCTTCTTCCTTTCCAAATTTTTGAAAAAAGTTTGTTAATTCGTTAATGGTTTGTTCTGTCATATAAATTCTCCTTTTAAATATATTTGTAATTTACATAGCAAAACAACTATCAAAAGAAACAATATAGAAAATGCTTTTAACTAGGCGATAGGACTACTGGAGGTGTCCAGTGGTCTAGTTAAAAGTCATCGCCTGCATAAAATATAAAAAAGCAGCACCACTGCTGCTTAAATTCCTAAATGGCAGGGGATGAGAGAATCGAACTCCCAACAGTGGTTTTGGAGACCATTATTATACCATTTAACTAATCCCCTGTATGAGATTAATACCTTATAAAATATAGAGATTAGAAATTCATAATATCAAGGCATCCAAGTAATTTGGAGACCATTATTATACCATTTAACTAATCCCCTAAATGTAGGCAAGTAAATTATAACACAAAACATTATAAATTATCAATATTTACTTTAAAAAAATACGATTTAATGATATTATCTTAGTATAGTAGTAGGAGTAGTTATGAAAAAAGTAGTAAAAAAGAAATGGTCTTCCAAAACCTTTAGTAAGTTATTTTTAATATTTTTTGTAGGCTGTATAGCAGGATGGATATATGAGGAAATATTTTATTATGTAGCCGAAGGAATAATAGTAAATAGAGGATTTTTATATGGCCCTTATTTACCGGTATATGGATTAGGGGCACTTTTGATTTATTTATTATTAAATAGATTTAAAAAATCACCTATATTAGTATTTTTGCTTTCCTTTGTTATTACCGGTGTAGTTGAATACTTAACTGGTTTTTGGATGTGGGAAGTATATCACAAGCGTTGGTGGGATTATACTGGTTTATTTTTAAACATTGGTGGACACGTATGTTTTAGATCATTAGTAAGTTTTTCTGTTGGTGCTTTAATACTTATATATGCGGTAGTCCCTTTAATGGATAAAATCATTAAAAAAATAGGAGACAAAAAATGTTTAATATTTAGCATTACCGCATCAATTATAATGATATTTGATTTAATTATAACTTTACTTATTAGACACTAATTTATATGAAATTAATATTTTATTATGAATATAATTAACTGGTGATAAAATGAAAGTTAAATTAGATATTCCTTATCCTGAAATTAAGGTGGAAACAAAAAACGCCTATTATGCAGATTTACTAAGTCAGGATTATGCCGGTGGGGTAAGTGAGTTAACTGCATGCCTACTTTATTCTTATCAGCATTTTAATTCTTTTGAAAACAACAAAGAGTTTTCTAAAATAATAGAAGAAGTTGCTGTTGTTGAGATGAAACATTTGGAAATACTTGGAAAAACAATAAAGTTACTAGGTAAAGATCCTGTGTATAAAACGTGTGAATCAGAGCGTGGAGATTGTGTTTTTTGGTCAAGTGATAACGTTAGTTATAAAACTGATTTAAAAGATATGTTAAAAACAGATATTCATTCTGAAGAAAGTGCTATTAAAAGTTATGAAAACCACAAAAGGTTAATAAAAGATAAGTATATAAAAAAGATGCTTGATAGAATAATCCTTGATGAAAAAAGACACCTAGAAATATTTAATACTATCTATGATGAACTCTTTAAAAACTAACTATTTTTAGTTAGTTTATTTTATTATAAACTTTGTGTAAAGTATGGTAAAAATAGACAATATTATATAAAAGTTTTAATAAAAATTTGTTAAAATTAGATTAGGGTGATAATGCATGGTTGATTTTGTTACTAACTTTGGAAGAACTGACGTTTTAATTTTACTTGCCATGTTACCTTCTTTTATAATTGGTTTTATCGTTTATAAAAAAGATGTCATAGAAAAAGAACCGGTTTTATTACTTTTAAAATTATTTTTATTTGGTGCGTTATCAACTGGTGTTGCACTTTTCTTTGAGATTTACATGCAAAAGATATTCTCATTTAACAATGACGTTTTTAATATGTTTTTTAGGTCCTTCATTATAATAGGACTATGTGAAGAATTAGTAAAATGGCTTTTTACTTATGTTATTACCTGGAAACAAAAAAACTTTAATTATACTTATGATGCTATTGTTTATTCTGTTTTTATAGCACTTGGATTTGCAACTGTTGAAAACATAATGGTTATATTATTTAATAACGGTGGGTTAATGCTTTCTTTATTAAGGGGTGTAATTACCGTTCCTGCTCATGCCTTTTTTGCTATATTATCAGGTTATTATCTAGGGCTTGCCAAAAAGTATATGATAAGAGGCTGGAAAAAAAGATATAACAAGTGCATGATATTATCAATTGTTCTTCCGGTTTTAATGCATGGCTTGTTTGATTTCCTTTTATTCGCGGATAATACCATCTCTCTTATTTTGGTTGCCATATTTATTATATATTTATATTTTTCTTCATATTTTAAAATTATTAACGCTTCAAAAGAAAGTAAGAAATTATAAAAAAACCTAACTTTCAGTACCATAGTACTCTTCTAAAGTTAGGCTATTCTTTTTTAAGTATTTAGCAAGATCTTTACCAACGTATCTTAAGTGGTATGGTTCATATTCAAATCCGGTTATATCCTCTTTTTCCTTTGGGTATCTTAATATAAAACCATAAAGATACGCGATGTTTTCTAAATATGTGTATTCCTCACTTTTTTTGTTTGATTCAAAAGCATATTTATCTTTAGATATTATAAAATCAAATGCAATTCCAGCGTTGTGCTCTGATGTTCCTGCTTTTGCAATGTGCGATTTTGCGTATTTTTCTCCTTTGTCTAATGAATAAATATAATATATTGTTTCATATTCTTCAAAGGATTTGTATCCGTTTGTTATGTTTATGTAATAACCTCTTTTCTCAAGGTTATCTTTAAGCTCTAAATAGTTTTTGTAAGTTTTTTTTTCTAGTTTTACATCTGGTATCAAATTGTCTTTAACATTAACTATTACGTAATTTTTTAATTCTTCTTCAGTTAACGGATTCGCACTATTTATAACTATTTCATACTTACTTAAATCATCTTTATTTATCGTTTGCAAGTTTTTACTTGATGAGTTAATTCTTTCGTTTGTATCGTTTTTTTGATTTGCAGCGATAACTGATGCGTTAACTTTTGATATTTTTATTTCTTCATAGCGATTTAAAGCGAAAAAAGCGCCTGCTACTAATATTATTAAAATAATAACATTAGGTATTATTATTTTATATAACTTTGGTTTTCTTGGTTTTAACGCTTCTTTTAGTGCGACTTTTTCTGCGTCACTTTCAAATAAAAATTCTGTTTTGCTATAATCTTTTTTAACATCCCTTTTCATTTTAACGCCTTCCTACTATAAAGAATTATAACATACATAAAATAAAAAAGAAACTAATGATTTTTGTTTTATTAATCATCAGAGTCTTCGTTATCACTTCTAGTTTCTTTTTCATGTTCCCAAGTTATGTTTACTACTCCAGGATCAGAACTTATTTTGTTTATTAGCATTTCTACTTTGCTTGGAGTTGATGTAATCATGATTGCTTTAAGTTTGATCTTGTTATCTGTTATCGTGCTTCTTTCAAAACTTGTAAGTACTAAATCGTTACTATCTACTATTTTGGCAAAGTTTGCTCTTACTTTTTCTTCTTTTTCTCTCTTGCAACAAATTCTTATTGTGTATCTTTCTTTAGCACTTTGTTTTACTTTATTCATAATATACTGTGAAATAAGTCTTAGTATTATGTTTGAAAGTAAGACGAATATGGTACCTAGTGTTGCTTCAATTACTAATCCTGATGCACAAAGTGTTCCGATTGCGGCAACGCACCATAAAGTAGCGGCCGTGTTAAGTCCTTTTACTTTATTTCCGTCTCTTAATATTACGCCCGCACCTAAAAAACCTATTCCGGATACTACTTGAGCAGCTACTCTTGTTTTATCATTTACATTTATTCCAAATGATAAATAAACGAATAAAAAAGCGCCAATACATACTAATACATTGGTTCTTAAGCCTACCATTCGATGCCTTAACTGACGCTCAAGACCAATTAAAATACTTAGAATAAAACATATGCAGAGTCTTATTGTAAAAGTTGTAAGATCCATAAAAAATCACCCTTTCTAGTGGAAACTAATTATATCATATGTTATAATTTATGTACAGAGTTTGGAGATGTTAAAATGAATAAAAACTTATTTTTAGAATGTAAGGATAAAATAGAAATCAAGATAAACGAAATTCTTGATAAAGAAATAGAAAAGTATAGCGATAATGAGTTTATAAAAGAATCAATTGGTGAGCTTAAAAGGTTATCATCATCTGGAAAAAGAGTGCGCGGCTATTTAATTAAGTTGGGTGCTATGTTGTTTGGTAAGGATGATGATTCTTATTTAGATTTAGCTGCTGCCATAGAAATATTTCAAACTGCAATACTAATTCATGATGATATTATAGATGAGGCACAAAAAAGACGTGGGATGCAAACGATTAACAGTAAGTATCCTGGACACATTGGTATTTCTAAAGCAATATGCATTGGAGATTTAGGATTTTTCATATCATACAGAATAATTAATAACGCAAACATAAGTAAAGAACTAAAAGAAGAGATAGTAAAAATCTATTCTAAAACACTTCACAACACGGTAAATGGTGAGATAGTGGACGTTGAACTTCCTTTAAAACCAATTTCTTATCATAAGAGTATGAGTGAGAAAGTAATATATGACATATATGTTAATAAAACTGCTTGGTACACGATAATAGGACCGGTTTTGATTGGGGCAGCAAGTGCAGGAGCTAAAAAAGAAGATAAAGAAAAATTAGTAAAGATGGGTACTTATTTAGGAATTGCTTTCCAAATAAAAGATGATTTATTAGGTATTTATCAAGACTCTGATAAAATGGGTAAAACCTTAAATGATATAAAAGAAGGAAAACAAACGATTATTTATAAGTACGCAATAGATCATGCAAACAAAGAAGAATTAAAAGAAATTGAAAAATACTATGGTAATCCTTCGGTTACGAAAGAAGAAAGTAAAAAAATAGCTGAGCTATTTGATATGCTTGGTGCAAAGAAAAACGCAGAAGAATTAGTAAAAGAATATACCGATAAGGGAGTAGAAATAATTAATAACATGGACGTTTCTAATAAAGATGAGTTTATCGCTTTTGCAGATTATCTACTAAATAGAGAAAACTAAAAAAATTAGTAATGAAAATCTTTATATAAATTTGTGTTGATAATGTAATTACATCTTGATACAAGTAAATTGGGTGATAAAAATTGGAAAGATGTCTAATATAAATATAAGAATATATGATAAATTAAAAGGATGCAGAAAAGTTATTTAATGATTTAGGAATGACTATGTCATCAGCCATAAACATTTTTTTAAAACAATCAGTAAGAGAACAGAAAATACCATTTGTAATAAGAAAAGAATATCCTAATTATGAAACTAATATGGCAATAAAAGAAACATCTAGTGAAGAATATAATAAAAGCAAAGCGTACGATTTAGTGGATGAACTTTTTAAGGAATTGGATAAATGAAATATAAAATAAAATTTACCACTACTTTTAAAAAAGATTATAAATTAGTTGTTAAAAGAAGTTTTAATATAGATAAATTAAAATATGTTATTGAGATTTTATCATCTGGTAACAAACTTGATATTAAATATAAAGACCATAAACTTATTAATGATAAAAATTATGATAATGTAAGAGAGTGCCATATTGAACCTTAATTTGATTAGAACTGGAAAGCATAATGATTTATTTAAATAACTTTAATGAACTTAATAAGTAAGTTCTTTTGTTTTTAAATAAAAATCATTATTTTGTTAAAATTGACTATTTAACTATTATTTGATATTATATAAGGCATTCGAAAAGAAGGGAATGGCAAATATGAAGTTGGATACACAAGAGAAAATAAGAATGGCCGAAATGACATTATTTTTAGGTGGTGCTTTGGCAAGCAATTTAATAGATCAAGAAAATAGCGTTGGACAATTAGTTTGTGGTTTATCAATAACTCCTTACTACTTAGATATAATTTCTTCATTTAGAACGCAAAGAATTACTGATGAATATAAAGAGTTAAAAAAATTAGATAAAGAAATTGTTTCTAATACCGCTTATATAATTGATTATATAGGTAATAATAATCCTATTGGTATATTTGCAAGTTATATTTATTTATATAGACAAGGTTATTTATCTTATAATAAAAACTTTGTTTACGATAATGACATGAAAGATTTTGCAGGATTACTTAGTGTTGATGTCTATAGAGGTAAAGGAGTATGTAGGTCGATTGCGAGCCTTTTAACAAGCCTTTATAAGGAATTTGGTTATAATGCAAGGACTTTAGTAGTAAATGCAAATAAAGAATCCATAAGAAATAACTTACATCTATCAAATGTAAGCTTGCAAAAATCAGATAAAGGTAATGCTTTTGCTGGAAAAATTGCTAAGTTAACAAATTTTATTCCTACGCCTAATCATGCTATTACATTAGTTGATGATGGAAAAAATAGTTATAAGTTAGATCCTACAAATGATTGTATGATGTTAAATGGTAAGTTAAATAAGCTTGTATCGCCTTGTAGTGATAAAGGTATAATGAGAAATTATATGATAATGGATTTATTTTATAGTGCACTTGGATTTTTTGAAAATGATGTTAACATATCAAAGTATGCTAAACAATATAACATGCCTAATATTAGTGTAGATGATTATAAAGAATTATATTTGCAAGCGTTAGAAATTTGCAATCAAAATAAAGATGCGTTTAATTATTTTTATGAAGATAATATGCCTTTATATGAATCAGTAGAAGAAATATCAAAGGATCAAAGAGATTATTTAAAACGATTATTTTCACTAATTCCAGGAGGTAAGAAAAAAGGTGTGTAGGTACATCTTTTTAAAATTAAAATAAATTAGCACTCTTACTTGACAAGTGCTAATTTATGCTATATAATGTATCTGGTAGCATGAAATAATGCATAATTATATTTATAAGGGGTGATATTTATGTTTAATATGAATGAGGAACAAGAAGAAAACGTTCTTGAAAAATATGGTAGAGATATTACTCAGTACGTTAAAGATGGAAAGGTGGACCCGGTAATCGGTAGGGACGAGGAAATACGTTCTATTACGCGTATTTTATCACGTAAAACAAAGAATAATCCGGTTTTAATTGGTGAGCCAGGTGTTGGTAAAACAGCTATTATAGAGGGTCTTGCACAACGTATTGTAAAGGGTGATGTACCAAGTTCTTTAAAGGATAAAACTATTTGGGAACTTGATATGGCATCTTTAATCGCTGGTGCTAAGTATCGTGGTGAGTTTGAGGAAAGGTTAAAAAACGTACTTAATGAAGTTAAAAAATCCGATGGTAACATCATTATGTTTATCGATGAGATTCACATGATTGTTGGTGCTGGAAAGTTAGATGGTGCAATGGACGCTGGTAACATGTTAAAGCCGATGCTCGCAAGAGGAGAAATCCACTGTATTGGTGCAACGACTTTAAATGAATACCGTAAGTATATTGAGTCTGACGGTGCTTTAGAAAGACGTTTCCAAAAGGTTTTAGTTAAAGAACCTAGCGTATCTGATACCATAACCATCTTAAGAGGGTTAAAATCTCGTTTTGAAGTTCATCATGGTGTTTCAATTTCAGATAGTGCCTTAGTTGCAGCAGCAACACTATCTAACAGGTACATAACTGATCGTTTCTTACCTGATAAAGCAATTGATTTAATTGATGAGGCCTGTGCAACAATCCGTGTACAAATGGATTCAGTGCCAGAAAACTTAGATAGCTTAACACGCAGAATAATGAAATTACAAATCGAAAGGGAAGCTATTAAAAAGGATAAAGATGATATTAGCAAACAAAGGGTAAAAGAGTTAGATGCTCACATTAAAGAAATGAAAGAAGAAGAGTCCATTTTAATAAGCGACTGGGAAAAAGAAAAGGCCGTTCAAGCTGATATTAAAAAGACTAAAAAAGATTTGGAAGATGCTCGTTTTAAACTTGAAATGGCAGAAAATAACTATGATTTAGAATCTGCGGCAAGATTAAGACATGGTGTTATTCCAGAACTTGAAAAAAAACTTGATAATTTAAAAAACACAAGTGAAAACAAGATTTTATCAGACAGAGTAACCGAAGAGTCTATCGCTAGCGTTATTTCAAGATGGACCAACATTCCAATCGCTAAATTATCACAAGGCGAAAAAGAAAAAGTGTTACACCTAGAAGAAAACATGAAAAAAAGAGTAAAAGGTCAAGATGAAGCATTAAAATTAGTTAGTGATGCTATTATCCGTTCAAGATCAGGTATCAAAGATGAAAATAGACCAATTGGTTCGTTTATTTTCTTAGGTCCAACTGGTGTTGGTAAAACAGAGGTTGCAAGAACACTTGCTTATGAACTCTTTGATGATGAAAAGCACATGGTTAGAATCGACATGAGTGAGTACATGGAATCACATTCTGTTGCAAGATTAATTGGAGCGCCTCCAGGATACGTTGGATATGACGAGGGAGGACAATTAACTGAGGCAGTAAGAAGAAATCCGTACAGTATTGTCTTATTTGATGAGATAGAAAAAGCTCATAAAGACGTTTTAAACATTCTTCTTCAAATACTAGATGACGGAAGAATAACTGATGGCCATGGTCGTACGGTTGATTTTAAAAACACCATAATAATTATGACATCTAACATTGGTAGCCAGTACGTACTTGATGGTGAAGTTGATGAGGATGTTATAAAAGCTGAGTTAAAGAATTATTTTAGACCAGAATTCTTAAACCGTGTTGATGAAATAATTGTATTTAACGCTTTAACAAAGGACGTTATTTATGAGATTCTAGATAAGTTAGTAGACGATTTAAATAGAAAATTAAAACATCAAAGAATAACCATTAAGCTAAATGATAAATCAAGAGATTGGATCGTAGATAATGGATATGATCATAACTTTGGTGCAAGACCTTTAAAAAGATTTTTATCTAAACACTTAGAGACACTTCTTGCTAAAAAGCTAATTGATGGAAGTGTTACATCAGGAGATGACTTAACCGTTGATGTTAAGAATGATGAACTAGTTATTACTAAATAAATGGGATTAAACTTAATTAATCCTATTTTTTGTATAAATATAAAACTTTTATTACATAACAGTAATATAAAAAGTGTAAAGTAAAGATAAAAAAACTTTAATTCTTATACTTTTTATGATAATATTAAATTAGGTTATGATAAAGGAGTTGATATTGTGGCTAAAAAAGAAGAAAAAAATCCAGTAGGAAGACCTCGTCTTGCCGATAAGGAATTAATAAATGATTCATGGTGTAAAATAGGTGTTGGAATAGCCTTTATATTTGTATTTTTATTATGTGGTATTGGTACGTTAACTACTAGAACTCCATTAGAAGTATTAACATTCCAAAATCCTAATAAGATGGCTGCAAGTGTTACAAATGCTGATGATAAAACAGTTGTTATACCAGCACAAAAAGTTAAGGTTATATATCCAGAAAGTGCACCAAAAAGAATAATTAATACTGATGGTACGGTAACTAGAATTATTCCAGTTAATTAAATAAAAAAGGTATAAGTTAAAAGCTTATACCTTTTTTATGTTATAATAACCATTAAGGAAGTGATTTTATGGGAACTTTATTTGTTGTTGCAACACCAATTGGTAACTTATCAGATTTTTCCTTAAGAGGCATTGAAACTCTTAAAACTTGTGATTATATTTTAGCAGAGGACACAAGGCAAACGATAAAACTTTTAAATCATTTTGAAATTAAAAACAAGATGGTATCTTATCATAAATTTAATGAAGAAAAAAAATCCGTTAGTGTAATAGAAGATTTGAAAAACGGAAAAAACATAGCACTTGTCTCAGACGCAGGAACTCCGTGCATATCGGATCCTGGATACATCCTTGTAAAGCATGCAAGAGAAAATAATATTAAAGTCGCCTGTGTGCCCGGTTGTTCTGCGGTAATAGCAGCCTTATCAGCAGGAGGACTAGATACATCTACGTTTACTTTTTACGGTTTTGTACCAACTGAAAATAAACCTAAAAAAGAGCTTTTTGAAAGTATAAAACACTCAAATGTTAAAACAAAAGTAGTTTATGAGTCACCAAAAAGGATAATTAAACTCTTAAAAGATCTAAAAGATGAAATGCCTGGGTGCGTGATTTGCGTAGCTTCTGAAATAACAAAAGTTCATGAGTCTTATGAATATGGAAAAATAGAAGATGTATATGAAAAAATGAAGGATAATCCGGACTCATTAAAGGGAGAGTACGCAATTTTAATTCAAAATGAAAAAGAAGATGAAAAAGAAAGTGCAATATCAATAGAAGCTATGTTAGTAGATATTATAATAAAAGAAAAAAGAACGATAAAAGACGCGATAAAAATACTAAACGAAAAACAAAAAGACATTTCTAAAAAAGATATATATAACGCTAGTTTGAATTTAAAAGAAATTTTAAAATAACCATTATAAACCATTCACCTAATGGTTTATTTTCATATAATATAGTATGAAAGTGCATGTTTTATTTAATTTTGTTATCCAAATATTTATGGTATTAGTTAGTGCCGACTTATTTTTTTACGCATCGCCATTTAAATTTATGCTTTCTTTGCTTTTAGCTTGGATGATTTTTATACCATCTTTTATTGAAAATATAAGAAAAGATCTGATTAAAAGTCTATGGCACTATGCTTTTACGATATTTTGTTTAATATTATTCATATTTTTAATTGTTTTTTAATAACTTTGTTATATAATAAGAGTATAAGCTAAGAATAGGAGATATAACATGAATAGTAACTATAATGATATAATTGATGTTGTTTTAACGCTTGTTGATGATGAAGAAATAAGAAGTGATATTGCGGTATCCGGTAGTATCGTTCCTTATTTAGTTGCAAACAAAGAGTCATTAGAGCACCATACGGACTTTTACATATTAGTTAAAAATAAGAAAATGGATTTAATAAGAAGTAAGATAAGAAAACTAACTAAAGAGTATGAGTTTGATTTTGTAACAGACTCCAAAAAATACTCAAACGAAGATTATGGTTTTAAAGTAAAATATCAAGGCACAACGATAGGATTTTTCCCATACTCAATAATTGATAACAACCTAACTATTAAAACGTATTCTATTAATAAGGAAAAAGATAGTATCGCACTTAAGAAGAAAAAGATTCCTAATGTAAGAAAAAGTAGTGTAATAAGATTAATTAACTTCCAAAAAAAGCAGATAAGAATAATGACTCCAGAATTTGTTTTAGCGGATAAAGAAACACGTGAAAAAGAGCCAGGAAACCCAACTGATGAGACCATGTATTTATTAGATAAGATCTGTGATGAGAGTGTACTTAAAGTAGTAAGAAAAAGCGTAAGCGAAGAAGACGTTAAAATAACTACCAAGGATTTAAATAACAATAATTATATTTTAATTGCAATACTAGCAGCTTTAGTTATTCTTCTTGTTGTAGTAGCATACATTTGCTTTAAAAAATAGTCCCAAACAAGGGATTTTTTTAAGAAATAATCCAAAAAGAGGTGATAAAAATGCAAAGAATAATATTTCACGTTGATGTTAATAATGCGTTTTTATCATGGCAAGCGGTTGAAATGTTAAAAAATGGAAGTACTTTAGACATAAGAACGATTCCTGCCGTCATCGGAGGTGATGAAAAGCAAAGACGAGGTGTTGTGGTCGCTAAAAGTTATCCTGCTAAAAAATTAGGAATAACAACCGGAGAGCCAATTTATTTAGCAAGAAGGAAAGCACCAGATTTATACGTTGTACAGTCTAATAGAGATAAATATAAAGAATACTCAGATAAATTATATAATTTACTTTGTAAGTATTCTCCGGTAATTGAAAGATACTCTATAGATGAGTGCTTCATGGATATGACCGGAATGGAACTAATGTATAAAGATCCGGTAAAGCTAGCATATCAAATAAAAGATGAGGTAGAAAAAACATTTGGTTTTACCGTTAACGTTGGTGTTGCAAACTGTAAGGTATGCGCTAAAATGGCAAGTGATTTTGAAAAGCCTAATAAAGTGCACACGTTATTTGATTACGAAGTAAAAGAAAAAATGTGGCCTTTAAAAGTGGATGATTTATTCATGGTTGGTAAAAGTTCTAGTGATAAGCTTCATAAACTTGGAATTAACACGATTGGTGATTTAGCAAAGGCAGATGTTAATCTTTTAACTAAGTATTTTAAATCACAAGCAAAAATGATGCATGATTATGCAAACGGAATAGATGATTCTAAAGTAGAAAGACCAGTTCCTAAAAATAAAGGAATAGGGCATTCAACAACACTTCCATATGATTTAACTACCATCGCGGAAATAAAAGCGGTTTTAAGAAAACTATCAGACATGGTTGGAATAAGATTAAGAAAAGAAGGTAAACTTGCAACGGTTATCTACGTACAGCTTAAAAACAGTTCATTCATAAGTTATGGTCATCAAAAAAAATTGATTAACCCGGTATCATCAAACGAAGATATATACGAAGTAGCCTGTGACCTTGCTAAATCATCATGGAAAGGAGATCCAATAAGACTTGTTGGCTTAAGAGTAAGTGATTTAACTGATAAGGCATACGAGCAAATGTCTTTATTTGAAGAAGCAGGAAAAATAGAAAAAAGGGATAAAGTTCAAAAAGCAGTAGACGAAATAAATAGTAAATTCGGCTCAAATACGATTAAAAGTGCATCTTTATTTAAAAAATTAGAAAAATAATTTATATTACATATTGATTTATTTTTATATGTTTGTTAAAATACTATTGCATTTATTAAATGCAATTATTACCTGTATCTGGCGGAGTTGGTGAAGTGGTTAACACACTGGTTTGTGGCACCAGCATACGTGGGTTCGATTCCCACACTCCGCCCCATATAAAGAAATTATCGTTCGAACCCACTTCGGACTTAAAAAAGGACGACTTTATAGCCGTCCTTTTATTTATGCAAATTACTTAAGTATTTTTTAGTTTCATTATATATTTTTGGTGTTTCTTGTTTTAATAACGTTTTATTTTTGGCAAGTTCTAAAATGTATGATTTATCATAGTTTTCCACAAGATAACTCATTAATGTATAGTAGTTAATATAAGAAGTAAACTCTTCATTCATAATAGTATTTAAAGAACAAGAAAGCGATAAAGTATTATACTGATTAGATAAATAGCATGCTAATCCTTCACTAAACCATAACATAGAAGGATGATGATCGTTATATTTAAAATGGCATATGTGGACAAATTCATGTATTAATAAGTTAGAAATGCTACCTATTTCATCATTTTTGTGACCCTTACATTTTAACCTCTCACTAAAAGATAATAAGTGAATCTCTGACGGATTATAAATAGTTCTAGCTACTTCCCAGTCTTCCACTTTTTTACCATATTTTTTAAATTTCTTGTTGAAATAGGATCTATATTCATCTAGATTATCCCAAAACTTTATTTTTATTTTATTATTAAACTTAGAAATATTAAAAAATTCCATTATGTCTGGTACTTGATTAAAAAAATCTTTTATTACATTATTTATATAACTTTCGTCTTTGTTTGTATATTCAATATCAAATATATTATTACTAATTTTTTTCACGTTATCACCAAGAAAATTATAACATAAATAAGTAATTTAAAGGATTGTATTTATTAAAAAGAACCAATAATTGTGTTATACTAATATAAAGGTGTATGTTATGTCAGAAAAAGATTTAGATTCAAGTATAAATGAATATGAAGAAACAAAATATCCTAAAGGCTATATAAAACAGTTACAATGGGATATGGCTATTGGTTTACAAGAGGTTGATAATCTAAAACCATCTAAATATCTAAAGAAGATAAAAGAAAAAAATATTTTAGGTGAATTAACAATCAAAGAAGTAGAACAAAGTTTAAGAGAATATTACATCACACAAAAAAAACAAAAAGATATTAATCATAATGAATTAGAATGTGACTTTGTGTCTATGAGAATCGTTGAATTATTAGAGCAAGACAACTTCGAGTTATCAGTAGATTATCTAAAGTACATTCATAAATATTTATTTCAAGATGTTTATGAATTTGCAGGAGAGTTTAGAAAAATAGATTTTTCTAAACATGAAAA